>JBJEQB010000034.1:0-43995 GCA_051881535.1 Acutalibacteraceae bacterium | reverse complement strand
CTTCAAGACCGTAGTTGACGGTGTTGAGACTCCCGTAACTTATTACTACGGTGCAGATGTTGCTGCTGTTGAGGATCCCGCTAAGACAGGTTACACCTTCGACGGCTGGGATAAGGAAATTCCCACAACAATGCCCGCAGAGAATGTAACAATTACCGCACAGTGGACTATTAATCAGTACACAATCACATTCGATACCGACGGTGGTTCAACCGTTAACTCGATTACTCAGGATTACAACACAGCAGTAACCGCTCCCGCAAATCCGACCAAGACAGGTTACACCTTCAACGGCTGGACTCCCGCAGTTCCCACAACAATGCCCGCAGAGAATGTAACTGTTAAGGCACAGTGGAATATCAACAGCTACAAGCTTTCATTTGAAGTTGACGGAGCTGTTGTAAGAGGTCCCGAAGATGTTGAGTTTGACTCAGCAATAGCAGCTCCTTCTGTTGAAGAGAAGGAAGGCTACACCTTCGTTGGCTGGTTTGCTAAGGAAACAGGCGAGGCAATGCCCGCTAAGATGCCTGCTAAGGATGTTGTTTATGAAGCTGTTTGGACAAACGGCACTAACACCAGATACACCATCGAGGTTTATATGATGGATACCAACGGCAACTACTCGCTTTCAGCAGCAACAGTTGCTTACGGTACAACAGGTTCGGTTCAGACCATCGTTCCCGGAACAATAGTCGGCTGCACGGTTGATACCGCTCTGAGCGAGCTGAGCAAGGCGATTTCTGCCGACGGTTCAATGGTTCTCAAGGTTTACTATGCAAGAAATATCTACACGGTAACCTACGACAGCGAAGCTCCCGTTAATGTTTACTACGGAGCGGCTATACCCGCTTACGAGCCCGCTGCTCAGACCGGCAAGACCTTCAAGGGCTGGTCACCCGAGGTTCCCGCAACAATGCCCGCAGAGAATCTTGTATTCACCTCAACTTGGGAAGACACGGTTTACACAATAACCTATGTCGTCAACGGCACAAAGAGCGTTGCACAGTATACTTACGGTGCAGCAGTTGTTGCTCCCGAGGATCCGACAGTTGACGGCATGACCTTCACAGGCTGGGAGCCCGCAGTTCCCGCAACAATGCCTGCTGAGGATCTCATTATCGTTGCTAAGTTTGAGAATGCGGTTTATAAGGTAACTTACCTTACGGATGTCGGCGGCGAAGTATTTGAAGAAATGCTTGTAAGAGCCGGCGAAACCGTTCCCGTTCCCACAGAAACACCCGAAAAGGAATATTATGTATTCCTTAATTGGGACAATGTTCCCGCAGTAATGCCTGCAAACAATATAACAATAGTTCCTGTATTCGAAAGAGTACCGGTTAAGCTTATACCCATGGCAGGTTCAACAACGGTAATCGACAGAGACAATATGGTTATCTACGGTCTCCGTGAGAGACTCACAGAAGAGCTTCTCCTCGGCACATATCTTGATGTTGAGGGTGACGGCTATATCACCATCACTCCCGTTGCTGACAGATGCTACGGTACCGGCACTATCGTTGATCTTTACGATAATGTTACCGGCGATAAGCTTGAAACATATGTTATCGTTGTATTCGGAGACCTTAACGGCGACTCACGCGTTAACTCTACCGACGCTTCAATGGCAGACGATGAAGCGTTCAGACTGACCAGCTGGTCATCTCAGACTAAGTATGTTGACGGCGCGCTTGTTGAAAATCCCGATTACAATCCTTACAGAACGATGGCAGCAGATCTTAACAAGGACGGCAAGGTTAATGCTACTGACGCTTCAGATATCAGCAACACTTCAATCGGTATTTCGCTGATTGATCAGACAACGGGAACCGTCCATCGTTAAAAGTTACTATCTAACCTAATATTCATCCTGCGGAGGGTTACTCCGCAGGATGAGAATAGTTTACCAAAATCAGCAGGCGGAATTAGCACAGCCGCCCGCAGTCCGATTGGCTTTTGCCGTCGGATATAACACAAGGAGGAATTCTCTCATGAAAAAAACTAAAAGGTTAGTTGCTGTTGCTTTGGCGATTCTGATGCTTCTCGGGACTTTGTCAACGGCCGCCCTTGCATGGGATGCAACCGTTGATGACGGCTTCGCATTAAGCGTGTCAACCAAGATATTAAGACAGGTTGGCGGAGAATGGATTGAAACAGAAAAGGTTAAGCAAGGCGAACAGGTAAAAGCAAGAGTTTATCTTAACACGGATTATTACTCAAACGCAGGTAACTTACTGTTTTTCTATAACAGTGATTTCTTTACCGATTCGTTCGGCACGTCCTATGAAACCCTTACGGTTAATTCCTATTATTCAAATTCGCCTTATGGAATAACCGGCAAATTCTACGGTTCACAGTCAAGAACCACTATTGAACAGGATATGGTTGATGCAGGCAGGATTACCGCAGATTTTGCAGCAACACATGATTTTGTTTACATTGGCTATTATTTCAATGCAAACAGCAAGAATCAGAAGTTCAACGGAAACTATTGGTTCTGCGAAATTCCGCTCACCGTTAAGAGTGACGCGGTTGGAACAGGCGATTTCTTCGCAGTTGAAGAGACCACATGCACACCCGATTTCACATTTGGTGCAATCGATGTTCCCAAGGGTCAGGCAAGCGCATATAATGAAAGTGTTGTAAGTATGTCCAACTGGACTGCCACAATTAATTATGCGAGCCAGCCCGTAACCCTCTTCACAAACTTTGTTTCATCAACTCTTGATACTGCAGGCGGCAAATTTGCCGACGGCACAACCTCAAAAGTTATTGAAGGCGATGCCGGTGATCCCGTTACTGTAGAAGCTCCCACAAAAACCAATTACAGGTTCCTTGGCTGGAGAGCAAAGGGAACATCCGACACTCCCGCTCAGATAACCGCATATCCCGCAGCAGATACAGAGTATGAGGCTGTTTGGGAATCAACCACAGCTTCGGGCGAAACCCTTACATTCAGAACTGAAATTTACAGAAAAGATCCCGTAACCGGTGAGTGGATATTTACCGAGAAGGTTAAGCCGGGCGAAATTGTAAAAGCCAGGTTGTTCATTGACACCACCTATTTTACAAACGGCGGCGATATAATTCTTTTCTATGATCAGGATTTCTTTACCGATGCATATACACTTGAGCAGAGTCAGTCTCTTGTAACCAACACCGATGCTTCAAGCTCGGCGGGAGCAACAAACGCAACAGGTGATTTCACCAGAATTGCTCCCAGCAACAGAATTCTCACAGACCTTGTTGATTACGGATATATTACCGATGAGTTTGTATCAACGCATTCGGCAATAACTCTTATATATCAGTTTAATCCCACAAAGGGCAGCAAGCTCAGCGGAGATGAATGGTTTGCAGAGTTTGATCTTCAGGTTCGTTCAACAGCAAGCGGCGAGGGCGACTTCTTCATCGTTCCTGAAACCATTCAGAATTCCGGAGCAGGCAGCGATGCATACATTAATGTTCCCCTCAGCACCGACGGCGGCGATATCAGCGATGTTGTCGGTATGTTCCTTTGGGATGTTAATCCGATTGTTGAGAGCAATCCCGTAAGCACTTACAGCAGCGTTACTTTCCAGGCAAACGGCGGCTCTTTCAGCACAGGCGATCCCAATGAATATGTTGTTGACGGCGATATCGGTGATGCGATTGATGCAGCAGCAATCCCCGAAGTTACCAAAGCAGGTTCTGCATTTATCGGTTGGGTTGACGCTTCAATCGAAAATCCGACAGTCAGCGATGTTGTTGAAATTCCCGCAACAATTCCTTATGACGACACTGTTTTGAAGGCTCTTTGGATTGACGAAATTGAAATCACCTATAATCTTAATAACGGTGAGCCCGATGTTATTCAGACGGTTACCGCAGGTGATACTTTCGTTGTTCCCGAAACACCTTCTCGTGAGGGTCACTATTTCGTTAATTGGTCAACAGATCCTACGGGAGCTGTTATAACGGGTCTTCCCGCAAATTATCCTCTTGCGGATACAACCTACTACGCAATTTTTGAACCCTCAACTTATAATGTAAGCTATTATGTTCTTAATCCCGAAACCCTTGAATTCAATTTGGTAGCGGAAGCCAGAACAGCTTACGGTGACAAGATTGTTACCAATCCTGCATCCTATACGCCTCCCGAAGGCTATGCTCTTTCGGTTGCGTATACCGATGTTACATTTAAGACTCCTCTTGCAGCAGACGCAACAATGCCTGCCAATAATGTAAGTCTTTACTATAAGCTTAAAGCAAATGCATATGATGCAGTATTCTATGTTGACGGCGCTGAGTATGCAAGCGTTCCCACGGCTTACGGCGATGTTATTAAGGCACCCGCAGACCCCACCAAGGAAGGTTATAAGTTCGTCGGTTGGGAGCCCGAAGTTTCCATAATGGATGCTGAAGGAAAAGCCTTTAACGCCACATGGACTCCCATTGAATACACTGCTGTATACAATGTAGACGGTCAGGAATACGAAGCTTATCAGATTCTTTTCGGCGAGGATGTTGATGTTCCTGCCGATCCCGAAAAGGTTGGTTATACCTTCGAGGGCTGGACTCCTTCCGTTCCTGCAACAATGCCTGCTGAAAACCTCACCTTTGATGCAGTATTTACCGCAAACACATATGACGCAGTATTTGAGGCTGACGGCGGTTACTTTGACGGTGATGAAACCGTAACAAGCAAAACAGTTCCCACTGTTTATAACACGGATATCGAAGCTCCCGAAGCTCCCGTAAAGCAGGGCTATGTATTCTCAGGCTGGGATCCGACGGTCGGCACAATGGATACCGAAGGCAAGACCTTCACGGCTGTCTGGGCTCCTGCTGATGATACTCCTTATACGGTTGAAATTTACACAATGGATACCGCCGGAGCTTACGGCACACCCGATGTAATAAACAAGACAGGCACAACCGATAAGACCGTAGAAGTTACCCCGAGCGTTGCAGAGGGCTTCTATGTTGACACCGCTAACTCCGTACTTTCCGCTACCGTTGCTCCCGACGGCTCAACGGTTCTGAAAGTTTACTATGCAAGAAAGACCTACACAATAGGCTTCTATGCAATGGGCGGCACCATTGACGGAAATCCCACTTCAGTCAGCACCTATTATCACGGCGCAACGGTTGTTGCTCCCACGGATCCCGTCAGAGAGGGTCATACCTTCAAGGGCTGGAATCCCGGTGTTGCAGCAGTGGCAGTCGGTGATGCAACTTATCAGGCACAGTGGACAATCAATCAGTACACAATTACTTTTGATACCGACGGAGGCAGCGAGATTGCTCCCATTACTCAGGATTATGCAACCGATATTACTGCTCCCGATGATCCCACAAAGCTTGGTTATGAATTTGCAGGCTGGGATGCAGAGGTTCCCGCAACCATGCCCGCAGGCGATATCACTCTTACGGCTCAGTGGAACGCGTTGGAGTTTGATTCCAACTTCTACAAAGAGCTTGATGACGCTGATCCTTATCAGACAACGGCTTCCGTATTCGGAACTCCCGTAATCGAGCCCGATTCTGAGCCCACCAAGACCGGTTACGATTTCCTCGGCTGGTCAACGGACGGTGAAACCGTTATCGCAGACCTCGGAACAATGGACGAGGAAGGAAAGACCTTCTATGCAGTATGGACTCCCGCTGATGTTGAATATACGGTTGAGCATTACTACATGACGGTTGATATGGCATATCCCGCAGTTGCTGACAGAGTTGATACTCTCACTGCAAAAACCGAGTCAACCGTAACGGCAGTTCCCGACACAACCGAAAACTTTACGGTTGATGCAGCTGCATCCGTTCTTGAAGCTGTTATTGCAGCTGACGGAACAACCGTACTTAAGGTTTACTATGTTCGTGAGGTCAACAAGCTTACCGTTAATGTTGACGGAACGGTTACAGAGGTTGAATATCCGTTTGAAGCTCCTGTTGATCCCATAGCAGATCCCGAAAAAGAAGGCTACACCTTCAATGGTTGGGTTGACGGCAACGGCGATCCCACAACGGTTCCCTCAACAATGCCCGGCGATGATGTTGAAATTATCGTGAGCTGGACGGTTAACAGCTATGATGTAACCTATATTGTTGACGATACGGTTTATTACGGACCGACGGCAACCGATTTCGGTGCGGCAATTCCCGCTCCCACATCGGCTCCCACCAAAGCCGGCTATGTATTTGGCGGTTGGTTTGATGCTGACGACAAGCAGCCCACAGATTACGGCACAATGCCCGCAAAGGCTCTTGAGTTTACCGCAAAATGGGCTCCCAATGCAAATGTAGGTTATGTTCTTGAAGTTTATCAGATGGAGACTGACGGCACATATTCAACAACTCCGACCATGGTAT
Source organism: Acutalibacteraceae bacterium (assembly GCA_051881535.1). Taxonomy (GTDB): domain Bacteria; phylum Bacillota; class Clostridia; order Oscillospirales; family Acutalibacteraceae; genus CAG-177. The sequence continues at coordinate 37,644 of JBJEQB010000034.1, read as the reverse complement.
TCAATTACAATGACGGAGTTGTCGGTGATGAAAGAACAGCTTCCGTTACCGTTCCCGCAGGCTTCACGCTTGATACCGTAAACAGTGTACTTACAGGCACAATTCCCGTAACAGGCACTCTTACGCTCAAGGCTTTCTTTGCAAGAAATCCGCATAAACTGACAGTAGTTGTTGACGGCGTTGAAACCGACTATGACTATTACTATAATGCAACCGTAACACCCGTAGCTGATCCCGAGAAGGCAGGCTACACCTTCACAGGCTGGGTAGATGAAAACGGCGACGCTGCAAAGATTCCCGTTGTAATGCCCGACAAGGATGTTAAGGTTATTGCACAGTGGGCTAAGAATTCACTCAATGCCGTATTTGATGCCGGCGAGGGCGTATTCGAGAGCACAGGCAGACCCGTTGAAACCATTGAGGTTGCTTTCGGCGAAGCTATCGTTGCTCCCGCTGAAACACCCGTAAGAGACGGCTTTGAATTCGGCGGCTGGGCAACTCCCGAAGATCCCGACACACCCGTTACCGATTTCGGAACAATGGATGCTGACGGTGCAGAGTTCATAGCAATCTGGACTGCAACCGACTTTACGGTTACATTCAAGAACTATCATGTTCCCGCAGAGGGTGCGGCTATTGTTAAGCCCGAAGAGGCATATGATTATGAAACCGGCACATATAAGCTCGGCGAAGAAATCGTATTCCCCGCAGATGCTCCCACATTCAATGAGCATCATACCTTCCTTGGCTGGTCAACAGTTGAGGGCGATGCAAACAGCATTGTTACAAGCATGACAATGCCCGCTGAAAATGTTACTCTTTATGCGGTTTATGAGCGCGTAAAGGTTATGCTTATCCCGAAGAACGACACCTGCACCACGGTTATCGACAGAGCCGGCGGCACGGTTGACGATTATGAGGATGGCGTCAGCGAATGGTACGTATACGGTTTGAAGGACAGACTCAGAGAAGAAGTTCTTCTTTCCACCTACATTGATGTTCAGGGTGACGGCAGAATAGAGATTGAATATGTCAAGACTCCTGCCGGAACAACATTTGAGCCTTACACCGGAACAGGAACACAGATTAAGGTTTATGATAATGTTACAAACGAGCTTGTTGAGAGCTTCTACATTATCATTTACGGTGATGTTAACGGCGACTCGAGAATTAACTCGACCGATGCTTCCGCAATTAAGGATGAAGCGGTTGGTATTACAGACTGGAGTATTAAGAGCAGCAGCAACTATGTTGCTTATAAGTTCAAAGCCGCAAATATCAGAGCCGACAGATTTATCACAACAAACGACGCTTCGCTTGTTAAGGACTTCGCAATCGGCTTGACAAACATCAATCAGGTTACCGGTGAAGCAGGTAAATAACTCACAATAATTTCAAGAAGCCCCCGGCTTTTGCCGGGGGCTTCGGCTCGTTTAAAGGAAATCAGGCGGCAAGGTAGAATTCACCTTGCCGCCTGTTGAGCAAATATAAGGGGATGTCGCACTAAGCGAAGACCAAAAGAAACGAATATAAAAGAAAATGGCTTGTATTGGAAATATAACCGATACAAGCCATTTAATTTTTTGTATGGAATTAAGATTGAATTATTTATGTTTCTTTTTAGCCGTTTTTTCCGATTTGGCGTATCGCATACGCCTGGCATCGGAAGAAAACGGCTTCTTCATCTTATTGCGACAGCCCCTAAAAATATCTCAGTCTTCAAGAATTGCTCTTTTGTATTTTGAAATCAAAGCCCGAGCCGTTTTAACCGTATTTTCTTCGCTCGGAGCGTCGGGATTTGCGGTTGAAAGCCACTTTCTCTCAAATTCCGCATAGCTTTTATAAAACTGATTGCCGCGGTAAATATTGCGCTCGCAATGCTGCTTGCGGGTTGTGGTTGAAAATTTGCCGCGCTTCGGGAATTCATAAGCGAGCCGCTCAAAGAAGCTTTGCCAGCGTTTGAGGTAATAGGTTTTAATAAGTCCGCCCCATTCTTTCCAGGCATAATCATAGTTGACCGTGTTTGAAATCGGTCCCCAAAGCGTTATCTGAGTGAGCAGATTAAGCTCAAAATTCTGCTGGTCCTTTTCGGTAAAAGCCAGCTCGCGGGCTTCTTTGAGATGCTCATGGAGCGTCAGCTCGGGTCTTGTTTGAAGCAAGCCGTCAAGCTCTTCGCAGATTTTCAGAAAAGCGTTTGACGAGCGCTCAAATATATTAACATCCTTGTTGTAAAAGCCGTACATTGCCTTGTCATACAGATCCGAAACATAGTTGCTTAAAGTCTGACGGACAAGGTCGCAGGCGTCAAATTCATAGCCGTCTTTTGTGGCTTCCTGTGCGCTGAGAAGAAGCTCTGCCGCGCGGAAGAGTGTTTTGTTATCATACCGTCTTTCACGGAAATCGTTGGGAGCCGTGTGGCGAAGCTCGGTTGCGGGTCTGGCGCAGATGACAGAGCCTGTTTCGCGCCCCGTGCAGCTTTCGCTGTAACAGCTTTCCGCGAGAAGCTTAACCGCGTCAACGAGGCATTTTTCCTTGCTGCCGTAGCGGCGGAAAGCATAGTCTTTCAGCCAATCGTCAAGATTTATCGCAGAGCTTTCCGTGAGCATCTGAAATGCCAAATCATAATAAAGCGGATTTTGGAATATACCTTCCATAAACAGACCCGTGCCCGAGCAGTTTTCGCAGTCAAGCGAAGCATAGGCGTTATCGGCAAGAGCTTTTATGCTGCCGTGAAGCGTGTTTCTGTCGCCGAAATTGTGGATATTGCCGAGCACGAACTCATATCCCCAGAAATTATCCGTTTGGCTGTGTTTGCTGCCGTCAATGTCGAGAATGAGCAGCCTTTCTTTCGGAACGGCTTTGACAATCTGCTCTCTGAGCGACCAGCTCTGCATAACCCAAACGGAATCCTTGTCAAAATCCTTATACATAGAGTCAATGGCTCTGCCGACCTTCCAAAGATAATCCTTTGTTTTGACCGACGGAGCGTTTTCATGAAACGGGTCGCAGGCATAATAATGATGCACGCCGAAAAGCTGACGCTGTTTTTCGAGCAGAGCCGTGCCGAACTTCTTAAAAACAGGGTCGGTGGGGTCAAGCTGATAGGTTATCGGGAAGTTGCACCAGGACGGAACCATACGCAGCTTAACTTTGTTGAAAAGCTTTGAAATGGTTGAAGGAACCGTGCCAGCAAAGCCCTGCTGAATGGGCGTCATTCCAAGCTCAACCTCGCGGTCGATTATCTTTTTGCCGAGTTCAAGTCTGCTTTCTATGTATTTAACATCGGTCAGGCTGAAATAGCCCGTAATGTTTGACATAAGCTGCCAGGGCCAGAAGCCGGGGCCGGAGAGGAATGAAAGCGCGCCCGTTTCGCTGTATTTAAAGTCGCGCATCGTGTAATACCAAACCGCCTCGCTCCCCACAACGGAGAGCGGCATATTGATGCCGTTCATCGCCATAAAGTCAATTTCTTTTTCCCATTTATCCCATTTCCAATAGGCAAAGGAATATCCGAGCGTGCAATAGTTCATATATGCGCGGTGCTTCTGAGGGATAATTTTTGTTATTTTGCCCTCAAAAAGAGGAGCGGAGGTAACCGAAAGCTCCGTGTTTCCGCAATGCGACAGATTAACGCCGCAGTATTTTTTAAGATAAGCATAGTAAGCCATCGCTTGGCTTATTTTGCAGTCGCCGCACAAAATAATTTTGCCGTTTTCGCAAAAAAGCTCATAGGTGTTTTTGCCGTCGGCACTTTCAATGCTTCTCAGCTCAAACATATCCGCAATTTCGGGAGTGTTTCTTAAAATAAGATTTTTCACATCAAATCCTCCAATAAAGAGCATTATATTTTAGTATAGCGCAAAAGCGATTAATAGGCAAGTTATTTATTTTATTTAACAGATTGTTAAAGCATTTTAGAGACTAATATGTTAAAATATTCATCAAGTGTTACAAAATTATGGAATTGTGTATTAAAAAAATCAATAAATTGTAAAATAACGCTTTACACTAAGCCTTAAATAAAGTAAAATATAATAAATATAGTTTATCAGAAAGCGGTGTTTGTTATGCAGCCTGTTTATAAGCGTATTCTTCTCAAGCTCAGCGGCGAGGTGCTTGCCGGCGGGCAGGGTCACGGCTTTGATTTTGACACAATTAATTCCATATGCTCAGCCGTTAAAAAAATAACCGATCTCGGAGTTCAGGTCGGTCTTGTTGTAGGCGGAGGAAATTTCTGGAGAGGCCGCTCCGGCGGGGATATGGACAGAACCCGCGCCGACCATATCGGGATGCTCGCAACGGTTATGAATTCCCTTGCGCTTGCCGATGCACTCGAGCGTTTGGAGGTTCCTGTCAGAGTTCAGAGCGCTATCGAAATGCACCAGATAGCAGAGACATATATCAGAAACAAAGCTGTTCGCCATCTTGAAAAGGGCAGAGTTGTTATTTTTGCAAGCGGCACGGGAAATCCGTTTTTCTCAACCGACACCTGCGCCGCGCTCAGAGCGGCTGAAATAAAAGCCGATATCATTTTCAAAGCAACCAATGTTGACGGCGTTTATGACAAGGATCCCAACAAATTTGCCGACGCAGTTAAATATGATGTTGTTACTCACAGCGAGGTTCTTGAAAAGGATCTCAAAGTTATGGATTCAACGGCAGCTTCCCTTTGCCGTGATAATAACATACCCATTCTTGTTTTTAATTTGGAAAATCCGGAGAACATCGTAAAAGCGGTTCTCGGAGAAAATATCGGAACAATAGTTAAGGAGGGTTAACCCCATGGAAAAAGTTTTTACAGCAGCAGAAGAAAAAATGGGCAAAACCGTAAGCGTTCTCAACGCTGAATATGCCGCAATCAGAGCGGGCAGAGCAAACGCCTCTGTGCTTGATAAGATTAAGGTTGATTATTACGGAACGCCGACTCCGATTAATCAGATGGCGGCTGTTTCGGTTGCCGAAGCAAGAATTCTGACCATTCAGCCTTGGGATACTTCAACGCTTCATCCGATTGAAAAGGCTATAATGGCTTCGGATATCGGAATCAATCCTCAGAATGACGGCAGAATTATCCGCCTTGTTTTCCCTCAGCTCACTGAGGAACGCCGTAAGGATTTGTGCAAGGATGTTAAAAAAATGGCGGAGGATTCCCGCGTTGCAATCCGTTCCATCAGACGCGACTGCATTGATAAGGTTAAAAAGATGGAAAAATCATCTGAGATAACCGAGGATGACCTCAAGTTTGCCGAGAAGAAGCTCCAGGATATAACCGATAAGTATATCAAGGAAATCGATAAGGCTTCTGATGAAAAAGAAAAGGACATAATGGAAATCTGACAAAGCCTGTGCGGGCGAAAGGCGGGGCTCAGCCGTCTTTCGCCCGGCAGTTATGCAAATAAAGAAAACCGAGGATTAATTGTTGCTTGCTGAAAAGGAGTATTTGTAATGACAAAGGAAATGCTTGAAAATATTTCTCTGCCCCGTCACATAGGTATTATTATGGACGGCAACGGCAGATGGGCAAAGCAGCGCGGGCTGCCGCGAAGCGAGGGTCACAAGGCGGGAGCCAAAACTTTCAGGGCAATTTGTGATTACGGTGCAGAACTTGGCATAGAATGTCTGACCTTTTATGCTTTTTCAACCGAGAATTGGAAACGCCCTGCCGACGAAGTAGCGGCAATAATGAATCTTTTCAGAGATTATTTGACAGAGGCAGAGGAAAGAGAAGAAGAAAACGCCGTTAAGGGAATGAGAATCCGCTATATCGGCGACAGAACGGCATTGCCTTCCGACATTGTGGATATGATAGGCAAATTAGAAGAAAATTCCGCAGACAAAAGAACGATAACGATAAATCTTGCCGTCAATTACGGCGGCAGAGACGAAATACTCCACGCTGTAAGAGCCGTTGCACAAAAGGTTCAGGCGGGGGAGCTTAAAGCACAGGATATAACTTTGAATGATATAGACGGCAATCTTTACACAGCGGGTCTGCCCGATCCCGATTTGATAATCAGACCCAGCGGAGAATACCGTCTTTCCAATTTCCTTATCTGGCAGGCGGCGTATTCCGAGCTTTGGTTTTCGGATATACTTTGGCCTGATTTTACTGCCGATGATTTGGATAAGGCAATTATAGACTACGGCAAGCGAAACAGACGCTTCGGCGGAGTATAAGGCTTGCCCGATTTCGGCGGAAGGAGTGGTAAACAAAACTATAAATTTAATAAAATATTCTTGAATTGAGAGTGAAAATAATGAAAGTCAGAATAATAACAGGTGTAATAAGCGCGCTTTTTGTAATAATGCTGCTCGTTTTCACGGGGCTTGGTCATCTCGGAGTTATGAGTGTTCCGATGGGCATTCTCTCGGCTATTGCGGCATATGAGGTCATGCGCGTTACAAAATGTAAAAACAAGGTTCTTACCGCTTGCTCAATGATATTTGCGGCGGCAGTTCCTTTATATGTTGATTTCAAGCTTCAGCAGTATATTCCCGTGCCCGTTTCGGTCATTCTCATTATTTATATAATGCTGATGCTGATAATAATGCTCAAGTTTTATGACACAACAAAGTTTGAGCATGTTGCGCTTGCCATTTTCGGTTCGATAGCGGTTCCGGGCGGCTTCTGCACTTTGCTCAGAGTCAGAGATCTCTGCGTTGAATATCCTCAGTATTTTCAGCGCTCGCATTGCGTCTTTTTAATCCTCTGCGCTATGTACTGCGCGTGGATGAGTGACACTTGGGCATATTTTATCGGCAGCAAGTTCGGCAAGCATAAGCTTGCACCGAAAATCAGCCCCAAAAAGTCCGTTGAGGGCGCAATCGGCGGCGTTTTCGGCACGGTGCTTTTCTGCGTAGTTACATATTTTATCTGTGACCGCTTCTTCTTCCACAACGATACGCTCAATGTATGGATGATTCTTTTCGGCTCGATACTTGTATCTGTTCTCGGAATGTGCGGCGACCTTTCCGCATCCGTTATCAAGCGCAATTTCGGCGAAAAGGATTTCGGCAATCTCTTCCCGGGTCACGGAGGAGTGCTTGACAGAATTGACAGCTTCCTTTTCACGATGCCCGCAACATATGTGCTTATCAGAATAGGAATTGCCATTGCAGAAATTTAACGGCTTTTGAAGGACTGATATTTGATGACAAAAACTCTCGCCGTTCTCGGCTCAACAGGCTCGATAGGCGTTCAGGCGCTTGAAGTTGCCCGCCTTTCGGGGATAAAAATTGAGGCGCTGAGCGGCTGTACAAGGGTTGATATAATTGAAAATCAAATAAGGGAGTTCAGCCCGCGCATTGCGGCGCTTGCAGATGAAAAGGCGGCTGCGGAGCTGAAAATAAAAGTAGCGGATACTTCGACCAAGGTGCTTTCAGGCGCTCGGGGCGTTGAGGAGTGTGCGCGCTGTGAAGCCGACACCGTGCTTAACAGCATTGTAGGCATAGCCGGTCTTGCGCCGACTCTTGCGGCAATCGATGCAGGCAGCACCTTGGCGCTTGCAAACAAGGAATCGCTTGTAACGGGCGGAAAAATAGTTATTAACGCCGCCCGTGAAAGAGGAATTTCAATTTTGCCCGTTGACAGCGAACATTCGGCTATTTTCCAGTCGCTTCAGGGCTGCCGAAGCAAAAGTCAGATAAAGAAGCTCATTCTTACCGCTTCGGGCGGTCCGTTTTTCGGAAAAACCCGAGATGAGCTTAAAAATGTAACTGTTGAGCAGGCTTTGAAGCATCCGAATTGGAGCATGGGTGCAAAAATAACCATCGATTCTGCTACAATGATGAACAAGGGGCTTGAGCTTATTGAAGCGGCTTGGCTTTTTGATATGAAAGCGGCTGATATTGATATCCTCGTTCACAGGCAGAGCATAGTTCATTCTCTTGTGGAATATACAGACAATTCGGTTATCGCACAGCTCGGTCTGCCCGATATGAGAATTCCCATTCAGTATGCTTTGACCTATCCCGACAGAGTGCCGAGCCCCGTCGGAGAGCTTGATTTGGCTCAGGCGGCTGTGCTGACATTTGAAAAGCCCGATTATGAGACATTTTCCTGCATAAACTTATGCAGAAAGGCTTTTGAAAAAGGAGGTCTTTTCCCTGCGGCTGTTAATGCCGCCAACGAAAAGGCAAACGAGCTTTTCAGAAAAGGAGCAATAGGTTTTCTCGATATAGAAAGGGCTGTCGGTGCGGCGTTTGACTGTGTTCCGGATGCCTGCGATTACACCGCAGAGCAGGTTTTTGAAACCGACGAAGCCGTGCGCCGCGCCACAGAAAGGTTGTTGTTATGAAAATCATTCCGCTGATAGCCGCTTCCGCGGTTTGGGGAAAAGTATGGCCGATTCTTTTGGCTGTGCTTTTCTTTGGCTTTATAATATTTTTCCATGAGCTCGGTCATTTCATCTTTGCCAAGCTTTTCAAGGTTCAGGTTAATGAATTCGCAATGGGTATGGGACCTACTCTTTTTAAATTCAAAAAGGGTGAAACCAAATATGCCCTGCGTCTTTTCCCGATAGGCGGCTTTGTCAGCATGGAGGGTGAGGACGATGAAAGCGAAAATGAACGCGCTTTCTGCAACAAGCCCACATGGCAGAGATTTATTATCGTTGCCGCAGGCGGAGTGTTTAATCTTATAATCGGCTTTATTGTTGTGGCGATTATGCTTTGCCAGACCGACCTTATCGGTCTGCCCGAAATTCATTCTTTTGAAGAAAATGCGGTCAGCAGTCAATACGGGCTTCAGGTCAAAGACGAGATTAAAAAAATCAACGGCAAACGCGTTTATTCCGAATATGACCTGAGCTTTCTCATGGCGAGGGATAAGGACGGCGTTTTCGATTTTGTTGTTGAAAGAGACGGTAAAAAGGTTGAGCTTAAAGATGTAAAATTCCAAACGATAGAAAAAGACGGCAGGCTGACGATAGTTTATGATTTCATAATCAGGGGCGTTGAGCCGACGGTATTTACCGTTGCCAAAAACTCCGTGCTGGAGTCATTTTCAATCGGCAGAATTGTATGGCTCAGCCTGCTTGACCTTGTGACGGGTCAATACGGTCTGAGCGACCTTTCAGGTCCGATAGGCACGGTCACTTATATTGCAGACGCCGCTCAGGAGGCAACAAAGCAGACTGACTACACCTATTTGCTGACCCTGATGGCAATGATTACGATAAATATCGGTCTGTTTAATCTGATACCCCTGCCCGCGCTTGACGGCGGCAGACTGTTCTTTATGCTTATTGAGATGATATTCAGAAAGCCCGTTCCGAGAAAATACGAGGGCTGGGTTCACGCAATCGGACTTGTGCTTTTGATGCTTCTGATGGCTGTTATCTCATTCGGAGACATTATGAAACTGATAAAGGGCTGAAAAAATGGAAAGAAGAAAAAGCAGGCGAGTAAAAGTCGGCAATATCTATATTGGCGGTTCGGAAAGAATAACCGTGCAGTCAATGCTTAACCGCCCCGCAACCGATATTGAGGGCAGTGTAAAGCAGGCGGTTGAGCTTGAAAAGGCGGGGTGTGAAATCATCAGAGCCGCCGTTCCCGATATGGCGGCGGTCAAGCTGATTGAAAAGCTGAAAGAGAATGTTTCCGTGCCCGTTGTTGCCGATATTCATTTTGATTATCGCCTTGCCCTTGCTTCGCTTGAAGCGGGCGTTGATAAAATCAGAATAAATCCGGGCAACATCGGCTCAATGGATAAGGTTCATGCGGTTGCTCACGCCTGTGCGGCAAAGAGCGTTCCTATCAGAATTGGAGTTAATTCAGGCTCGGTTGAAAAAGAATTGCTTGCAAAATACGGCTCACCCTGCGCCGAGGCTCTTGCGGAAAGCGCAATGAAGCATGTTGCTTTGCTTGAACAGTGTGATTTTAACGATATTGTTATTTCCATAAAGTCATCGAGCGTTCCGATAACGATTAAGGCATACAGGCTCGTTGCCGAAAAATGCGATTATCCGCTCCACCTCGGCGTTACCGAGGCAGGAACGCACAATATGGCTCTTATCAAGTCCTCTGCCGGAATAGGCTCACTTTTGCTTGACGGAATAGGCGATACAATCAGAGTGTCGATGACCGACGATCCCGTTAAAGAGGTTGCGGCGGCAGTCGGAATTCTCAAAGCCGTGGGCATAAGAAAAGAGGGTGTTGACATTGTTTCCTGCCCGACCTGCGGCAGAACAAGGATTGACCTTATTTCACTTGCAAACGAGGCACAGGAACGGCTTTCGGGCTGCAAGAAAAATATAAAGGTTGCAGTTATGGGCTGTGCGGTCAACGGACCGGGCGAGGCCCGAGAGGCAGATATCGGAATAGCGGGCGGCGACGGCTGCGCGCTGATATTCAAAAAAGGTGAAATAGTCTGCAAGGTTGCCGAGAATGAGGCGATTGACAGGCTTGTTGAAGAAATAGAAAAGCTTTAAAAAACGGGCAGATAATATCTGCCCTTTGCTTTGGAGAGAAAAATGCAGGATACTCGAATTTTGAATTTTATAGGTGATTACATAAACGCCGGGCTGCGAGAAATACTTTCCGGCGGTTTTGTTAAACGCATATTTCTTGATGAGGACACAATGAAGCTCAGCATTGATGCGGATTTTGACAGCTATGTTGAGGACGGCAATATTATCGCCGCTCAGAGCGAAATAAAAAATGCTCTCGGGCTTAATAAGGTTATAATTGACGCTTATTATCCTGCAAGTGCATTCGATGAAAAATGCAGGGTGCAGCTTATAAGAGCGTTAAAAGAAAACATACCTGCCGCCAACGGATTTTTGGAAAACTCCAAATTTGTTTTCTCCGCCGATAAGGTTGAAATCACCGTGCTTAACGGCGCGGATATTCTCTGCGAGGCGGGAGCAAGGGAGTTTCTTTCAAGATATATTTCGGAGCATTTCGGTGTTTCCGTGAGCGTTGAGATAATCGGAGAGGGTCAGGGCGCAAAGCTGGATTCCCCCGAATATGTCAGTATGCAAAGCAGCAGTATCAAGATTGAAATTCCTGCCGCTGAGGAAGTTAAGAAGCCCAAAAAGCCCGTTGCCGAATATGACGATTTGCCCATTTCGCTGACTAATGCAAAGGTCATTTACGGCAATAAGATAAAGTCAAAGCCCGTTCCGCTCAGCGGAGTTTCAATAGAGGACGGCAATGTAACAGTTTGGGGACGGGTATTCTCCCTTGATATCCGCGATACGAGAGACGGAAAAAGAAAAATAATCAATTTCAATATAACCGACAAAACCAATTCCTACACCGTCAAAATCTTTGAAGCGGCGCAGAACTGCGAGCAGCTTGTTGATAACATAAAAGACGGCAAGGTTGTTATGCTGCGCGGCCATATTGAATATGACGACTATATAAAAACCTATTGCATAAAGGCAAATTCCGTTATGCTCATTGACGAGCTGGCGGTTGAGGATACCGCGCCCGAAAAGCGCGTTGAGCTGCATATGCACACCAATATGTCCGCCATGGACGGAATGACGAGCGCCGAAAAGCTCGTTTCAAGAGCGGCAAAGTGGGGGCACAAAGCTGTTGCAATAACCGATCACGGAGTTGTGCAGGCTTTCCCCGAGGCGGCAGCGGCGGCAAAGAAAAACGGCATAAAGGTTATTTACGGCATGGAGGCATATTATGTTGACGATTCCGTAAAAATCGTAACGGGCGAGAGCGATATGCCGCTGAGCGGAACCTTTATTGTTTTTGATGTTGAAACAACGGGTCTGAGAACCGACAGAGAACGGCTGACCGAAATCGGCGCGGTTAAATATGTTGACGGCGCGGAAAAGGCAAGATTTCAGACCTTTGTTGACCCCGAAAAGCCCATTCCCGCCAAGATAACCGAGCTGACGGGTATTGATAACCGTATGGTTGCGGGTGCGCCCAAGGAGGGCGAGGCGGTCAGAAAATTCTTTGAATTCTGCGGCGAGGGCGTGCTTGTTGCCCACAATGCGTCGTTTGATACAAGTATCATCAGATACGCCTGCCAAAGAAACGGAATTGAATACAATTATTCGCATATCGATACTCTCGTTTTGGCTCAGAGCCTTGTCGAGGGCATTAAGAATTATAAGCTTGATTCGCTTTCCAACCATTTCAAGCTCCCGAAGTTTGACCATCACAGAGCCGATGAGGACGCGGGTGCGCTTGCAGGCATTTTTGAAAAGCTGATTGAGCTTTGCGAGGCAAAGGGAGTTGAAAAGGTTTCGGATATCAATAAGATGATTCCCGTTAACCCGAAGCGTCTGCCGACCTATCATATGATAATCCTTGCTAAGAATAAAGTCGGCTTGAAGCATCTTTATCAGCTTATCACGAAATCAAATCTTGAATATTATTACCGCCATCCGAGAATACCCAAAAGCGAGCTGCTGGCTCACAGAGAGGGGCTTATCGTCGGCAGTGCCTGCGAAGCGGGTCAGCTTTATCAGGCGATGTTTTCGGGCAGGTCAAAGGAATGTCTGCTTGAAATGGCGGAGATTTATGACTATATTGAAATTCAGCCAAACGGCAATAACGCCTTTATGGTGCGCGAGGGTATGGTTGACTCCGAGGAGGAGCTTAACGAGCTTAACCGCAGGCTCATTCATCTTGCCGATGAGATGGGCAAGCCCGTTGTGGCAACAGGTGATGTCCACTTTATGGATGAGAGCGATAAGGTGTTCCGCGAAATTCTGATGACGGGTCAGGGCTTTAAGGACGCCGCAGAGCAGGCTCCGCTTTATTTCAGAACAACGCAGGATATGCTTGATGAATTCGCCTATCTCGGCGAGGATACGGCTTATGAAGTGGTTGTAAAAAATCCCAACCTTATAGCCGATATGTGCGAGGAGATAAAGCCCATTCCCGACGGAACATATCCGCCTAAGATTGAAGGCTCCGACGAGGAGCTTCGCCGCATCTGCTATGACAGAATGCAGGAATATTACGGCAATCCCATGCCCGAATATATCAGGGAGAGGCTCGATAAGGAGCTTGACTCCATTATCAAAAACGGGTTTGCCGTTCTTTACATAATCGCTCAAAAGCTGGTTTGGAACTCAATGGAGCACGGCTATTATGTCGGCTCAAGAGGTTCCGTCGGCTCGTCATTCGTTGCGTTTGCGGCGGGCATTTCCGAGGTTAATCCGCTTGCGCCGCATTATATCTGCGAAAGCTGTAAGCACAGCGAATTTTTCCTCAAGGGTGAATACGGCTCGGGCTTTGATATGCCGCCGAAAAACTGCCCCGTCTGCGGCAAGCCCATGCACCGCGACGGTCACGACATTCCGTTTGAAACCTTCCTCGGCTTCAACGGCGATAAACAGCCCGATATCGACCTTAACTTCTCGGGCGAATATCAGTTTTATGCTCACAGATATACCGAGGAGCTTTTCGGAAAATCTCATGTTTTCAAGGCGGGCACAATAGGCACTCTTGCCGATAAAACCGCTTTCGGATTTGTTAAGAAGTGGGTTGAAGAAAAGGGAATGACAATTTCAAGAGCCGAGGAGGAGCGCCTTGTTCAGGGATGTGTAGGCGTTAAGCGCACAACGGGTCAGCACCCGGGCGGCATGGTTGTTGTGCCCGCGGATATGGACGCCGAGGATTTCACGCCCATTCAGCACCCCGCCGATGACGCGGATTCGGTTCACAGAACCACTCACTTTGACTTCCATTCGCTTCACGATACGATTTTGAAGCTTGATAATCTCGGCCATGATGTGCCGACTTTCTATAAGCATCTTGAAGATATGACGGGCATCTCGGTTATGGACGCCGATGTGTGCGACCCGAAGCTTTATGAGCTTTTGACCTCGCCCGAGCCGCTCGGAATAACGAGAGAGGATATCGACTGCGAAACGGGCACACTTTCTCTGCCCGAGCTCGGCACTCCGTTTGTCCGCCAGATGCTCATTGAATCCCAACCCAAGAATTTTTCCGATATGCTTCAGATATCGGGTCTTTCTCACGGCACCGATGTTTGGATAGGTAACGCACAGGAATTGATAAAGAACGGAACCTGCACGATTTCCGAGGTTATCGGAACGCGTGACAGCATTATGGTTTATCTTATCCACAAGGGCGTCGAAAAGGGAATGGCTTTCAAAATTATGGAGATTGTCCGTAAAGGAAAGTCAACAACTCTGCTCACCGATGAGCATAAGCAAGCGATGATTGACAATGGCGTTCCCCAATGGTATATCGATTCCTGCATGAAGATAAAATATATGTTCCCCAAGGCTCACGCCGCGGCTTATGTTATTGCGGCTCTGCGCCTTGCGTGGTACAAGCTTTATTATCCTCTTGAATACTATGCAACCTATATGACGGTTCGCGGAGAGGATATTGACACGGCAACGGTTCTCAAAGGCAGAGACGCCGTCAGAAAGAAAATGGACGAAATAAGCGCCAAAATGAAGGTTAAGGCGGCAACAGCCAAGGAGGAGGGCACCTTCACCTCCTTGCAGGTTATCAATGAGATGATGGCAAGAGGTGTTGAGCTTCTGCCGATAGATATTTATAAATCCACGGCAAATAAATATGTGATTGAGGACGGAAAAATCCGTCTGCCGTTTTCGGCAATCGCCGGTTGCGGAGGCTCTGCGGCGCAAAGCCTTGAAGCGGCTAAAAACGACGGCGGCGGAGAATTCCTTTCCATTGAGGATTTGCAGATGCGCTCCGGGGTTTCCAAATCGATTATTGCCGCTTTGGAGGAGGGCGGAGCGCTCGATTCCTTGCCCAAAACAACACAGCTCAGTTTCTTTTGACAGGGAGGCATAAATGAAGTCTGAAACACCGCTGCGCCAAAGACCTTGGTATAAGCTTGACAATGCGGGAAAAATTTTTCCGGGTCAGAATACATCAACATGGTCAAATATTTTCAGGATGTCGGTTACGCTCACGGAGAAAATCGATCCGTCGCTTCTCGAAAAAGCTCTTGAAATGACGGTTCCGCGCTTCCCGTGCTTCAATGTGCGGATGAAAACGGGCTTTTTCTGGCACTATCTTGAAAAAAATCCCAACGGCGCTCCGCCTGTTATGCCCGATATCGCCAACCCCTGCCACAGAGTCAGGTGGGACGAAAACAGGGGCTATCTTTTCCGTATCTATTACTATGAAAACCGAATTTCCGCCGAATTCTATCATGCCATAACCGACGGCTTCGGCGCTTCACGCTTTCTGATGACCTTAACGGCGGTTTATCTTCGCCTGACGGGCAAGGAAATTCCGAGCGGTGAAAGCGTTTATGATATCAACGAAAAGCCGCGCATTGAAGAAAGGGAAGATTCCTATCTGAAATATGCAAAATCGGATGCCAAGGCAAAGCGGCTGAAAAAATTCGTTTATCATTACAGGGGCGAAAAGCTACCGAAGCATTATGTTAATGTAACAACGGGTTATATTCCCGTTGAAGCAATAAAAGCAAGAGCAAAGGCTCACGGAGCTACCGTTACGGAATATATAGCTGCCGTTTTGCTCTGGGTAATGTATAACATTCAAAAGGAAGAGGGCAAAACGCAAAAGGAAATCGGAGTTCAGATTCCCGTTAATCTTCGCAACACCTTTGCGAGCGAAACCCTGCGTAATTTTTCGCTCTGCTATTCTTTCAATATCGACCCGAAAAGGGGAGAATACACTCTGCCCGAAATTATCCGCCTTGTTTCCCTTTATCTGCGCTACATTAACAACGAAAAAGAGCTCAGAGCTATGATGAAGGGAAATATCGGGCTTGAAAAAAACCCGATTATGAGGATTTTGCCGCTGGTGCTCAAAGACTTCGGCATCGGAATGGTTTTCAAGCTGACGGGTGAAAAGGGTGTCAGCGCGGTTATTTCAAATGTCGGAATAATCAGAATGCCTGCCGAAATGGAGCAATATATTGAAAAAATGATGATAATGATGGGTCCCGGCAGACTTAACGGCTCGCGGTGCGCCGCGCTTTCGTTTAAAGGTACGCTTGCGATAACGGTTTCCAATATTTACAAAGACCCCAAAATTCAAAGAGAGCTTTTCACGGCGCTGATTAAAGAGGGGATACCCGTTAAGGTGGAGAGCAACAGAAATTCAATAGAAAAGGAGGCGTATGCCAATGTCATATTGCGTTAACTGCGGCGTGGAGCTTGAAAACGGCTGCGGCGCCTGCCCCCTTTGCGACACTCCGGTTATCAATCCGAGAGAAAGCGGCGGCAAATCGCAGAAGCCCGCTTATCCCGAAAATTTCAATATTCCCGAATCGGCTGACAAACGGTATTTTGTCTTTGTTGTTTCAATAGCAATGCTTATTCCGAATATTGTTCTTTCCGTTTTGGATTTCGCATTTTTTCACACGGGAGCGGTTACTTATATAGCGTCGGCAAGCGCTTTGATTTGGATTTGGTTTCTGTTTCCGCTTCTTTGGAAAAAGCCTCTGCCGCTTTTGCTTCTTACGATTGATGCGGTGTCGCTTGCGGCATTTCTTAATCTGATAAGAATAAAAAGCGAGAGCACAGGTTGGTTTTCTGCCGTTGCGCTGCCCGTTGTTGTTTCTCTGTGGGTAGTTTCGGCGCTGTTTCTGCTTTGGCTGAAAAAGCCGAGAAGCAGGTCTTTGAAAGCCATTGCCGTGCTCACGGCGATAAATATTATCAGTTTTGTTGTTGAAATCTGTTTCAATATGTTTTATAATAATAAATTGCAGATATGGATTTCGCTTGCTGTAACTGCCTGCTGTATACCGCTCACGGTGTTTTTCGCTGCTCTTTCAAAGAGCAGGCGGCTGAAAGCGTGGGTCAGCAGGAAGTTTTATGTTTGATAAATGTTGAGAAAGGATGACATATATGTGGCGTTACATTGTTTCGGGCGCGGTGCTTGCTGCCGCCGCAATAACGGCGATTAAAGCGGCAAAATTTGTTCCCGAAAAGAAAGATTACGGCAAAGCCTCCGAGGAAAAGGTTGACGCAAAGAGAGCGCAGGAAAATCTCTCAAAGGCAATCTCCATTCCGACGGTCAGCTATCCCGAAAAGGAAAAGGTTGATTTTTCACAGTTTGAAAAATTCCATAAATTCCTTGAAGAAGCTTATCCGCTTATTCACAAAAATCTCACCAAAGAGGTTATCAACGAAGCAAGCCTGATTTATCATTGGAAAGGAACAAAAAGCGAGCTTGACCCGATAGGTCTGCTTTCTCATCAGGATGTCGTTCCCGTTTCATCGGGTACGGAAGCCGATTGGGAGCATCCTCCTTTTGAGGGCTTTAATGACGGCGAATTTATTTGGGGCAGAGGCGCGCTCGATATGAAAAACCATCTTATCGGCGTTATGGAAGCGGTTGAAACCCTGCTTGAAGAGGGCTTTATTCCCGAGAGAGATGTTTACTTGCTCTTCGGTCAGGATGAAGAGGTTGTTGCTTCGGGCAACGGCGGCGCAAAAGCGATAATGGAAACTCTTAAAGCAAGAGGAATTCATTTTGACAGCATTATTGACGAGGGCGGCGCAATTCTTCCGATTAATATTAAAGGTATTCTTGAAAATAAAGAGCTTGTCGGCGTCGGCATAGCTGAAAAAGGCTACACCGATTATGAAATAACCGTTACCGCAAAGGGCGGTCATTCATCTCAGCCCCCCAAGCACTCCGCTCTCGGCGAGCTTGCTGAGGTTATCAAGGATCTCGAAAATCATCAGTTTAAGGCTGAATTGCTGCCGTTTGTCAGAGACCTTTTCTCGGGTCTCGGCAGAAATTGCACTTACCCCGCAAGGCTTGTTACCTGCAACATTCCGCTTCTTCAGCCCGTTATCAAAGCTGTTATGAAGCAGATTCCGCCCGCCGCCTGCCTTGTCAGGACTACGACTGCCGTTACCATGGCTGAGGGAAGCCCCGCGGCTAATGTTTTGCCGCAAAAGGCAAGCGTAATCGTCAATTTCAGGCAGATGCCCGGCGTTACCGTTAAGGATGTTGAAAATCATATCCGCAAGGTTTGCAGAAACAAGGATATTGAAGTTAAGGTTCTCAAAGCCAAGGAAGCTTCAAAATTCTCACCGACCGATTCAAGAGCCTTCAAAATCATTGAAGAGCTTTGCATGCAGGATAACAGCAACAGCGTTGTTGCTCCCTACCTCGTAATGGGCGGCACGGATGCTTGCTACTATGAGCCGATATGCGAGAACATCTACCGCTATTCTCCCTATAAAGTAACGGTCGGTCTGCTTCGCTGCACTCATGCAACAAACGAGAGAATTCCCGTTGATACCATTGCTCCCGGCGTTGCATTCTTCAAGAGATACATAAGAAAGGCTTCGGCTGAATAAAATAGAAAGCGGGATTTCCGTGTATTCTGTTCTTATTGCGCCTGACAGCTTCAAGGGCACTCTGACTGCCGATGAGGTCTGTGATATTATCGGGTGCGCTTTTAAAGAAACAATTAAAGATATAAAAATAACAAAGCTCCCTGCTGCCGACGGCGGCGAGGGGCTTTGCACCTGTTTGAAGCAAATATGCGGCGGCAAAACGGTGAAGGCTCGCGTCAGCGGAGTTTTCGGAGAGAAAATGACCGCCGAATATCTGATGCTTGATAATAAAACGGCTGTTATTGAAACTGCCGCCTGTGCGGGGCTTCCGCTTGCAGGCGAAAGGAAAAATCCCGAGAGGGCAACAACCTACGGCGTAGGCGAGCTTATTATGAATTCGGCGCAAAACGGCGCGGAAAGAATTTTGCTCGGGCTCGGCGGCAGCGCAACCAATGACTGCGGCTTCGGCATGGCGGCGGCTCTCGGCTGGCGGTTCATGAAGGCAAGCGGCGAGCTTTTTGTGCCCGTCGGCGCAACACTTTGCGAAACGGCGGCTGTTTATCCGCCCGAAAAACCGCTCGGAATTCCCGTGACGGCGGCTTGTGATGTTGAAAATCCGCTTTTCGGAAAAAACGGCGCGGCTTATGTTTTTGCTCCGCAAAAGGGCGCGGACGAAGCAATGGTCAGGCGGCTTGATTTGGGTCTGCGGCACTCGGCAGAAATCATTGAAAGGGCTTTGAATATAAACATTGCCGAAATGAAAGGAGCGGGTGCAGCAGGAGGATTGGGCGCAGGAGCGGCGGCATTTCTCGGCGCGGAGCTTAAAAAGGGGATAGACATTATCCTTGACGCGGCGGATTTTGATGAAAAAGCCTCGCAAGCCGATTTGATTATAACGGGCGAGGGCAGGCTTGATTTTCAGAGCGCAGGCGGAAAGGTTGTTTCGGGAGTTGCCGCAAGGGCGGCGGCTCGGGGCAAAAAAGCGATTGCAATCTGCGGAAGCAAGGGAGAAGGAGCGGAAGAAATAAAGAAGCTCGGAATAAGCAGGCTTTATTTTGCTTGTAAAGAAGAAAATCCGTTTGAAGAAGTAATAAAAACCTGCCGTGAGGATTTATATAGAATATCCCTTGCGGCGGCAGAGGACATAATTAAGGGGCTTTCGCACTAAGCGAAGACCAAAAGAAACGAATATAAAGGAAAATGGCTTGTATTGGAAATTCAACCGATACAAGCCATTTTAACACAGTATTTAAAGTTAAAATCAAAATTTAATGTTTCTTTTTAACCGTTTTTAAGCTCCGACATCGTTTCCCAAATCGCAGGTGTAAACAAACTCTATTTTGTCGCCGTCTTTAACGGTGTAAGAGCTGCACCCCTCATTCGGAAAAGCTCCGTTGACCTTATACATCCAGCCCGATTTTGAACCGCAGTCCTTTTCGTAAATCTGATGAATTCCCTCGATATAATAGTTGTCATAGCCGGGAGTGTATTCAAATTCAAGCTGTATTCCGCCCGCTTGGCAGTATTTGCAGTTATCCGCGCAATGCCCCGCCGCGCACGCCCTTTTGAGAATATCGAAAACGGTTTCGCCCGGAGTGAATTCAACGGTTGTTTCTCTTAAAACCATTCCGTCCTTGGGCACGAAAGGCGCTTTTTCCTTTTTAAGCTTGTCAGTATTTGCAAGCACCGAAGAACAGCTTATTGATATTGTGCATGTGTGCTTTTGCGGCTGAATGATTACGGGAGCTTGCGCCGTGTGGCTTTCGGGTGCGGCGGTTTTGCTTTCCTGAACAGAAGTGGTTTTCGGAGCCTCGGTTGATTTTGCCGCGGTTTCGGGGTCGGTCGGCTCAACATAAGGGGTTCTCACCGTTGTGCGCTTAACCCTTGCGGCGGTTGTTTTAAGAGTTGTAACAACAGCCGAAGCCGTTGCTTTGAGCGTTGCCGCAGAGGATGGCGCGGTTTTTGATCTTTCGCTGTGAGCAATGCCGCTTTCAGAGCTTGATTTGTTCTCATTAACGGCTGACTCGGAACTTTCACTTTGATTATTTCCGCTGTTTGTTTCGTATGTTACGGCAGTTGTAGTTGCGATTTCCTCCGCAGTTTTTTTGCAGGAAGCGCAGACAAAGAGAAAGACAAATGTCATCAGCAGGGCGGTTATTCTTTTCATCTTATATCACCGACCGTTTGTGAAAATTTTGATTATCGATGCAAAAAATCTGATAATTGAAGTAAAAATATTTTTGAACCAATCGAGGAGCCTGTCGAAAAACGATTTTTCGGCGGGCTCTTCTTTTTCTGTTTTTTCAAGAGCAAAAACCGTTCCCGAATCGTTTTTATAAAACAGCGTTCCGTCATCGCCTACGGCAATCGGGCTTATGCAGTAGCCCTGCGCCGCCGTTTCGGGAACAAAAAGCTGCTCTGCGGCGGGCGCGTCAATATTTGAACCGTCCGTTATAACGCTTATGCCGCCGGGAGCGGAATTATATGTCGAATAAATCAGAACCTTGCCGCCTTCGTTTTTATAAGCCGTTGAGATAAGCAATTCACTTTGCGGATATCCGCCCGTCGGAATGTCCCGGATAACGCTCATGGTATTAATGTCAATTATGTTAATACTGCCGCTGAAGCCTTTTTGCTGAACGCCAATATAGGCTTTGCCGTTGCACACGGTCGGGGTTGAGGTGGAAGCGCCCGAAAGCTTGAGGAATTCGGGATTTCCGAATTTTCCGCCGCTTGTGAGCGGGATTTTACAGAAATAGCCCGCCTTGGTAACGAAAAACAGGTTTCCGTTATCCTCGGCAATTCCGCTGCGCTGATCTCCGATAATTTCAACCGTGTCGGTTATTTCACCCGTCAGCCTGTTAAAGCAAACAAGGCTTCCCGCCGCCTCATTGTCGGCAGAGCCGTTATCTCCGCCCGCAACGGCAAAGCTGCCGTTAACGAAGCATTCCGACCAATAAAATCCGCCCTTGCGTGTGTAGCTCCATTCTGCTTCTCCCGTTTGGGCGTCAAGGCAAACAAAGTTTGCGTCAAGCTCCTCATCGTTCCAAAAGCCCGTGTAGAGCAAACCGTCACTGAAAACGGCGCGGGTCAGAGCCTGACCGCCGAGAGGGTCGGAGCTTAACCAAAGTGAATTCATTGTTTCTCTGTCGAATGCCTGAATTATTCCGTTTTCAAGCGGGCAGAAGATTTTGCCGTCGGCAACGGTGACGGGGGTGTAGCCGAAGCTCGGCTCCGAAGCCATCTGAACGCTTTGGATTATTTCTCCGCTGTCTGCGCTTATTTTATAAAGCTTGTTTCGGCTCATAACAAAAACAAAATTGCCGTCAACCGTCGGCACGCTCGGCGCGTCACGGTAGCCCGAGCCGATTTTAAGCGACCATTTAAGACGGGTTTCCTCGGCATTGACGGGTGTTTCCTTTGCCGTAATCTGTGCCGAAGCAGGAATAACAGCCGAGATAAATATAATTGCGCTCAGAAGCAGAGCGGTAAGCAGCTTAATCCTTTTCATCATAAAATACCTGCGATAAACTCAATAATTCTGCTGAACCAGCTTATGTTTACCGTTATGGAGAAAGACTCGCTTTTGTCGGGTGCATTGCCTTTGATATCGGCGAAGTCAAGGTTTACGGTGAGAGTTATTATGCCGTTTTCGGGGTCGGCATTAAGCTTTGCGCTGATATTCTTCGGCAGATAGAATGAGTCCTCGGTTTCGGGCTCGGGGTCGGGAGCGGGCACAGGCTCGGTAACCGTTACCTTGCACCAGTTTGCAACAACGGGCACGGTTCCGAGAGCGGGATCTTCAAAATCGCCCATAATGCACAGATAAACGGTTTCGGGCTTATCAAACGAAAGAGTTATGCTTCCGTTTTCATCAAGTGTTCCGAGAGCGCTGTAAAGTTTGAAATCCTTTGTGGTATATACGGAAAGACCTGCCATGGGATTTGTCATAGCCTCACGGCTTTCGTCCTTTGAACAGCCGTAATACATAACGCTGTATCCTTTTACCGAAAGGGTGAATTCCTCGTTAGCCTGAACGCTGATGTCGGATTTGTCGGGAGTTATGTAATAATCCGCATAGTAGCTGTCTTTATATGTGTAAAGAGAAACATAATCGTTTGCTTTTATCAAAGCAGTGTCGCTGGTATAGCCCGTGTAGCCGCCGTAAGCGTCAATGTAAATATCGTCGTGAGGAACGGCGTCGTTAACGCAGAAGCCAAGCGCGCTTGTTGCTTTTCCGAAAGCTTTGGTTATGAAGCCGCCTGTCATTGAAAGATAATCGCCGCTTGTTTCGGCTGTGAAGCTGCTGCCGTAATAGCTTTCGTGCGCGGCAACGATGGCGTCAAAAACGGTTATGCCGTTAATTTCATTCCCGTTATGGTCTTTTTCGGAGAGCTGATAGCCGTATTTTTCAGCAATGCCGTCGGTTACTTTAAGCTCGCCTTTGGGGATTACAACAGCTCCGTCAAAGAAGCTGAAGCTGATTGTGATTTCGTCCTCTGCTGCAAATGCCGCAGGCAGGCAGCAAAGCGCCATCGCCAGCGCAAGCATAAGAGAACAGATTTTCACGGTGATTTTTCTGCTTTTCATATTTTGCTTCCTTTCTGAAATGAAAATCGCCCCTCCGAACCGACGGAGAGGCGCAAAACGCTCAAAGACCCTGCTGCATCAGGGCTGAAAATCCGTTATGCCGCCCTCCTCTGCCCGAAGGCGCCTAACAATATCACGGCATTAACAGGCGTTCCGACTGTTACGGCAATGGCTGTTGCGACGGATTTGCACCGTGCTTTCCCTGTTTTATGCCATAATATTCAATTAGCAGTTAAATATTAGCACTTGACGCTCTGTTTGTCAACCGAGTTCAGCGAATATCGGTTACTTTAAGGTGATGGGAGTCGAACCCGATATGGTTTAAAACGGTCTATTTTCGCCTGAACAGCGTTAAAAATCTTGCCATACGGAAGTATGGCGGCGATTTTGTGCCTTGTTCATACAAAAATATACTCGTTTTAAACTGCTCTGCACCGAAAATGCAGAGAGTACGGATGAATTTTTGCTTTTGAGACGGCAGTCGGGCTGACGCCCGACAACGGTGAAAAAGTGAAAATACGCCGTAATATCAAATTTTCGGCATATTGTGTTCAACTCCCATCACCTTATAGTCCTGAGCTTCAACGGCGTTTTTCAGAGCTTCGTTTTCAACTGCCGAGCTAAGGGTTACAACCGCCGTTCCGCTTTCGTGGCTGACAAGCGCGCTTTCAACTCCGCTGACTGCTTCAAGAGCTTTTTTTACTCTCGCTTCGCAGTGAGCGCACATCATTCCTTCAATTTTCATTGTTTTTTCCATTGCTTTTTTCTCCTTTGAATTTGTTTTTATATCTGATTTATGCTTTGAGCCGTGTGGCTTAAAGAAATTCAGCCTCAGAGCGTTTGCAATAACGCAGAAGCTTGAAAGGCTCATTGCGGCGGCCCCGAACATCGGATTCAGCTTCCAGCCGAGTAGGGGGATAAACAGGCCTGCGGCAAGGGGAATTCCGATGATATTGTAAACAAACGCCCAAAACAGATTTTCACGGATATTTCTCAGAGCCGCTCGGCTCAGGCGGATTGCCGCGGGAACATCAAGCAGGCTGCTTTTCATCAGCACTATGTCTGCGGCGTCGATTGCAATGTCGGTTCCCGCGCCTACGGCAATGCCGATATCCGCTCGGGTCAGCGCGGGTGCATCATTTATTCCGTCGCCGACCATGGCAACCTTACCCTGCTTTTGGAGTGAGCGAATGACACTTTCCTTTCCGTCAGGCAAAACTCCCGCAATAACCTCGTCAACACCTGCGGCTTTTCCGACTGCCGCAGCCGTTTTTTCGTTATCGCCCGTGAGCATAATAACTTTTATGCCCATTTTGTGAAGCTCATTGACTGCGGAGGGGCTGTCCTCCTTGACGGTATCGGCAACGGCGATTATTCCCGCCGCCGCGCCGTCCTTTGCAAAAAGCATTGGAGTTTTTCCGCTGTTCGCAAGAGAAAAAGCGGTGTTTCTGATGCTTTCGTTTATATCTGCATATTCGGCAACAAAATCGAGGCTACCGCCTATAAGCTGTGAAGAATCGAGGCGGGCTTTAAGTCCTCTGCCGGGGATAACCTCAAAATCTTCAACCCTGCCCGATTCCGTATTCTTTTCGCGAGCTTTTGCGACTATCGCTCCTGCCAGAGGATGCTCGCTTTTTTCTTCAAGGGAGCAGGCGAGGGAGAGCAGGCTGTTTTCGTCAGCACCGTTAAAAGCGATAATGTCCGTAACGCTCGGCTTTCCTTCGGTTATTGTGCCCGTTTTGTCAAGCACGGCAATTTTAATCTTGCCCGTTTCTTCAAGAGCCGAGGCGGTTTTAAACAGAATTCCGTTTTTGGCGCCGACTCCGCTGCCTACCGTTATGGCGACGGGTGTTGCAAGTCCGAGAGCGCAGGGGCAGCTTATTACAAGCACGGAAATTCCGCGTGCAAGCGCAAAGCCGAAGCTTTCATCCGCTATTAGCCACGCAATAACCGTTACCGCAGCTACGGCAATAACAATCGGCACAAAAACGCCCGAAACCTTATCGGCAATTTTGGCAATCGGAGCTTTTGTTGCGGCGGCGTCGCTGACGGTTTTAATTATCTGCGAAAGAGCCGTGTCTTCGCCGACTCTGACCGCCTCGCATCTCATATAGCCCGATTTGTTGATTGTTGCGGCGGAAACGCTGCTGCCGACTGCTTTGTCAACGGGCAGACTTTCACCCGTCAGCGCGGACTCGTCAACAGCCGCGCCGCCCTCAATAACCGTTCCGTCGGCAGGTATGCTTTCGCCCGGTCTGACAGCGAAAATGCTTCCCTCTTTGATTTCGGAAACGGGAACTGTTATTTCCTTTCCGTCAATAACGGCGGTCGCTGTTTTCGGTGCAAGCTTCATCAAGCCTTTCAAAGCGTCGGTTGTTTTTCCTTTTGAACGGGCTTCAAGCATTTTGCCGACGGTTATCAGTGTTAAAATCATTGCCGCCGATTCAAAATAAAATTCATTCATATATTCTGCGGCCGCCGCGTGCTTGCCCGCTCCGTGGGCGGCAATCATTGCAAAAAGCGCATAAACGCTGTAAATAAACGAAGCGCCCGAGCCGAGGGCAACAAGAGTGTCCATATTCGGCGCGCCGTGTATTACGCTTTTAAAACCGCTTATAAAGAATTTTTGGTTTATAACCATTATAATGATTGTCAGCAAGAGCTGTAAAACGCCCATTGCTATGTGATTTTCGGCAAAAAGCGCGGGCACGCGCCAGCCCCACATCATATGCCCCATTGAAAAATACATCAGCACGGCAAGAAAAATTACCGATGCCGCCAAGCGCATTTTAAGAACGGGAGTTTCTTTATCCTTTAATATATCGCCGCTTTTTTCGGGCTTTGCGCTGTTGCTTCCGCTCAAAGACGCGCCGTAGCCCGCTTTTTCAACAGCCGCAATTATTTCTGCCGTGCTTGCCGTTCCGTCAACAACCATTGAGTTTGTCAGCAGATTTACCGAACATTCGGTAACTCCGCCGAGCTTTGAAACTGCCTTTTCAACTCTTGAACTGCAAGCGGCGCAGCTCATTCCCGCAATATCGTATTTTTCCATTTTCACACCTATTTCATAAGCTTTTGCAGCGTTGCAACAAGCTCGTCAACGGTTTCGTCCTTTCCGTCGCGGATATCCCGCGCAACGCAGGTTTTGATATGATTTGCAAGCAGCTCACGGTTAAAGGCGTTGATTGCCGCCGACACCGCGCTTGACTGAATCAGAATGTCCGTGCAGTATGCGCTTTTTTCAACCATACCTTTTATTCCGCGGATTTGCCCTTCAATTCTGTTCAGCCTGTTGATAAGGCTTCTGTATTCTTCATCGGTTCTCTCTTTTGTTTTGCGGCACATACATTCGTGCTCCATAGTTCCGAAACCGCCTTTCATAAATTTGATTTAATTATATACCCTATGGGGGTATATGTCAAATAATTTTTGATGACCCTTTAGATATTATGAGCGCCTGAATCGGATTTTTCGGCGTCTGCGCGAATAAAAAAATTGAAAACGAGAAAAATTTTTACGGCGTAATTATCCGCGTTTTTTTGCGGCGTCGGCGAGCCAAATTATTAATGCTTCGCAAAAAAGCGGAGCGAAAAATCAAACACGGAGGTGAAAGATGAAGCGTTTTTTTAAAGCTCTGAGCGTAGTTTTTCTTGTGCTTAGCATCGGAGCTTATTCCGCAGTTATCTACGGAGCGACGGCCATTCCCGATGAATTTAATATTGCCGCAGATGAAAGCATTGAGCTCAGCGGCATTTTTTCGGCTCAGGAGAGCGAGCGGATAAGCCCCGCAGATTCAAGCGGCGCAGGCGGTGAATATAAAACCCGCGTAACGGCGCTGGGCGTTATTCCCGTCAAAGAAGTAACGGTCAATGCAACCAAGCGCAGATATGTCGGCATCGGCGGCAATGTTTTCGGTATAAAGCTTTATACCAAAGGTGTCATAGTTGTCGGCATGGACAGCGTAACAACCTCGTCAGGCTCGGCAGACCCTGCGAGCGCGGCGGGGATAAAAAGCGGAGATATAATAACGCATATAAACGATAAGCCTGTTTTGAATTCTCAGCAGCTCACCGATGCGGTTGAGCAATCGCAGGGAAAGGAGCTTCGGCTGACCGTTGACCGAAACGGAGAAACGGCAAACCTGAAACTAAAACCCGCAATGTCGGTTAACGGAAAATATAAAGCGGGCATATGGGTCAGAGACAGCTCCGCAGGCATAGGAACCGTAACCTTTTATGATGATTCCTCAAGAATGTTTGCAGGTCTCGGCCACGGCGTATGCGATGTTGACACGGGCAAAATAATGCCGCTGAATAACGGAGAAGCAGTCAGAGCGAGAGTTAACGGCTTCTATAAGAGCAGCGCAGGCAACCCGGGCGAGCTTTGCGGAGTGTTTTCGGATGTTGCTTTAGGCAGCCTTCGTGTTAATCACGAAACAGGTGTTTTCGGAGAGCTTATCCGTCCCTCGGGAGCGAAAACGCTGCCCGTTGCCCTTGAGAGCGAAATAAAGCCGGGCAAGGCGCAGATGGTAACAACCATTGATGAAAACGAGCCGCAGTATTATGATATTGAAATAATCAAAATTTATCCCTCATCCGATCTTTCTTCCAGAAATATGATAATCAAGGTAACCGACCCGCGGCTCATTGAAAAAACGGGGGGAATTCTTCGCGGAATGAGCGGTTCACCGATAGTCCAGAACTCAATGCTTGTGGGTGCAGTAACCCATGTTTTCGTTAATGACCCTAAACAGGGCTATGCGATATTTGCCGGGAGGATGCTGGATACGCTGGATACGCTGAAAAACGGAGAAAGACCTGCCGCATAAGTGATTTTTGGCTTTACGGGTCGAAAAATGCGAAAAACTTTTTACAGTTTTTGACAATAAATCATTGACAATTTTGCCAAAATATGGTAATATCTCCGTGTACTAAATCAAACGGAGGTTAAACCATGAGAAAAATGTTGAAAGCCATTATCACAGAGGACGGAAGCGAAACTTCACACGAGCTTGCAGGAATTTTGCGCTCAAACGGATTTGAAGTGTCAACCGTAGTCAAGGACGGCACGAAGCTGGTTGAGAAGCTCAATGCGGGTGAAAGACCCGATGTGCTGCTTATGGACGGTTTCATGCCGCGCCTTGATGCTCTCGGAGTTCTGAGAGCCATCGATTCCATGCATCTTGAGAAAAGGCCGATTGTAATGGTGCTTTCAAGCACGGATAACCAAATGTTTGAAAGCGAGGTTTTAAACAGCGGCGCAGACTATTATTTTTTAAAGCCTTATGACCCCAAGATGCTTGCCGAGCGAATCATTCAGTTTTCCGACATTCACAGTTCTGATTTAAGCCGCAGAGGAGTTAAAGATTTAGAGGTGGTTGTTTCTCAGATAATGCACCAGATAGGAGTTCCCGCGCATATCCGCGGCTATCAATATCTGCGTGAAGCAATCATACTGTCGGTCAAAAACAATGAAATGATAAGCTCGGTAACAAAAATTCTCTATCCTACGGTTGCAAAAACCTTTAAAACAACTCCGTCCCGCGTTGAGCGGGCAATCAGGCACGCAATCGAGGTTGCGTGGGACCGCGGAGATGTTGATGTTCTCAGCTCGTATTTCGGCTACACCATTCAGAACGAAAGAGGCAAGCCGACCAACAGCGAATTTATCGCAATGATAAGCGATAACCTAAAGCTGAGAATGAAAGCCGTCTGAGCGCGCAAAAGGCAAAAAGAGCCCCCGATTTTTCATCGGGGGTTCTTGACTTTTTATATCTTTTCTGCCGCAATAACCGTCAGATTTTCGCCGTTTACCGTGAATCTGATATCAAAGCCCGCAAATTCAATTCCGTAAATTCTTTCGGGCATATTGATATATGCGGGGCGCGGGTCTTGGGCAAGCACGGCGAGCAGGGCGGCGTGCTTTTCGGCGGGAACTGATGAAAGCAAATCATCGGGAAAATCAACGCTCAGCTTTCCCTCTTTTTCCTGCAAAGCAAAGCCGCCGCTTGCTTCGGGATGAGAGTCAACATAGGGCAGATAGGGCTTTATGTCAAAAATCGGCGTGCCGTCCATTAAATCCGCTCCGCCGACGCGGAGAATACAGCCGTATTTTTCGGTTTTCTCAACTCCGATAAGCTTTACGCAGGAAAGCCCGATTGAATTCGGTCTGAACGGGGAGCGGGTTGCAAAAACGCCCATTCGCGTGTTGCCGCCGAGCTTCGGCGGGCGCACCGTCGGCGACCAGCCTTTTTCCGCACATTCCGAAAACTGCCAGAGCAGCCACAGGTGCGAAAAGCCCTCAATGCCTCTGAGAGCTTCGGGGCTTCTGTATTCAGGCTCAAAAATTATCTCGGCTTCAAGCTCGTCAACAAGTCCGCTCTGGCGCGGAATTCCGAATTTTGATTTAAAATCGCTGTGAATATGCGCGATTACTTTTATTTCGGTTTTCATGCTTTCACTTCCCATTGCTTTTTTGAAAGTCGGGTAATTCATAATCGACATCATACTTACCGTCAATCAAAATATAGTTCAAACCGTATTGTTTACACATTTCAAGCGCTTCCGCGTTGTCATTCAGGAGCATTTCTTCCGACAAATCGTTGCTTATTCTGTCCTCAATTTCGTTTGCGTGGCTTTTGATATCGTCAAAATGCGTGCGGATATAGTTTTCACTCATAATCAGGCAAATATATTCAATCTGTTTTAAATATACGGCGGAAAAATCCTTTTGCCAGTCAAACGGAATGTAACAGCCCTCAATTATCAGATTTTGCTTGTTTTCAACGGCAGTTTTGATTATTTCTTTCACAATGCTCCAAAGATAGGGCACAAGCTCGCGGTCATCATCGGGTGTCAGAGAGGTCTGACCGCTTCGGATAAGCCCCATTTTGAGATGGTCGATTGAAAGATAGGGGATTTTGTATTTCTCAAGCAGGCGCTGAGCAAGCAGAGTTTTGCCCGCGTGTGTGCTGCCGCCGATAAGAATTATCATTTCCGAGCCTCCTTATAACCGTTACCCTAAGCTAAAAAAAGCACTTCCGAAAGGAAGTGCTTTTTTGGAGCTGCTAGGCAGACTTGAACTGCCGACCTCATCCTTACCAAGGATGCGCTCTACCACCTGAGCCATAGCAGCATTCAGAGTTCCGACAGGTAAAAACGGTGTATACACGGAACGCTGATTATCTTACCATAATGTTTTGATTTTTTCAAGCCCTTTTTTAAAAATAATGAAATTTTTTTATTTTTTCTCAGATTATTTTCATATCAACCGCTTTTTCAACAAACTCTGCAAAGAGCGCGCATGACCAGCTGAACCAGCTTCTGGTGAATTTTTTTGGTTTGTTAGGGTCGAAGCCTTCGTGCATAAAGCCCGTGTCGCCGTCGGTTGCTTCAAGCATATGCAGCAGCTCCTTTATTTCCTCGGGGCTGTTGCTTGTCAAGCCCTGCATTGAAAGCGCAATGTGCCAGATATAACCCTCGGGAGTGTGCGGGCTGCCGACGCCTTTTGCATACTTGCCCTCGTAATAATACGGATTATCCTTGCTTAAAATAAAGCGGCGGGTGTTCATATAGATTTCATCGTCACACTTACAGAAGCCGAGATAGGGCGCGGAGAGCAGGCTCGGCACATTCGCATCGTCAAACAGAAAATAATCACCCTTGCCGTTGACCTCGCAGGCATAGATTTTGCCGTATTTTTCGGTTTCGACAACGGCATATTCGGCAATTCCGTTTTCAATTTCCGATTTAAGAGCAAGGCAGTCGGCAATGAAATCCCGCTCGTCGGGATGAGAAGCTTCAAGCATTTCGGCAAGATAGCCGAGCACAACCGCGGCAAACATATTGGAAGCCACAAGGTAGCCGTAGCGGCAGGAGTCGTCGCTGGGTCTGAAGCCCGACCATGTCATTCCCGTAAAACCAACGGGAGCGCCGAGTCCGTTATTTGAAAGCGTGTCCTGCTCCGGGGCGTTTTTTCTGATGAATAAGTAGTCTGATTTTTCAAAATGCCTTTGTTCCGTTCTCCAAAGGGCAACGGTGGTTTTGGCGGATTTCAGAAAATCCTCGCCGAGCACCGAGCTGTCGCCCGAGGCTTTCCAATATAAATAGGTCAGGCGCAGGGGATAGCAGAGAGAGTCAATTTCATATTTTCTTTCCCAAACGATTGGCTTGTTTTTTGGGTAATCATTAAATTCTCTGTGCCTGTTAGCCTCTTTTTTGAAAGCGTTTGCATATGGGTCGATATCTATGTAAATTCTCTGCCTTTTGATAACGCCTTTTATCAGGCGGCGCATTTCTTCGCTTTCGGCGGTAAGGGGAATATAATGCGAAACCTCGGCTGTTGAATCCCTGAGCCACATGGCGGGGATATCTCCCGTGAGAACAAAAACAGAGCCGTCATCCATAGGTTCGGTAGCTGTTTCGAGAGTGTTCGGGCAGCAGTTGGCATAAAGTCGGGCAAGCTTCGGGCTGAATTTTTCTATTTTTTCGGAGTATTCCTTAATTCTCTGCTCAACGCAAGCGGGTATTTTCATTCTGTTGTCATTCCTTTGCTTTTGATTTATGAAAATCATATCTCCGATTTCGGAGAAAGTCAATATTTTTTAATCCAATGTTTGCAAAAGCGGAGAAAATATGTTAAAATACATTCCAAAAACTGAGGGGAGTTGATTTCTTTGAGAGAATACGGCCTTGTTTTGGCGGGCGGCGGAGCAAAAGGCGCTTATCAGCTCGGCGCATGGAAAGCGATGAGAGAGTTGGGGATTAAATTTTCCGCCGTTGCAGGCGTTTCAATAGGCTCAATCAACGGAGCTTTGATAGCTTCTGACAGCTATGATGAGGCGGTTGAGCTTTGGAAATGCGCTTCGGTTGATAAGGGAGTTAAAATTTCCGAGGAGTTGCGCGACCCCGAAAATCTTTTCAGCTATAAAAATTTCCCTGCGCTGTTTAAAGAAATAGTTAAAAACGGCGGCATTGACGCATCGCCCACAAAGCAGCTTCTTGAGCAGTTTATCGATGAAAAAAAGGTGAGGGAGTCCTCCGTTAATTTCGGCATGGTAACATTTCTGCTTTCGGAAATGACGCCGCTTGAAATATTCATTGACAAAATTCCCGAGGGTCAGCTTCTTGACTATCTGCTTGCTTCCTCAAAGGTTCCGGGAGTGAGCAAAATCGGACCCGAGGGCGAAAAATTCCTTGACGGCGGCGTTTATGACAACGCGCCTATGGGAATGCTTCGCAAAAACGGCTATGACCGAATGATAGTTGTTGATATTGCAACGCGCAAGGGCTTGGGTCACAGAACGGATCTTTCGGGCGCAGAGATTATCTATATAAGACCTTATGACATCGACGACCTCGGAGCGGCGTTTGATTTCGGCGAGGATATCCACGAAAAACGGATGAAGATGGGCTATCTTGATGCACGCAAGGCATTCGGCTATCTTTCGGGCAGACGCTTCTATTTTGAAAAGGGCGTTTTCAGAGATATGGTGGTTGAGTTCGGCGCGCAGGCGGTGGAGCAGCTTGAAGAATTTGCCGCCCTGCTCGGGCTTGATAAGCTCCGTATTTACACAAAGGACGAGTTTTTGCTTGAGCTTAAACGCAAATATGTTGAGTATCAGGCGGAGCAGCAGGTAAAGGAGCAGGAGGCAGATCAGAAATTCTACGGTCAGCTTCTGAGAAAGATCCCGAGATTTAATTCCGACAAGGAGTTCAGCGAAGCCGAGGCAGTGCTCGACAGCCTGATTATATAAACACGGAGGACGCTATGGAAAAAATACTTTTATTCAATCTTTCGGAGCAGTCGCTTTCGGCAGTCAAGCGCACCGCTCTTGTGATGAAAATAAAGCTTCAGCAGGTGACCGCCGAGCAATA
The DNA here is from genome assembly GCA_051881535.1 of Acutalibacteraceae bacterium. GTDB lineage: Bacteria > Bacillota > Clostridia > Oscillospirales > Acutalibacteraceae > CAG-177. The sequence goes on along the minus strand of JBJEQB010000034.1, from coordinate 4,931 downwards.
TAATTCTGCGCTTGAAGATATAATCAGCGGTGAGGGCGAGTTTGACTATAACGGAGAGCTGCCTGCGGAAAGCATGATAGTTCTTTGCGGAATTGCGGGCAGACGGTTTGAAGAGGTGTTGGTGTCGCTGAGGAAAAACAAAGCCGTGATAGATTATAAAGCTGTTTTAACGCAGCATAACTGCAAGTGGACTCCTCTGCAAATGCTGGAGGAAATGGAAAAAGAAAAGAAGGCGTTTGAAGAAGCCGCCCGAAGATAAAAATTTAAGCATCCGCACGGTTGTATGCGGATGCTTGTTTTTTGATAAGTGTTTTATTCTATAAATTGGGAGTTTGACAGCATATATGGCAAACTCCGTCAATCAATGTAGGGGAGGCGTTTCGCCTCCCGCGGGACGGGAAACCCGTCCCCTACAAGGAAAAACAAACAAAACGATAAATTAAAATTTGTCTAATTCACATAGTTTCTAAATCCAGCCAATCCTTGGCGGTCAACCCACATTTTATGCAACATAAAGAAACGGTAATCCAATCAAATGCATTTACCCAATCTTCCAATGTAAAAGAATCATCGTTTGATAAGCACTCTTCTTCAAAATCCTCTTTGCCCTGTGAATGTATGTGTATTGTTATTTCAAAAGCATTCTCTTCACATTCAGAACAGACAAACCGGTTAAACGGCATTTCTCGGTCGAGAGAATCATCTCTGCATACAAACCCGTTCCATCCGTGTTTACCATTGTCAAACAAAACAAATTCTTTATTGCATTTTTTACATATCGCTTTTACTATTTGCTTATCATTGCTTTCAAAAACTTCAAAGCTTTCGCCGCCGCAAGAGCATTTGATTTTTCCCGTTACTTCAAATTCGCTGTTTTCTTCCCCGATAGGAACCAGAATTGCCTGTAAATGTTTGGGTATAGGAAAATCCATATTATCGTTTTTGTCTTCAACTTCTTTTTTTCTTAATAAATCAAATAATCTCATAGTTTATGTCTCCATACATTATAAACAAAGTCTTATTTACCTTTGCCCTTATTTATTATATTACCTGTGTTACAAAAGTTAAAATTTCGGGTTATAAATCGGAGTAGGGCGGCTTGCCCACAAGCCGCCGAAAAAATGATTGTATTTTATTTTCAATCCTCCGTCTTTTGCTTCGCAAAATCCACCTCCTTTGCCAAAGGAGGCTAATGCAGCCGTGAGCTTTCGTTATAATTCTTAGGGGACGATGCCCACAGCGTCCCAAAATGACAGCAATTAATACGGGATTCCGCGGAACGCTGAGGACAGCGTTCCCTACTGAAAATGCATTTTTTCGGCGGCATTGTAGGTACAGCCCTTGCGGCTGTCCGTGAAAACAAAAAATTTAATCGGCGTATCGTAGGGGCGACCCTGCGTGGTCGCCCGAGCGGTATAATAAACAACGCGAAAAATTCCGCACAGAGTAGGGCGGGGGCTTGCTCCCGCCGAAAAATTGCCCATATTAAACATTGATTTCGGCGGCTTGTGGAAAAGCCACCGTTTTATGTGGTCATCGGGAACGGTGACCAATTAATTGAAAGTTAACCCTCAAGCTGCTGTTTAACAAGTTGGAGAAGAAACTCGCCGAAATCTTCCGCAATCGTTTCTTCAACTTGATATTCTGCTCCGTTATAGCCGGCAACGATAACACAAGGCTCTCCGTCATCATTTAATGAAGAATAATCTAAATATGCCATGAACCCATCATCAAAATCAAAAACAGGAATCCATTCGGCGGGCAATCCATACTCTTCACGGTCATTTAAGGCATAAGCAACTGAGTTTCCCTCTAATACGCCGGAATCATCATAGGGGTTAATCCCGAAAATCTCATTTCCAAAGAAAGAGAGATAGCCGTATTGCTCGTAAAACTCTTTACATTGCTTAGAGAATTTAATTCCCAGCATTTGCTCTGATTTACTGATTTCTTCCTGACTTTTACCGCCTGCGGCAGTATAATACTTGCACTTTGGAGCAAGCTCCATTGCGTCTTTATAGTCCTGATAGCTCATATGATTTCCTCCGTCAATATGTCTGTATTAATAGGTCGCCGTTACCGACAACCCGCAAAAAACATTTAATTTTACGGCGGCTTGTGGGCAAGCCGCCCTACTTTTACAGCGTAATCAATAATTCAACTGCAAATTGAAATTGTCTATTTATCCACAATTCGCCATCTTAAAGCGTTTGCTACAATATAGGTATCTGCGGGTTCATGAATTGAATTGTCACTTTTAGTAACATCAAACCAATCTGTATCTGACCACACAATCACTCTGTCAGGGTTTCCGGGAAGTAAATTGTCGTGAAACGCCAGATACGCATCTAAAATAAGACAGACATAATTATCTTGCCATCCAACCAAATGCATTTGTCGCAGACCTGAAAACTGAAGTTCGATAGTTCTGGGTTTCCACTGACATTGGAATATCACAGTCAGTATTTTGCTCGATGCATCACCGAAATGCATTGCCCCTTCATCATCTACAAAAGCTCCATTTTGAAAACTGAGTGACACAATGCAAGCATCGTGAAAGCCGCCATAGGTAGACATCAAGAATTCAATATCTCTTTCCGTTTCAATATTATGCCAGTTATCCATCTTTTTCACCTCACCAAATTCTTATTTATCTTCATTAATAGGTCACCGTCCTCGACGAACCGCAAAAAACATTTAATTTTACGGCGGCTTGTGGGCAAGCCGCCCTACTTTTACAGCGTAATCAATAATTCAACTGCAAATTGGAAGCTATCTGTACATTTTACTGCAACACAGGTGTACCGCATTCACGGCAGAACTTATCGCCCTTTATCAATTTCTCTCCGCATTCGGTGCAGAAGTTCTGCACTTTCTGCTCCTGTCTTTTTGATTTATCTACTATAATAAAATTATAAATAATTGGGAAAGGCGAATCGTTAACTTGCTGTTTTGCGTAAACGGAGAATTCCTCGCCGTATTTCACCGTTACGGGCTTTTCCGTCTCTGTTGTCACAAGTGTGTCCTCACCTTCGCAGTATGTTTCCTGATGCAGTATGGCAACCGCTACTGAATCTTCGCCAAATTCTTTTATTCGTAAAAGTCTTTCCGATTGTTTGAGCGGAGTATCGGAAACTTTCTTTTGGGTGATTGGTTTTGTAAAATCCATTGCGGCAGGCAGCACTTTGAATCGGAAGCCTTTATCAAGAATTATATCTCCTTCTTTGATAACAAATTCAAGACCGTCCTTTTCCCTGCTTTCGGAACGGAGATCTGCCTTTTTCAAAATGTATGTTGGTTTCATAACTCCTCCATTTGCCAAGCTTAGTCCGATTATGCCCAAAGCGATGATGAAAATAATTGATGTAAGAAGGAATATCCGCGAAAGTTGCTTTTTATTGTTGAACTGTTCACATTTACAAATTGGAGTTTGACAGCACATATGGCAAACTCCGTCAATCAATGTAGGGGAGGCGTTTCGCCTCCCGCGGGACGGGAAACCCGTCCCCTACATGGAAAAACAAACAAAACGATAAATTCTGATTTGTAATCATTAACCAAAATATTTTTTATAATCTCTGAACAATAAAGCATGTCTTTTGTTATCCGGTCTTTCGAACCAATTCCTGCATCTTTTGTCAATAGCTATTTTCATCAGGTCTTGGTTAACTAATAATTCATATTTATCTTTTACGAATGAAACACAGTTATAAAGATGACGATATTGTATTGGAACGCAAAGGAAGAATGTAATAATTCAAAATGTATCGTTTCCAATCTGTTTAATAGTTTTATTGAATGCTTTTGGTCTGCAAGGCTTTCGCAATTGTCGTGTTTGATTTTGCAAGCAGTATAATTATGAGAGGCAAATTTTTACAAATACCTCTCATTGTGAATCTCATATATTCAGTTTTTCTCCACCACCGGAGGAATAAAGTTTTCAATCGCTTCCCGCAGCTTCGGGTGGTGAATCACGAATGGATGACATGGCTTATTTTGAGCTTTTTTGATACCATTTTTGCAGTACCCTGTTGACATCGTAAAGCAAATACAGCATAACATTAACGATTATTCACTATGTTGCAGAGAAGGAGGTAATATATTGCGCCTTCTAAATGAAGAAACCTACAGGCAAAAGCAAAACAACACGGCAGAGCAAGGCAGAACAACAAAGCTTATTGAGTTTTGCACAACAATTTGATAAAATATATTTTGATTTGTTGTATCTATATGCAAAAAGAAAGATTTGGAGGTGCCTGATATGCAGGAAGCGGGAACCCTTACGATTATTTCCAACAAGCAGGAAGTCGAGCTGAACATCGGCCAGATTCTTTATGTACAGATGAAGGGTAATTTTGCTTTTATCCACATCTCGTGGGAACTGGTGTATCCAACCAGGATCACCCTCACCGAGCTGGAGCAGGTCCTTGGGGACAATTTCATCAAGGTCAAACGGGGCTGTCTTGTATCGGTGCTGGCAATCCACAGCGTCACGGATAAGATCAACCTGTGCAACGGTGAATCGCTGGATTATGTGGTGCGGAATAAAAAAGAGATTCTTGCAAAGCTCCATGCTAAACAGCAGGACATGATTCACAGCTTCAACGAGGATGGGATTCCCGCCACTGGAGAACAGTACCATGCCCATTACCGCCTGTTTGATACCATGCCTTTTGCGTTTGCGGACATAGAGATGGTGTTCGACAGTGGGTGTCACGTCATCGACTGGGTATTCCGGTACGGCAATTCCGCCCTGGCGCAATTGGAAAAGCTGCCGCTGGAGAAACTGATCGGCAATTCTTTTGGCAGTCTTTTTCCCAATATGGATGCCAAGTGGCTGCGAAGCTACGAACGGGCTGCGCTGTTCGGAGAAACGCTGCAGATTATCGACTATAGCCCTGAAATCGACACCTATTTGGAGGTGATTTGTT
>JBJEQB010000033.1:0-130902 GCA_051881535.1 Acutalibacteraceae bacterium | reverse complement strand
TATTTTTTTGATTTTTTCTATTTTAGGGCTTGACTTTTAATAGTTAGTCTTTTCTCAGCAACAAATCATACTCATAGCTGTCGCCCTGATAGTTTTCTTTTATTCGGGCAACGCGGGTAATAAATCCGTATTTTTTATAGATATATCTTGCGCGGGCGTTATCGTCCTCCACACCCACCGTAACTTCTGAATAACCCTGTAATTTCAGCTCGGCAAGAACGGTTTCAAGCAGCATTTTTCCAAATCCCCTGCCCTGATAATCCTTGTGAATTCTGAAAGCGAAAAGATAAGCCCGTTTGCCTTTTTCGGAAAAACGATTATCATCGCAAATGTATTTTACTCTCAGTTCACCGATAATCTTATTCCTATCAAACAAAGCAAAAATATCAATAGTGCCGTTTTCAATATTCCGTGTGTTTTCAGCAATCATTTCATTGACATCTTTGTAATTAAAAAGAGTTGTCAGTACAGAAAGTTCGTTTGTTTTAAGTTTTCTAATTGGGTATAGCATTTTCTTTATGAACTCAATTTTCTGATTATCTTGTTTTTCTTTAACATTCATTCTATAACCATCTTGCGAAGATTTTTGATAAACTTTTAAATACTGTTCCAACGATAAAAGCTTAAATTTGGTTCCTGATGCATTTCGGATTTCAATATCACAAATATTAACATCTGCAAAATCTTTCAAACCATCAATGGAAGCATAAGAATAATCAACGCCATCTTTACAAAAAGTGTGTTCGTGTTCATCAATCAATACATATTCACAGCTTTCTAAAAATGACTTTAATTCTTTCCACCTGTCCCCGGTTACAAACACTTGCGGAATCAGGATATCAATATCATCTGCATTTAATGACGAATTTGTCAAAACCTCTAAGCCTAACGAGCCATATAGCAAAGGTATAGTATTAAATTTATTATTAAGCATTTCTGCATTTTGTAAAAAGCAATCAAACTTTGTCATTGGTTCACCTTATTATAATTAATATTTCTCCACACCTCTTTAAGCTCTTTTATGCTCTGATAACGCTCGTTTCTGTCATTACTTACTGCTTTTGTTGCAACAGAAAAAGCTTCATCTGACAGCTGCCATGCTTCACGGGTGCGCTTGTAGCCGCCGAACAAAGCAAACGCCATTGCTCCTGCGGTGTAAACATTTGTTATTTCGTCAATAGCCGCACCGAGCCGAAATTCTTCGGGAGACATGAATTTTGCGCTTCCCCACATTCTGCCCATGTCATTAACACAAGGCTGTTTTCTGAAAAAGTCAATGTCACAGACGGTTGTTTTATGTTCTTTAAAATCATACATAATACTGCCGTCATAAAAATCAACGGCAACATAACCGCTCGATGCAACATAGCCCAAGAAGTCAAGCACATCATTAAAAACATTGAGCCTGTCCGCAATGGGCAACTGCATAAATCTGCGGTGCTCGGCGGGATACATTCTGCCCATGCAGTCGCCGTCAGCCCATTTGAAAATCATTGCAAAGCCGCCGCCGATTTCCTCAGACTTAACAAATTCAATCAAATTTTTGTGCTTTAAATCCTCATATACGGGCAAAGTTGATTTTAAACGCTCAATGGCATCTACGGGAGTGCCGTTATACGCCTCAGTCGGTGCGCCTGCGAATTTCACAAAATATCTTTCGCCGTCTTTCTCCGTGCCGAAACATATATTGCCCGAATCCTGATCGTCAAACACCTTGAACACCTTTCCGTATCGGCTTATGAAACCGAAATCGAAAGGTGCTTTCATTTTATAGGGCAGACCGTCAATATACTGCAAATAATATTCTTTGCTTATGGGTTCTTTATTGATAAAATCAAGCATTGTTAAATCTCCTCTGAAACAAGTGGTTCTTATATCGGATTATTCTCAAACAATTCTTTCAGATACGGGTAAACATTCATGGGAATGAATTCTCCGTTCTTTTCCATTTCAAGAATTTCTTCGCTTGATGCCCATTTCGCATCGCAGGTTTCGCCCGCCTGCAAAACAACGCTTTCAATCGGAAAATCCTGATTAAACACCCATATATCAAGAAAATCGGGGAAATCTCTGTACTGACGGATTGCGGTTTTGAAAAGATATCCGTTTTCGGGGCAAAGCTCAATTCCAAGCTCCTCTTTGGCTTCACGCAGAGCGGCGGTCAGGCTGTCCTCGCCCGCAAGCACAGAGCCGCCCGTTGCTTCCCACATATTCGGAAAATGCTTGTTCGGAGAACGCTTTGAAATCAGCCATTTTCCGTCAGAGCCTTTAATCCATACATTAACTACAAGATGATATTCACCGTGAGCCATGGGCTTGCCGCGTTCAACGGTTCTGCCTGTTTTGTTGCGGTTGATATCATAGATATCCCAAAGCTCGGCGGCGGTCAGCTCCTTTCTCATATAATTCGGAGAGTATTCCGCATAGCCGTGTTTCGGGTAAAAGCTGTGGGATTCATAGAAATGCTCTTTATCGCCGAGATGAACGATAACCGCCTTTTTGCCGATTGATTTAAGATGTTCTTCGGCAGTTTCGAGCAATGCCGTTCCTATGCCTTGACGCTTCATATTTGCTTTAACGAAAAGCCTGTGGAGCACAACTTCGTCCGTGTTCTCAACGGAGCTGTAGCCGACGCTCCCGATTACACGGTCATTGCCGTCAACCGCAATCCAGAACATATCGCCCTTGTCAAAATAATTTGCCTGAATATCAAGCAAATCCTCATTAAGACCCGGCACACGACCCAAAGCGTTTTTAGCTTCAAGAATCATAAATATCAGGTCATCACGGTATTTCGGTTCAAATTTGATTATCTGCATATTTGCTCCTTTTGTTTGCAAATTTTTATTTAAGCAGGAATATAGTGTTTGAAGTGAAGATTTAAGGATTGGTGAACGGTAAGGCGGGGCTTGCTTCCGCCGTTTATGATTTACGCAATATTGTTGATATATATGGCTTTTCGGTAGGGAACGCCGTCCTCGGCGTTCCGGGAAAACATAATTATAACGGCTCGGTTTTTATGCGGGACGGGTGACCCGTCCCCTACGGTCGCCGACTGAAAGCGAAATAATTCACGAAAAACCCGTAGGGTTCGGCGTCCCCGACGAACCAATTCGCCAAGGGCGAATAATATGTTTAACTTTTTTATAAAACGATATATTCTTTATAAATCCAAAACGGCGGGAGCAAGCCCCGCCCTACCTTGAATCCTGCAAAATCCATTATTTCTGCTTTTTGGACGATGTGGGCATCGTCCGCTACAAATTTTCAATTCAACAAAAAATCGTAGGGACAACCCTTGCGGTTGTCCGTGAAAACATAATAAATCCCATGGAAGGCCGAGGACGGCATTCCCTACTGAATTTTGCGTTTTTTCAGATAGTATCGTTTATCAGTTAGTTTATCAATCCTCCGTCACGGCTTACGCCGTGCCACCTCCTTTTCTAAGGAGGCCAACGAAGCAACAGCCTATTGAATGGGCTCCTTTGGCAAAGGAGCTGCCCGTAGGGCTGAGGATTGGTAAGGCAAGGATAAAATTTATTATTGATTTCCGGAACGCTGAGGACAGCGTTCCCTACGAAGAATCGTTATTTTTCAACAGATTCGGCGTTTCAAACAAACGGCGGGACCAAGCCCCCGCCTTACCCGTTAAGGTAACATTTTGCGGAGCAATACAATTGGTCAAAGACGGAACATATCCTTAATTTGCGAAACAAGCTTCATCTTTTTTTATTCTGCTTAACGCATGTTTACTTTTTATATTTAATTATAAATTCATCATAACTGCTAATCTCATCTTCAAAAACAGCCTTATATACATCCATGCTTGAATACTTATCAAATCCGTACTGCCCATTTGCAATCAATGCTTGTTTAATGCTTATAACAATATCTTTCGCAGTTGGATTATCTGATAATTTTGTCTTTATATTATTACTGAAAAATACAGCATTTGCGATTGCTTTTTCATCAAAGAACCAAATATCAATATTCCAAAGGTCACCTAATATTTTAGTTTCAAATCCGTGAAACCAAGCAGTTTTCCCATCAATAACATCTTGCTTTGCCTCATACCAAACAGGCTTGAAAGTGTTAAGGATAAACGTTGTTAATTCGTACAGTTTCTCTGTTGACATTGACTTGTTGGAAACATAAATATCCAAGTCGTTCCAAGCCATTAAGTCCATAGAATAACTGCCGATGATATACGGTGTGCCGTATTTGTTAAGTTCATTTAGCAGGCTGAAATTATAAATCAATTTGTCTGCGTTTTCTTTGAATTTATCCATAACAGCACCTCTATTTCACGGCAAGTGTAGCGAAATATTGTGGATAATATTTGCCGATTTCAGCTCCGCCGGGTCTGTCTCTGTCCTCATAAATGGCTTTGAGAGTAAACCCTGATTTCAACTGACCGCCGATTTGTTCATCAAGTGTATGGCTGAACTGCAAACCGTCGCCGTTTGCAATCATTGAATCAAGCCGTTCTTTTGGCATTTTGAGAGGATTATACGGCAGAGGATTAACAACTTTCAGCGGTTTATCTTCTGCAAACAGATAGTTTATACCGTTATCAAGACCTGAAAGAAGTCTGCCGCCCTCTTTAAGCACACGGTAACATTCGTTCCAAACATGATAAACATCTTCAACATAGTTGTTTGAAACAGGATGAAAGATGATATCAAAGCTTTCATCATCAAACGGCAGGCGTTTTGACATATCGCCTTTGATAATTTCAATCTGATATCCCTCGCGCTCTGACACAATGCGCTCTGCTTCAAGCTGTCTGTCGGAATAATCAAAAACTGTACATTCCGCTCCGAGCTTTGCAAATATCGGCATCTGCTGACCGCCACCGCTCGCAAGTCCCAATAATTTTTTGCCCTTCAAATCGCCGAACCACTCATGCGGAACGGTTATGCAGGGAGTGAGGTAAACGCCGAAATTGTCGGCAGTTGCGTTTTTGTATTCTTCGTGACTTATAGGCATAGACCATTCACAGCCGTCCTCTGCCCACAAATCCCAAGTTTCTGAATTTATTTTAGCGTAGTCAATCATTTTGTTGCTCCTTTTGAATTAACCTATTTTCTTCAAATCAAGAATTGAAACCCAATGCGGGATTGTAAAGCTTTCGGGGAACGCCGACAAAAGCTTCATATGCTCCCTTTCGAATTCCGAAATCATTTCTTTCGGCAATGAAGCGTCAACGCCCCTGCAAGCCTTCATTCTGCCGTTCCAGCTCTCCCTTGTGAACGGAATGTCAACCTCATAGGTGATTTTATTTGCAACCTCAAATAAGCCCATGAGCCAAGACGGAGTAATAATCTCATATCGCGTCATTCCTCCGCCCGTCCATGAGGGATTGAATTTCAAAACCAAATCCTCGCTGGCTTTAGCTATCTCGCTTTCAAACGGAAGCCACGCCATAAACAATATAAGAAAATGTCCGTTTGGCTTTAAAAACCTGTGGATTTTCGGAATTATCACCTGCTTGTCAAAATACATAAAGCATTGGCAGGAGGTGACAGCATCAAATGATTCGTCGGGAAAATCAAGCTCCTCAGCAGATGAAACAAGATATTCAATTTTCAGACCTTTACTGAGTTCCTCTGCGAATTTTATTTGATTTTCGGAAATATCCGTGCCGATAAACTCAGCGCCGTATTTATACATGTTTCGGGGAATAACGCCCGTTCCCGTGCCTATATCGAGCACCTTTTGACCGTTTTTGCAACAGCCCAAATCAATTATTGATTGATAAAACTCGGGCGGATATATGTCTCTGTATTTCGCATAATCGGCAGAGGCGTTTCCCCAATCAAAGCCGTTGCCATTATCTATGTTTTTATTATATTGCATAAGTATCACTCTTTCTTGCCTTGACAATCAGAAAACAAGGCTTTATGTATTCATCAACTATTTTCGGTGATTTTTGAACAGCCCAAGGCTCGGGCAACGGCTCGCAGACTTCCTCAATTATGAATCCCGCCTTTGCAAGAGCGTTGATAATGCCCGAAAATGTGCGGTGATATTTAACAACGCCGTCAACATACCAATGAACCTTGCGCTCGCCCGGCTCGTTATAATTTGAAAAAGTGTAGGAAACTCTGTTGCCGTTTTCATCCTTATTAAAATGACCCTCGTCGTCAACCGTTGCGGTAGTTAACGGATGCTCCTGTGAAAACAGCAGTTTTCCGCCGTCATTCAAAATTGAAAACATATCCTTTGCAAAGCTTCAAAATCTTCAACATAATGGAACGCCAGAGAGCTGTAAATCAGGTCGAATTTTTCACCGAGTTTTGAAATATCGGTCATACTCATGTTGAGATACTCAATTTCAGGGCTTACCGATTCCGATTTTGCAACCGAAAGCATCTTTTCGGAAATATCGATTCCCACAACCCGCCGTGCACCGCGATTGACAAAGTCAACGCAGTTATGACCGTAGCCACAGCCCAAATCAAGAATGGATTTGCCGTTCAGCTCGGGCAGAAGCTTTGCCATGGCAGGCTGTTCAAGCAAATCGTTATAGTTGATTTCGTTATCACGCAAAGCCTTGTAGCCGTTAAAAAATATTTCGTTGTCAAATATGTTTTGGTTGTTCATTTTTTATTCCTTTCTCTGCTCAAATATCCGATTCGACCAAGATTTAAAAAACTATATAGTATTCCATAAACCCAACCGTAAACGGCAGATGTTCAAATTTGCGGGTTGAAATATGCCTTGAAACCGAGCGATAAATACCACTCTTTCAGTTTGGCATTTTCCTCAATTATGCCTATGGTTATTTTGTTGCCGCCGAAGTCTTTAACCGCTGAAATCGCAGAATTAACCATTGCTTTGCCTATGCCCAAATGGCGCGATTGCGGCAGAACGGCAAGATTGTTCAGCTCCCATTCGGAATCATTGCATTTTGCAAGTGAAAAATATCCTACGGGGTATTCATCCCGATAAAACAGAAACATCGGCTTGTTTTCATCAAATTGCTTTTCAAGCCTGTCAACCGTCATAAACGCCGTGTGGGACGGGCAGTTGTTTTCGGTCAAGCCGAATTCATCTGCAACCGTCGCAAAACTTCTGCGGATAACATCAAGGCAGATATTCAGTTGTTCTTTGCTTTTAACTTGTTTTATCATGATTACCCGCCTTTCTTGCCAACTGCAAATCTATTGTATCGAAAATTGTAATTTCTCCGCCGTGTCTGATAATTGCTTCTTCAATTTCAGAGAAAAATTTCAAACGGATTTTTTCTTCAATGGCGATATGGTCTGAGTATGTTCCGAGCAGTTTTGTATACTCTTTTGCAGAGAATGTTCGTGTTCGGTGAAACAATTTATACCGAATATCCGAAAAGCCGTATTTTTCTGCAATCATGGCTCGACTGCGTGCTTGTTCTTCGCAGTATTCTACCAGCTTTTCACGCTCCTTGTTGTGGTATTTGTAATAATATTCTGCATAAATCTCATCTATTTCTTTTGACAGAGCAGGATTGCCCTTGTCACGGTACGGATGATTTGCAAATCGGGCAAACACACCGCCGACTTTGAGCATATCATAAACCTTTTTATAACCGATTTCTTCGGGTATCCAATGAAATGCCGAAGCGGAATAAATTAAATCATATTTGTTATTATTAAAATCAATATCTTCAAATTTTCCCGAAACCGCTGAAAAATCAGTAAACTCTTTGAATTTTTCACGGCAAAGCTCACAGAAGTTTTCACCGTAATCAACAGCGGTAAGCTTACACCCCGTTTTAAGAATAGGCAATGTGGCTTGTCCGCCGCCGATTCCAACCTCAACGACATTGCTTGCACCATTGACGGGTGTGTATTCAAAAATAGTTTGATATAATTCATCAACATATCCCGGTCGCAGTTTTTCATAAGTGTCTGCAACCATATCAAATGTCCAATTTAAACTGTTATTTTGCATTCGTTATCCCTCAACAAAATCAATCAACTGTTTTAGATTATGTATAATCCATTCGCCATTGCTTTCACCGCTTCGGTCAAGAAAAAAAGCTGTAAATCCTTGCTCTCTTGCACCATCGGATTCTTCTTTGCAGTCGTCAACAAAGATGCTTTCTTCGGCGGTAACTCTCTGTGCCTTGAGTGCGGCGTTGAAAATAATCGGGCTCGGTTTGCCAGCACCAACCAATGAACTTGCAGTAAATGATGTAAAATATTTTGCAATGCCGAGTTGCTGTAATGTGAATTCAAGTGATGGTGATGTGTCGCTTATAACCCCCATTTTGTAACCACGATTTTTGAAATATTCAAGCACCTCTACCGCTTCGGGGAACAAGGCTCTGTCACCGTTGCACCAAAGCTCATTTAAAAGACAATCCGCTTTTTCTTCAACATTTTCTGTTACGCTCTCACCGATAAGCAGGTGATAATAATATCTTCTGAAAAATTTACGCTCATCATCAAGCGTTTTGTACCAAGGCTTTCTGCCTTCGCTTGCAAGGTGAAACAGCGCCATCATTTTGTCGTAATCAAGTTCAAAAGGCTTGCCGCTCCAACTGCTGATCTGCTCGTTACGCCAAGTCTCTTTTTCAGCGGTAAAATATGTCAGCGTACCGTCACGGTCAAAGAATATTGCTTTGTATTTCATTGTAGAGCCTCATTTCTTATGTAAAATATGCCAAACATCATCGCCGACAAATCCGCATTTTCTGTATAATGCTTCGGGATTTGTCGGGTTATCAACTTTGCCCGAAACGGTTGCAAAATCTGCAACATCTTTCATTCTGTATAATAGTTCTGTTACTATCAACTGTCCGATTTTCTTGCCACGGTATTCGGGCAAAACCTGAATCCATTCCAAAATCAGTTCTTTTGTTTCTTCGTCATAATCAGCCAATCCGCAGCCGACATATTTGCCGGTTGCTTTTTCTTTAACCATTATCCATAAATCCGAACGGTAAACGGGAGTTATGGTATAGCTTTTTATGAGGTCTTTGCCGACATTAATATCAACATAAGATTCGTTGATAATCGAAATGATTGCATTTATATCTTTGCGTTTTGCCGTAGTTATTTCAAAAGAATCAAGCTCAACTCTCGGTATATTTTTTAAATCGTGATACAGCCGAAAATACTTTTCATCGGTATATTCGGACAGCAATTCGTTGGAAAAATCTCTGTCGTGCAGTATCTTCATTTCGGGCGGGATAGTTATATTATTTGCTTTCCAATACGGAACAGACAATGTTCCGCAAGGGTTATTCAGATATTCGGGCAGCGTAATCGTAATCATTTTTACTCCTGATTTAAAAAGTTCTTAATCTTTTGAAACAATGTTTTTCTGTCATTATCTGTCAGCATTGCTTCTTTTTTAGGCTGATAGTGATGTCCGAATTCCAAATCAGCATAACTGTTACCGTTTATTGTTACAGTTTTACCGTAACGAGGTCTTACATGAATATGTAAATGTGGATTGGGAGTGGTTGATTTATAAAAATCATTCATCAAGCAACTCCAGTTACACAAGTCCGCTCCCAATATGTATTTAAAACAATCTTCAAGTTTGTTGACTATTTCTTTTAGCTCAATCCATTCAGGCAAATCAAGTCCTGACAAATTTTCACAGTGTCGTTTAAGAACGATGACACATCTTCCAATATAATCCTGCTTATCTGCAAGAAATACATACCAATATGCACTTTCAAATAAGATGCTTTGTTTTTCTGCGTCAGTAAAATTACACCAATAACAATTACCTGCTTTTGACACGGGTTGCACCCCCTTTACACATATTTCTCATATATATTCAAATCGTTTTCAAGAGATTTTTCCCCGCTGTTTTGAAATTCCATGGCACTCCAGAACGGCTCTCCCGTAACCGGGTCGGCAGTCAGCCAGATATTATTTACACCGTTTTTAATGAACAGTGTTTCAAGCCGTTTATACATTTCCGTTCCGAATCCTTTTCGCCTGTATTCGGGTTTAACATAGAATTCCATTACATAGCCCCAACCGGGTCTGACATACCCTCTGTGATTTTTCCTGTCAATCTTGCCGTAAATAAAGCCCGTTAACTCATTTTCGGCATAACAAAGCTCAATAAAGCGGTCTTTATCGCTTGCCATATTCAGTATGCTTTGTGCAAACCTGATAAGCGTTTCTTCGGGTGTTTGCCTGCCTGCATTTCTGTCAAGCTCCTTGCAGTAGGGCAGAATAAGCGACAAAAAAATGTCGGAATGCACTTGTGAGTTTCGGAGCTTTTCAAACCGTAAATCCTTCATTCGATTACCTCTTTCATCTGAAAATAAAAAAAATCGTCTCTGACAGACAAAATCAGAGACGACATTTAATTCCGAATGAAAGCAATTATGCGGCAACGGACAAAACGGCTCCTGATTTCATCTGAATAGTCTTTCTTGTCATTTTGTCCACCTGCCTTTCGGTTGATTTTTCAATATTGTAGCAATAAAGGAATAAAAAGTCAAGGAATTATATAAAAAAAGCGGCAAGGGTGTCCTCGCCGCTTATTAGGTCAGCATTTAAGCAATCTGATGTAATGGTTCGCCTCGCGCAAAACATGGTCTGCAAGAAGCGGCAGAATTATCGAGCGAATTTTGCATTGAATTATTCCCTGTGCGCCCGCCGCTTTGAAATCTCTGAATTTAACGGTTTCATCAAGCGAATCGGCTCTGATTGTTTGGTTGTGCGCGCAGCGGCAGTTTTCAAGCAAATCGCCGTATTCTTTTGCAAACTCATCTGCCGTGCAGAAAAGCTCCGTTTCACACGGGTCAAGCAGTCCGCGGATAAACATTGCGTGTTCCATCATTATTCTGTTCCAAAAGCTTTCGGTTTCTTTCATCGCACGGTAGTTAAGATCGCCGTCTTTTTCGAGAATTCTGACATACCTCTGATAAAGCTTTGCTTCTCTTATTATATGCTCAATGAGCAGAGGGTAATTCACGGTAAATGCCTTGCAGTTTAAAACGCAGTCAAGAATATTTTCTTTTAAGTCGATAAGTCCGTCAAGCAGTTCAAGCGCCTTTCGGTTAAGCGACTGCACCTGACGGAACATACCGGAAAGATTGCCGCGCCGCTTTGCACAGGATAATGCAAGCTCTTTTTTGGTGATATCGTTGTTAATGTCAATGCAAGTAAAGCATTCCGTTTGTCTTTCGGCAGAAGCAGTAAACTCGGTAACCAACTCGCCCGAGCTGATAACATCATGGCTTATAACACCGTCGGCAAGCTCCGCCGCTCTGCAAAGCAGCTTTTCAAATTCATGCATATAGAATTCGGATTTTTCGGCAAAAGAAGTACTCGCAGGCGTGAATCCGGCTTTGAGAAACAGCGAATGTTCTTTCATGATTCTTGCAAAAAACAGATGCAGCTCCAATGATTTAACAACATAATTATCGGTGTACATAATATCCTCCGTTCAACAGTTATAATGGCTGACATTATAATATATGCTGACGGTACGGAGGGGTTACAGATTTGATTATGACCGGTCGCTCGCGGTCACAACGCTCCACAGGAGCGTTGCTCTGTGCCGCTCGTCCTTCAAGTCCTGTATGAAAGAAGAAAAATACAAGCCATCCTGACGGATGAATTTTGATTTTGTCAAGATGCAGCAAAAAAAATGCCGACTTAAAATATAGATGTAGATTTGAACCCGCAAAAAGTTGGTAGCGACAGCGAACCGTTGCGAGGGCGTTTACAACCGAGCAGGTGAGCCGAGCGTGACTTTTTGCGGAAAGGAGGAGCAGCGGCGTGAGCGCGCTCTGATTTTTGTAAAAAATCGGAGCAAGCGATACAAAGCTTGCTCCGACGTGGTGCACCTGACAGGACTTGACTCGCGCGCCTGCGGGCGCTTGGTCGCTCGCGGTCACAACGCTCCCCCGGAGCGTTGCTCTGTACCGCTCGTCCTTCAAGTCCTGTATGAAAGAAGAAAAATACAAGCCATCCTGACGGATAGCTTGTATTTTGGTGCACCTGACAGGACTTGAACCTGCACATCGAAGATACCGGATCCTAAATCCGGCGCGTCTGCCAATTCCGCCACAGGTGCTTTTATTACGAAAAGATATTATCACGCAAAGGTGATTTTGTCAAGCAAAATAACGGCAAAAGTCAAGCCCCGCCTTTTATCGGCGGGGCGAAGAATGAATTAAAATTTAACTATTCTGCCGTCAAACAGTGCAACGGTTATTCCGCTTTCGTCAACAGCGGCTTTACCTAATATCGGCGCACCTGTAAAATACTTTTCCGATTTGCCGTTTTGAATATTATACTTATATAAGTATCCGTCAGCCGCTCCGAAAATCAGATAATCTCCGCTGATAACAGGTGTAGCCTCAACAATCTCCGCGCCTTTTCCGACATAGGGTGCGGTGAAAATCATAGACTCCGAAACATCATAGCGGCGCACAACCTCACCTTTCTGAGTATCAAAAGCAATAACGCCCTGCTTTGCCGTGGGTATGTAAGCAATACCGTTATGAATAACGGGCTTACCCGAAGACGAAAGCATAAAATCATCCGATGTGGTTTTGTTGATTATCTTTCCGTCATCCAAGCTGACGGTTATTATCGCTCTGTCATCGGCAACAAGAATTCGGTTACCGTCAATAACGGCGGGCGTAGAGCTTCTGAACCAAAGATTTGTATCGTTATTGCGCCAAAGCTCTTTGCCGCTGTTTTTGTCGAGAGCAGTCAAAGAATCCCAATGAGAGCTGACGAGGAGTTTATCGCCCGTCACAACGAATTCCGCGGGAGAGTTTTCGCCTTTGTCGCGGTTAACCGACCAAACAACCGAGCCGTCATTGATATTAAGCGCAGTTACAACTCTTGCACAGCCCGTATAGATAATATCACCGTCAATTACCGCTCCGCTGCTTGTTCCGAGGGAATTACCAAGCTCAAGCTTTTTCTTCCAAAGCTCGCTGCCGTCGGTTTTATCAAGGCAATAAACATTTCCGTCGCAGTCAACGGCTATAAGGCGGTTTTCCGAAATCAACACATTGTTTTTAACCGAATTTTCTGTTTCATAAAACCACTTAACCGAACCGTCAGAATTATTGATGCAATAAACGCCGCAGTTGTGCGGATAATCGTCATCAGCGGTTGCCGTATAGACAAATTCTCCGTCTGAAAGCATATCGCAAAACAGAGGATTGCCCTCAACGCGAGTTAACCATTTTGCGTTTTCGGTTTCCGAAGCAAGGCTCATATCATAATAGTGCATCTGAGTTGAAATATTTCCGCTTTCATCAAATCTGATTATTCTTGAGCCGCTCGGAGACGAATCAATTCCGCCACAATCGGGTCTCGCAGTGCTTATATTCAGAACACCGTAGTTTTCGTATATATAATGATAATGGTAATGACCGAAAACCCAGGCTTTAAGATTATGCTGTTTTAAATCAAGCTTTTTGCCGTCAAAGGAAATCACATAGTCCTCTGCGGGTGAAAAGGTGTGATTAAAAATGACAACCTGCATATCGGAAGCGGTGTTTGCAAGGTCATTTTCAAGCCAACGCCAACGGTCTTTACTGCTGTAAGCAGATCTTCTGTCCGCTCCGTTCTGGAAAGGTGTAACAACATAATGAGTTTTGCCGACTTCAAAAGAATACCAAACGGGACCGTAAAGGCTTTCAAAAAGCTCCTCGCCGTATTCGCCGTCAACATAATCATGATTTCCGATAACATATCTGACAGAACAACCCATGGTTTCGGTATTCATAATTTCGATATGCTTTTTAAGACCCGCCTCGTAGCAGATATCTCCGGTATGTACAAGAAAGGCAGGCTTTTCATCTGCTACGAGCTTTTTCAAATCGTCAAGCCACTCTCCTGCCCCGCCCTCGCCGATTTCCGTGTCGGAAATCTGAATAAAGCTGTGTGCGGCAGAAGCGGTTATTTCACTGCGATTTAAGACAAAATCATAGCTCTCCGTGTCTTTTTTTACGGGGATATAAAACGAGTCGGTCTGATATCCTGCCGGAACGGTTACCGTTATAAAATGGCTCTTTCTGTAGCCTTTAAGAGCAAATTTGCCCTGCAAATCGGTCTTTACTACATTTCTGCCGTCGCTGACGCTTACATTCGGAACGGGTTCACCCAAATCATTTTTAACGGTTCCCGAATAGGGAGCTTTTTTGCCGGCAAAAGCCGCCAAGCTAACTGCTGAAACTACTGCAGCCGCCCCTAAAATGAGCGCAAGTTTCTTTTTTCCATTCATATTATTTCTCCAAACACAAATATAGTCAGTCGGTTACAACCTCATAGGGCCAATCGATAATACCGCCGAATTCTTTAATATTGCTGTATCCCATTGACACAAGCTCCGCAGCGGCGTTTTTGCTCCGTCTGCCGCTTCTGCAATAGACAAAAATAAGCTGATCCTTATCTCTGAGCATTATTTCAGCAAGCTTTCCTATCTGATCATCAGGAATAAGGGTTGCACCCTTGATGTGGCCGCTGTCAAATTCCTCCTTAGTCCTGACATCAAGAATAATATATCCCTCAGACTCATCCATCAGCTTCTTTGCTTCCTGAGCGGATATGCTTTGATAACCGTCTCCCTTATCGGAACAACCCGCAAAAACCGCGGTCAAAGAAGTGATGATTAAAAAAGAAAGCATTATTTTTTTAATTAACCTTTTGAACGACAATTTAATTACCTCGATTGCTTTGATTTATACGATTGGAGAATT
The DNA here is from genome assembly GCA_051881535.1 of Acutalibacteraceae bacterium. Classification (GTDB taxonomy): domain Bacteria; phylum Bacillota; class Clostridia; order Oscillospirales; family Acutalibacteraceae; genus CAG-177. The sequence goes on along the minus strand of JBJEQB010000033.1, from coordinate 116,216 downwards.
ACTCACCGAGTAGTGAAATAATTGACTCTTTGGGTCTTGCTCCGACTGCCGATGCAGTTATCTTTCCGTTTTTAACAACAACAAGCATTGGTATACTCGAAACGCCGAAAGCCTGAGCAAGCTCGGGTTCTTCATCAACATCGACCTTGCAGACCTTAATACGAGGATTCTCCTCTGCAATTTCATCAACTATCGGGGCAACCATACGGCACGGACCGCACCAAACGGCTGAAAAATCGATAAGAACGGGCTTATCTGATTTTATTACTTCGTTTTCAAATATCTCTTTTGTCAGTTTTATAACAGCCATAACAAATCTTTCCTTTCAATCCTTTGATTTATAATAAAGCATACAGTGGCAGTAGCCCTCAAACTCGGGGTCGGCTATCTGCTCTCTGAATTCCTTGCAAATGCATTTATTGTCCTCTGTTTTTTCAACACGGCAAGGGCAATAGCCGCCTTTCATTTTAAGACCCTCTTTAATGATGCGAACTGTTTCTTTATCTTCGTTGAGCCTGACACTCATCAGAATCACCGCATTTCTTTTATGAGTCGCCGTATATCCTGCGGGCATATTCGGAATATTCGCCGCTTTTAATATCGTCAACCCATTTTTGATTTTCGAGATACCATTCAACAGTTTTTTTCATACCATAGTCAAAGCAGGTTTCAGGCTCCCAGCCGAGCTGAGAAGATATTTTTTGGGGGTCAATGGCATATCTCAAATCGTGACCCGCTCTGTCTTTAACATAAGATATGAGAGACTCGGGCTTCGAGAGATGGCAGAGAACGGTTTTTACAACATCGATGTTGCGGCGTTCATTGTGACCGCCGACATTATAAATCTCGCCAACCTTGCCGTTATGGATTATTAAATCAATAGCCCTGCAATGATCCTCAACATAAAGCCAATCTCTGACATTAAGCCCGTTGCCGTAAACGGGAAGGCTTTCGTCCGCAAGAGCTTTCATAATCATAAGCGGAATAAGCTTCTCGGGAAACTGATAAGGCCCATAATTATTTGAACAGCGCGAAATCGTCACAGGCAAGCCGTAGGTTCGGTGATAAGCAAGAGTTATAAGATCAGCGGAGGCTTTGGACGCCGAATAAGGACTTGAAGCCGAAAGATTAGTTTTTTCGGTAAAGAAAAGATCGGGTCTGTCAAGCGGTAAATCTCCGTAAACCTCATCGGTAGAAACCTGATGATATCTTTTAACACCGTATTTTTTGCTTGCTTCAAGTAAACAGGCGGTGCCCATTATATTGGTTTCAAGAAAAATAAAGGGATTTTCTATTGAACGGTCAACATGGCTTTCAGCGGCAAAATTGACAACGGTATCAAAGCTTTCACTTTTAAATAGTCTATCTACAAAATCCTTGTCGGAGATACTGCCCTTTACAAATTTGAACTTCGGATTTGAAACAGCATCAGACAGGCTTTTGAGGTTTCCCGCATAAGTCAGAGCGTCAAGGCAGACTATTTCATAGTCGGGATGCTTATTAAGCATATAATAAATAAAATTACAGCCGATAAAACCTGCTCCGCCCGTAACAAGTATTTTCATTCAGTCTCCTCCTTCACCTCGGAAATCGGCTCAGGCTCTTTGACGGAAACAATTTTTCTGAATTCAACCTCGTCATAGAGCTTTTTAAATCTGACTCCTACTGTATAGTTTAAATCACACTCGGGACAATAGAAGTTTGCCCTGAAAAACTGGCAATGAAACTTCCATTTGGTGGTCTGGCTGCATTGATTGCCGCAAGCTTCACAAACATGATTGAGCCGCTTTTTATCGACCAACGGATTGTCAATGTTTCTGATAATCTTGGCTTTATAAAGCAATCTTGAATAGAATTCTTCGTCACATTTTATAAATTCAGGCTCAACATATCCCGTGTGATAAATCCGTCTCAAAATCTCTGCGGTCAGCATACTGTCGCCCAAAGCGCGGTGGTGAATATACATTTCGGGGTCAATTCCGAGCTTTTCCGCGGCAGTCAGCAAGCCTGCCTGCTGACCCTTATTGCCTTTGATATATTTTTGGAAGCACTTTTGCAAATCGCAGTAGGTATCCAAAAACGGAATTACCTTAATGCCGTTCAGATATTTAAAATTATCAAGTAAAACTCTTATATCACCGTCACCCCAAGTAAGAATAACGGTTTCGCCGTTTCCTATCCATTTGCGAAACATTGAAAAGGCTTTTGTAAACGGAAATCCTGAGCTTATATCATCGTTGGTAAGATGTGTAAGCTGTTTAACGCTTCCTCTGAGCTTCCTGCTGATTTGAGAACGGATTATGCACGAAAAAGTATCGATATTTTCTAAATCTTCATCAAGTTTTACTGCGCCTATTTCAATTATTTCATTGATATATCCGTTTGTTTTCTTCGCGTAGGTATTATTCCATTCAAGGTCCATAACAATAAACTGCATCGGAACATTCCTTTGTTTTAAATACTTTGTGCGGGAAAAAAGAAAATATGTCCGTCTTTGATTTATGAGACATATTCACTTAAAAGTTCGTTGTTTATATTATAGTAATAATACAATATATTGTAACACAATGCAAGAGGAATTTAATTAAATAAATAGACCGAAAAGAAAAAATAGGCGGCACAGCCAAACGACTGTGCCGCCCGAGATAAGCTGAAACTTAGAAAAGTGCGGGAACACCGGCAAGAATTGTCTCAACAGCGTTCTTAACGATTTCAACAACATTTGCAGCGTCGATTTCGTTGAAGTAAGCAAGAATCTCCTTAACCATATTAAGGATCTCAGTAGCTGCGCCCATAATGTTCATAGTTTTGTCCTCCTAAGTTTTATTTACAGCTTATGCTGTTGTCATAATTATATCGCTCTGTTCACAATTTGTCAATATTCCTTTTTGGTCAAACATGGATAAATGTCTAAAAACACACACAACCGCCGAGAAATATTCATCCAAAGGCGGCTGTGCTGATTATTCAAGCATATCCATTATTGCCTGTTTTCCCGTAACACCTATACTTCTGTTTTTTACTGCTCCGTTTTTCATAACAACAAGTGTCGGAATGCTCATTATTCCAAATCTTTCCGCAAGCTCCTTTTCGGAATCAACATTAACCTTACAAACCTTAACCTCTGCAGGCGCACCTGCCGCAACATCCTCTATTACGGGAGAAAGCATTTTGCAGGGTGTGCACCAATCTGCAAAAAAATCGATTAAAACCGTTCCGTTATAGTTTTCAACCTCGCTTGAAAAGCTGTCGCCCGTTACATCAAAAATTTTCATTACCATTTTCCTTTCGTGCCCTCGATATATTTTTTTGCCTGAGAAGCCGCCACCGCGCCGTCGCTTACGGCGGTAACAATCTGGCGCAGCGGCTTGCTTCTTAAATCTCCCGCGGCATAAACACCATCAATATTCGTGTGAGTATTTTCCGCTGCGCTTATATATCCCGCGCTGTCTTTGTTTATACATTCGGGAAGCATATCGGTGTTCGGCGAATAGCCGATACAGACAAAAACCCCGTCACATTTTATAGTTTTTCTCTCGGCGGTTATATTATTCAGAAGCACTATATTTTCTATTCTGTCAACACCGAGCAGTTCTTCGGGAACGCAGTCAAATATTACCTCAATATTTTTCCTCTCTTTTAAAGCATCAATATATGCTTTTTCCGCCCTGAACTCATTTCTTCTGTGGACTACAATGACTTTTTTGCACAAATCCGCCAAAAACAAGGCAGATGAAAGCGCAGAGTTTCCTCCGCCGATAACAACGGTTGTTTTGTCTTTATAAAACATCGCGTCGCAAACAGCGCAATATGAAAGCCCCCTGCCAATAAAGAAATCTTCGCGCTCAATGCCGAGGCGCACCGACTTTGCACCCGTTGCCAAAATAACGGTTTTTGCAACGAAATCTCCCATTGCAGTTTTAATAATTTTAATTCTTTCGTTCAACTCAAATCCTTCTGTATCGGTAAAAATTGTTTTTACGCCGAAAGCCTCTGATGAACGCTGAAATGCGGCGGCAAGCTCTGCGCCGTTAATTCCCTCGGGGAATCCGGGATAATTTTCAATTTTTTCGCTTATCGCCATCTGACCTCCAGGCGCTTTGTTTTCAATTATAACTGCGCTCATTCCCGAACGAGCGGCATAAATTGCCGCAGTATAGCCCGCTGCTCCCGCGCCTATAATTACCGTGTCATAAAGCATAAAAATCCCCCCAAGATTAATATTCCGAAATATCTTGTTAAAATGCAAAAGCCCACCGAATTAACGGCGGGCAGTTTTGAAATTATGCTCCGGGAATAAGCATCATACGACTTTTTTCAACAACATCATCAGTTAAATCGTTTTCAAGCATTATTGCTTCAACGGTTGTGTTATATTTTCTTGCAATATTCCACAGGCTTTCGCCGCTGTCGCAGAAATAAATCGTCAATGCACAGGCTCTGTCTCTTTTTACCGAATCTTTATCAATATCAATGGAGCCTATGTATTTTTTCATGCAGCTTGACAGGATAACTCCGTTTGCAAACATCTCTGCTTTCATTTCAAGTCGGCTGTCTCCGGTAACCGAGCACGAGCAAGCGCCCGCCTGAACCGAGCCGAAGCAAACAATTCTTTCTGCTTTTTCACGAAGCCTTACCGAATAATCAAAATCAACAGGCTTTTGCACTATGCCGATTTGATTTTCGGAATCCCGATATATTACCGTTGCGGAATATGTGCCGTTTATAACGCATCTGTCATCCTTTGCACCGAAGGTATATTTGATATCGGAGCACCAGACTGCGAGCACACAGTCAACGCTTACACCGATGCTTTCAAAAACAACCTTATTGGTAAATGAAGAATTAAAATCACAGTTGAATTTTAGTGCATCCATGCTTTTCGGCGTAGTTTTAACCTCGTATTCCGTTGAATAAGCGTCTGTTATCAGAGATAACGGGGTTTCTTCAAATGCCGCCATAAACGCACTGATTCTTGCATTCAAGTCAATAAGGCGCATTTCGCCCGAAGAATCAGCTTTCGGCACGGCTTCACAGGAGCTGACGCTAAGCCTCAGCGAGCTGATGCTGTTTTCGTTAACTCCCTCGGATTCTATTATCTGACTTATGGGCATTGAATGCTCCGTGCTTTCAACCGAGCCGTTACCGTCGCCGATATAATATATTTTAACCGTGCAATCCCCTTTTATAAGCGCTTTATTATTGATTACTTTTACTTCGTTTGCACAGGCGCACGCCGATACATTTATAATTTGCGAAACAGGTGTTTTATCCGCTCCGAGCTCTATAACCTCGCTCATTGAAAAAGCTCTTTCACAAATTCCGCACAAAGAGGCAAGCTCACAGTCCTCTTTCATGGTCTGAATTCCTGCGCCTTCGGCTGAGCAAAGAATATTTTCTTCCCGCTTCTTCATTACTTTAAAAATGAAAGTAAGCATGGCTCTGACATCCACTCTTCGTGGACTTACCGCTCGGCAGTTTGCGTAATCGGTATTAACAGAAACACTCACGGCACAGTCTGAAGAAATTCTGTCTGACTCAATAAACTTTTGAATCGGATAGCTTTGCTCATAGCCGGCGGCTTTGCCGTTGTCACCGACATAAATCAGACGGACAACCGCCGTTGCTTCCGCCGTGACGCGCCCCGAGCTGTTTTGAACCCCTGTAACATCCGGAACAACCGTACATTTTAAAATCCGTTGAATTTCAGGGCAGTAATCGGGCAAATTAATGTCAGCATCAAGCGACTGCTCCGCCGTTGTTTCATAAACCGCCTCGCAAAATCCGAGCTTTTTGGTGTCATTATTAAAATTCATATGCTTCTCCCCTTGCTTTGTTTTCATCATAATATATTCAACACCTGTCCACAATATGACTTTGGCAAGGTTTTTGCAGAAAAAAACGCATTATTTTTAAAAATTTTTAAAAATATATGTTTACATTCATAAAAGTTTATATTATAATAGCATTGTATAAAACATTGAAAGGAGAAACACCATGCCCGAATTTACTTATGAAATTGTTGAATCCGTAGCTGTTCTTTCCGAAAATCCGAAAGGTTGGACCAAAGAGCTTAACCTCATCAGCTGGAACGGAAGAGATCCCAAGTACGACATCCGCGAATGGGCGCCCGACCATGAAAAGATGGGCAAGGGAGTTACCTTAAGCAAGGATGAAATGGCTGCGCTTAAAGAAGCGGTCAAAGACCTTAAATAATTTTAAAAAATTGACGCTGCGGTTTTGCCGCAGCGTCTTTGTCATATTAAGAGCTATTTAACTAATCTATCAACATCGGAAAGGCGTATTCTCTTAGAAGCAACATAGGTTTTATAACCTCCGTCGCTGTTTCTTTCTCCGAAAGCTCCGTATGTTGAGGTAACAACCGTTCCGTCATCAAGTACAACATTGCCGCAGTAGCCTGTATCGGCTTCGGCAACAATATCAGGAGAGGACTGATTTTTACGGTAAGTGTGGGCAAGCTTGATTCTGTATTGACCCTCGCTGCCGTTTCTTATATCCTCATAAGTTCCTATCCAGGCTACCCAGCCCTCGCTGAACCAGGTCTGTCCATTATCTGCATATTTGCGAACCTTTTCTTTGCCCCTTTCGATTGAACGGAAGGTTATGAAAAGTCTGCCGTCTGCCATATAATCAGCCTTGTGCCTTTCGCCGTTGAGCGCTCCGCGGGCAAAAACAGGCTCCGACCATGTTTTTCCCTCGTCGCTCGAAAAAGAAATAAGGGAATTATAATGTTTATTGTTGCTTCTCGCAATCAGACAAAGCTCGTCGCCCTTTCCGCATTCAGAGCGAATAACCTCGACCTCGCACATATTTGCTTTTTTCTCAATTTCTCTGTGCTGTGCGAAATAAGGCTCAGGTGTGCTCCAAACGGCTTTTTCTCCCTCGAAAGACAAAATTGTTTTGTAATTTACAAAATCGCTGTCATGGAAAAATCCCATCCATTTATCAACGAATTTACCGTTTTCTTTAAGCCTTGTCAAAGACGCCATGGCTACAATGGGAATAACGGTGAATTCGTCTTTTTTTGAAAAGCACAGCTCAAATTCACTCCAGCTTTTACCCTCATCATCGGAGAGCGAGTAGTTGAAACCGCCAACGGTTCCCTTTCCGTCATGCCAATCGGGATTGGCAGATGTAAGCAAAAGCTTATCTCCCCTGCCGTCCGAAAATTCAAGGCGGTAAACCGTGGGAGTTTCACGCGAATTCTGCCAAGACTCAGGCTGATTTTCTATCTCAAAATCATATGTTTTTCCGCCGTTGCGGCTGATTTTGCTTCTGACCGCGCCTTTGCCGTGACCCGACGGATAAACGGTAAGAATACTTCCGTCTTTAAGCAGAATGGAATCAGGATGACCAAGATAATCAAGGCTGTCGTCAACAACCGAAAGGTCATATAAATATCTGAGTTCTTCGGGAGTATCCTGCGGCATACAGTCAAGCCTGATAAGAGGAATTGAATAATCCTCCGCTCCGTTGCCGAAAGCAATATTATCAATTAAATTATGACACATATTATTTCACCCTGACTCTGAACACTCTGACGCCGTGCGCGGGAACGCTTGCTTCAATCTTATCATCTGCCTCAAATTCATTGCCGCTCCACAGATCGCGGACAACATATCCGTCTGCATAAGGCGTTGTAACAAAGGTTCTGCATACAATATCTTTAATTGCGTGAGACATTCTTGTGGGAGTTGCCGCTTTATTGAAGAAGCAGACAGCAAATTCACCGTTTGCAAGCGGTTTTACCAAAACATCCTCTGCGCCGTTTGTTTTAATCCTGCGACACTGAACCCCGAGAGAATCCTGGTCAACGGCTATAAGCTCTTTGTTTGTGACAATCTGATATGTTGTATTATCGGTATCGGGCGTTCCGTCGGCTTTTACGAATTTACGGATATCATTGCCGAGAATAAGCGGCGCAGACATCATGCACCAAAGAGTAAAATGACTCTTGTTTTCTTCATAGTTAAGGCTTCCGTTGCCGACTTCAAGCATATCGGGGTCGTTCCAACCGCCGATGCCTGAATATTTATATAGAAGAACATTAACTTCATAAATTCCCAGAACAGAGCCCCAAACAGGCTTGATATCGGGAGTTGTTCTCCAAAGATTGCCCGCCTGTCTGCCCCAGCGCCACGGGAAGTTTCTGCCCCACTCGCAAAGTGAAAAAACAATAGGCCTTTCATTGCAATTATTTTTCTCTGCATATTCGCGGGTAGCTCTTTTCAGCTCATTGCCCATATTTGTATATTGGATCGCGGCGCTATCCTGCCTTGAAGCAACAGGATTATAAATACGGATTGTGTTTGTTCCCTCGTTAAGACTTATTTTCAGCTGATGCCTGCCATCTGCCGTAAAGCTCTTGGTTGCAGGAAGCATAGTTCTGTAAATATCAGTACCGTTAACAAGAATTTCGGCATATTTATTACAGTTGTTCTTTTTTCTGATGCAGAGGGTAAGAATGTATTCACCGCTCTTTGGAACAATAACATTCATAAATTCGCAGGCGCCTGCATTTGAGGAAAGACCCGTTATGTATTTTCCGCTCTCAAGCTTGGGCTCCTCGGCGATTTTTGCCTCGCCCGTAAGCACGGCATCTTCAACTCCGAATTCAAGCTCATTATCCAAGCAGTTTCCCGAAATTGTTATTTTTTCAATTTTCGGCGCCTGTGTGGGTATGGGAACATTGTGGCAAAAGTCATATTTAAAATATTCAACTCCCCACTCTGCAAAGGTATCCGCATCTATCGCTTCGTTGCCGAGGCTTGCGGGAAGATCCTCGCAGGTAAGAGTGCCGTTTGAGGAATAAATGCCGAGCTTCAAGCCGAGAGAGTTTACCCGCTCAACAAGGCTTTTGATACCGCTCGGGAATGAAACCAAATCACCCTGAAGTCTGCCGTTTTCATCACGCATTGATGACTGCCAGCAGTCGTCAATATTAACATATTGATAACCGCACTCGGCAAGTCCGCTGTCTCTCATTGCTTTTGCCGTTTCATAAATCAAATCTTCATTGATTTTGTTTCTGAAAAGGTTCCAGCTTGACCAGCCCATAGGAGGTGTCAGAGCGGCTCCGTTGTCATATTCCGAGTTAACGGGATAAGTAAGCTTAACCGAGTTAACCGCCTTTTTTGCCGCTGAAACAGGGTCAATTCCGTTTGATTTTAAAAGTTTTGCAGTAAGCGCCGCTCCCGATGCAAGGGCAGCCGCGGAAAAAAGTTTTGACATAGTAACGCTCCTTTTATTAATTTTTCTTTAATATCGGTAATGCATAGGTAAAACCGTCATAATTAATTTCTTCACTAAATGAAACGGGATTTATCGTTTCGGTGTTATAAATTGTTATTTGTTGAAGCTGATAGAGCGGAAGCTCAACAGCCTGCTCCATAACAAGCTTCATAAGGCTTGCCGTCATCTGTGCTTTGTCGGAAAAACCGACAGCGGCTCTTATGCTTTGGGTTAAAGTATCAATATCGGAATTTTTGAGCGCAGTTTTATTTAAAGAGCCGTTGCTGTTATAGTAATCGTATTTATCACAGGTTGCGCCGTCAGGAATATTCTCAATCCAAATATCCGCTTCACCTGAAATAATTGCATTTTCAAGACCCGATTCATCGGTAAGAACAATTTCAAGAGCTATTCCTTTTGAAGAAAGCTTATCTTTGTATGCCGAAAGCACGGCATAGTCAAGGTCTTCTTCCGAGCCGCAGTAATAGGCTTTAACGCTTTTTATCATATTATCACTGACAAGCTCATATGCGGTGTAGGCGCTTTCGTTATAATAAGGCTCCGTAATGCTGCTCGGATATTCTGCAAACCTGACGCTTATCGGGCTGAAAAGCCGCGTGTAGTAAGAACCGATTTTTTTATCAAGAGTTTCAGATACCGAGCAAAGACCCATTAAAGCTTTTCTTGCGCTTGCTTCAAGCGTACGGGTATTGAAAAACATTGTTGTATAACTGTCTGCATTTGTGACAAAGTAACGGACAGGCTTGTCGTTTAAAGCGCTTATAACCGACGATGTTGCAAGAGTTTTAACCACATCCGTTTTGCCTGAAAGTAAGCTTTCAACGGGATCGGCATTTTCAGCGGTAAGGTCAATAAACTTCAATGAGCGGAATTCGCATTTTGAATCCGAATAGAAGTCGTTAGCCGCCATTGAAACAGCGCCGTCATCAAAATCCGGCGCCATATAGGGTCCTGAGCATACCGCAAAGCCTTGGAGATTTTTAACCTTATCTGTCGCCCCTTTTACATATTCTGACGAATAATAGTTCTTCGAAACTATCGGCACATTAAGCTCGGATATCATATTGATATTTCTCGAATTAAAAAGCACCGTGCAGGTGTAATCATTAACCTTTTTTATGCCCTCAATTCCGCTGACATCAACTCCGTCAGAATAATTACTCTTGATATAGTTGCTGTAAAGCAGCTCACGGTACCAGCTTTCGGGATTATATGCAAGCGGATTGTTTTCCGCTTCCGCGCGCGCGGCAAGCTTTAAAGCAGCTTCTTTTGCCGGATTTGCTCCGAGAGCTTCAAGCTCCTTTCCGTAGCCGAGCTTTTGAAGATATTCGCGCCACGAAACGCCTGACGGAGATTTTTCGTCAATGCCTGCAAATTTGCCCTCAAGCTCCGTTTCAACAAGATATTTTGAGTAATCTTCAACACCTATCGTAGTTACAGTATATTTTTCTTCAACGGTATTTTCAATTTTAGCTATGGAATTAACATAATTCTTATCATCAAAATAGTATTCTTTCAAACCGACAATATCGTTGAGATACCAATTTTTATAAACGCCGTCATAGCTTGCATCGGCAATGAAATAATAAAAGAAAATAACATCGTCAATCGTTATGTTGCTGCCGTCGGAAAAATACATATCATCTTTGATTGAAACGGTGTATTTGACACTGCTGTCGCCGACAAACTCATATGAAATGCCGCCGCTGTAATTGCTCAGCTTATTGTCATTCTCTCTGCGCTGAATTGTGCGGAACATTTGCGAAACAATTTCTCTGTCGCCCTCGCTTTCGGAATAAAACGGATTAAAATTTCCCTCAATACCGTTTACGCCGATTTTAAGCTCTCCCCCGCCGCGGGTAAGGCTGCCCATACTTTTACATGACGGCAGAAATAGAATTATAGCACAAATCAAAAGCGCTGTCAGTTTTTTTGATATTTTCATCTCGGCAAATACTCCTTTTTGGCTTGTCTTATATATTTTAGCATGCCGAGCGATAAGTTACAATAACATTTAGGCTTAAATTTTTAAAAAAAGCGGCATCTTTCATAAGAAAGACGCCGCCGAAAGGCAAATTATTTGCTGTATTCTTTGAAATCCTTGTAGATTTCTTCGGTATAAACATTGTTTTCGCTCTTGTCATGAAGAGGATACCAAACCTGAGCAAAGAAGGGATTAACCTTTGCTTCCTCATCATATGCCCAGCGGAATTTCTTCTCTGCTGCCCTTTCTTCGCTTGAGGGAAGCTCTTCGGGGCACCAATGTCCGCCGCGAAGAACAAGGTTGGGAGACATCATAAACTCATGGCCGTGAGCGCACTTCCACTTAACGGGAGTATACATATCAACGATTTCATCAGCAAGGCACTCGCCGCCTCTGAAAGCTGCAGCCTTTTTAAGATCGTCAAGAGTGAGAGAATCAAAGTCCTTGGTTTCATCATAACCGTGATCAAGAATTCTGACCTTTGTCGGGTCATCCTCGGGACGGTAAATCTTAACCTTTTTCCAGTCGGAGCCGATTGCATCCCATTTTTCCATTGAACCGTAGTAAGCGTTTATTCTGGTAGCAACCTTGTTTTCTCTCCACCAAAGAGTACCGTAGATGGGAGTCTGTGCAATCTTCTTCATGAAAGGCTTAACGGCAAATGCGAACGGCTTTGCAAGGAAAGCAAGTTTATAATAGAACTCAACCTTCTGCATCATGCTCTTGAAATACTGCTTGATGGGAACATTGGCTCTGAAATGCAGATAGCTCTCAAGAACATCAGAATCAAGATACCACTGACCGTGGAAATTGCGGAGTGTGAACCAATCGGGATTAAAGAGCTTTTTGGGATCGCCAAGGCCGAGAGTGCCGAGAAGCAGCTCTTCAAACTCCATGTTGGTGATTCTGTATTCTTTACCTGAACCGATGTTGTAAAATCTTCTCCAGAACTCTTCGGGAACATCATCGCCGCATACATTTACAAGCAAACGGCCTGAATCCTCAACTGTTGCCCATTCAAGAACGCCGTTGATGGGAACATGATACATAATGGGCTCCATGTTCTTGAGAATGTCGGCATAAAGAATGCCTGACTGACGGAGGGATACCCAGTATTTAAGACCGGATTCTGCAAAAACTGACTCTGCAATAACTTTACTGGTTGCATAATGGTCATAAACGCTGATTTTGATGGGGTCGCCCGTGCGTGCCCAATGGATGGGATCGTCTCTTTCGCCTGTTTCCGCAACAGTGCCTATGTAAACAACCTTAACAGCATCGGGATTGGGCTGAGCCTTAACGGCTGCAACAATGTTTTTAGCTGCGCTTACATTGGTCTTGATGGTGTTAATGGGATAATAGTCAGCAGCGGGAGAAACCATGCCGCCGACATGGAGAACAAAATCCGAGCCTGTAACGCACTCAAGAACGCTGTCATAATTCTTGAGATCGCCCCAAACGATTTTAACAGAAGGATCATTCATATAAGCGCTGAATTTCTTTCTGTTTTTTTCGCTGTCACGAAGAAGAACAACGATATTAAACTCGTTTTTCTTTGCGTAAAGCTGCTTGAATCCTTCCCAACCCATATTGCCCGAAGCACCGGTAAGGAAAACGGTCTTTTTCTGTGCCATTTTGAATTCCTCCAAAAGAAAAGTATAGATTTAAAACGCTACATTATAATGTTATCACACAAGCTGACAGAAATCAACAATATTTTTGAAACATATTAAAGATTTTGTAACACAGTTCAGATTTTAAACATTTTCTTAAATATCTGTTCTACCGTAAACATCTGCTCAATTTCTTTTTTGTTGCTTTCGCTGAATGCGGAAGCATCACGCGCGCGGCTTGTGTATCCCATATCAACTCCGCAAAGACCGAGATGGTATTTTGCGTTTACGGGATACATCTGACACTCGGCAAGAGAGGCAAAAGCAAGAAACGCCTGTACCTGCTCTGCTTTTTCAGGCTCAGTTTTATAATTACGGCAAAGCCACGAATAAATCTCGGGATGGAAATTACCCATAACACCCGAAAATCCTGCACAACCCGCTCTGAGAGACTCAAGAAGCGTTGCCGAATTTGCGTTGAATATTTTAAGCCCCAGACCCTCAACGGCTTTGAGCTTTGCCTCAATTTCACCGATGCGGCAGCAGGTGTCTTTGAGGAACTTCAGTCTGCCGTCAAGCGCACATTGCCTGAGCGTTTCGGGAACCATCAGACGCTTGTAGGGATAAGGGCACTCATAAATGCCCAATCCTATTTCGGGTATTGATGAAACTGCTTTTTCATAGTTTTTCAGGAATACGGAGTCATCCTCATCCTGCTTGGCAAAACGGTTTGCAATAAAAACATATGCGTCTATTCCCTCGTTTATAAACGCATTTGCCTCATAAATCTGCCTGTCAAGGTCATCTGCCGTGTGGCCCGAAGCGACAACGCTCATATCCGCAGGCTTGTTTTTCATAATAAAACGAAGAAGCTCAAGCCTTTCTTCAAAGGAAAGAAAGAAAATCTCGCTTGACTGGCATATGGCAAAAATTCCGTCAACACCGTTTTCGGAATACCATTGAAGTATGCCGAGAACCGCATTATAGTCAATTCTGTTATCCGCCGTAAAAGGCGTTACCATAGTCGGATAAACTCCGTCAGGTATGTTTTTAATCATAAAATCCGTCACTCCAGAATTCAAAAAATAAGCGACAGCCTTGCTGCCGCTAATAGTTTAATATCTGAAACGCTCTTTGTCAATAGTTATCACGCAGTTAAGCGTTTTCTGATGATTTCGAGCACTGCTTTTTCTCTCCGCGAAACCTGAACCTGCGTCATTCCGAGAATCTTTGCTGTTTCCGATTGGGTCTTACCGTGGTAATAACGCAATACTATCATTCTTCTGTCTCGCCCCTCAAGAGTCTGCAAAACCTGCCGCAAAGCAAGCAAATCGGAGATTTTGTTTTCCGGAGATTCAACCGGAATATCCGTTTGACACTCGCCGTCCTCGCCTACCGTAAGCGACATTACGGGCATTGAAGCGTTAAGAAGCATCGCGGTTTCCGCCGCATCAATTCCGAGGCTTTCCGCAAGCTCACCTATTGTAGGCTCTCTGCCCAAACTGAGGGATATTTCATCTCTGCGTTTAACCGCCGCCCGAGATTTTTCTTTTATGGCACGCCCGACCTTAACTGTTCCACCGTCTCTGAATATTCGCTTTATCTCACCGAGAATGACGGGCACTGCATAGGTTGAAAAAGAAAATCCGCGCTGTGGGTCAAAATTATCCGCCGCTTTTATCAGCCCGACACAGCCCGCCTGAAACAAATCGTCATATTCGGCTCCTCTGCCCTTAAATCGGTTGGCACAGGCGTGGACAAGCCCGAGATTATTCTCGATAAGCTCGTCTCTCTCGCTCTTAGTCCGAGTCACGCAATCACCGACCTTCAAAGCGTTTTTCAAGCGTAACCGTTGTTCCCTTTCCGACCTTTGAGCTGACTTTAATTCTGTCGCAGAAGCTTTCCATAACCGCAAATCCGAGACCTGCACGCTCACCGCCGAGGGTTGTAAATAACGGCTCCATCGCCTGCCTGACATCGGCAATTCCGCAGCCCTTATCTTTGATTTTGATTTTTACGGTTCGGTTTTCAAAAATTCCCGCCCATATGTATATTTTCCCCACAGTTTCGGGGTAAGCGTGAACTATGCAGTTTGTAACCGCTTCGCTGACGGCGGTTTTGATATCGGATATTTCTTCAATATTAGGGTCGAGCTGAGCGGCAAATGCCGCAACTGCGGCTCTTGCAAAGGCTTCATTGACAGAGCGGCTTTCAATTTGAAGCCGCATTTCATTTATAGCTTTCATTGCTGATTTATTCCTCCTCAATGTTTTGTTTTAAGCGTTACAAGCTTTTCAAGACCTGCAAGCTTCATCATGGAAAACAGCCTGTCCGACAGATTGACTACTTCAATGTTGCCGCCGTAGCTTTCAACGATTCTGTATCTGCCGAGAACAAAGCCTATTCCCGAGCTGTCCATAAAAGATACATCCGCAAAATCAAGGCGGACATTGGGCGCGGCGGCTGACTGAATTGCTTCGTCCGCTTCAAGGCGCAGAGCCGCCGCATTATGATGGTCTATTTCGCCGCTCAGAGCGATTGTTACTCTGACGGGTGTTGAGGATATTCTGATAGCCATTTTGTCACCTTCCTTTATTCAGCAAATAAAAAAATCCCTTATCACAAAGGATAAGGGATAAGCCGTAAAAAATTTGTTGAATTGTATTCGCAATAATATTAAAAATCATAAAGAATTCCGCGTATTTCACTGGCAAGGTAAAATGAGCCGCAGACAACCAAAGCGTCATAACCGGCAAGCCGTTCAAGCGCCGCCTTTGCGGCAGATGCGGGATCTTGGATTTCGGAGCAATCTTTACAGAAAAGCTCAGATTTCTCTCTAAGTTCACCGCTGTTCAGAGCACGGGGAACAGAAGCTTGCGTTGAAATAAATCCGTCTGCAAGCGGTGCGGCAATTCGCAGATAAGCCATATAATCTTTGTCCGACATCATCGAACAAAGCATCAGGATTTTTTTGCCTCCGAGGCGCTTTTTGATGAAATCTGCCAAAGCAAGGGCACAGCCCTCGTTATGTCCGCCGTCAAGCAGAATAACGGGATTTTTTTTGATAAGCTCAAGCCTTGCAGGCATTGAAGAACATTCAATTCCTTTTTTTATTGCTTCGTCAGAAATATTTATTCCGTTGAAGTTCAAAGCTTTTACAGCTTCAATCGCCGTGCAGGCGTTATAAACCATATGTCTGCCTGCAAGCGGCAGAAGAAAATCCGTTCCGTTATAGGATACTTGCGTTCCGTCTATACTCTCCGTGCCGATTTTAAGACAGCTCAAATCTGGAATAATCAGCTCGTTTGATCTTTCACGGCAGGTTTTTTCGATAACTTCAAGAGCTTCCGCTTTCTGAAACGGATAGCAAACCGTAACGCCGCCGTGCTTTATTATTCCGCACTTTTCGGCGGCGATTTTATCAATGGTATCGCCGAGAATTGCAGTGTGGTCAAGAGAAATGCTTGTAATTACACACACGCACGGAGTATCAACAATGTTGGTCGAATCAAGTCTTCCGCCGAGACCGACCTCAACAACCGCAAAATCGCACTTTTTTTCTTTGAAGTAAAGAAATGCCGCCGCAGTAATTGCTTCAAACTCCGTGGGCTGAATATTTTCGGAAGCGAGATTATCAATCGCCGTTTTTACTCTTTCAACGCAGTATGCAAGCTCATTTTCCTCAATCATATTGCCGTTAAGCTGAATTCTCTCTCTGAAATCAGAGACATAGGGAGAAATAAACAGCCCCGTTTTATATCCGCTCATTTGAAGAATGTTTGAAATCATTGTTGAGGTTGAGCCTTTGCCGTTGGTTCCCGCAACATGAATAATTTTCAGCTCTCTCTGAGGATTGCCGAGAGCGGAGCAAAGCGCGTTTATCCGCTCAAGCCCGGGATTTATGCCGAATTTTTCGAGAGAATGTATATATTCAATCGCTTCTGTGCAATTCACCGTTTCACCTGCTTTTTGAGCCCGGAGAAATCCCCGGGCTCATTTTAATTATGCCTGTCAGCCTAACTTTGCAATGCTGTCTTTCAGCATGGCAATTTTTTCCTGATATTTCGCCGCCTGCTCACGCTGAGCCGCAACAACATTGGCGGGAGCTTTTGCAACAAAGTTTTCGTTAGAAAGCTTGCCGTTGACAAAAGCAAGGTCTTTTTCAACCGCCGCAAGCTCTTTGTTAAGCCTTGCTCTTTCCGCCTCAAAATCAACAAGCTCACCCATGGGAATGAAAATCTTTGCGTCATGGGTTACGATGCATACTGCGCCGTCAAGCTCAAACTCATCGGCAACCTCAACCTCGGACGCGCTTGCAAGCCTCTGCATAAATACGCCGCCCTGCTCAAAGGTATCTTTGTATGAAGTGGCAATATATATTTTGGCTTTCTTTGAGGGAGGAACATTCATTTCCGCTCTGCGGTTACGAATAGCACGAACAGCCGACATAATTCTTTCCATTTCTGCTTCCTCAGCAGAGAAAGAGAGCTTTTCGTCAAACTCGGGCCATGAAGAAATCATTATCGACTCGCCCTCGTGAGGAAGGCTCTGCCAGATTTCTTCGGTGATAAACGGCATAAAGGGATGAAGAAGTTTAAGCGTGCCGCTCATTACCCAAACGAGAACCTGCTTTGCGGTTTTTGCCTGCTCGCCGCCCTTTTGCAATCTGATTTTTGCAAGCTCGATATACCAATCGCAGAAAACATCCCAAATGAAATCATAAAGCTTTGCAACGGCAACGCCGAGCTCGAATTTTTCAAGATTATCCGTAACCTCTTTTGCAAGGCTGTTGAACAGGCTGATAATCCACTTATCTTCAAGCGCGAGGTTTTCGGGAAGCTCACAGGGAATTTCATCGTCGCCGATATTCATAAGAATAAATCTTGCGGCATTCCAAAGCTTGTTTGCAAAATTGCGGCTTGCGCTTACCTTCTCATCGGAGAAGCGCATATCGTTTCCGGGGCTGTTGCCCGTGGCAAGAGTAAATCTGAGAGCGTCTGCGCCATATTTATCGATTACTTCAAGCGGGTCAATTCCGTTGCCGAGCGACTTGGACATTTTTCTGCCCTGAGCATCTCTGACAATGCCGTGAATAAATACAGTTTTGAAAGGCTCACAGCCCATCTGCTCACAGCTTGAGAAAATCATTCTCGCTACCCAGAAGAAAATTATATCATAGCCCGTAACAAGAGTACTTGTGGGGAAATAGTGCTCAAGCTCGGGAGTTTTATCAGGCCAGCCGAGAGTAGAGAACGGCCAGAGAGCTGAAGAAAACCATGTGTCAAGAGTATCGGGATCCTGCTCTACCTTGCCGCCGCACTTCGGGCAGCAGTCGGGAGCGGTTTTGGCAACCGTGATTTCTCCGCAGTCCTGACAATAATAAGCAGGAATTCTGTGACCCCACCAAAGCTGACGGGAAATGCACCAATCCTTGATGTTTTCCATCCAATGGAAATAGGTCTTTTCAAATCTTTCGGGAACAAACTTGGTCTTACCGCTTCTTACACATTCGATTGCAGGCTCGGCAAGCGGCTGCATTTTAACGAACCATTGCTTTGAAACACGGGGCTCAACGCTGGTGTGGCAACGATAGCAAGTGCCGACATTGTGGTTATAATCCTCAATTTTAACCAAAGCGCCCTCTGCTTCAAGGTCGGCAACAATGGCTTTGCGAGCCTCGTATCTGTCCATACCCGCATACTTGGGATAATCATCGGTAATCTTTGCGTCATCGGTCATAACATTGATAACTTCAAGGTTATGGCGAAGACCGACTTCAAAGTCGTTGGGGTCATGCGCGGGAGTGATTTTTACAACGCCCGTTCCGAAATCCATCTCAACATATTCATCGGCAATAACGGGAATTTCGCGGTGAACAATAGGAAGAATGAGAGTTTTGCCGATTATATCCTTATATCTTTCATCATTGGGATTAACTGCAACGGCGGTATCGCCGAGCAGAGTTTCGGGTCTTGTGGTTGCAAGCTGTAAATAGCCGCTTCCGTCCTTAAACGGATAGCGCAGATGCCAGAAATGACCTGCCTGATCCTCGTATTCAACCTCGGCGTCGGAAATTGATGTAAGGCAATGGGGACACCAGTTGATTATTCTTTCACCCCTGTAAATAAGTCCCTTTTCGTAAAGACGGCAGAAAACCTCCAAAACAGCTTTGCTGCAACCCTCGTCAAGGGTAAAACGTTCCCTGTCCCAATCGCAGGAAGAGCCCATTTTTTTAAGCTGTTCAATGATACGGCCGCCGTATTTTGCTTTCCAATCCCACGCGCGTTCAAGGAAAGCCTCTCTGCCGATATCCTCTTTCGTTAAGCCTTCTTGTTTCATCGCTTCAACAATTTTTGCCTCGGTTGCTATTGAAGCGTGGTCGGTTCCGGGCAGCCAAAGAGCGTCATAGCCCTGCATTCTTCTCCAGCGGATAAGAATATCCTGAAGAGTGTTGTCAAGAGCGTGACCCATATGGAGCTGACCCGTGATATTGGGCGGAGGAATAACGATTGTGTAAGGTTTTTTATCGTTTTCAACCTTTGCGTGAAAATATTTGCCTTTCAGCCAGAAGTCATAAATCCGATCCTCAACATTTTTGGGATCATACTGCTTGGCAAGCTCCTTTGCCATAAGAAATCAATCCTTTCTTTTGTGAGACAATAAAAAAATCGTCTCACGGATTTAAAAAAATCAATGAGACGAGTAAAAATCATACCCGCGGTACCACTCAAATTGCGCCGAAAGGCGCCTCTCTCAGGCTCTGACAAGCCCTTTGCATTAACGCAGCGTCACGGAAAGGGTCTACT
Source organism: Acutalibacteraceae bacterium (assembly GCA_051881535.1). Taxonomy (GTDB): domain Bacteria; phylum Bacillota; class Clostridia; order Oscillospirales; family Acutalibacteraceae; genus CAG-177. The sequence continues at coordinate 96,540 of JBJEQB010000033.1, read as the reverse complement.
TGCTAAAACGCTTTCTTCCTTTCGGCTCGGGGGCTACAACAAACATCTGCCACTCACCGGCTCACACCAACCGCCGGCTCTCTGAGAGTGCATCAACGCTGCCCTCCCCGTCAAAGCTTTTGTATTCATTTTGCCTAATTCTAACATATAAAATTTTCAATGTCAATATAATTTTTAGTGTTATTATTGGGCGTCAACGCCGTAAAATTCAAGCAGAGCAGGATTAATAATTTCATCGGTATAATTAAAGCAACTGCTGTGACCGCCGCCGACTATCATTATTTCACGCGCACCCTCAATGGAACGGGTTATCATTTTTGAATGTGAGCGCTTTATCATATCGTTTTCGCCGTAAATATTAAGCACGGGCACTTTGATTTGCGACAAATCATCATAAGTTAAACGGGGCTGACCTACCATCATTCCCTGAATATCGCGCTTGATGGCAATTTTTTCATCTCCCGTTATTTTTGCCGCAGCGCAAAGATAGAGATATTTAAAAACAATACCTATCTGATCAACGGTTTTTGTGCCTCGCGTGTTGATATTTGACCCCATAACGGCAAGAGCCTTAACTCTGTCCTGATGAGCAAGAGTGAAAACAAAGCCGAGATTTCCGCCGTCGCTGAAACCGAAAATATTGGTCTGAGCAATACCGAGATAATCAAGAAGCTTTACAAGGTCTTCGCTCATGGTTTCAAAATTCATTGTTCCCTCTTTCCAGCCGGAATTGCCCGTTCCTCTCGGAGAAACGGTTATAACCTTAAAATGCCTTGCCATTTCGGGCAGAATGTTGCCGTCAAAGCTGTGCATACTTCCGCCGTTGGGAGGCAGAAGAAGCAGAGGCTCTCCGTCAGGCTTGCCGTACACACCGTATTCAATCTTGACATCTCCGCAGTCAACAAAGCCGTATTCCGCAAGCTCGGGCACGCTGTTATCCTGCGCGCCGCACAAAGGAACACAGCAAAAAGCAAGAGGAAAAACCAGAATCAGAGAAAGAGCTTTTTTAACATTCATCACAGAAACCACCTTATATTTTTGTATCAGTACAATTATACCATAAACAAATATTATTTCAATAGCGAAAGGCATACTTTACAGAATATGAAACTGACTATTAAATCACAGCTTTTCAAACACACGGTAATCATGACGGCTGTAAATCTGATAATGCGCTCCGCAGGAGTTGCCTTTAACGCCTATCTGACCCGAAAAATCGGTTCGGCAGGCATCGGTCTGTTTCAGCTTGTTATGAGCGTTTATTCTCTTGCCGTGACATTTTCGTGCGCGGGAATAAGACTTGCAGGAACACGGGTAACCGTTGAAGCCTCTGCGCTCGGCAAAACGGATGTCCGAAAATCTCTGAGGCTTTGCCTTACATTCGCGTCATTTTGCGGGAGCTTTTTCGGAATACTGCTTTTTTCCCTGTCCGGTATTATAGGCACGGTATGGCTTTCAAATGTGCAAACCGTGTCCTCACTTCGTATTCTTGCCGTAAGTCTTCCGTTTGTGGCAATGTCGTCCGCTTTCGGAGGATATTTCACGGCGGCAGGGCTTATTCCTCAATATTCCTTTGTGCAAATGCTCGAGCAGGCGGCAAAAATCGGAATTGTGGTTTTTCTGACGGGCAAATTAGCTTCGCGCGGAACGGCATATGCCTGCATGGCGATTGTTGCGGGAATGACGGCTTCGGAGATAATCTCTTTTTTGCTTTCATCCGCATTAAACTCTTTGACCTCACCGCCAAAAAGCGACAAACCGCCCGCTAAGCTTTTCAGAGTTCTCCGCATAGCAATACCCGATGCGGCGGGAGCCTGCACGAGGAGCATACTGCTAACGGCGGAACATTTGTTAATCCCTCGCGGCTTTGAAAAATCAGGCTCGGGCTGTGCCGATGCGCTTGCCGCCTATGGCAGAATTCACGCCATGGCAATGCCCGTCATGCTTTATCCGAGCGCGGTTATCTCATCGCTTTCTTCATTGCTCGTGCCCGAGCTTGCAAGGCTCGGTGAAATCGGAGACAGAGCGGCAATAAATGCGTCTGTAAAAAGGAATTTAAAGCGCACTCTTGTTTTTTCGTCCGTGTGCTCTGTAATATTCGGCATATTTGCGCCGTCAATTTCAAAAGCGGTTTACAAAACAGCCGAAGCGGCGGAATATATCAGAATACTGTCGCCGCTGATACTGGTAATGTATACGGATATGATAACCGACGGCATGCTCAAAGGTCTTGACCAGCAATTCTATTCAATGAAATACAATATAATTGATTCTGCGCTGTGCGTAATACTTGTCATTGTTTTATTGCCGAAATACGCCGTAAAAGGATACATATTAATTCTGTATGCAAGCGAACTGATTAATTTTTATCTTAGCCTCGGAAGGCTTTTGACGGTTTGCGACATCAGAATTTTTACCCGTTTCCGAGCTTTTTCAAAATCTCAAGCAGACAGGAATACACCCGTGCGGTTGAAGATATGCTCAAGCGCTCACACGGAGTGTGAATATCAAATATATCGGGGCCGAGCGAAACACAGTCAAGCCCCGTGATTTTTCCGCAGAACAGCCCACATTCAAGCCCTGCGTGGATAGCCTCAACCTGCATTTCTTTGCCGAACATATCGTGGTAAACCGATTTTACGGTATCTCTCAGCGGTGAAATCTCCTTGTATTCCCATGCGGGATATTCACCGTAAAGAGAAAAACCGCAGGAATACTTATCGGAGATTTTTGAAACACGCTCAACGAGCTTGCTGCGCTCTCTGTCTTTGCCACTTCTGACGGAAAAGCCTAATTTAACGCCCTCACGGTCGCTTGACAGCGTGCCGAGATTGAGCGAGGTTTCAACGAGTCCGTCTATTTCCTTACTCATGGCAATAACTCCGCTCGGCAGTTCGCAGAGCAAGTCGGTCAGCTCTGCGGAAGATTTTTCCGACATTGCTTTTTCGGGAGCTTCTACCCGTGAAACCGTTATTTTTGCCTGCGGATCTGCGGAAAAATCGTCACGAAGATTTTCAAAAATGCTCTCAGCCGATTGCTTTACGCTTTCGGAAGCAGAGACAATAACACAGCGTGAGTCTCTCGGAATTGCATTATCCATCAGACCACCGCTGATTTCCGAAATTCTGAAATCGTTTTTTTCACGCAGTAGCTTCAAAAGCTCTCCCATAGCTTTATCTGCATTTACATATCCCTTATGGATTTCCGTACCTGAATGTCCGCCGTGAAATCCCGATAAAATTATTTCAAAGCCCGGCAATGAGTTTTCCTCATATTTTACCGGATAGCTGATATCTGCTCTGACTCCGCCGGCACAGCTTACCCACAAAATCCCCTCTGCCTCGGAATCAATGTTTATCATTCGTTTTCCTTTAAGACACGAGGCATCAAACGCCGAAGCTCCGAGCATACCGACTTCCTCATCTGCCGTAAATACGACTTCAAGCGGCGGATGATATGCGCTTTTATCGTCAAGCAATGCAAGGCACATGGCTACGGCAATTCCGTCGTCGCCGCCAAGTGTTGTTCCTTCCGCATAGACAAAATCGCCGTCAACCGCAAGGCGCAGTCCGTCGGTTTCCATATTTATCGAACAATCATCGTTTTTTTCGCAGACCATATCAAGATGACCTTGGAGAATAACAGGCTCACGGCTCACACAGCCTCCGCAGGCAGGCTTGAAAATCACAATGTTGCCGCACTTATCACAAATATAATCAAATCCTCGCGCCTGTGCGAAGCTTTCACAGTAATTACGGATTCTTTCCGTTTTTCCCGAACCTCTCGGTATTGCTGAAATTTCCTCAAAAAAGCCGAAAACCGATTCGGGTTTCAGCGTGTTCAGAATTTTCAAATATATCACCTCAAAACTGTTTTGCGTTGTTTACGGTATGAATATTATCACATTGCTGTCATAATTACAACAATATCTTGTATATTTCGGCTGTTTTTTGTCATATTTTGAGAAAATCAGGCAAACAATCTTTTATTCTTGACAACACGGCGGCATAATGATATAATTTTTGCAACTGCAAAGGCGCAGATCTCTGAGTGGTGTATTCCGCTCGGAAATCTGTGCTTTTATTTTTGCAAAATTTGTGTTATGCGAAATATAATTTAGGAGGACTTCACAAATGAGTTATGTAGATCAGGTATTGCAAGAAATCAATTCACGGTTTAAGGATCAGCCTGAATTTTTGCAGGCAGTAGCGGAAGTGTTCAATTCTCTTCGCCCCGTAATCGAAGAAAATGAAGAAGTCTTTAAAAGAGACGCAATTCTTGAAAGAATTTCCGAACCCGACAGACAGATAGTTTTCAGAGTACCTTGGGTTGACGATAAAGGCCAGGCACATGTTAACCGCGGCTACCGCGTTCAGTTCAACAATGCCATCGGACCTTACAAAGGCGGTATTCGTCTGCACCCCTCTGTAAATCTCAGCATTATAAAGTTCCTCGGCTTTGAGCAGATTTTCAAAAATTCTCTTACCGGTCTTCCCATCGGCGGCGCAAAGGGCGGCTCCGATTTTGACCCAAAGGGCAAATCCGACAGAGAAATCCTTGCTTTCTGCCAGAGCTTTATGACAGAGCTTTATAAGCACATCGGCGCAGATACAGACGTTCCCGCGGGAGACATCGGCACGGGCGCAAGAGAAATCGGCTACCTTTTCGGTCAGTACAAGAGAATTATGCGCCTTCATGAAGGCGTTCTTACAGGTAAGGGCGTTTCTTACGGCGGCTCGCTTGCAAGAACGGAAGCTACCGGATACGGTCTGCTCTATCTGACGGAAGAAATGCTCAAATGCAACGGCAGCGATATCAAAGGAAAAACCATCGCCGTTTCAGGCTCGGGCAATGTTGCAATCTATGCAACCGAAAAAGCACAGCAGCTTGGCGCAAAGGTCGTTACCGTCAGCGATTCCAACGGCTGGATTTACGATAAAGACGGCATCGATATAGCTCTGCTTAAAGAGATTAAAGAGGTTAAGAGAGCAAGACTCACCGAGTATGCAAAAGCCCGCCCCTCAAGCGAATATCATGAGGGCAGAGGCGTTTGGAGCGTTAAATGCGACATCGCTCTCCCCTGCGCTACACAGAACGAGCTTCTCATTGATGATGCAAAGGCTCTTGTTGCAAACGGTTGCATAGCTGTTGCCGAGGGCGCAAATATGCCCACAACTATTGAAGCAACCGAATATCTTCAGAAAAACGGCGTTCTTTTCGCTCCCGGTAAGGCAGCAAATGCCGGCGGTGTTGCAACCTCCGCTCTTGAAATGTCTCAGAACAGCGAAAGAATGAATTGGAGCTTTGATGAAGTTGACAGCAAGCTCAAGGGTATAATGGTAAATATTTTCCACAACATGGAAAACGCCGCCGAAAAGTACGGCTATTCAAAGAACTATGTTGTAGGCGCAAACATTGCTGGCTTTGAAAAGGTTGCAAACGCAATGATTGCTCAGGGAATTGTTTAATCCGATTTTACGGGGCTGTTTTTACACAGCCCCATATTGCTTTAATCATACAAAATCAATAATGACAAACTGACTATTTTTATCGGCAGCTTTATTCCTTTTTTGTGGTAATTGCAGAAATACCGCTCCGTGAAAATATAAGAATTGACATTAAACCATATTCATTTTATAATATCATATTAGTTAGAGAATATTATATTAGGAATGGACAAAGGCGTCCGTCTGCCGGCTGAACGCCTTGCGGAGCGGACGCTTCGCCTTTTGTACTTTTTCCGACCGACGAGGTGTTAATATGTTTTCAAAACAGGATGTAATGGACTTTATTGAAATGGAGGATGTCAGCTTTGTCCGCCTTGCCTTCTGCGATGTTTTTGGAACCCAGAAAAATGTTTCAATTATGGCAAGCGAGCTTCCGAGAGCTTTTGAAACGGGAATATCGTTTGATGCTTCCGCGGTTATAGGCTTCGGCGATGAAGAAAAATCCGACCTGTTTCTTTATCCGATTCCCTCTACGCTTTCAGTGCTCCCTTGGCGTCCGTCACACAGCCGGGTTATCAGGCTTTTCTGTGACATTAAATACCCCGACGGCAGACCGTTTGAGCTTGACGGCAGATATATTCTGAACAAAGCCGAACAGGCGGCAAAGGAAATGGGAATAACCTGCGGAATCGGAGCCGAATATGAATTCTATCTTTTTATAACCGACGATGAGGGTCATTCAACGGGAATACCTCACGATAACGCCGGTTATATGGACATTGCACCCGACGACAGAGGCGAAAATGTTCGCCGTGAAATCTGCCTTACGCTCAATCAGATGGGTATTGAACCTGAATGCTCCCATCATGAAGAGGGTCCCGGTCAGCACGAAATTGATTTTAAACACAGCTCCCCGCTTAAAGCCGCTGACAATGCCACAACCTTTAAATCGGTTGTAAAAACAATGGCTTCGATAAACGGACTTTGTGCAAGCTTTGAGCCGAAACCGCTTAAAGACAGCTACGGCAACGGCTTCCATGTTAACATCTCGCCTAAATGCGAAAACAGAGAGATTTTTGATGAGTTCCTTGCGGGCATACTTGACCATATAAAGGAAATTACTGCATTTCTTAACCCCAAAACGGAATCATATCTTCGGTTCGGAGCAATGAAAGCTCCCAAATACATAACCTGGTCTCATGAAAACCGCTCGCAGCTTATCAGAATTCCCGCCGCAAATTCAGCCCTGCAAAGGCGGATTGAGCTTCGCTCGCCCGATCCGAGCGCAAATCCTTATCTTACATATGCGCTCATTTTGTATGCAGGTCTTGACGGTGTTAAACGGGGTCTTAAACCCTCTGAGCCTACAAACATCAATCTCTACAAAGCTGATGAAGCAACGCTTTCCGGGCTTGATAAGCTGCCCGATAATCTGAGCGAGGCACTCGAAATTGCCAAAAACAGCAGCTTTGTTAAAAGTGTTCTTCCCGAGCGGATTATCAATATTTACTGCTCTGATATTTGAGAAAGGAGCGCAACAAAATGCTTACCCAAAAGCGGCCGCTTTCCAGCGTGCTGATAGTTTCGGGGTCGGCTAAGGGCGTTTCTTTTATCAGAGCTCTGCTTGAACCGTCCGCATTCAATCCTGTTACGGTGGTTTCAAACGCAGGCGAGGCGAAGCGACAGCTCATTGCCGCATCCTTTGACATTATTATTATTGACACTCCGCTCTCCGATGAATTCGGATATGAGCTTGCCGTCACTCTGGCATCCGATACTCAGAGCGGCATATTGCTTCTTGTTCGCAACGAAAACTATGAGCATATTGCCAACAGGGTCGAGGTTTACGGAGTTTTTACCGTTGCAAAGCCCGTTACAAAGCTTTCGTTTTATCATTCGGTCAGACTTGTTGTTGCCACGAGGGAACGCATGAGAGTTCTTGAAAAGAAAAACAGCACTCTGCAAAGCAAAATGGATGAAATCCGCCTTGTAAACAGAGCAAAATGGGTTCTTATCGACAGGCTTTCAATGACCGAGCCGCAAGCTCATCACTATATCGAAAAACAGGCAATGGATATGAGGCTCAGCCGCAGAGAAGTTGCCGAAAATATTATCAAGGCGCATGAAGCATAAAAAATTAAAGCAGCAAATATTTTCAGAGGAAAAGTGATAAATTATGACAAAGTACATTTTTGTTACCGGCGGCGTTGTTTCCGGCCTCGGCAAGGGAATAACCGCAGCTTCACTCGGCAGACTGCTTAAATCCAGAGGACTTAAAGTAGCAGCGCAAAAGCTTGACCCCTACATCAATGTTGACCCGGGTACCATGAGTCCGTATCAACACGGTGAGGTTTATGTTACCGATGACGGTGCCGAAACCGACCTTGATTTGGGACACTACGAAAGATTCATTGATGAAAACCTCAACCAATTCTCCAACCTCACAACCGGCAAGGTGTTTTCGAGGGTTATCAACAAGGAGAGAAAGGGCGAATATCTCGGCGAGACCGTTCAGATAATCCCCCATGTTACAAATGAAATAAAAGAATTCATTTACAGCGTTGGCAAAAAGACAAACGCTGACATCGTTATAACAGAAATCGGCGGAACAATCGGCGACATTGAAAGCCAGCCGTTTCTTGAGGCGATAAGGCAGGTCGGTCTTGAAATAGGCAGAGAAAACTCGCTTTATATTCATGTTACCCTCGTTCCCTATCTCCATGCTTCGGGCGAGCACAAGTCCAAGCCCACTCAGCACTCCGTTAAGGAGCTTCAGGCAAACGGAATTTCGCCCAATATAATTGTTCTTCGCTGTGACGAAAAGATTGAGGATGAAAGCATCAAGCGCAAAATCGCCAACTTCTGCAATGTCAAGCCCGACTGCGTTATTGAAAATATGACTATCCCCGTTCTTTACGAGGCTCCTCTGATGCTTGAAAAAGACCATTTCTCAGATGTTGTGTGCCGTGAACTCGGGATTGACGCTCCTCCCGCAAAGCTCGGCGAATGGGAAGAAGTTGTCAGAAAAATCAACAGCAGAAACAAAACGGTTAAAATTGCTCTTGTCGGCAAATATGTTCAGCTTCATGACGCTTATCTTTCCGTTGCCGAAGCGCTTCGCCATGCAGGCTATGATCTCGGCAGCAAGATTGATATTGATTGGATAGACTCCGAAACGATAAGCGAAGAAAACTACCGCGATGTCCTTTCAGACGCAGGCGGAATACTTGTTCCCGGCGGTTTCGGCAGCAGAGGCATTGAGGGCATGATTCTTGCCGCAAAATATGCACGCGAAAACAATGTTCCCTATCTCGGAATTTGCCTCGGAATGCAGATTTCCGTTATTGAATTTGCTCGCTCCGTTCTTGGCTATGCCGATGCAAACTCAAATGAATTTGACGAATCAAGCCAACACAAGGTTATCGATTTTATGCCTGATCAGTATGAGGACATCGATAAGGGCGGCACACTCAGGCTCGGCAGCTATCCCTGCACCATTATTGAGGGCACTCAGATGGAAAAATGCTATCATTCAACAATGATTCATGAGCGCCACCGCCACCGCTATGAGTTCAATAACATTTACCGTGATGAAATGATTAACGCAGGCCTTGTTGTCAGCGGCACTTCGCCTGACAAACGCCTTGTGGAAACGGTTGAAATCCCTCAGAACGATTTCTTTATCGGCGTTCAGTTCCACCCCGAATTTAAGAGCAGACCCAACAAACCTCATCCCCTGTTCCTCGGTTTTGTAGGTGCGGCACTTAAAAAATCTGAAAATAATTAATTGTGTGTTAGAAATTTATTTGTTTTTTGAAACGAAAGGAGCAGCAAAAGGATGCACGACAAATATGTAAGCCCGCTTTGTACCCGCTATTCAAGCGACGAAATGAAACACATTTTTTCTGATGACTGCAAGTTTTCAACTTGGAGAAAGCTTTGGATTGCTCTTGCAGAGAGCGAAAAAGAGCTTGGAATTCAGATTACCGACGAACAAATCGAGCAGATGAAAGAAAACATCTATAACATCAATTATGACAGAGCAGCCGAATACGAGCTTGCTCTCAGACACGATGTTATGGCGCATATCAAAACCTACGGCGAGTGCTGTCCGCTTGCAAAAGGCATAATCCATCTCGGCGCAACCTCCTGTTATGTCGGCGACAATACCGATATCATTCTTATGCGTGAGGCAATGCTCCTTATTAGAAAACAACTTGTAAACTGCATTAAAGCCGTTGCGGATTTTGCAATGAAGCATAAGGATTTGCCTACTCTTGCATACACTCATTTTCAGGCGGCACAGCCCACCACCATGGGCAAAAGAGCAACTCTCTGGCTTCAGGATTTGATTATGGATCTTGAACAGCTCGATTTTCAGATTGATTCTATCCGTCTGCTCGGCTGTAAAGGAACAACAGGCACGGGCGCAAGCTTCCTTGAGCTGTTTGAAGGCGACACCGAAAAGGTTAAAAAGCTTGAAGTGCTCATTGCGGAAAAAATGGGCTTTGATAAGGTTTTCCCCGTTTCGGGTCAGACCTACACAAGAAAAGAAGACTATAATGTTATCTCCGTGCTTGCAGGAATAGCTCAGAGCGCGGCAAAGTTTTCAAACGATATCAGACTTCTTTCACATCTTAAAGAATTCGACGAGCCGTTTGAAGATAAGCAAATCGGTTCATCGGCAATGGCATATAAACGCAACCCGATGAGAAGTGAAAGAATTGCTTCGCTTTCACGGTATGTTATGATTGATGTTCTTAATCCTTCAATAACAGCCGCAACCCAGTGGTTTGAAAGGACTCTTGACGATTCGGCAAACAGACGCATAGCGATTCCCGAAGCTTTTCTTGCGGTTGACGCAATTCTTTCTCTTTATATCAATGTTATTTCAAACGGAACGGTTTATCCTAAGGTTGTTGAGGCTCATCTTAATGAAGAGCTTCCGTTTATGGCTACGGAAAACATAATGATGTATTGCGTAACTCACAAGGGCGGCGACCGCCAGCAGCTCCACGAGGCTATCAGACAGCTTTCTGTTGATGTGGCAAAGCATATCAAACTTGAGGGCAAAAAGAACGATTTGCTTGACAGAATAGCGGCTGACGAAAGGTTCAACATAACAAAGGATGAGCTTGAGTCTCTGATTGACAGCGTTAAATTCACGGGCTGTGCAAGAGAGCAGACTCAGGAATTCGTTGAAAAATACGCAAATCCCGTTTTGGAAAAATACGCCGATCTTCTCGGTTTTGAAGCAAAAATAACAGTATAATAACTTTTAAGGGGTAATTAAAATGTTAACAGCAGTTGTCGGTATAAACTGGGGCGATGAGGGCAAAGGCAGAATGGTCGATTTGCTCAGCAGCCGCTATGACATTGTTTGCAGATATCAGGGCGGAAACAATGCGGGTCATACGGTCGTAAACGAAAAGGGCAAATTCATTCTTAATCTGCTCCCCTCCGGAATACTCAGAAACGAAACCGTAAATATCATGGGCAACGGTATGGTTATCGACCTTGAGCATCTTTTCGGCGAGGTTTCACGCCTGCGCGAGGGCGGAATTGAAATAACTCCCGAGCATTTAAAAATCAGCGACAGGGCAACAATCTGTATGCCCTATCATAAGCTTCTTGATATTCTTGAAGAGGACAGGCTCGGCGATGCAAAATTCGGCTCAACAAGGCGCGGAATTGCACCCGTATATTCCGATAAATATATGAAAAAGGCTTTCAGAATCGGAGAGCTTCTTGAATTCGACAAGCTTGAAAAGAGAATCAAGGGAATTATTGAATGGAAGAACCTGACCGTTGAAAACGGCTACAAGCATGAGGCTGTTGAAGCTGAAAAAATGCTTGATTGGCTCAGAACCTACGGTCTGCCGTTTAAAGACTACATCTGCGACACAACGGACTATCTCACTAAGGCAGTCAGCGAGGGCAAATCAATAATGTTTGAAGCTCAGCTCGGCGCGCTCAGAGACATTGATTTCGGCATTTACCCCTACACTTCGTCATCTTCAACAATAGCCGCCTACGCCCCCATCGGCGCGGGTATTCCCGGAACCGCTCTCAACGAGGTTATCGGCATTATGAAGGCTTATTCAAGCTGTGTAGGTGAAGGTCCGTTCACCTGCGAGCTTTTCGGAGAAGAAGCTGAAAAGCTCCGTGAGGCAGGCGGTGAATACGGCGCGGCAACCGGCAGACCCAGAAGAGTCGGCGGATTTGATGTGCCCGCTTCAAAATACGGCGTTCTGCTTCAGGGAGCTACCTGCCTTGCATTGACAAAGCTCGATGTTCTCTCATGCTATGACAAAATCCCCGTATGCGTTGCTTATGAGGTTGACGGTGAGATAACCGAAAAATTCCCCGTTGGTGCCCGTCTTGACAGAGCAAAACCCGTTTATGAATATGTTGACGGCTGGCAGTGCGATATTTCCGCCTGCAAGAGCTTCGGCGAGCTGCCCGAAAATGCACAAAAATATATTGAATACATTCAGAATAAGGTTTCATGCCCGATTAAGTATGTTTCCGTCGGAGCGGAAAGAGAACAGTATTTTGAAATGTAAATGCGAGGGATTCCAATGAAATTTACCAAAATGCACGGCATCGGAAACGACTATATATATTTCAACTGCTTTGAAACCGAAATTGATGATCCCAATGAGCTTTCAAAGAGACTTTCCGACCGCCATTTCAGCATCGGAGGCGACGGAATAGTTTTGATTATGCCTTCGGATAAATGCGATTTCCGAATGAGAATGTTTAATGCCGACGGCAGCGAGGGCAAAATGTGCGGCAACGCAACCCGATGCATAGGAAAATATGTGTATGAAAAAGGAATGACGGATAAAACTCATTTCACTCTTGAAACACTCGGCGGCATTAAAACTCTTGACCTTGATGTAAAAGACGGAAAAGTCGAGGGCGTTTCGGTCGATATGGGCAAGGCGGTTTTTACCGCCAAAGAAATACCCGTTACTTTTGATAAGGACGAAGTGGTCAACGAATCTCTTTCAGTTGACGGTAAAGATTGGACTGTCACCTGCGTTTCAATGGGCAATCCCCACTGCGTTATTTTTACGCAGGGCATAAAGGATATGCCGCTTGATAAAATCGGGCCGAAGTTTGAAAACCACCCGATGTTTCCCGAGAGGATAAACACCGAATTTGTTGAATATGTTGACAAAACTCATCTCAAAATGAGAGTGTGGGAGCGCGGGAGCGGAGAAACTCTTGCCTGCGGCACGGGAGCTTGCGCCACGGTTTCGGCGGCGGTCAAAACAGGCAAATGCCCGCCCGATGAGTTTATCAGCGTTGAGCTGCTCGGCGGAACGCTTTCGGTTATGTATAAAAGCGACGGAACGGTTATAATGAAAGGCCCCGCCGCATTTGCGTTTGAAGGAGAGGTTGACTGATGGCATCAATTAACAAGAATTATCTCAATATTAAAGAAAGCTATCTCTTTTCAGAGGTTGCACGCAGGGCAAACAAGTATAAAGAAGAAAATCCCGACAAGGATGTTATTAAGGTCAGTATCGGCGATGTTACCCGCCCCCTCTGCCCCGCCGTTATCAATGCGCTTCACAGCGCCGTTGACGATATGAGCAAAGCCGAAACCTTTAAGGGCTACGGTCCCGAGCAGGGCTATGATTTTTTAAAGAAATCGCTTAAAGCTTACTATGCCGAAAAAGGTGTGGAGCTTGACGAAGATGAAATCTTCGTTTCCGACGGTGCTAAGAGCGACCTTGGAAATATTCTTGATATTTTCGGCAAAGACAACACGGTGCTTGTGCCCGATCCTGTTTATCCCGTTTATGTTGACACCAACACAATGGACGGAAGAAACATTGTTTATCTTGCCGCGAATGTTGAAAATAATTTTCTCCCCATGCCCGATGAGAGTATTGATGCCGATTTAATCTATATCTGCTCGCCCAACAATCCCACGGGAGCTGTTTATAACAGAGAACAGCTTAAAGCTTGGGTTGACTATGCAAACAAAAAAAACGCCGTTATTCTTTTTGACGCGGCTTATGAATTCTTCATTGCCGAGGATAATCTGCCCGCAAGCATTTATGAAATTGAGGGAGCAAAGACCTGCGCCATTGAGTTCTGCTCGTTCTCCAAAACGGCGGGCTTTACGGGCACTCGCTGCGGATACACGGTTGTTCCCATGGCTCTCGAGCGCGACGGTCACAAGCTCAACAAGTTCTGGCTTCGCAGACAAACAACAAAGTTCAACGGCGTAAGCTATATTGTTCAGAAAGCGGCAGCCGCTGTATTCACTCCCGAGGGCAAGGCTCAAATCCGTGAAAGCATTGATTATTACAGAGAAAACGCAAAAACCATTACCGATACTCTTGACAGGCTCGGTATTTGGTATTGCGGCGGCAAAAATTCGCCGTATATCTGGCTCAAATGCCCCAACGGAATGGGTTCATGGGAATTCTTTGATGAACTGCTGACAAAAGCGAATGTTGTCGGCACTCCGGGCGAAGGCTTCGGCGAATGCGGAAAAGGATATTTCAGACTTACTTCATTTTCAACTCACGAAAACACGGTTGAGGCAATGAGAAGATTTGAGGAATTTCTCAGCAAATAAGCGGAGGCTTTTATGGAATATAAAAAATTCGGAAACACCTTTGCCGTCAGAATTAACAGAGGCGAGGAAATTATCTCACAGCTTGAAAAGCTCTGCAAAACCGAAAACATTCATTTTGCCAAGGTTTCGGCAATAGGCGCCGCCGACAAGATAACGGTAGGACTTTACAATGTGGAGCAAAAGAAATACTTCAAGAAAACCTTTATCGGCGAAGCGGAGATAACTTCTCTGCTCGGCAACATAACCGAAAAAGACGGCGAGCCGTATATTCATTTACACATCAATGCCGCCGACGAAAATCTTAATGCCTTCGGCGGGCATCTGAATGAATGTGTTATTTCGGGAACCTGCGAAATGTTTATTGATGAAATCTACGGAAACATAGGCAGATCTTATGACAGCGAAACCGGACTGAATTTATTTGATTTCAACTGAATTAATATTCTTAAACGCATATTGGGTTGATTGCCTGATATGCGTTTTTTCTGTCCTCTTTTCAGTCGGAAAAAATTTTATTCCGCCCGCATAATAAAGTGAAAAAAGAACTCAAAGGCTTAGCCGATGAGTTCTTTTTTGGAAGATATTTACTTTTATCTCTTTAAAATTCTTTTTAATCCCGCTTCATCAAGCAGATTAACGGTTACAAATTCTCCCTTATAAAAAACGGCGAAGTTATTGAAAACACATGGCAGTTCCTTTGCTTTTTGAAGTGTATCAACCTTGTTTAATGAAACAGGGACAGCGTTTTCATCGCAATATCTCTTTATCATCTCAACGGTTTGATAAACATAGGGGCATTGCTCGCCGTAAAACACGGTCAGTTCCTCGCCTTTGAGTTTCTTATTCTTTACGCTTTGAGAAAACCTCGGCACCGTTCCGTCAAAAGACAGAGCAAGCAGTTCATAGCCGTTATTATCAAAGTCAACAGCCTTGAAGCCGTATTTTTCGGCAAAAGAGCTGTCGGAAAGCCAAGCTTTCTGCTTTTTTGCGCCGAGCATACAAATTCCGGATTTGCCGTTCTTTTTTGCATCGGCAATGCAGTATTCCATAAGGTCTTTCCCGTAGCCCTTGCCTTTGAAGTCGCCTAAAACCCACAGGCAATAAATGTAATAATAATTGTCGCCGACTATCGGAACCCACGCTGTTTCAAGCGGAGAATACTCAATGAATACCGTGGCTTTTGCGTTAAGCTTTCTGAAAGTATGACCCTCGCTGAGCCTGTCAGCAAGCCAACTGCGCTTTGCTTCGACGCCCGGATGAGGTTTTTTGCTGCGGATAATACAGCACAAATGCTCATCGGCAAGGTTTTCGGGAGTTAAATTTATAAATTCATTTTCCATAAGCTTTATTCAACTATTCCTTCGAGGAAGTTTGTTTCGGTTACATATCCGTCGCCGTTAATGCGGAAAGTCTTTATTTCAAACTTTCCGAAATCTGCATAAAATCCCGCGTCGGCAATATCACATACTATCGCCGCTCTGACAGCTTTGCCGTCTGTTTCGCAAAGCCTCATTATAATATCACCGGAACCATCCTCACAGAATTTGAGAGCCGTGAGCTGAATATTGGGCTTATTTATGCTTATAAAGCTCTTGCTTTGGGGCAGACTGCCCTTGTGATATCCGACGGGAACGGCAACGGGCTTTGAATTAAATGCGGCTGCCGCCTGCTGAATTCCGCTGAATTCCGCTTCGCCCTTATGAGGATAAACAGCATATTCAAAACGGTGAAGTCCTTCATCGGTATAGCTGAAATCTGCGGCGGGTCTGTCGGAATAATGGTCGGCAAAAATGCAGTTTCTGAGCATTGTAAGCCTGAGAGTGTTGCCCGGGCAGTCATAGCTGTATTTTGCATTGCTGATAATCGCAACGCCCTTTCTGTTATCCGTACCCGCGGTGATATCACCCCAAGTAAGCGCAGGCTCTTCCTCGCCGTTGCAGGGGCGCTTTATATATCCGCCGGGGATTTCATATGTTGAAATCGGCTCATCTCCGCTGACGGTAACGGGCATTTTAAGAATTGTCAGAGGCTCCTGCCAAAGTGTTCTGCACTTAACACGAAGATATTTACATCCTGCAGCAAGAATGAAGTCCTGAGTAAGATATGAACCGTTATAAGTGTGCTTAACGCGGACAACAGCTCTTGCGGGTCCGTTTTCAACAAGCTCAGCGGAGCTGAACTCCATTTTGCCGATTTCCTCATCAAATTTAAAGATATTATGCGCCCATGTGTCGGGTTTTGAATTATCAACAACGGTGGGAACGCAGAATTCACCGCCAACATATTCCTCCCCGCCGTCTTTTGAAATAAGACTGCTTATTCCGCCCGTCTTTTTATCGAAAGTAACTTTAAGATATTCATTTTCGATTGTTAAATCTTCCGCAGACACAGCGGTTTCGGGGCAGGAAAAATCGGTGAATTCCGAATCAATATGCCAAAGCCAGTAGGTTGAATATCCGAGCGGCGGAACCTTGGCAATAAATACGGTATCCTTATGCGAATCGTTAGAGCGTGAAGAACGGACATTCTGGAAAACAACATCCTTGCCCTCGCTGTCCTGAACTCTCTTTGACGGATGATAGGTTCTGACGGGCATTTCAACCTCAAACGAAAGCGGATTGAAAACTATAACCGGGCGCGGGAATTTAAGATTGCGGCAATGATGGCGCTCGTTACAGGCGACGGTATCGGAAACGCCGTCAAGCCATGTGTTGACCATACCTGCAAGCCTGAGCATGGCTTTGTTTTCTTCCGAAGCGGCAATTTTCATAGCATAGCCCATGGAATCGCGCACATCATCATACGCTTCCATTATTGAACAGCCGCAGAGTATATCGTGGAATTGGTTAAAGCAGACCTCTTTCCACGCTTTTCCGAATTCCTCCGTTCCCGCAGGCAACCTTGCCGTCTTTGCGGAAACAGTGTTCCATTTTTCCGCGCTTGCAAGCCAAAGCTCTGCCTTGCGGTTAAGCTGTTTTACCATTGAGGTTGCAGAATAACAGCCGCTTGCATGATGCTGAAGCTCATCATTCCAAACGGGAATATCAAGCTTATCGGCGCACTGTGATTCAAAATATTCATCGGGTGATGAGAATTTCAGCTCCTCAAAGCCGGTTTCCATAAGCTCGGAAAGATATTCGATATCACCTTTTGTAGGGCCGCCGCCGTGATTGCCCACGCCGTAAAAGAGCATCATTCCGTGGCCTGTATTCTTAGCTCTTTCTCTGAACATATCAATACAATAATCTATTGAGTCTTTGCCTGTTTCGGCGTAGCTTTTCGGAATTCTGTAAGTCAGAACTCTTGAACCGTCCGCGCTGTCCCACCAAAATAGATTTTCGGGGATTTCGGGGTTTTCATGCATACCGGGACGCATCATAACATAGCAACGCATACCGCCTTTTACAAGGAACTGCGGCAACATCGCATTGTGGCCGAAAGAGTCAACATTATAGCCCGTTTCACAGATTTTGCCGAATTTTTCGTAATAATAAAGCTGGCTGTAAAGCGCCTGTCTGGCAAAGCTCTCGCCGCTCGGCATATTGCAGTCTGGCTGAACCCACCAACCGTTGACGGGAACCCATCTGCCGCGTTTAACAAGCTTCCTGATTTCGTCAAAGAGCTCGGGGTCAATTTCTTCAACCCAGCGGTAATACGAAGCCGATGAGCAAGTGAAAACAAAATCCTCATATTCGTTAAGGCGGTCAACTGCGCTGCGGAAGGTTTGAAGCACTTCGCCGCAGCCCTCCTGCCAGCGCCAAAGCCAAATCGGGTCAAGATGCGCGTTTCCGATAAGATGTATCTGATTATTCATAACTTCACCTCATTATTCAAAAAATCCGTAGTATCTGCCTATCCAATAAGCAAAGGTGTAAACATAGCAGCTCTCAACGCACATTACGCCGCCCGAGCACTCGTTTTTAAACTCAAGGGGATTTCTGTCATATTTTGAAATGTATCTTTCGTCGGGCGGAAGCAAAACGGAAATTTCCTTTGCGCCCGCTCTGAGCGTTTTAACGGGAACATCGTGCCTGCCCGTCAGAGTAACTCCCGCTGCAAGGCGGCTTGTATTCGTTCTGTAAAACCACTCGGCAAGGCGGTCAAAATCAATTTCAGCATCGGGACAAGAAAGAGCAAAGGGCAAATCATAGCCCGGATTATGCTCTCTTTCAAGAGAAGTTCTCCATGACTTACAACCCTTGCGGTATTTTGCAAGCAATTCTTCGTCCGTTTCAAGAGTGCAAAGCCCCCAAAATGCCGCAACAGCGAGCATATGGTCGCCGTACATTATATCCTCAACAAAATCAAAATTCATTGAAATGCTTGCCTGATAGAGCCTGTCAAAATGCTTCTGAGCAATATCGGCATAGCCCATATCGTTAATAAGATGATTATAACTCTCTCTCCACCTGCCCTGCTCGCCTGTTATATCCATGGTAACCAGATGATACATAAGAAGCTCGGCGGAATTAAGCGACGCATCTACCCAGCCGAATTCCGACTCAAAATATTCGGGGCACCATTTTGCCCAGGTTGTTGCCTTTCCGCTGTAATCATGCAGTTCATAGCCGTTATCGATTATATGGCTCATGAGCCCTTTGACCGACAGCTTGATAAGCTCGTCAAGCTCGGGATCGTCAACTCCGAGATATTTATGGGCAAACAGCATTTGAAGAAAATGCAGGGTTATTTCATCGCTGCTTGTATCGGCTTTATAAATAATATCGTCAACCGTATAGCCCGGCTCTGTGAAAAGCCTTGCAAGCCTCGGCGGAATTTCGGCATTTGCGGGAATTTCAATTCCGTTACAGCCTCTTTTACGCGCTTCTGTTGTGTCAAGACAAACAGCCTTACCGCCGCTTATTCTGAAAAATATTCCGTCATCGGGAACGGGTTCGTCTGAGCAAAGATATGTTCTGGCAACAAAGCCGTCACCGCGGCAATGGACATGCATAAGCAACAGGCACGCTTCAACGGCGCGTGTTGCAACTTTTTTGGCTTCAAGCGCTTCGGGGCTGTCAGCTCCCTTTTCTCTTTTAAATACGGCGTATCTGAAAACCTCGCCGATTGCGAAGCCCGATGTAAAGCATCCGTCATTATCGGAATGACCGTGTGAATGGCGCGATTTAAGCACTCTTGCGTTTGCAAGGCCTTTTTGGCTGACCATTCCCCTGCGGTCAACATATTCAAGCGTTTCCGCAAGAAGCAGCTCTGCTTTTTCCTGTGCGGAGAGAAGCTTCATTTCAATATATACAACGCCCGTTGCCGTGAGCACCCAAACATTTTCGCCCTGCGGCATAATTGCTTTGATATCGTTATCGTGCAAATCTCTCGGTGCGCTGAAAAACATTATTCTGTCTTCCTCGCGCTCTGCATTTTTGTCATAACGGGTAAGACCGTTGGAAGCACCGAGCCATTGAATATCTCCGACCGAAGCACAGCAGGTATATTCGCTCTTTTTTGACGGCAGAGGGAGCGGGAAATCGCTCAAATCAGGCTTTTCGTTTTTAAAGCCGAAAAGCTCCTGCGGGACTTTCTCATCATCTACGGGATAAAAGGTGCAAAATCTGCAAAGATGCTCTTTCAGCTTATAGGGCTTTATCAAAATCAATCACCTCATATTTTTAATTAAAAACGCAAAGTATAGAAATAATATAACAGAACTGCAAAATATATGCAATATAATTTTAATTCATTTCCGTTCAATTTTATGGGTTTTTAATATTTACAAAAAAAGTAGGTAATGGTATAATAATTGAAAATTAAATCGAAATCAGGTGCTTTATGCTTTCTTTTAAGAAAATCGGGCTTGAGGATATTCCCGCTTTGCGGGCATATTTTCAAGCTTACCCCGCCCGCCAGTGCGACAGAGCCGTTGGCTCAACGGTTATGTGGCGTGACTATTTTGACAATAAATATGCTGTTGTAGACGGAACGCTTATTCTCTCCGCGGATTTTAAAAACAGCATTTGCTTTAATTATCCGATCGGCAGAAATATTGAAACAGCTCTTAACGCGGTTGAGGACTATTGCAGGCAAAAGGGTATTCCCATGGTTCTGTGCTCTGTTAATGCAAAGGAGCTTCCGAAAATTTTGGAAAAATATCCCGAAGGTCAAGTTGAAGCCGACCGCGATTGGTTTGACTATCTTTACGATAAAGAGGCAATATTAAGCCTGCGCGGCAGAAAATACAACACGCCGAGAAATCATATAAATAAATTCAAGAAAACTTATGAGAATTATTCGTTTGAAGCTATCGGTCAGTCAAATATCCCCGAAATTATTGCTTTTACAGACAGCTTTAAGTTCCACGCCGATAAAGACGAAAGCGCGCTTCAAGAGCTTAAAATGTGTATGGAAGTTCTTGAAAACTACGAATTATACGGTTTGCTCGGCGGCGCTTTGAGAGTGGACGGAAAGATTATCGGCTATTCGATAGGCGAAATAATCGGCGACACTCTTTTTTGCCACATTGAAAAAGCCGATTTCAGCTATAACGGCGCTTATCAGATGCTCACAAATCAATTTCTTAAAATGTATGCACAGGGCGATGAAGTGAAATTTGTCAACCGCGAAGAGGACTGCGGAGATCCGGGACTGCGTAAATCAAAGCTATCATATAATCCCGTTGAGCTTTTGGAAAAAAACACCGTTACAATTCATCTGTAAAATGAAAGGGGCGCTTTTATGAAACTCGGTATCATTAACGGTTGGAGCGAAGGATGCATAAAATATGTGCATGATAAAGGGCTTGACGCCGTTGAATTCTGCGTCAATCACAACTATAACTCTGAGGATTTTCTGTCAAAAGCAAATGAAATTAAAGCTTACAGCGAAAAATACGGCGTACCCGTCGGCTCGATGGGGCGCTGGGGAATGAAAAGAATTGACGAAAACGGAGAAATAATTCCCGAAGCACTTCAGGACGATAAAAACATAATAACCGCCGCTTCAATTATCGGATGCCCCGTTTTCAACTGCGGCATCAACTACACAAACAGCAAAAGCTATGATGAAAACTGCGAAATCGCAGTTAATTATTTGAAGCTATTGCTTGATTTTGCAAGCGAAAAAGGCGTTAAAATCGCCGTTTATAACTGCGATTGGGAAAACTTTGTTGTTGAGCCTAAGGCTTGGACACCCATTCTCTCTGCGCTTCCCGAGCTCGGAATAAAATATGATGTTTCTCATTGTCTCAAACGCAGAGGCGATTATTTGAAAGAGATACGCGACTGGGGCGACAGAATATATCATTTCCATTTAAAAGGCTCCGTTTATATTGACGGCGAGCATTATGACGACGCTCCCGCAGGGCTTGATATGACGAATTGGAACGCGGTTATGGACATTCTTTACACAAAGAACTATGACGGTATGCTTTCAATAGAGCCTCATTCAGGCTATTGGAAAGGCAAAAAGGGGCAATGGGGAATAGATTTCACCATAAAATATTTCAGGCAGTTTATAATGCCCGAAAACTACGAATACAGCGAAAATCCTTATATGCCTTAAAAAATCAACACGGCGCACAGCGGATAAAAATTTTACCCTGTGCGCCGTATTTTTTACATCCAAGAAAGCCTGTCGCCGTCAAGCGCGGCGAGATGCGAAATATCATTTTGCAAAGCAAGCTTATTTGCCTTGCCGTCTCTGAAATTAATTTTTGTTACCGAAGCGTTGAAAACGCAGAATTTAATTCCCTGTTCGAGAGAAATTCCGAGAGCCGCTCTTATCAAAAACTGAATGAACTCACCGTGGGAAACCACGGCAACTCTGCCGCCCGTGTGATTTGATTTCAGGAATGTGATAAACTCCGCGGCTCTTTCAGCGCAAAGCTCATCGCTTTCGGCTGTGTCTGCAAAGCCGCCACCGTTTTCGGCAATTCCGTGTTCAAGTAGGCGGTTATCAATTATAATATCTTTTTTGCATCTCACGGAAATTTCACGCGCGGTCTGCTCCGCCCGAAGCAAGGGGCTTGAATAAACCGCGTCAAGCGGAACTACAGCAAACCTCTCCCCTGCCGCCTTTGCCTGCGCTTCACCGTGAGAAGTCAGCGGAGGATTAATTCTGTCAAAGCTCTCGTTTGTTTCAATATTTCCCATGCTTTCTGCATGGCGGATAAGATAGAGCTGCAAATAAACATCATCGTTTCTCAATATTCTGTCACCTCGCTTATGGTTTTTTCCGGCAGAAATTCCGGGATTGCCCAATAAACTTCTGTTAAAGCCTGCTCTTTTTTGTATCCGTTTGAAAAGGCGGAATATCCGCTTTTGTGCACGGCAATCGGTGAGCGGTAAGGATACAGGACGGGGAGAATTTGACGGTAGACTTCAATCAAATAATTTGCGTAGACGTCCTCTTGCGAAACCGAGAAAGATTCCGCATGAATAATCAGCAAACCCGGCTTTGCTTCAATGCACGCGCCCGTCATTCTGTCCGTCAAAGCATTTGGGTCGGTGTAAACTTCAAGCGGTTCATTACGGAGGAGTTCTCCGTTTTCTTCACTTAAAACCAAAAGCAAATCACCGTTGTATTTTTCCGGAGAATTAGGTGGCAGAAAATAATATGGGCAAGTCCAAAAGATACCATCGGCATAGTTTGCTTTGCCGTCAGAACCGTATTCAACCCATGAAAGAACTCTTATTTCTCCGTGACCCGTTTCATCAGCCATACCTATCGCACATGCAGAAAAGGTCATATTTCCATCAACGATATATTCGGTCACAAAATCATCAAAAGCGCTGTTTTCATCTCCGCTGAGCTCCGATTTGTTTACGCACCTTGAATATTTTATTATTTCGCTTTTCGGCAGACTGCCGACGATTTTTTTCGGAATGCCGTATGACAGCAGATTTTCGCAAATTCGCTCATACTCGCTGTCGGGAATATAGCTATCCTCAATAGAATACACTTCGGTTTCCGCCTGCCTGAAAGCGGCAATAACATCGACTCCGACAAAGCCGGTAACCGCAAATACAGCGGCAAATACGGCAACGGCAGCTTTTTTGCTTGAAGAATCTTCTATTCTGTATTCATGGTCGCTTTCCCAAAGGAGGAGAGAAACGCGATAAATAACGCAAATATCCAAAGCAATCTGCAAAATGCCGATAATAAAAAACACTGCTCCCTCAAGTTCACCCTCAGTTTCACCGCTGTTGATTATCAATATATAAAATAATAGTGAAACAGCGCAAACCAACGTATGTATAATTCCGCTTGCTGTAAACGGAATTCTTTTACTCTGCTGAGTATAATAAGGCTTAACAAGCTCATAAAGGCCCAAAAGAAGTAAAATCCAAAAAACGGCGTTAAGAACATTGACGATAACGCCCGCAGACGCTATAACGAAAAAAAGCCGATACTTAAACGCTTCAAGCGCCGCCGCTGTATAAGTCAGCACAAACGCGACCGCCTTAATCCAAAACGCCTGCTTGAGCCTGATATTTGCGCCTTTCAGGCAAAACATTGCAACAAGAATCATCACATTGCCGATAAGAACGCATATTTCTTTCATTCCCGGAAACAGCGAAACATAAAAGCTGAATAAAAAATAACCCAAAAGCAGGATGTTCATTGCTTTTTTTAAAGTTGGTTTAGGCGCATAGCTGTGAACCATACCCAAGCTGTGGCGAAGGGTTGCGGCATCGCCAAGCTCTTTTATCGCGTTGCTTTCAGCTTCATGCTCGTCCATTCCTACGGCAATGTTAGTTTCAAACCTGCACATCAGATGGTCATAAAGCTCCGCTTTGACGCTCTCACGCTCACTTTTAAGCATTATACCGGAGCACAAATAATTGAGAATTTCGTCAAAATTATGCCCCTGCAAGCTTTGCACCTCCCAAAACCTTTGTGACCGCCGATGAAAAAACATTCCACTCCTGCTCGCGCCCCTCAAGCTCTTTGAGCCCTCTTTGCGTAATTTTATAATACTTACGCTTTCTTCCTTCGGCTTCGCACCAATAGGATTCAAGGCATTTTTCAGCTTCAAGAGAATGAAGAATCGGATATAGCGTTCCTTCGTTGAGTGAAAAAACATCCTCACTTTCATTCTCTATCGTCTTGATTATCTGATAGCCATACATATCCCGCTTTGAAATCACACTCAAAACGAGCATTGCCGTGCTTCCTTTTGCAAGCTCTTTACTTATCTTCATAAAAAAACTCCTATACATAGATTTGCAATACATTGAGTATCTATGTATAGGATATCACGGTAATACGCACTTGTCAACAATTATTTCAAACACAATATAAATTCATATCCCAGCAAGGTATATACGGATGGCGGCGAATATGAAATTCATAATCGGGATTAATCGCCGCGATTTGCAGCGGGAGCGCAAAAATATCCTCGCTTCTGTGATAAAGCGCAATATTGAGCTTCGGCTTCTGAATTTTCAGCGTATTTTCTGCGCCTTTAAGCGCCGCAGACTCTGCGCCCTCAACATCCATTTTTATATAAGTAACTTCTTTTCTTTCGAAAAGGCTGTCAACGGTTACTGCCTCAATCTCTTTTCCGCCCAAAGAAATTGCAGACTGTCTGCCAGCTTTTCCGCTGAATTCCACCGCTCCGTTTTCGCTGTAAACAGCTTTGCAAAGAGCTTCTGAATTCGGTATTTCCGAAAGATATTTGCAAAGCTTTGCATAGGTTTTTGAGTCAGGCTCAAGGGCGGTTATGCTGTTATATTTTCCGCCGCAGTAACGCAGGAATTCCTCAACGGTATCTCCCTTATATGCACCGAGGTCGAGATAGCTTTCGGCACTGCCGAGCCTGAAAAAGCCGTTAAAAGCTTCGTCTTTGCCTGTGGTTATGCTTTTCAGCGTATCAAGCTCGCCGCCGAACATAAAATTGACACAGCCTGCAAAAATTCTCTTTGATTCTTCGTCAAAAAGAGAATATGCGGCATTAAGCTTTTCAGAGTTTGAAAGAACAAACTCGCGGTTAAATATGTTATTACCGAAAACGGGAACACAGGGAACAATAACCCTGTATTTTTCGGCAAGAGAAAATATGTGGTTCATAACCTCGGGTAAACTGCTCGCAAAAGCAACGGCGATAATGAAATCGCCTTCAAACTCACAAAGCCTGCGAACCTTAAATCCACGAAAGCTCTGCCCGCGGACAAATGCGTCGCTCGCAGTTACCCCCGCAACGGGAATTGACAGCCTGTTAAATTCGTCAATCACTTTATCTGCGCCGTTTCCCATTCCGTAAACCACAACGGGTAAACCGCTTTCTTTTATCTTCTCCCATGAGGACTTGTTTTCAGCAAGAAATTCAAGCATTATATCACCGAAAATGAATATATCACAATTAAAAACATATGTCAAACATATTGAAAATCAATAATCTTTATGTTAGTATTAGAAAAAAGGAGGCAGAATTATGTCGGCAGTTGTTAAAGGAATCAAGCTTTTATGGAAAGCTATTGAAAAGAGCGATAACGCCCGCCTTGCAAAGCAAATCCCTGCAAGCGGCATAGAACAGATAACCGATATTCCCTATTGCGAAAGCACACATCCTCTTAATATGCTCGATGTTTATTTCCCCGAGGGAACACCGAGCGGCGCATCTTTGCCCGTTGTTATTGATATTCACGGCGGCGGATGGTATTACGGCACAAAGGAGCTTAATAAAAACTACTGCTTATCCATTGCAAAAAGAGGTTTTACAGTTTTTAATATAAGCTATCGGCTTGTGCCCGAGGTCACGATGGACGACCAGCTGCGAGATGTTATGCTCGCTCTGAAATGGATTAATGAACATCTTGACGATTATCCCTGCGATAAAAACAAAATTTTGCTCACGGGCGATTCTGCGGGCGGTCAACTTGCCTGCTTTGCCGCCGCTCTTTGCAGCTGTGAAACTCTCAGAGCCGTTTACGG
The DNA here is from genome assembly GCA_051881535.1 of Acutalibacteraceae bacterium. GTDB lineage: Bacteria > Bacillota > Clostridia > Oscillospirales > Acutalibacteraceae > CAG-177. Next base: position 70,605 of record JBJEQB010000033.1, on the reverse strand, counting down.
CTCGGTCGACCCCGAAATCAAGATAACCGCTCTCGGGCTTACCTCCCCCGCCGCATATCTTTCGCCCGAGCCGGGAATTATGGGAATCAACGCCAAAACCGTTCTCGGAAAAGGCTATGAAAAAAAGGCGTTTTCAAAGTTCATTGACGCCGACAAGCTGCTTGAAATTGCAAAGTTGCCGCCGACCTTTCTCGTAACAAGCTCGGGCGATTTTATTGCAAGAAGCTTAACCGTCAGGCTTTACAGAGACATTGAGGCTCACTCCGGAACAGCTTACATAATGGATTGGAAAAAGAGCAGAGGCAAAAATCTGCCCCATGTTTTCAGCGTAACTCAGCCCGACGAACCCGAATCAATTAAGACCACTGACGAAATGCTTGCTTACTTTTTAAGGCAAGCTGAAAAAAGCAATAAAGAAGGAGCTGCTGTATGAATAATATAAGAAAAAGACAAATCCATCTTGATTTTCACACTAACGGCACACTGCCGGTCGGCAATAATTTCAACAAGGAACAGTTTCAGGCCGCTTTGAAAGCAGGGCATGTTAATTCAATTACCGTGTTTTCAAAATGCCATCACGGATATTCCTATCATCCCACGGAAGTTAACGAAATGCACCCCACTCTCAAATTTGATTTGCTCGGCGCTCAGCTTGAAGCGTGCAGGGAAATAGGAGTTAACGCGCCCGTATATATTTCAGCAGGGCTTGATGAGAAAGAGGCTGAAAAGCATCACGAATATCTTGTCAAATGGTCGCCGAATGAAGAAGACAACATAGATAATTGGGAAAACGGCGTTCATTTTCATCACCTTTGCTTTAACACGCCTTATCTTGACCTGCTTGTTGCTCAAATTGAGGAGGTTATGCAGAAATACAACCCCTGCGGCATCTTTCTTGACATTGTTTCGCCTCATATCTGCTACTGCGACTGCTGTAAAAAAGATATGGAAAAGCTCGGTCTTGATATCAACAACCCCGAGGATATGCAAAAGCACGCTATGATTGTTTTTGAAAAATACAGCAAAGCAACAAATGCGGCAATCAGAAAATACAGCAAAACGGCTACAATTTTTCACAATGCGGGTCACATTGCCAAAGGAAAACACGATATAATTGACTATAACACTCATCTGGAGCTTGAAAGCCTGCCCACGGGCGGTTGGGGATATGACCATTTTCCACTTTCGGCGGCATATGTCAGGACGCTTGAAAACAAAGAATTTCTCGGTATGACGGGCAAATTTCATCATTCATGGGGTGAATTCGGCGGCTTTAAGCATCCCAACGCGCTGATTTATGAAACCTCGCTCAGCGTTGCTAACGGCGGCGGCTGCTCGATAGGCGATCAAATGCATCCGCTCGGCGAAATGAATATGGCAACATATAATCTAATCGGCAAGGCTTACGGTCTGATTGAGCAAAAGGAGCCTTGGCTCAACGGAGCTGAAAACATTGCGGATATTGCGGTTTTGAGTGCGGAGGCGCTTACAGGCTCACGCGATGCGGGAGAGCTTTCGGATGTGGGCGCAAACAGAATGTTGCTTGAGGAAAAATATATCTATAATTTTATCGACACCAATGCTGATTTTTCAAAGTATAAAATGCTGGTTTTGCCCGACACAGACGGTATTCCCGATGAAATCATCAAAAAAATCAATGATTATATCGCACACGGCGGCAAGGTGATTGCAAGCGGCAAATCAATAATCAAAGACGGAAAGTTTGTTATAGACTGCGGCGCGGACTATATAGGCGAAAATGAATTTAATCCCGCATATTTTGTGCCCGAATTTGAAACGGTTGACGGCAGAACACAGTATGTTATGAAAGCAAAATCATATCTTTTCAAGCCTGTTGACTGCAAGGTAATCGGCACGGGCGAAAATCCCTATTTCAACAGAACAAGAGAGCATTTTTGCTCCCACGCCCATGCTCCAAACAATCCCGAATCTGCATTTCCCGCTATTGCGGTTAAAGGCGGCGTTGCTTATATCGGTTGGGATATTTTCAAAGCTTATGCCGAACAGGGGCATCTGATTTTTAAAGAGATTTTTGCATACACGGCAAAAATGCTGCTCGGCGGCAATGTAAGCGTTAATGTTAAAATGCCTGACCGCGCAATAGTTACCCTCACCCGCCAAAGCGAGCTTAACCGCAAAATTCTGCACCTGCTGTTTGCCCATACCACAGTCAGAGGAAGAAACACGGAGGTTGTTGAGGACACAGTGCCGCTTTTCAATGTTGAATGCTCCGTTGCCTGCGAAAAAACTCCGAAATCGGTTACTCTTGAACCGCAGGGCACAAATATTCCGTTTGAATTTGACGGCGGTGCGGTAAGCTTTACCGTTCCCGAAGTCAACATTCATCAGATGGTTTGCATCGCAGAATAAATCAAAATATAAAAATATGCCGCGGCTGATACCGATTTCAGTATCAACCGCGACATTTTGTTATATGCTGTTTTTAATTAAACGGTCTCAGGCTTTGATCGGAGCCGGAAACCATAAACTGCGGATAATTCTCATTTGCGCCTGCATAGAAATCTCCGTTTGATGTCATAAGCCAAACAAAGAAATTGCCGTAATCACTGCCGTAAGAGCAGGAAACATGAGGTGCATCTTTAATTATATAAGTATATTCCGGGAAAAGTGCCGTTGAAAGATCAACCGCTCTGTCGGGAGAAAGATATTTCGGATTTGCGGGAACATAATCGTCACCGAGAGTTTCGCCGTATTTTGCAACCGTTGCGTAACCTGACATCTGATATGTTTCAAGCACTCCGTCGCCCGTGAAATCCGCACTTTCATATACGGGAATAACGGGCGAGTCATAGCCTGCAACAATCGCAAGCTCAACACCGCTGTCCGTCATTTCTTTGAGCAGGGCGTCTCTGTTTTTCATCATATTCTGAAGCTTGCGTGTTTTTTCGATGAAAGCTTTGTTACTGTTGCCGCCGTCAAGCATAAAGTCAAGCGCTTCCTGATAATCCTCGGGCTGAGTAAGACCCCAAAGCGTCAGCATATTGCCGAAAACGGGCTTGAGAATCCGGTCATAAACCTCGTCACGGTAATTTTCAACGATATAATCGGTTATCTTAGTCAACGCTTCAAATCCGCCGACCTTATTAATAACTTTGCACAGAAGCGAAACGATCTCTTTGTCACTGACTGCATTTGCTACAAAATTATATAAATTCTGAGCTGTTATCTCAACTCTGCCGCAAAGCAAATCGGAGGCCACCTGCGCTCCGCAGAAAGTCGAGGATAAAAATACGCATCTGTTTACTCTGTCGTATCCGTATTTGGTGAGGTAACCAACCGTCATTATTCCGCCCATGCTTGCACAGGCAATATTGACTTTATTTTTTCCCGTTGTTTTAACGGCGGTTTCAACCATGGCGTTTATTTCATCGGCAACCACAAGAGGGTCCATACGCCAATCATAATTAAGATAATATGTATATCCGTCGCCCAAGCTTTCAATGCAGGCACGGGTCATTCCAAGCTCATTGGAAACTCCTTCACGAAGGAACTGATAGTTTTCGGCGCTCTCGGGATATTTAGGCATACCGACATTATAAAGAGGATCGCCGTTTTCATCCATCGAGAGTCCTTTTAAAATCTCATAAACATAATCAATAACAACATCCATAGCCGCATCAAGGCTTCTGTTGATGATGCCGCTTCCTATTGCTCTGAAAAGCTGAAGAATTATCTCATCAGCTTTAATTTCGCCGAGCGCAGGGCGCTGATTTTCTGTGCCGCAATCATAATACAAGCCTGCGAAATCCATTCCCCTGACTATAACCACGGGATATTTTTCGCTGTCATCGGCAACATATGCGGTTGTTTGAGAATCTGCCGCAAAAGCCGGAACAGCTACGGCAAAAAGCATTGTGATAACGAGCAAAACGCTGATAATTCTTTTCATTTTTCTTATCCTCTCTAAAATACATTATTTATTTAAAGCCAAAGTATCGTTTTCTTCATAAACAAACGATAAAACTGGTCTTTCAAATGGGTGTTTATTGGGCGAATGTAATATCAGCCGCTTTTTACCGCTGAAATCGTCAAATATCATTCCGTGACCGCCGTCTTTATCAAAAAGCAGTTTTTCGTGCTGCCAATTACCGTCAATTTCTCCGTTATCGGAAGCCGAAATCGCCTGAACATATCCGCTCTCATTGACCGACGACCATATCATCAGCAATCTGCCGCTGTGGGTGCGATACATAAAAGGTCCGTCAGTTATAAAATCATTTCGTTTTTTATCTGCCCAAAACGGCTCAGACGCTTTAAAAAGAACAAAAGGCTCGCCTGCAGGTGCTGAAAGATCGGGAGTCAGCTTCATGGCGCACATCTCACCGTCGCGCACCTGAACCCATTCATGGCAAAAAACTATATAAGGAGCTCCGCTTTTATCAATATAAAGCGTTCCGTCAAGGCATTGCCAATCACGCGGGGTTATAGCATCATCCGTGAACGGCAAAAAACGCCCTTTGGGAGAACTGCTTTTTAAAATTTGAGTGCCGCGAAGCCTCTTATCCGAGCGGAGCGAAACAAACATATAAAACTCGCCGTTATAATAATGAACCTCGGGTGCCCAGATTTCTCTGTCCGCCCAAAAGCCCTCGGGCACAGAAAAGCACTCCTGCGCTTCGCTCCAATTTTCAAGATCGGAGCTTACATAAACATCAAGCCCCTCGGCTGTCTGCCACGCGGTTTCGCCTCTCGTTCCGTAAAGATAATATTTGCCGTCAAACGGAAGAACAAAAGGGTCTCTGATATGAATATCTTTAAGCTTCATTGCCCGCCTCCGCAAAATTCACTTTATAATGATGAATGAAAATACCTACCGCCTTGTTATAATCGAGAACATGCATTACCGAGCCGTCCTCAGCGGGATAAAAGGTCATACCCTCCGCCTCAACATTTTCTCCGCCTACATCACGCACGGCGGCAACGGCAACCTCGCCGCTGTTAACATCAACGCTGAGAATGTTTTTAAAGTTACCGTTATTTTTGGTATCATTTGAAAGATAAAGAGTTCCCTCAAAGAACTCGCCGCCCTGAATTCTGTCAATCTCGCCAAGACCGACAAGAGAGATTTCGGAAACAAGCCGCATACCGTCATTCACATCATAAGCATAAATTGTTTTTGCGTGAGACCACTTTGAGGCATAGAGCAGACCTGTATCGGGGTCAACGGCACACCAGGGAACGCCGTCATCATAAATCTCATTAGGCAGGTCATAAACCTCTCCCGTGGCTTTAAGCGTTTCACAGTCAAAAACAACAATGCAAGCCTTGCATGTATCTCCACCCTCAACGGAAGCATAGATTTTTCCGTTATAAACGCTTATACCGCCGATATGATTGTTTCCGCGCTCGCTGCATTTCTCGGGAAGCGGGTTAACACGGCTCATAACAATTTCAGGGTCATCACAGGTAAATTTACCAAGAGCCGTCAGATTGAGTGCGGTTATTGCGCCGCTTGTGTAATAATATTCGCCGTCAGTTGCAATTCCTTGCCCCATTAAAAGCGCTTTTTCAAAAACAAAAGTGTCTTTTGAAACAAGCTCTGCACTCGGTGTGCTTTTGGCTTGGGGGCTTGTTAAAAGAGTCAGTATTAAAAGAGGCAAGGTCAGCAACGACCAAATCTTTCTGATTATTTTCATTAATCGGCACCTACTTTTGCAACTTATAATATGTTATATTAGCATATCTGGTATAAAATAGCAATCAAAAGTGAAAAAACAAGCAACAAAATTTTTTTAATTTTTTTGTTGAGTATTTACAAAAGTTTTAGATTTTGTTATAATACTATTCAATAATAACACGAAACCCTGTGGTTTTTGGAGGTAAAAAATGAAAAAGTTTCAAAAGGCTGCTGCTGTTTTTATGGCAGCCGCAATGCTGATGACATTTGCTCCGTTCTCTTTTGCGGCAAGCGACATTGATTATCAGATTACCAACCCTTATGCATCCGTTGACTTCGACACATGGAATCAGTATAAAGCTGATCTTCACAGCCATACGACTTTCAGCGACGGTCATAACACTCTGCCCGAAATGGCTGAAAGACATTATGAGCTCGGTTTTGATATTTATGCAATAACCGACCACGGCACAAACAGCACAGGCTTCACAAATCAGAAATTCAATACCGCGATGGAGCTTGTTTCCGTTATAAAAAATGACGGAGAGCATCACGATGAAGTTCTTTCAGCAAACGGCACAGCCGCAAGCGGAAATGCTTATAAGGTCGAAACCGTCAACGGCGACGAATACTATTCACAGACCCTTGCAAACGGCAACGGTCATACAATGATGCGCGTTCCTTTCGGAATTGAGCATAATCCCACATCTTTCAACAACGCCCATGTTAACTCATTTTTCGTTAATTACGGCACGGGAATTGTTGGCGGAACGAGCAACTACATTGCTCCCATCAGCAAAATCCAGCAGCTCGGCGGCATTTCCGTTATCAACCATCCCGGTGAATACACCAACGCGAGAGATGAGGTTTACACAGCCGATGCATATAATGTTGAAAACTCTCATTACAACTATGTTGTTAACAAATATGCCAACATTCTTAAAAACTATGACACCTGCATAGGAATTGACATCAACAGCAAGGGCGATGCACGCACACGCTTTGACAGAAAGCTTTGGGACATTCTTCTTCAAAAGGTTGTTCCGAGCGGCAGAAATGTTTTTGCAATAGGTTCAACAGACGCACACAACCTTGATATTGTTGATTCCGGTTATACTGTTGTTCTTATGCCCGAGCTTACTAATTCAGCGCTTAAAACAGCTCTTTCGACAGGCACATTCTTTGCGGCAAGCAAATATATCGGCAATGTTGACGAGCTTGCAGGCTACAGCGCAACTCTCCTCGCCTCTCAGAACGCCGAAGCGGTTGAATTCGGAAAAGAGCTTTCGGAATGCGTTGATAAAATTAACACAGAGATATCCGAAAACGGCAGCCAGGGCACAAAATATCAGGTTGAAGAAGGCTTTGCCGCTCCCAAGGTTACAAACATTGTTGTTGATGACGCAAAGGATACAATAGCAATCACCGCCGAAAATGCACTACTTGTTCATTGGATTGCCGACGGTAAGGTTATTGCAACAGGAAATGAAATTGACCTTGACGATTATTCGGATGAAATCGGCAGCTATGTAAGAGCCGAAATTCTCGGCAAAGGCGGAATTATGTATTCCGAGCCGTTCACACTCAATTATGACGGTGCACCCGTTGCAGAGGACAGCGGAAGATTCGTTGATTTCGGCACTCTTGCTTCATTAATCTGCGACACTCCCGTTAAAATCCTCGTTTTCCTCGTAAAAACTCCCGTTAAGGTAATTCTTGACCTTATATTCTGATTTCAATATCTGTTGTATAGTTACGCCCGTAAAGAGTTTTTGCTCTTTTCGGGCGTTTTTTATAATTGAATAATTCCCGCATGGGGTGAATTCAATTCAAGTATTAAGTTATTGCAAGCTCTCAGAATTCAAGCTATAATTAAACCACGAAAGTGCTATCGAATAACACAAAAGGTGATCTCTATGACAATTTATTTTGGCGAAAACCTTAAAAGATTAAGAAAAGAAAAAGAAATCCGCCTGCCCGACGATTTTAAGCAAACACCTGAATTTAAAGAGATAGCAGCTTTATTGGAAGACTGACAGTCAGCCGTACTGCTAATAATTACAGGCATCAAATTAATTGCAAGCTTACAAACTGTTTGTGTTAAAAACAGTCTTATTTCCAATGATTCAGATTCGGAACTACTGCTTCCATATGCGCCCGAACCTGTTCGGCAGGCCAATTCTCATTTGCCATATGTTCTACGCAAAAATCAATAAGCTGCTCCTTGCTGGTGTATTTGAACTCGCCGTCAGTATAACACCACTTGCAATATTCCTCATTAAAATCGCCGTTGGGTTCTTTGCTTATTGTAGAATCATCGAGCGGCATACCGCAGCATTGGCATATTAGCTGTCTCGGAGCACCTAATAATGTGTTGATTGAAACATCAAAAAACTTTGAGAGCAATTTAAGAGTTTCCGTATTCGGGATTGTTTCGCCTGTTTCCCATCGGGATACCGCCTGCCTTGTTACGTAGATTTTTTCGGCAAGCTCATCCTGGGAAATCCCCTTTTGAGTTCGGAGTTCGAGAATAACATCTTTTGTTTCCATTAAAAATCACCTCTGCAAAAATTATAATGCAGACTTTTTATGAAGTCAAGCAACAGGCTGTTGCTGTCACCTTTCTTTCATATCGGAGTTTTACCCAACTATTAACAAAGAGCCGCTTTTGCAGAGATAATTCAAAAGCGGCTTTGTGTGTTTTTTATTATTAAATTTCAGTAATTTCAATACCGATAATCGAAACATCTTCAATAGGTTTATCGGCATAACCCGTTTCAACTTCGGCGATTGTGTCAACGGTTTCCATGCCATCAATTACCTGACCGAAAACGGTGTGTTTAAAATCAAGCCAAGGAGTTCCGCCGAGCTGTTTATAATCCTCAACGCAATCAGTGGGGAAGCCCCTGTCGGAAAGCTGCTCCATTTGAGAAATCAAGCCGCTGTCAACTTCTTTAGCCTGAACGATAAAGAACTGGCTTCCGTTTGTTCCGGGACCTGCATTTGCCATTGAAAGGGCGCCCCTTATGTTATGATAATCAACGCTGAATTCATCCTCAAAGCTTCTGCCCCAAACGCTTTCGCCGCCTCTGCCCGTGCCCGTGGGATCGCCGCCCTGAATCATAAAATCGGGAATAACTCTGTGAAATATAATCCCATTATAATAACCGTTCTTGGCATGTGTTACGAAATTCTCAACAGCCTTCGGCGCAGCATCGGGAAAAAGAAGAATTTTTATGTCGCCGAGTGTTGTTTTCATGGTTGCAACGGTATCGCCCTGTTGCGGAGCTCTTGTCTGTTTGCTCATTTTTAAATTCCTTTCTTGCTTTAATTCGGGTCGTATTTATCCGAAAGCTTCATAAAGTCTATTTTTGCCATTTTAGTTCTCGGGAAGCTCTCGAAAATTTCAATTTTTCTCGGGCATGAGAACTTTGCAAGATTTTTCTTGCAATATGACTGAATTTTATCAACTGCCTCGTCATGATTCATCGGGTATTTAAGAGTGATGCAAAGCTTAACGCAAGGCTTGCTCTTCTGATAACCCTGAACGGCGCAGGCTTCATTGACAAAGGGAAGCTGAAGCACGGCATTCTCAATATCAATGGGATAAACATTATATCCCGAAATGATAATCATACGCTTTTTTCTGCCCGTGAAATAGACATATCCGTCAGAATCCATATGACCGAGGTCGCCCGTGAGCACCCATCGGTTGCCTTTTTTATCAATATAAACGCCATCGTTCATTATCGAGTTATCGCCGTTGAAATAGCCCTGCATAACCGTGTCGCCTCTGACGACTATTTCACCCGTCTGCCCCGCGGGAAGCCTATTTTTCATCTCATCCCAGACTTCAACAACAATATCGCCGAGAGGCTTGCCTATTGACTCCTCTCTGCAGTTCTGATAAGTATTTACCGTGCAGACAGAGGAAACCTCGGTTAAACCGTAGCCTCTGAAAAGCTTGCCCTTGCCGCCGTTTTTGGCAATAACCTTGTTAAACTCCTTAACAAAACGCTCTGGCAGAAAATCGCCGCCGCAGAAAAGCAGACGAAGATTTTTAAGGTGCGGACCATCAAAATTCTTTTCCTCAAACATCTTTTTAAACATATTGGGAACACCAAGCACGAATGTTACATTATATTTTTTAAGATATTTATTTGCCGTCTCCGCGCTGAACTGAGGCATCGGAATTGATGTAAATCCGTGTGTTATCGGGAAATGCATTGCAATGCCGAGACCGAAAGCGTGAAACATCGGCAAAACCAAAAGCGAATATTCATCACCCGCTTTATGAGGGATATCAAGCGTATTCAGCTTTTCGGCAAGATTATTGAGGTTGTTGCTCGAAAGCATAATTGTTTTGCTTTTTCCCGTTGTGCCGCCGCCGTGAAGATAAACAGCGGTTTTGGAGCCGTCATGGCAGTCAACTGATTTCTTCTTTGCACCCTCAGAAACCGCCTTGGAATATTTGACCGAATTCTTAAATTCATCAAGGTTTTTTCCCTTAATCTTTTCAAAAACTTTAAATGCAGGAACGGCAGGCAGCATAATATAATCGGAGTTAGAGCAAATGATGCACGGAATTTTTGCATCATTCACAACCTGAGCATATTTGCCTGCAAGGATATCGAGCACAAATATTGCCTTTGAGCCTGTTGTTTCAAGTATCTCCGCCAATCCTTCGGGAGAAGTGAGCGGATGAACAATATTGGCAATAACGCCTATTTTGTTGAGCGAATAAAAGGTTGTGAAAGAATGAACGACATTGGGCAGAAATATTGTGACAACATCACCTTGAACTATTCCTATCGAATTAATGTACGCCGCAAGAGAATCAGTATCCCTGATGATTCTCGAAAGTTTTGTTCTGCTTCCGAAAGCAAGAACCGCGTCATAATCCCCCGTTTTCTTCGCGCACGCTTTCAAATAATCGTAGCAAGTTAAATTCATTTCAGCTTACCCATCCATTTTAAACTTTTTAGGCTAAGACTAAGCCCATATAAAGTATATATTATCAATTATAGCCCCGTTTGTCAATTTAAGAGGCGCGATTTTAATAAAACATTAACATTTAATGTATATTTTTGGTTAAAACAATATCACCGTTGTCGGTAAATGAAGCAATAATTCCGTTGTTATCATATGTTGCATACAGCGAAACCTTGGCAATCATTGTTAAATTCCACTTAACATTGGGATAAATCTTTCCGAGCTGGTTTGTAACAATCGCGATTTCCGGTTTGAGCTTTCTCAAAAATGAAGCGGAAGAAGAACCGAAATATCCGTGATGCCCGATTTTCAGCAAATCAACATCGCCTATCTCATCGCCGAGAACAGCTTCCAATCCGCTTGATTTTGTGATATCCGCCGCAAGGAAAGCGGACTTTCCGCTTTTTGTTATTTTAACGCCGATGCTTGACGCATTTTCGCCCCTGCCTTCAAGCTCACGCGGAGTAACCGTATTGAAAAACCGCAGCGTAAAATCACCGAATTCAAAAGGCTCGGAAGGCAGATTATTAACAATCTCTATATCTCTTCTCTCTAAATCGGAAATAATCTGCGAATAGGTTTCCCCTATCTTCCAGCCCTCAACCTCAAAATCCTTTGCAATAAGCGGGTCGAATTTTTTAAAATATGCTTTGCCGATTGCGATTTGAGGATCGGATATAATGGCATCAAAACAGCCGATATGGTCATAATGGCAATGAGTTCCGAGAATGAAATCAAGAACTACCTTACCCTCGCTGTTAACGCAGACCTTCTTAATATAGTCCAAAACCTCTTTTTCATAGCCTTTATATTCAGTTTTTCTGCGCGGATTTCTGTTGCCCTCTCCTGAATCGATAAGCGCAAATTTTCCGTTACTCTCAATAAGAATTGCATCGGAATTCGCGGTATTTAGGAAATGTATTCTGTCATCTCCGTTTTCACCGCTGAAGCTTTCCTGCTCAACGGAATATCTTCTGCAATAGGCGTTGCTCAAAGCTACTGTCAGAATATCGAGGGCAAAAACCGCCGCCATAAGCGGAACAATTATCCAAGTTGCAATTTTTTTAATTCTCTTTTTATTCATGCGTTTCTCCGTAAGGATTGAAATAATTTTATATATTTTGTTTAGTTTATCACATATTTCAATAATTTACTATACTTTTAAAGAAAAGTTTTAAAAAACTGCTTGTATAGTTTGAGATTTTAATGTAAACTAATATTCGGAATTTTTCGGAACGGAGTCATTAATTTGAAATCAACATCAAAAAGCTTTTTATGCGAAGTCATTTTTATTGTTACTTCAGTTTTTCCTCTTGCTCTGAGCATGAGCGTTTGCTCAGGTATGGGAGTTTTTGCGGGTATGTTTTTTTCGGTTGCCGCCGCGTTACTTGCTGCGGTTAATTCTTTCTCTTCAATGATACCCGTTTATTTGGTATTTTTGACTGTCAGCGCTGTTTTGGGCGCTTATAACGCCGCCACTCTTTCTTTATCAATCATCATCAGCGGCGCTCTGCTTGCGCTTTCATCGCTCTTTTATAAAAAAATAAAGCCGCTGTTTTCATCTCCCGCATCGGCAGGAGCAATGCTTGCGGCGGCTCTGAGCGTTACAATACTTTTTACAACCGACTATTTCGGAATAGGTGCAAGCGGAAACAATGTTATGCAAATGCTCGCTTCTTACCGCTCGCTCGGATTTCATGCAAATTGGCGCGGCGTGCTTTACGGAACAATCGTTATGGTTATTATGATAACCTTTCCGCGCAAATTCAAAAAACTCTGCTCCGCAGTCAACGCGTCTTTCATAGCAATAATCGTAACGCTTGTTTTAAATCTGTTTCTCAATCCTGCCGATTTGCCGACGGCGATTAACGAAATCGGAAGCTTTTCTTCCGCCGATTTTGCCAAGGATTATATTTTTGCGCTCATCGGAGAAAAGCCGAATATATTCGCCGCCGTTTTCAGCGGAACCGCGCTTTTTTTCCCGTGCTTCTATATGATTTTTCAATCCGAAACGGCTGAGAAAAACAGCTTTATTATTGACGGAGCCGCAAACGCTGCTTTGGGATTTGCGGGCTGTATGGCTCTCCCCTGCGGATTAAGAAAGAACAGGCATACTTTTGCCGTCGGCGTGGCAGCCGCGGCAATAACGGCACTAATGCTTGTATGCATTTCCGGATTAATCCCCAGAATTCCCGTTCATTCCTGCGCCGTTGTTTTGATAGTCGGTGCGTGGCACAGCGTAAAATGGCGTGAAATCAAAAATGCTTTTTCGGGCGTATTCTCTGTTCTGATTTTTGTTGTTTCAATTCTGGCATTTTTAATTTTGGGCATATCTTCGGGAATACTTGTCTGCGCGGCGCTGTCTGCCCTTTATCATTTGATTACCGATAAAAAGCCCGTTAAAGGTTCTTAAAAAAAGTTTTTTGAGCCGTTTTCCAAAAATTCATCAAAGAATTATTTAGTTTTTCAGCGCATTTATTGCCCGAAACAATCTCCGCACATTCAAAATTAATATCAATCTGCCTGCGAATTTCTTCTTCGCAGGCATTTCTTTTTTTTAAAACTCCGCAGACAATCGGTTTGAGAGCCGCAATTTGAGTTTTAAGCTTTTCAACCTCGATTGACTTGTCAAATGCTTCAACATTAACCGATATTTCATACAGAGAATATGACAGCGCAGCTATATCCTCTCTTTCAATAGGCGGCAAAAAATCTTTTGTCAGAAATCTGCAAATTTTGGAAAAATGCGTTGCTCCGCTGACGGCTGATTTTTTACCGTCAAATACCATTCTAATTTCTTCGCTTTGCTTGCTCAGGATATCGGAATAATCCTCTCTTAATTTCATATCAGCATACCCCGCTAAAAATCTTCAAAAAAAGACAGGCGGAAGCCCAGCCGAGCAAGCCGCAGCCCGGCAAGGTCAGCACCCATGCCGCCGCCATTCCGAAAGCTATTCTCCAATCGACCGACCTCGCACTGCGTGACACTCCCGCACCGAGCATTGCCGAGGTTTTTGTGTGCGTTGTGCTGACGGGCAGACCGAAAGCCGTGGATACCGCAAGACAAACAGCGCCCGCCATATCCGCAGAAAATCCAAGGTCACTCCGCAGACGAACCATATCCATACCAACCGCCTTTATTATTCTGCCGCCGCCGAGTGCCGTTCCCGCCGCTATAACCGCCGAGCAGAGCAAAAGCATCCATTTGGGCGGAGCGGTTATGTATCCGCCTGTGTTTGAAAGATTAACCGCAAGCACAAGGACTCCGACAAACTTTTGAGAATCCTGCATTCCGTGCATAAACGCCGTAAATGCGCTTGAAAATATTTGTGCTCCTGCAAAAAATCTGTTTGCTCGCATTTTATCTGCATTTTCAAAGCAGAAAGCTGTCAGTTTTGCAAATAAAAATCCCGCCGCAAAGCCCGAAAACGAAGAAACGGCGAGGCCCGCAAAAACCTTTGCCCATTCCGCTGTGCCTACTCCCGAAAAACCGCCGTTCAGAACGACGCTTGCTCCCGTAAGCCCTGCAACAAGGGCATGACTTTCGCTTGTGGGAATTCCGAAAGCCCACGCGCCCGCCGCCCAGACAACAACTGCGCTCATTGCCGCACACAGCGCAATCAAAGCCGCCTGTCCCGAGCCGAAATCAGCTATGTTTATTACGGTTTTCATAACGCCCGCTCCGAAAAAGCTCACAGCAAGAGCGCCCATAAAATCAGCCGCCGCGGCAAGGCAAACCGCCTTTTTAAGGCTTAAACTGCGCGAAGCAACGCAGGAAGCAATGGCATTGGGTGCATCAGTCCATCCGTTTACAAACGCAACCGAAAGTGTAATCAAAACGGTTACAAAAATCGGAAATTCTTTAAAAATCAAAGAAATAAAGCTTGTTAATGTCATAAAATGCCCACAAAAAAACGCCTTCCGAAGAAAGCGTTTTATGTTCCTTTATTTAAATAAATTTCCGCCATTGGCGTCAATACCTACAACAACGGGAAAATCTTCGAGTTCAAGGCGTTTTACGCTCTCACAGCCGAGATCCTTGAACGCAATTTCCTCACAGGCTTTTATCTGCTTGGCGTAAAGTGCTCCCGCACCGCCGACAGCGCAAAAATAAACTGCTTTATTTCTGACAATCGCTTGGCAAACTGCTTCGTTTCTCTGACCCTTGCCTATCATGGCGGCAAGCCCGAGATCAAGAAGCCTCGGCGAATAAACATCCATTCTGCCCGAGGTTGTGGGGCCGCAGCTTCCGATAACCATTCCCGCGGGGGTCGGAGTAGGCCCTGCAAAATAAATGCAAGCGCCGTTTAAATCAAAAGGCAGCCTTTCGCCTTTGTCAAGCAACTCAAAAATCCGCTTATGGGCGGCATCGCGCGAAGTATAAACCGTTCCGCTGAGCAAAACCCTGTCACCTGCCGAGAGCTGCTCGGCATAATTTTTTATTTCACTAATATTTATGTTAAACTCAGCCATTTTATACTTTTTCGCCCCCGACTTTATCTATTTTATCGGCAATATCGGAAAGCACATTCATAAGATTTTCTACGCTTGCTCTGAGAGCCGCCGCAGAGCTGTCAAAATTAACACAGGCAGTTTTTATCCTGTCATTTGCGCCCGAAACCTCTGACTTTGCCGCTTTGACTGCGCCGCCGACAACTTCAGTTATTTCATCTGCGGAGGTTTTAGCGTCATTTATCATTCTCTCGGAGTAATTCATTGCGTCTCTGATAACGCTGTCGGCTTTGCTGTCCGCCTCTCCGAATTTTGAGCAGCTGCTTTCAATTTCGGCAAATTTCGCTTCAATAGAGGCAATTTTTTCCTCCCATTGGCACTGTTTGCTTTCGTAATCGGCTATTGTAACCTGAGCTTCTTCGATTTTAAGAGCATATGCCGCATTTTTTTCAATAAGGCTTGCATTTTCCGCCTTGAGGGCTTCATTTTCTTTTTTGAGAGATTCCAAGTCCTTATTAGAGGATTCTTGCTCGCTTTTGAGAGTTTCAAGTTCAGTTTTGCAGGCGGAATTTTCATTGACATCCTTTTTGAGGCTCAATATCTCCGTCTGAAGCTGCTCAATATAATTGAGCACACCTTCTTTTTTAAATCCGCCCAAAACAGATTTTTTCAATATCTGATCGGATCCCATATTCTACACCCTTTCACCGCACAAAAGCGGAATTCATTATTCAAAAAGTATAATTTCACTTACTCCGTCGGCAACGGAAGAAGACTTGCCGTTTTTAAAGACGCAAAGCGCGGCGTTATCTCCCTCAATGAATGCCGCCTTTTTATCTTCGGAAAATTTAAAGCTTGAAACAACAATGTTGCTGCCAATCAGCTCTTCTCCGTCCTGCGTGCAAATATAGTAATCCGCTGTTGGCTGAGCCGAAGAAGTGTTTTGACTTTTAATGGCTATAATATCCTCGGAGTTTTCAACAGTAAATGCGCTTGCCGCATTGGAAAGCTTTACTGCCTTTTCTCCGTTATACGCATAAATATCGCCCGTGTTTTTGCCGACATCCGTTTTAAGATAAAGAACCGAATCGCCGACAAGTCGGTAGCTTGATATGCCCGTGTCAACGCTTATCTGCGCCGACGGGGTCAACTGAGGATCAAGACTGTTTGTAAAAAGATTGAGTCTTTCGCCGAGAGTATCTCTGACAAAGGCGAAAATCCTGCCGCCGTCACGCGAAAATGAAAACAGAGTTTTTTGCCTGTCATATCCGCTCAGCTCGTGACTGACCGCGCCGCTGCTGCCGTATGCCGCAAATTCCATGCCGTTTGATTTAACGCTGTCGGCAACCAAAGAGCGTGCGTATTCGATAACCTCGTCCATAGTGCTTCTCTGAGCTATGGTAACCAAGGTGTTCATATCCGTATCGCCCTTAACAATCTCCGTGCTTTCAAAAATTATTTTCGGCTCTCCGAAAGCGGAAACCGTATATACATTTTGCGGGTCGATATTCTCAGCAAGCTTGAAATTTCCGTTTGAATTATAAGCAAAGGCAGTAAAAACAGGAGCGGAAAACTCGCCGTTTTCCATCGTTTGATTGAGCGCATCTCTTATTTCATCGCGCACAAGCTTATCCTGATATTCGTGCAGAGCTGCGTTATACTCAGCAGAAATGCCGAAAAATGAAAGGAAATCCTTGCGCTGAGGCTTAATTACGGACTTATCGCTCTCGGCGTATTGGTCGGAGATAACATAGCTCCATGAAACGCTTTCCTCGGAAGAGGTAAAATAATAGAGATTGCCCGAAGGAGCATAGTAATCATATAACACGGAAAAAGTGTTATCGCAAATCAGCTCGGGCTCATTCTTTGCAAAGGCAATATACAGCTCGGTAAAATCCTCATTTGCCTGAGATTTTTTCTCATAAATTATGTGCGGGTTTTCAATTTTGTTATAACATAAAATCTGCCTGATGTCTCGGCTGACTTCGCTCGGCGTGCCGTCGGAATACTTATACAAAACTCGGTTATTGCCGTGCATCTTGGTGAAATATACTTCGTCACAGTTATCAAGCGGATATATGCTTTCGACATTTGCCGAAAAAGCTTCAATTTTATTCTTATCAACATTGCATACGCAGCCGTCATACGCTCCGTCCTGAATATTCTTCTTTAAATAATATACCTTTCCTGAAACAACATCGAAATCCTTTTCAATTCCGTAGTCAATAATTCTCGGCTCGGCAATTTCGCTTCGCCGTTTTTCGACATAATATAAGTCATACAAACCGTCGGAATAAGCGGAATCAACGGTAAAAAACACCCTGCCCGACTCATTGTCACACTTGAATTCGCAAGCACTTGTATCCGACACAACGGTTTGCACGCCGTCAATCCTGACAACGATTTCTCCTCCCCTGCGAAAAACAAGCACGCTCTTATTCTGAGGGCGTGAGCCTGCAACGATTTGACCGATAATAACGGCGGCGGCAATAACAGCAATCAGAACCGCTGCAACAAGCATGGAAATTCTGACTTTTTTAGAAATTCTTTCTCCCCTTATCTCCAAACCAAACACCTTAACCTTAATTTTCAACAGGCGGTTGCCCAAACTGAGCAGCCGCCTGAAATATAATTATTTCATTGAAATTGCCTGCTTTGCCTTTTCAGCTATATTTTGTGCATCAAGACCGAAAATATGAAGCAATTCAACCGCAGGTCCCGATTTTCCGAAAACATCGTTTACTCCGAGCCTTACAACGGGAACGGGCTTGCCGCTCTCGCAGAGAGCTTCGGTAACCGCACTTCCGAGTCCGCCGATTATGCTGTGCTCCTCAGCGGTAACAACCGCGCCTGTTTTTGATGCCGAGGCAACAACTGCCTGAGCGTCAAGCGGCTTAATTGTGTGGATATTGACTATTTCCGCGCTGATGCCTTCCTGAGCAAGAAGCTTTCTTGCTTCAATAGCTTCATTGACCATAAGACCTGTTGCAAAAATCGTGACATCGCTGCCCTCGGCAAGAACAACAGCCTTGCCCCATTCAAACTTATAGCTCTCATCAAAAATTCTCGGAACTGCAAGTCTTCCGAAACGCATATAAACAGGACCTTCGTATTCAGCAGCCGCAAGAACTGCCGCGCGCGCCTCAATATCATCGGCAGGGTTAATAACCGTCATACCCGGGATAACTCTCATAAGAGCTATATCCTCGCAGCACTGATGGCTTGCACCGTCTTCGCCGACGGAAATACCTGCATGAGTTGCGCCGATTTTAACATTGAGATGAGGATAAGCAATTGAGTTTCTGACCTGTTCGTATGCTCTGCCTGCCGCAAACATAGCAAAAGTGCTTGCAAAAACAGTATAGCCCGAAGCGGCAAGACCTGCCGCAACGCCCATCATATTGCCCTCTGCAATGCCGCAGTCAAAGAATTTTTCGGGATGAGCCTTTTTAAACATTCCTGTTTTGGTTGCCGCTGCAAGGTCGGCATCAAGAACAATTACTTTATCATTAGTATTGCCGAGCTCAACAAGAGCTTTTCCGTAAGCATCGCGGGTTGCAGTTTTAATAATATCAGCCATTGTTATATCACCGTACCTTTCAGTTAAGCTTCAAGCTCTGCAAGAGCCTGGCTGAGCTCGTTCATAGCCTGCTCATATTGCTCGGCATTGGGCGCAGTGCCGTGCCAAGAAACCTGGTCTTCCATAAATGAAACGCCCTTGCCTTTAACGCTGCCCGCAATAATTGCCGACGGCTTGCCTTTAAACTCGGCAGCCGCATTAAATGCCGCGTCAATTTCATCAAAGCTGTGAGCGCAGATTTCAATTACATTCCAGCCGAAAGCCTTAAACTTTTCGGCAATGGGATAAGGCGAATTGACCTCGGAAACCTTTCCGTCAATCTGCAAGCCGTTATTATCAACAACGGCAACAAGATTATCAAGCCCTTTTGCGGAAGCAAACATTGCCGCCTCCCAAACCTGACCCTCCTGAATTTCGCCGTCGCCGAGGATTGTATAAACTCTGTAATTTTTGCCGCCGAGCTTTGCGCCGAGAGCCATTCCGCAAGCTGCGGAAATTCCCTGACCGAGCGAGCCTGTGCACATATCAACACCGGGCGTATATTTTATGCTCGGATGACCCTGAAGCATAGAGTCGCTCTTTCTGAGAGTTTTGAGCTGCTCAACGGGGAAAAATCCTTTTAAAGCCAGAACGGAATATAAAGCCGGAGCGGCGTGACCCTTTGAAAGAACAAAACGGTCTCTGTCCTCCGCTTTGGGATTCTGAGGGTCAATATTCATATGATGAAAATATAAATAGGTGATAATGTCTACGCAGGAAAGGGAACCGCCGGGATGACCTGATTTGGCGTTGAAAACACCTTCAATAATTCCCATTCTCGCCTTGCACGCCTTGATTTTTAACTGTTTTCTGATAACTGCGTCCATTGCAGCCACCTCCTGTAATTAAAAATTGCTTTTCATCGTTTATTATCTGCTGTCGGAATTAATCCTGCTTTGCCTCTATGTACTCAAGGAAATCGGCAACGGCACCCTTATTGCAGTGGCACGCAACAAACTCCGAAATTTCTTTGAGCTCACGGGGCGCCTGCCCGCAGCAAGCGGGAACTCCGACACATTTCAGCATATCAAAATCATTGAAATAATCGCCGATTGCGCCGACATGGGTTTTGTCGATTCCGAGAATATCGGCAAGTTTCAGCAACGCCGTGCCCTTGTTTGTGTTTCGTGCAAGGATTTCAAAGCTTGCAATCGATGAGGACATAAGCGTTAAATCGGGATCATCCATTGAAGTGAAATGCTTTTTAACTTTTGAAATGTCGGTCGGAAGCCCCGAAAAAATAACCTTTCCCCAATCTTTTTTCGGAACATCCTCTATATTTTTTATGCAGCGGTGTTTCAGTTTATCCGCGGCAACAAAAAATCTGCCGAAATAGCCGATACCCGTTACATAAATCATATCCTTTGCAACAACGAGAACATCAACAGTGGGAAACCGTTTTGCGGCTTCTATCGCCAGCCTCATTCCCTCTTCGCTCATTGCGCTGAAATAAATCATTTCATTTTTTTCAAAATCATAAAGACCTGCGCCGTTGATAACCACGGCGGGAGTGCCTGCAATCGGAAGACGCCTGAAATGCTTTTCCATTGACTGCGGATTTCTGCCCGAAGCAAGAGTAAAATGCCCGCCCGCCGAAACAAATTCATTAATTGCAAGCTCATTTCGCTTTGGCAAACGCCTCAATTTATTATTCAGCGTTCCGTCAATGTCAGACGCAATCAGCCAATTTGAAAGAGATTTATTATTCATTGCTTTTTAATTCTCCTAAGGAAATCTGTGAAGTAGTCGGGAAGCGGCGCTTCAAGCCTGATATGCTCGCCTGTTGACGGATGAATAAATCCGAGAACACAGGCGTGCAGACATTGCCCGTTAAGCGAAGCCACACCGTTTTTTGGACCGTAAACAGGGTCGCCCGCAACGGGATGGCCGAGATAAGCCATATGAACTCTTATCTGATGAGTGCGACCCGTCTCAAGCTTTAATGCAATATAAGAAAAATCCTTATATTCTTCAAGCACGCGGTAATGCGTAACTGCGTTTTTGGAGTTTTGGGCGGTTACACACATCTTTTTTCTGTCACTCGTGCTTCTGCCGATCGGAGCATCAACAACTCCTTCCTGCTCTTTCAGGCGACCGTGAATAACAGCTCTGTATTCCCTGTCAAGCGAATGGGCGCTTATCTGTGAAGATAATGAAATATGAGCGGCATCATTTTTGGCAACAAGCAGCAATCCGCTTGTATCCTTATCAATTCTGTGAACAATCCCGGGACGAATAACACCGTTAATCCCTGAAAGCTTGCCCTTGCAATGATATAAAAGCGCATTGACAAGCGTGCCCTCATAATTACCGGGAGCGGGATGAACAACCATTCCTCTCGGCTTATTAACAACAAGCAAATCATCATCTTCATAGAAGATGTCAAGAGGGATATTTTCGGGTTCAAGAGATATTTCGCGCGGCTCGGGAACGGTAAACTCAACCGTATCTCCGCTCTTTGGTTTAAAGCTCTTTTGCACGGCTTTTCCGTTGCAGGTAACAAGCCCGTTTTCAAAAAGGCTCTGAACAAAGGAACGCGAATATCCGCTTAACGCTTCGGAAAGAAGCTTATCAAGCCTCATTCCGACGCAATCGGAATCAACAGAAATAGTTATAGGTTCGTTATATTCAATAGTATTAACAGGTTCAATCATTGTTTTCGGACTTTTTCTTTCGTTCTTTAAAGAGTTCGTATATTTCATAGGCGATAAGCATAAAAGCACCGACAGTTATACAGCAATCGGCAAAATTAAACACCGCAAAATCAATAAATAACGGCTCAATAAAGTCAACAACATATCCGTAAAGCGCACGGTCAATAACATTGCCTGTTCCGCCCGCTACAACAAGCAGAAGGCAGACATTGACAAACATCGGCTTTATCTTTCTGCCGAGAAGGATAAAAAGGCAAACGGCAAGCACAATAACCGTAACAACTGTCAAAACGGTTGTGCTGTCAGAAAAAGCACTGAAAGCCGCGCCTGTGTTTTCAACATAGCGAAATCTGAAAAGCCCGAAAAGAAACTCTTTCGGTCCGTTGACTTTAACCGTATGAACCGCCGCATATTTAGTCAGGCGGTCAATAACCGTTAAAACGGCGATTACCGCCAGAGAAACTGCCTGAAACATATAAACTCCTAAGAATTATTCGTCAAACATCGAATCGAAAAGCGAGGTTATATCATCATCGCCGTCGTCATCATTATTACTTTCGGCAATACCGTCAATATCATCCAAATCCACCTTGAAGCCGCCGAAATCCTCAAGATTTTCTTCCTCTGCCTTGTCCTCAACCTTTTCTTCAACAGCAGGAGGAGTGGGAAGCAAATCGTCAATACTTGCCGAAATACTGTCGGAAGAAGCAAGAGTATCAAGGTTGAGGTCTTCAATAAAGCTGAACAAATCGTCCACTTCCTCATCTGACTTTTCTTCCGCGGCAGGCTGCTGTGCACTGTCTTCGGGAGAATAAACTATATTTGCTTCAGCTTCTTCAACAGGTTCTACAGCTTCGGGTTCTTCTTCAACCTCTGCCTGCACAACAGGCTCGATTTCCGGCTCTGCCGTTACAACCGGCGCCTCATCAATTACGGGAGCTTCTTCAATAACCGTCTGCTCTGCAACAGCTTCCGGCTCTGCAACAGGCGTATTATCTTCATTACTTTCCGCCGCGGCGGCAACGGATGAAATTGCGGCAAAGAACTCGGAAGGAACTCCGTAAAGCAGGCTGAGCTGACCTTTGCAAAGCTCTTCAACCGCCGCTTTGAATGAAGCCGTCTTAGCTTGGACCTTTTCAAGCTCGGCAGAATAGAATTCATATGATTCCTTGCTGTTGCCGATTATTTTTTCGCCCTTATCGCGTGCATCGGCGATTATTTCCTGAGCCTTTTTCTGAGCGGATACTATTGCCTGCTCGGTTTCTTTCTGCGCTCTTTCGGTTAAAGAAGCGACTGCGTTTCTTGCATTGTCAACAATTTCTTTTGCTTTTTCGCGCGCTTCGTCAATCATTTGAGTTGACTGCCTGTTTGCGCCGTCAAGAATGATTTTTGCTCTGCTTTCCGCATCGCTGACGGTGGTTTCTGCCTTTATCTCCGCATTTTTGCCGATGGTTTCCGCCATACGGTGAGCATCGAGCAAAGAAAGCTTAATGGCTTCTTCATCGTTGCGGTAGCTCTCTATTTTATCGGCAAGTATGCTTATTTTCTTAATAAGTTCCTTATTTTCATTGAGTGACTCATCATATGATTCGGCAACGCCTTTAAGGAAAGCATCAACTTCCTCGGCGCTGTAAGTGCCTTTGCTGACGGGTGTAAACTTAGCGTTCAAAATCTGTTCTGTTCTGAGCATTTCCTGCACCTATCCTCTCTCACTTCGATTTTTAATACTGCTCGCTGCCTGCACCGCCGCTAAGCTCATCAAGCAGCTCACCGGAAACCGGAACATTATAGGGAGTGATTATGTATGCTCTGCCGGCAACCTTTTTAAAATCGCCATGATTTGCATATGCAACACCGTAAAGGAAATCGATTATTCGCTGAGAAACATCATTGGGGCAGGTTTCAAGGTTAAGAATAACAATTCTCTTTTCATTAAGAATATCAGCAACCTCGCCGACTTCCTCAAACCTGTCAATCTTCTGAAAAACTACATGGGGCTTCGGCTGGCCTGCGGAAGCTTTTGAGGTATTAATATTAACAACATTACCTGCATTTGATGTGCTGCTTGTTGTTTTTTCGCTTCTGACTCTTGAGGTCTGCTGTCTTTCAGCAGAATCGTGCGCCTGAGGCGGCTCAAAATCGAAATCGTCGTTATAATCCGTTTCTGCGCTGTCGATATAATCGTCATCCGTGACATTGATAAACTGCTTCAGCTTGTCCTTTAAGCTCATTGTTAAAAAGCCTCCTTAATTATCTGTAA
This sequence comes from Acutalibacteraceae bacterium, assembly GCA_051881535.1. GTDB lineage: Bacteria > Bacillota > Clostridia > Oscillospirales > Acutalibacteraceae > CAG-177. The sequence goes on along the minus strand of JBJEQB010000033.1, from coordinate 46,969 downwards.
ATTCTCGAGCCAAAAATCGCCGAACCTATACGGACGAGATTTGCACCTTCGAGAATTGCATTCTTATAATCGCCTGACATTCCCATTGAGAGAACATTCATATTTATATTATCCCTTTTTTTGCCCTCAATGTCAATAAACAGACGGCGCATATTTGAAAAAATTCTGCGAATTTCTGCATCTTTTTCGCAAATCGGGGCAACACACATCAATCCGTCTATCAAAATTCCGTTTATTTCGGAAATTTCGCAGGCTCTTTCAAACACCTCGTCCGGCGAAAATCCGAACTTGCTTTCTTCGTTTCCGACATTAACTTCAAGCAGGATTTTTGTTTCAACACCCGCCTCAACGGAGCGTTTGCCGATTTCGCGGGCAATCGCAACCGAATCAACCGACTGGATTGTATCAACCTTGCCCACGATTTTTTTAACCTTGTTTGATTGTAGATGACCAATCAGATGCGCCTTGCATTTGCCGAGATTAAGCTCCGGCTCTTTCATCAGAAATTCCTGAACCTTGTTTTCACCGATAAGTCCAATGCCTTTATCAATGGCGTAGTTAATAAACTTGCTTTCAACGGTTTTTGTTACCGCCATAAGGCTGATGTCTTCGTTTTTTCTGCCGGATTTTAAAGCCGCGTCGGCTATTTCTTCGGCAATATATTTTAAATTCTCATCAATCGCCGAAAATCTTTCTTCGTCAGATAACCATTCCATCCTTTAACTCCTTTCCCGAGATTATAACCTCGTCATAAAGCTTCAAATGCGGGTAATCAAGACTTACTCCGTCACCGCTTTCGGGCTTTGAAGCAATAACAAAGGAATCCTCGGAATAAATTATATTGACGCTTCGGAAATTAACTATGTTTCCTCTGCGGACATAAACACCTGATTTTCCGTTTTCATCAAGACGGACGGCATCTCTGCTGACTTTAAGACCCGTGTATTCATTTACAACGATTTTGCCGTGTACTTTTCTAAGCGAAGCAAGCTTGTCATTCATCAGATTACATCTGAAAACCACCAAAGAGCGGCTCGCATCAACCGCTTTGACGGAATATATGTAAGCAGAAACGGTTTCATCCTCACCGTCTCCGAAAACAAGTCTGACGGTTTTGTCTTTTGAAAACTCAGTTGCCTTTGCTGTATCGGTAACTGCGGCAATATACCAATTATATCCGTCAATAACCTTGCCGATTGAAGCATCGGATACCTCTTTTTTTTCTGCCTTCATTGCTTCTTCAAGCCTATCGGCTGTCAGAGAATCAATATCGTCAACGGTAAGTATATTCTCATAGCCGTCAGCCTTGCTGACATAATAGCCGGATGATTCGGCAGTAATAATTTCCGTGGGAGTGCTCGAGGATGACAAAGCGGAAATCTGATTTTGAATTTCCGCAATCTTTGCGGAGCAGTCTACATCTCTGCCGAGCGAAATCTGTTTTCTTGAAAGCTTTTCGCTGAAAGAAAGCTTATCTTCGCCGAGAGAGGAATAATCGTTTGAATAAGCCGCCTCTGTCAGCTTCTTAAAATCGGCGTCAATTTCACCGGTCAGCTTTTCCATATCAACATCGGCAAGGCGGAGCTGACTGTCAATTTTCTGATATGCTTCAAGCCTGCTTTTTAAAGAAACGGATTTTACATAGTTTTCTGCGGATGCTTCGCTCGGAAAAACCGCCGCAATCGAGCTACCCTTGCTGACTCTTTCGGCATTATCGGCAAGCGGAACGGTAACGCCCGCCGCAGTCGAAGAAAGGAGCGTTTCATTTCTTATAATAAACATATCGGCGTCAACCGTTTCAAGCACCGTCTGCTCATAGACTATCTGAGTTGTATAGCTGCGCGCGGTCAGGCTGTAAATCTCGGAAGCAAAGAAAACAACGATTATAACCGCTGCCGCCGCCGCAAGAACCTTTAAAAGCCTGTCTTTACTTTTCATTCGCCGCTCCCCCTTTCGATTATTTTCATCGCGGCGTCAAGCAGCTCGCCGCTGTTTTCATATTCATCAATATATAGGAAATTCATTCTTTCATCTCGCCTGAACCATGTAAGCTGGCGCTTGGCGTATCTGCGTGTTTGCATTTTCAGGCAATCAACACATTCATCAAGGCTTTTTTCGCCCGAAAAATAAGGATGAAGCTCTTTATAGCCGATTGCCTGCCGCGCCGTAGCGCCGAGTGATGAATTATAAAACTTCTCCGTCTCCTGCAAAAGACCGTTTTCAAGCATAATGTCAACACGCTTGTTTATTCTGTTATATAAGAACTGCCTGTCCCTTGCGTCAAGACAAATTGCCGTAACTTTAAATGGTGACGGATTTTTTCTTGAAAGCTCGTTTTGCAGAGTTTTGGTTTTACCGGTTGTGCGGCAAATCTCAAGCGCGCGTATTATGCGCCCGAGATTATTGACATGAAGCTCGGCGGCAGCGGCGGGATCCGCTTTGTAAAGCTCGTCAAGCAACACCTGAGCGCCCTCGGCTTCGGCTCTCTTTTTCAATTCCTCACGGTATTCAAAATCTGTTTCTTCGGGCAGAAATTCAATATTGTCAACAAGCGAGCTATAATAAAGACCCGTTCCGCCGACAAGCACGGCTTTTTTGCCGCGCGAAACAATATCGTTTATTGCCGCTCTTGCCGCCTCGCAGTATTTTGCCACGCTGAACGGCTCGTCCGGCTCAAGAAATCCGATAAGATGATGCGGTATTCCGCGCATTTCAGCGGCAGAAGGCTTTGCCGTTGCAATATCCATACCTTTATATATCTGCATTGAATCGCAGGAAACCGCCTCGCCGCCTATTTTTTCACAAATATCAACGGCAAGCGAAGTTTTGCCCGATGCGGTGGGTCCGACAACGGCTATTAAAGGTACGGTATTAGACTCTGCCAAAATTTTTCTCCAGCTCTCTTTGCGTCATTTCAATAAGCACGGGTCTGCCGTGCGGGCAGTATCGGATATCGGGCATTGAAAGAACCTGCTTTGCAAATCTCTCCATTTCAATCCGCGATGTGAAATCGCCCGCTTTAATTGCACTTCTGCAAGCAACGGAATGAAAAATCCAATCAAGCTTCTCAAACATTACATCCTGACGCTTGTCAACAAATCTGCCTGCAATCTCACAGATAACGGACTCAACATCATCTGCGGAAAGCTCCATGGGACATTCTCTGACGATAATGCATCCGCTGCCGAAATCTTCAACCTCAAAGCCTGCTTGATTTATCAGCTCTATATTTTCAAGCACGGCGGAATATTCTTCTTTGGAAAGAGTGACGGTTACGGGCAGCAACAAAATCTGAGGTGTGCGCTCCCCGCTCTCTCTTTTCAGCTTTTCATATATAATGCGTTCATGAGCCGCATGTTTATCAATAAAAATCAGTTTATTCTCATATTCACAAATGATGTAAGCCTTAAAGGCTTCGCCGACAAGTGAAAACTTTTCTTCGCAAAAGCCTGCTTTTTCTTCGGAAACGGGAACTTCGGGTGCGACAGGCTCGGCGATTTCGGCTTTCGGCTGTGAATTCAAAAGTATATCTTCAATTTTTTCTTCAATTTCAGGCTCCGGCTCGGGAGCTTTAAAGGTAACCGACGCCGTTACGGGCTGTTTGATATCAGAAACGGATTTTGGCTGATATTGAGTAACCTTAACCTCGGGTTCCGACTTTGGAATATGCTGCCAAAAATCGGTTTTCGGGCTAGGCACGGCAGTAATTTTAAGCTGCTCAGGCGGCTTTTCGGGGGCTTTATAAAAATCCTTTGCAATTTCTTTTATTTGCTTGGGAGTGTCGCCCGCAGAAAGCGCATTCTTGCAGGCATAGAATATTGCATTGAATATTACACGCTCGTCCGAAAACCTGACCTCGGTTTTTGCGGGATGAACATTAACATCAACAAGCGACGGATTAATTTCAATATTAAGCACGCAGGACGGAAATTTGCCGACCATTACCGAGCTTTTATAACCCTCGCTAAGAGCCGCGCTGCCCGTTGCGGTTTTAATCAATCTTCCGTTGAGGAAGAAAAACTGCATATTTCTGTTGGGTCTTGATTCGGATGGCTTTGAAACAAAGCCGCTGACCTTAACCGCGCCCGACGAATACTCTGCGGGAATAAGACCCGATGAAAACTCCTTGCCGAATATTTCACGGATACAGGTTAAAAGGTCGCCCTTGCCGCTTGTAATAAGCGTTTGCTTGCCCTCGCGGATAAAGCGAACGGAAACTTCGGGATGCGAAAGCGCAATTCTGTCAACAACCGCCGCAACAGCATTAGCCTCGGTAACATCTTTTTTCAGGAATTTCATTCTTGCGGGAGTTTTGCTGAATAAATCTCTGACAATTATCGTAGTCCCCTTGGGGCAGCCTGCGTCATCAAGCAGCTTTTCCTCGCCGTTTTCGATTACATATCTTGTGCCGCTCTCTTCCTCGGGGGTTCTCGTCATAACCTCAACTTTTGCAACAGCGCTCACGCTTGCCAAAGCCTCTCCGCGAAAACCGAGGGTAATAATGCCGTTTAAATCCTCGGGAGATGCTATTTTGCTTGTGGCGTGGCTTACAAAAGCATTGCGGATATCTTCGCGTGCAATTCCGCAGCCGTTATCGGTTATTCTGATATAAGAAACACCGCCGTTTTTTATTTCAACGGTTACGCTGTCGGCACCTGCGTCAATGGAATTTTCAAGAAGCTCCTTTACTGCCGAAGCGGGGCGTTCAACGACCTCGCCCGCGGCGATAAGCTCTGCAAGGTGCTTTGGGAGAACATTGATTTTCGGCATGAGGAACCTCCTTTGTTAATTATTTGCCTGCTTTGACAGGTCATAAAGAACACTCATTGCCTCTATCGGCGTGAGCGTATTAACATCAATACTTTTAAGCTTTTCTATGATATCTTTTTCGTTTGAGCTGCCGAAAGAAATCTGCATATCCTGCTCGGCGGCATCATCATGCCTTACGGGAGCTGCTCTCAGGCCCTCGCCCTCAAGCTCTTTGAGCACAACCTTCGCACGCTCAACAACGCTTGAGGGAACACCCGCAAGCTTTGCAACCTCTATGCCGTAGCTTCCGTCGGCACAGCCGGGAACAATTCTGCGAAGGAAGGTAATGTCATCGCCGCGCTTTTTAACGGCGATATTATAGTTTTTGACACCTGAAACGCTGTTTTCAAGCTCGGTAAGCTCATGATAATGAGTCGCAAAAAGCGTTTTTGCTCCGAGCCTGCGTTTATCGGCGGAAAATTCGAGCACGGCTCTTGCAATGCTCATTCCGTCAAAGGTAGAAGTACCTCTGCCGATTTCATCAAAAATAATCAGACTGTTTGAAGTTGCGTTTTTCAAAATATCCGCAACCTCGTTCATCTCAACCATAAAGGTTGACGAACCCGAAGCCAGATCGTCCGATGCGCCGATACGGGTAAATATGCCGTCAACCACGCAAAGCTCCGCTGACTGAGCAGGAACAAAGCTGCCCGCCTGAGCCATAAGACAAATCAATGCAACCTGACGCATATAAGTGGACTTACCCGCCATATTGGGGCCTGTTATAATTGCACAGCGGTTATCGCCGCAGTCAAGCTCGGTATCGTTGGGAACAAAGGGAAAATCAATCATTTTCTCAACAACGGGATGTCTGCCGTCTTTTATCGAAACCCTGTCTCCCGCATTCATTGCGGGGCAGCAATAGTTGTTTTCAGCGGCGACCCGTGCATAAGAACAAATAACATCAAGAGCGGCAACCGCCGCCGCAGTTCTCTGAATATCATAAAGATGCTCGGCAGCCTTTTTTCTGACGGAATCGAAAACCTCATATTCGAGCCTTACAATTCTTTCCTGCGCTCCGAGAACCTTGGATTCAAGCTCTTTAAGCTCCTGAGTTATAAATCTCTCGCAGTTTGTAAGCGTCTGCTTTCTTATGTAATCCTCGGGCACAAGCTCCTTGAAAGCATTGGGCACTTCAATATAATAACCGAAAACGCGGTTATATCCGATTTTGAGCTTTTTGATGCCTGTTTTCTCCTGCTCTCTGTGCTGAATGTCGGCAATATATCCCTTTCCGTTGGCAACAATGTCACGCAGGGAATCAAGCTCCTCATTAAAGCCGTCTTTAATCATGCCGCCCTCACGCACGGAAAACGGAGGCTCGTCAACAATCGCGCCGTCAATCAGCGCCGCAAGCTCATCAAGCGGAAGAATTTCGGAGCACAGTTCACCGAGCATACTGCTTCGGCAGGAAGAAATGAGAGATTTTATGCCCGGCAGTCTTTCAAGCGTTGACGAAAGCGCACGCAGCTCGCGCGCATTAGCCGTTGAATAGGCAATGCGGGTTATGAGCCTTTCCATATCCTGACAGCCGCTCAACGCCTCGGCAATGTCTTCCCTGAGGGAGGGATTTTCAACAAGCTCCGAAACGGCGTTATGCCGCCTTGTGATTTTTGCTATGCTGAGCAAGGGCTGTTCAAGCCAGCTTCTGAGCATTCTTTTGCCCATTGAGGTTTTGGTCTTATCAAGAACCCAGAGAAGCGAGCCGCGCTTTTCTCTGTTTCTCATGGTTTCCGTTATTTCAAGATTGCGAAGAGTTGAAACATCAAGGCGCATAAAACTGCCCGAGCCGTAAAAATCAATATCCTTAATGTTTTCAAGCTCGGTTTTCTGAACGCTTTTGAGATAATCCAGAGCCGCGCCGAGAGCGCAGACAGCGGCGGGTGCGCCGTCAAGAGAAAGCTCGGCAAGCGAGGATTTTCCGAAATGCTTCATCAGAACAGCGGAAGCTTTTGAAAAGTCAAAGCAATCATCATCAAGCAAATCGCAGGCGGAATGAAGCCTGTTTTTAACGAAATCGGTTACTCCGTCAAGCTTCAGAGTGTCTGCATTGATTATAATTTCGCTCGGAGAAAATCTGCCGAGCTCGTTAATAATCCTGCGCTGTGAATTCTTTCTTTCAAGCTGCGTTGCATGAACGCTGCCCGTGGAAATATCGGCAAAGCAAAGCCCTACGCCGTCTTTTAAAGCGCAGATGCAGGCAAGAAAGTTATTTCTGCTTTCATCAAGCATTGTGCTTTCAATAACCGTGCCGGGAGTGAGCACCCTTGTTACATCGCGCTTAACTATTCCTTTTGCAAGAGCGGGATCTTCAAGCTGCTCGCAGATTGCTACTTTATAGCCCTTTGCGACAAGGCGGGCAATATAAGAATCCGCACTGTGGAACGGAACGCCGCACATCGGCGCTCTTTCCTCCTGCCCGCAGTCTCTGCCCGTTAAAACGAGCTCCAGCTCTGCGGATGCAAGCTTCGCATCGTCAAAGAACATCTCATAAAAGTCGCCGAGGCGAAACATCAGAATAGTGTCGGGATACTGCTCCTTAACCTGAAAATACTGCTTCATCATTGGGGTAAGCTCTGCCATGAATTTACCATACCTTTCAAAAAATCCCGGGGCTGCTTAAACGGCAGCCCCCGTTATTAATGAATATCAGTGACAACCGCCGCAGGATGAACATTCGCCGCCGCAACTGTGCTCCTGCTCGGGCTCGCAGGTTGCAGGGTCTTCACCCTGAAGGCAAAGTGCGAAAATTCCTGTTATATACTGCATAAGCTTGTCAATTTCGGCTCTTGCCGCTTCATAAGCCTGCATATTGGGATTTGCCATAATCTGAGTGTAAATCTCGCCGAACTCATTGTCATAGGCTTCAAGCTTCTGCTCGTTCTTATCCTCTTTTGCGGCTTCGTGCTGAAATGACATCTGAACAAGCTGAATTCTTGCTATCAGCTCGTTAAGAGCGTCGTCCGCCTCGTTGGCTTTCTGAGCCTCCATGAGCTTGAGATAGCGTTCGTCCTGCTGAAGAAGAGCGCCGAGCTCTCTTGCTTTTGCAATTACATCCATTTTTGTTTCTCCTAACTGTATTATTTAATACGACATTATCCGTATTAATTGGTAAAAGTGATTAATCCGAAAGCTCACCGCGCAAAATCCATGTTAACGATTCCGTGACGGTGACATTGCGGAAAGTGCCGATAACGCTTTCATCGGCGGGGAATTCAATTATAATATTCCCCTGAGTTCTGCCCTCAATCAAGCCGTTTTTGCCAACGCTCTCGCAAAGAACGCGGTAGGTTTTGCCGACCATGGAAGCCGTGCGCTCGGCGGCAATTATCTCCTGAGCGTCAAGCAGTTCCTTGAACCAACGGCTTTTTTCTTCCTTTGAAACGGGGTCGGGCAGCTTTGCGGCAACCGTTCCCTCACGCGGTGAAAAAATGAAGGTGTACATTGAAGTGAACCTTGCTTCTCTGACAAGCGAAACCGTTTCAAGAAACTCCTCATATGTTTCCCCGGGAAAACCGACTATTACATCGCTTGTTACAGAAAGGTCGGGCATAACGGAATAGGCATAGTTAAGAAGCTCAAGATATTTTTCTCGCGTGTATCGCCTGTTCATTGCATCAAGCACCCTGTTGCTTCCGCTCTGGAACGGAAGATGAAGATGCTTTGCAACCTTTTTGCACCTTGCCATTGTGTCAAGCAGTTCATGAGTGCAGTCTTTGGGGTGAGAAGTCATAAAACGGATTATGAAATCGCCCTCGATTGAATTCAGCTTTTCAAGAAGCTGTGCAAAATTGCAGCCGTAATCGGGATATTTGCCGTAAGAATTGACATTCTGACCGAGCAAGGTAATTTCTTTATAGCCCTCGGCAACAAGCTGCTCCGCTTCTTTGATTATCGTTTCGGGGTCTCTGCTGCGCTCTCTGCCCCTTACATAAGGCACGATGCAATAACTGCAAAAATTGTTGCAGCCGTACATTATGGGAAGCCACGCTTTGAAATCGCTGTCGCGGTGAACGGGAAGCTCCTCGGCAATAACGCCGTCGGCATCGGGCAGCTCATATATTTTTTTGCCCGTGCTGAGATTGAAATAAAGGAACTCAGGCAGTCTGTGAATAACATGAGTGCCAAAAACTATATCGACAAACGGATAGCTTTTTCTGATTTTTTCCGCAATGTGCTTTTGCTGCATCATACAGCCGCAGAGAAGAATTTTCATATTGCGGTTTTCAGCTTTTCTTGATTTTAGCGCGCCGACATTGCCGAACACTCTGTCTTCCGCGTGTTCCCTGATGGCGCAGGTGTTATAAAGCACCAAATCCGCACCGTCAAGCTCATCAACAAGAGAATATCCCATTTCCTCGAGCATTCCTTTAAGACGCTCACCGTCGGCAACATTTCCCTGACAGCCGTAGGTATGAACAAAAGCCTTGGGCGGCTCTGAAAAACGCTGCTCAATTATGCTTCTGACAAGCTGAGAATATTCCTTTTGCTTTTGCAGCTCCTCGGATGAAACCGCAGTTTTATTTATATTAAAATCGGCAGGCAAGTGATATTCCTCCATAATGAACATATATTGATTATTATATAATAAAGCGCGGGATTATTCAAGAGGAAATTGAATAATCCCACGCTTTTTTTATAAATAATATTAACTTATTGCCGTTATTCGTCAAAAAGGCTTTCGGCAAGGTCAAAATTAGCCTCGCGCCTGAGCTCGGTTTCACTTTCATCAACGGAATACATTCCGTCGGCATCGGGTATGATTATGCTCCCTTCCCGAAGCTCTCCGATTATGTTTTCGAGCAAAACGCCGTGCGTTTCACCGCCGTCATCAACACAAACGGCAATTCCGTTTTCAATTCTGTCAACGCTGAGATACAAATAAATCACCTCATCGATTTTCGTATTCGACACTAAGCCCGTTTCCGCCGCTTCTTATGACGATATCTCCGCAGATATCCGTTCTGTAAACCCTGTCGGTATAATTCGCAATTCGTTTCAACACGGATTCGTGCGGATGGCCGTAATCGTTATCCTCGCCGCACATTATAATGCAAATTTCGGGCATAACGGCTTCAAGGAATTTCTTTGAGGAAGATGTTTTAGAGCCGTGATGACCGACCTTGAGAACATCGCTTTTAAGCTGTGCTCCGCCTGCAATAACCTCAGCTTCCTCCTTGGTTTCGGCATCACCCATAAACAGAAATGACTTTCCTCCGTAGGTAAGGCGTGTAACAACAGAAAAATTGTTAAGATTATCTGCATCGTATGAAATCGGAGCAAGAATTTCAAAAACCGCGCCGCCAAGCTCGTATGTCTGACCCGCGGAGGCAGGAATCGCCTTAGCCCCCGAAGCTTTTATGGCTTTCAGCAAATCGGTATATGTTGAATTGGTGGGAGTAAGCTCTTTTGAAATGCGCGGCATTATGATTTTATCAGCGCCGAATTCCGAAAGAACCTCAGGCAGACCGCCGATATGGTCGGTATGCGGATGAGTAGCAATGATATAATCAAGCTTCTCGATTTTTAGTGAGCGCAGATAGTTAATAACCTTTGTTTCATGCTCGTTTTCGCCGCCGTCGATAAGCAGGGTTTTGCCGTTGCAGACAACAAGCGAGCAGTCACCCTGACCGACATCAATGTAATGAACTGCAAAGCCGTCGGTATCAGCATCTCCGCCGAGAGTTACGCCCGGATCCTCGCCCCAAAGCCCGAACGCGCTGCCCACGGCATAAATCAGAGCAATCAAAAAAATTGCGATAGCGTAAAGCAGCTTTTTATTTATTCTTTTTTCTGTTTTTATATTGTCTTTCATTGCCGCTTGCGTACCTTTCTTTACCGCTCGGAGCTTTGCGTTTTTCGGGAGCTATCAGACATTTATCGGAGAAGCCTATCAAATCCCTCCTGCCCGCTTTTATAAGCGCTTCGCGCACGAGAGCGGCGTTTTTGGGATTAAAATATTGGAGCAACGCTCTCTGCATGGCTTTTTCGTGCGGGTCTTTGGCTACATAGACTTCTTTAAGCGTGTATGGGTCAAGCCCCGTATAAAACATACAGGTTGAAACCGTGCCGGGAGTGGGATAAAAATCCTGAACCTGCTCGGGTCTTACTCCGATTTTTTTAAGGAACAGCGCAAGCTCCACCGCTTCCTTCAGAGTGCTCCCGGGGTGAGAGGACATAAGATAAGGAACAAGATACTGCTCCTTGCCTACACTTTTTGTATATTTAAAATATTTCTTTGAAAATTCAACATATGCTTCAATATGCGGCTTGCCCATTTTATCAAGCACCGCCGCAGAGCAATGCTCGGGCGCTACCTTTAACTGACCGCTGACATGGTTTTCAACAAGCTCCCTGAAAAACGAATCGTCCTTATCGGCAAGCATATAATCATATCTTATACCGGAGCGAATAAACACCTTTTTAACTCCCGGCAGTGAACGCACGGTACGCAGAATGTCAAGATATTCGCTGTGGTCGGGCTTTAAATTCGGGCACGGCACGGGAGCAAGGCATTTTTTGCCCTTGCAAAGCCCGTGTTCCTCCTGACCGTCGCAGGACGGGCGGCGGAAATTCGCCGTAGGGCCTCCGATATCGTGAATATAGCCTTTGAAATCCGGAAGCTGAGTCAGAAGCTTGGCTTCACGGACTATTGATTCCTTACTGCGGGTTGTAATATATCTGCCCTGATGAAAAGCAAGCGAGCAGAAGTTGCAGCCGCCGAAGCAGCCGCGGTTATGCGCTATCGAAAATCGCACTTCCTCAATGCCGGGAACACCGCCCTCGCTCTCGTACATAGGATGGTAGGTTCTCATATAGGGCAGAGCATAAACCTCGTCAAGCTCCTTTTGAGAAAGGGGTATGGCGGGAGGATTCTGAACAAGCATTCTGCCGCCGTGGCGCTGTTTGATTGCCTTTCCTCTGAAAAAATCCTGCTCATCCTGCTGAATACGGCACGAAACCGCGTATTCCTTTTTTGAGTTGCAAACATTTTCAAACGATGGACACTCCGCACCTGCATACGGCGTTTCGCGCACGTCGACGCTGTAACAGGTTCCGCGGATATCTCTGATTTCCGACACACTCTCGCCCGAAGCAAGCCGTTTTGCAATTTCGATAATTGAGCGTTCACCCATACCGAAAGAAATCAGGTCTGCCTGAGCGTCAAAAAGTATTGAGCGGCGCACCTTATCGTCCCAATAATCATAGTGAGCAAATCTGCGAAGCGACGCTTCCAAGCCGCCTATGATTATAGGTATATCGCCGTAAGCTTCTCTGATTTTGTTGCAATAGACTATTACCGCTCTGTCGGGTCTGAGACCGATTTTGCCGCCCGGGCTGTAATAATCGGAGCTGCGCTTTTTCTTGGCGGCGGTGTAATGGGCAACCATTGAATCGATGTTTCCGCTGCTGACAAGGAAGCCGAGCTTCGGCTTGCCGAAACGCATAAAATCATCGGTACTACGCCAATCAGGCTGGGCAAGAAACGCAACCCTGAAGCCTGCGTTTTCAAGCACTCTTGTTATAATTGCCGCACCGAAAGCGGGGTGGTCAACATAGGCGTCTCCGCTCACATAGACAAAATCGGGCATATCCCAGCCGCGAGCCGTCATTTCTTCCTTTGTGACGGGTAAAAATCCGTTAATCTTACTCAAAATCATCCTCCGAGCCTGCGAAATCGTCATCATCCTCAAAAACATCGTCTATGCTCGGCGCGCCTGCGCCGTTTACAAGAGCCTGCATTTCGTACCATTGCTGTTTTGTAATCAAAACCGCTCTGGGCTTTGCTCCCTCGGAAGGACCGACAATTCCTTTTTCTTCAAGCTGATCCATAACTCTTGAAGCACGGGCATAACCGAGCTTGAGCTTTTTCTGAAGCATGGTTGTGGAAGCTCCGCCCGCATTGACGACAACCTCTATGGCATCGTTGAGCGCAGGATCCCAATCCTCGCCCTCATCCTCAAAATCGGCAGAGCGCTTTTTGGCGTTTTCAGCCGCAGCGGCTTTCGCTTCAATTTCGTGAATTGTATCTTCGTTATAGGTGGTCTGAGCCTGCTGCTTGATGTGATTAACAACCTTTTCAACCTCTGCATCTGAAATAAAGCAGCCCTGAACACGCAGAGATTTTGATGAGCCTACGGGGCTGAAAAGCATATCGCCGTTGCCGAGCAGTTTTTCCGCACCGACGGCGTCAAGAATTGTTCTTGAATCAATCTGTGAAGAAACAGAAAGAGCAATACGGCTCGGGATATTCGCCTTGATTATGCCCGTAATAACATCGACAGAGGGGCGCTGAGTTGCGATAACAAGATGTATTCCCGCGGCTCGCGCCATCTGAGCCAAGCGGCAAATGGAATCCTCAACCTCTTTGGGAGAAACCATCATCAAATCCGAAAGCTCGTCGATAAAAATAACAATCTGATGCATTTTCTGAAGATCGTCTCTTGTTTCGCAAAGCTTATTGAAGCCTTTGATATCCCTGACGCTGTTTTCGGAAAACTGCATATATCTTTTTTCCATTTCGCCGACCGCCCAGCCGAGCGCGCCCGCCGCCTTGCGCGGATTTGAAACAACGGGAACTTCAAGGTGGGCTATGCCGTTATAGATGGTAAACTCAACCATTTTGGGGTCGATCATAAGCAACTTGACCTCATCCGGCGAGGCGTTATAGAGAATACTGACTATCATTGAATTAAGGCAGACGGATTTGCCTGAGCCTGTTGTGCCCGCTACAAGCAGATGCGGCATCTTGGCAAGGTCTGCACAGATAATGTTGCCCGTTATGTCTTTGCCGAGAGCAACGGTAAGCTTGCTTTTTGAATCTCTGAACTGCGGAGTATCAATAATTTCACGCATTGTTACCATTGATTTTGCGCTGTTGGGCACCTCAATTCCGATTGCAGATTTGCCCGGAATGGGCGCTTCGATACGCACGCTCGTTGCCGCAAGGCGCAGGGCAATATCGTCCGCAAGATTTGTTATTTTATTAATCCTGACGCCCGCATCGGGAACAAGCTCATATCTTGTAACCGAAGGACCTCGGCATATGTTGGTTATTTCAGCCTTAATCTTAAAGCTTTCAAGAGTTGCAATCAGCTTCTTTGCACCGAGCTGCATCTCCGCCATATTGTCGGTGCCGCCCTCTCTTTCGGCAAGATTGAGGCAGTCAATGGGCGGGAAAACATAATCGGGCTTTTCCGCTTCTTGCTCCGTATTTTCTTTCTCGGGAAATTCGCGCGGCTCTTCCTCGGGCTCGCCGTCCGGTACGGGTGGCGCGGCTTTTCTTCTTTTCGGTTTTTCCTGAGCGACGGCGGCTTCAACCGTTTCCTCTATTATCTCCGTAGGTTTGGCATCGGGAAGCCTTACAACGGGTATCTCGGGCATCGGAGCTTCGTCAACGGGAGCAAAGGTTGATTCGTCCGTAACGAAATTATCTTCAAACTTTTCAACCGAAACAGTCGGCTGTTCGGGAGGGCTGAAAGGCTTTTTCGCCTTTTCTTTTTCTCTCTCCTGCTCAAGCTGCTCACGGCGAATAGCGTTTTGCTCAAGCTTTTCGTTTGTCATCTCTCCGACTTTTCTGACGGGTTTTCTTATCGCATTGAAAAGCCCGAGCAGAGTTGTGCCCGTTAAAAGCATTGCAAGCACGGCAAGGAGAATAATAACGGTTATACCCGCGCCAACCTTGCCGAAAAGCTTGGAAATAAGTCCGCCGATAATTGAGCCGATAACGCCGCCGTTATCAAGTGCGGAGGCCTTGTCCCACGAATCGGCAATCTGATCCCTAATCGAAATCAAGGAAAGATATTCAGCTTCGTTTGCAAAAATATGTATGGCTCCGCTGAGCAGAGCGACAAAAACGCCCGTTCCCGTAAGGTTTGCGGCAATGCTGCCGAGCGGCTTGTCCTTAGCATAAACAATCGCCATATATATGAGCACGGCGGGCAGAATATACGCACAGAAGCCGAAAACGCCGAACATTGCATTGTGCAGTTTGAGCCACACGCTTTCACCTTTTATAAATGCAACGCAAAGCAGAAAAACTGCTGCCGCCATCATAATAATCGCCGCTTTTTGGCGCTGAACCGCTGCGGAAACCTCTTTTTTCTCGGGTGCGGACTGCTTTGCCTGCGAAGCCTTGGCACTTTGGCTCTTGGGAGCAGGCTTTTTCTTTTGTGAACCGCCCGTTTTTTTCTTTTGGGTGTTTGCCATTTATTTCATCCTTTCGGAGTGTTATTATCGGAAGCCCCGTTTTCGGCTTCACGCTCATTTATTAAATCATACAGACAATTCAGGGCATCGGACAGACTGCCGAGCGAATCTATCAGCCCCTCTTTGACGGCGGCTTCGCCGCTGAGAACAGTTCCCACATCCATTACAAGCTCGCCAGTTGCCAGCATCATTTCTCTGAAACGGTCGGGCGAAATTTCCGAATTATCGGAAACGAAACGCACTATTCTTTCCTGCATCTGCTCAAAATACGAGAGAGTTTGGGGAACTCCGAGCACCAGACCGTTCATACGCACGGGATGAATGGTCATTGTTGCCGAAGGAGTGATAAAAGAACGGTCGGTGGAAACCGCAAGCGGCACACCGATTGAATGACCGCCGCCGAGAACGAGCGATACGGTAGGCGTTGTCATACCCGAAACAAGCTCGGCAATGGCAAGCCCTGCTTCAATATCGCCGCCAACCGTATTTAAAATCATAATAAGTCCGTCAACCTCATCGCTTTCTTCAATAGCCACAAGCTGAGGAATGACATGCTCGTATTTAGTAGTCTTATTTTGAGCGGGAAGAATATAATGACCCTCTATCTGACCGATAATAGTCAGACAATGAATAATATGCTCCCCTTTTTTGACTGTAACCGAGCCTGATTCTATTATATTGCTCAAAGCGGACTGACCCTCGCCGCAGTCTGCACCCGAGCTGTTAAAATCAGGCGACTGCCACGGAGGAGAAGGCAGAAAAAAGTTTTCCTTTTTATTTTTATTGCTTTTCATTTCACACTTTCCTTTCTTGGAATAAAACAAATTTAGTATTCCGCAAAAGGCAGTCAATAAACATAAATTAAAGTATTGGTCATTATACCACTTTTTGTGCTTCATTGCAACAAAAAGTCAATATTTTGTTAAAATGTTTATTAAAACATTGAATTATCGCGCGGATAAGTATATAATTTCAATCGGGGTGAAAATCATGGAATTAAACGATAAAATTTTAAAGCTGAACGAATTGATTTGTCAAAGCAGCCGCATTGTATTTTTCGGAGGCGCGGGTGTTTCGACGGAAAGTAACATCCCCGATTTCCGCTCTGCCGACGGTATATATATGATGGATTATAAAATCCCGCCCGAAACGATTCTGAGCCATACATTTTTTATGGAGCACACGGCTGAATTTTATGATTTTTACAGGAAGCATCTTTGCTATCCCGACGCAAAGCCGAATGCCGCCCATTATAAGCTTGCCGAGCTTGAAAAAAGCGGAAAGCTGCTGTCGGTTATAACGCAGAATGTTGACGGACTTCACACAAAGGCAGGCAGTAAATCTGTTTGCGAGCTTCACGGCTCGGCGCTTCGCAATTACTGCATGAAATGCGGTAAATTTTATGATTTTGATTATGTTTATAAATCCGACGGAATTCCGAGATGCGAATGCGGCGGAATTATTAAACCCGATGTTGTTCTGTATGAAGAACCGCTTGACAGCGATGTTATTACCAAAGCTGTCATCGCAATTACTGCCGCCGACCTGCTGATTGTTGCGGGAACTTCGCTCACGGTATATCCCGCGGCGGGATTTATAAGATATTTTTCGGGAGATAATCTGGTTCTCATCAACCGTGACGAAACCGAAATGGACTCTAAATTCGGGCTTATCATTCACGAAAAGGTCGGAGAAGTTTTGAGCAGAATAAATTTTTAGTTTGATAAATAAATCTAATACAAAAAGAATTGTAATTGCCCTCAAATCCGCCTTTTTGGCAGGCATTTGAGGGCAATTAAAGCTTAAAGTAATTTTTTATCAATCTGTAAAAGCACAGATTTCTTCTTTGACTATATTTCGGTTTTTATCGGCAAACCTGACGGTGCAGCCGTTTGAACTAACCGTAATATTGGCGCATATGAAATCTGTTTTATGTACAGGCTTTCCTCCGAGGATGATATCACAGCAAATTTTTCTTGCGTTCCTGTCGGAATTCTTTCTGATAACTTCCGCTTCGTGGAAGTGACCGCCGAGAAACAACTGCGGTTTTAATGAAGCGTTAATCATACCGCACCACTCGTTATAAATATCATTCTCAATATCAAAAGGTCTTTCTTCGTTTTTGCACGGCTCTGTATTTCTTATGGGGAACGGAATATGCGAAATGACAAAGCGGTATTTGAAACCGCCGTCATCATAGCTCCCGTCATTTACAACCTTGCGGATAAACTCCGTTTCTTCTTCTCTGAAACAGTGAAAAGCGGCTGTTCCGCTGTATTCGGGGTGATCGTCCCGCTTATCCTCTCCGCAGTCGGTAATCAAAAACCACATATTGCCGAGCGATGCTGTGAAATATGACTTGCCGTTTACAGTGGGTAGCAATTTTTCAAGAAGCTCCGCCTTTTTGCCTCGCAAATCGTGATTACCTCTTGAAATAATAACCGGATGCTCGCCTTTCGTTATGTCGGAGGCAATTTTATAGGTAAGCAAAATCTGACTTGTTTTATTGCTCGAGCCTGAAATATCTCCGTTCAAAACGAGCAAATCCAAGTCATTGCCGAAATAAGCTCCGCTTGCGGCAGGTGCATTCCTCTGACCGTGACAGTCGGAAATATGACATATATTAATGTTTTCGGTCTTTTCAACAGGTTTGAATTTATAGGTAGCTGTTTGTTCTTTTCCGGAAAAGACATAATAAGGCAATCTGAGGTAAACTTGTTTGAAAACAAGCTTGTATTCTTTATGCCTGTTCAGCAAATCCGCCGGAACTCTGAACATCTGAACGCAAGTGTCGGTAACTCTTGCTCCGTTTGAATGATTAAAAAACTTCTTTCCGCCGATTTCAATATGCATTAATACCTTTTTCCTGACCGGAACGGCAATAACATAACAGTCTTCGACAGCGCATACAGCCGGATTTACAAGGAGAATTCCGCTTTCAAACGACATTTTGCGACACCTCCGTCAAATCTATCAGAACAGTCCGCTTATTTTTCCGTTTTCGTCAACATCTATTTTTTCCGCCGCGGGGACCTTGGGCAAGCCGGGCATGGTCATAATATCGCCCGTCAAAACTACGATAAAGCCTGCGCCTGCGGAGATTTTAACATTCTTAACCGTAACGGTAAAGTTTTCGGGAGCGCCGAGCTTGGTCGGATCATCCGAAAAGCTGTATTGCGTTTTTGCAATGCAGACGGGCAAATCAGAATATCCCATAGCCTCAAGCGCGGCTATCTGCTTCTTTGCGGCGGGCATTACGCTGATGCCGCTTCCGCCGTAGATTTTCTTTACAACAGCTTCAATTTTATCTTCAATCGAGCCGTCAAGCTCATATGAGAATGTGAAATCATTGGGTTCTTCGCAAAGTCTGACGACCTCTCTTGCAAGCTCCTCGCCGCCCTTGCCGCCTTCAGCCCAGACGGTGGAAAGAACAACATTTACGCCGAGTTCCTTGCATTTATTGATAACAAGCTCGATTTCCGCGTCGGTATCGGTCGGGAAACGGTTAACAGCAACAACGCAGGGAAGCTTATAAACATTTTTGATGTTTGAAACATGGCGAAGAAGATTGGGTATTCCCTTTTCAAGAGAATCAAGATTTTCTGTATTCAGCTCTGTTTTTGCAGTTCCGCCGTGCATTTTGAGCGCTCTGACGGTGGCAACAACCACAACGGCATTGGGTGTAAGCCCCGCACAGCGGCATTTAATATCAAGGAATTTCTCGGCTCCGAGGTCTGCGCCGAAGCCCGCCTCGGTAACGGCGTAATCGCCGAGCTTCATTGCAAGCTTTGTTGCGGTTACGGAATTACAGCCGTGAGCAATATTGGCAAAAGGACCGCCGTGAACAAGCGCGGGAGTTCCCTCAAGCGTCTGCACAAGATTGGGTTTAAGAGCGTCTTTGAGCAAAGCCGTCATAGCGCCCGCCGCATTGAGCTGACCTGCGGTTACGGGCTTTTCATCATAAGTATAGCCGACGATTATTCTTGAAAGGCGTTCTTTCAAATCTGTTATGGAAGTTGCAAGGCAGAGAACCGCCATTATTTCCGAAGCAACGGTTATATCGTAGCCGTCCTCCCTCGGAACGCCGTTAACTCTGCCGCCCAGACCGTCGGTAATAAATCTGAGCTGCCTGTCATTCATATCAACACAGCGCTTCCATGTAATTCTGCGCGGGTCAATATTGAGAGCATTACCCTGATAAATATGATTATCCAGCATTGCGGCAAGCAGATTGTTCGCCGCGCCGATGGCATGAAAATCACCCGTAAAATGAAGATTGATATCTTCCATGGGAACAACCTGGGCGTATCCGCCGCCCGCAGCGCCGCCCTTGATACCGAAAACAGGGCCGAGAGAAGGCTCACGGAGCGCAACCATTACATTTTTGCCGATTCTTTTAAGACCGTCGGCAAGACCGATGGTGGTTGTGGTTTTTCCTTCGCCTGCGGGAGTGGGTGTAATTGCCGTTACAAGAATGAGCTTGCCGTTTTTGCGCTCGCTCTCGTTAAGCAGAGAAAGGTCAACCTTTGCCTTGTATTTTCCGTATTGCTCGAGGTATTTACCGTCAATACCGGCAGCCTCGGCAATTTCGGTTATCGGTTTCATTTCTACGGACTGTGCTATTTCGATATCGGTCATCATATTTATCAGTGTCCTTTCAAAATATTTCCTATATATTGTGCATTAAAACTCACGGTTTGTCAATATATATGCCGTTCATTTTTAATTTTCGGCTTTTTAGACAAAGGGAAGCCCTGTTTTTATTGGAAATTCCGCCGTATTCTAAAAAAAGCGACATTTGAGCGAATTTGCATAGAAAAACTGTTGTTTTGACGTTTGCTTTATGATATAATGTTATGCGGTAAATTATTTATCAACGGAGGTAATATAGATGAATTATGATGTTGCCGTTGTCGGCGCAGGCGTAATCGGGTCGCTCACCGCCCGAGAGCTCAGCCGCTACAACATTAAAATTGCTCTTGTCGAAAAATGCAACGACATGGCAATGGGCACCTCAAAGGCAAACAGCGCCATTGTTCACGCAGGCTTTGACGCAAAGCCCGGCACTCTCAAAGCAAAGCTCAATGTTGCCGGCACAGCCGCAATGCCCGAGCTTTGCAAAACACTCAGTGTTCCGTTTAAGCCCATCGGCTCGCTCGTAGTTGCTTTTTCCGATGAAGAAACCGAAACTCTCGGCGAGCTGCTTGAAAGAGGCGTTAAAAACGGCGTTCCCGGGCTTGAAATTTATGACGCTGAAAAGCTTCGCGAGCTTGAGCCTAACATCAGCGATGAAGCAAAAGCGGCTTTGTGGGCTCCGAGCGCCGGAATAGTCTGCCCCTATGAGCTGACCATAGCTGCCGCTGAAAATGCGGTTGTCAACGGCGTTGACTTCATCCGTAATTTTGAAGTTAAAAAGATTGATTTTGACGGCAGTGTATTCACCGTTTCAAACGGCGAAAAAGAATTTACCGCAAAATACATAATCAACGCCGCAGGCGTTTACTGCGATGAAATCGCCGCTCTTATAGGCGATACCTCCATACACACCGTTCCGAGAAAGGGCGAATATATGCTCTGCGACAAATCCGTCGGCGGTCTTGCTAACCACACCATCTTCCAATGTCCCTCAAAGATGGGCAAGGGTATCCTTGTAACTCCCACGGTTGACGGTAACCTTCTTATCGGACCGAGCGCGCTGGACATTGAAGATAAGGATGATGTTTCAACAACCTCCGACGCACTTTCCTCCGTTCTTCAGACAGCTAAAAAATCAGTTCCTTGCCTGACAACAAGAGAGGTTATCACCTCATTTGCAGGTCTCAGGGCACATTGCGACAGAGACGACTTCATTATTGAGCCGAGCGAAAAAAATCCGCAGTTTATCAATGTTGCGGGAATTGAATCTCCCGGTCTCTCCTCTGCCCCCGCAATCGCCGAATATGTCAAGGATATATATGTTAAAGCTGAGGCTCCCGAAGAAAAAGCGAACTTCAACCCCGTGCGCGAAGAGCCCGTTCGTTTCAGACATATGAGCAATGCCGAGCGCAAGGCTCTCATTGAGAAAAATCCCGCTTACGGCAAAATAATCTGCCGCTGCGAAACAATAACCGAGGGCGAAATCATAGACGCAATCAAAGCTCCCGCCGGAGCGCGCGATGTTGACGGCGTTAAGCGCAGAACTCGCGCAGGCATGGGCCGCTGTCAGGGCGGCTTCTGCGGCTCAAAGGTTGTTGAAATTCTTGCAAAAGAGCTTGGCGTTGAAATAAATGAAATAACCAAATTCGGCGGCAATTCCAAAATTCTTTATGAAAGAACAAAGTGAGGCGGAGATTATGCTTAATTATGATATAGTTGTTATCGGCGGAGGTCCCGCCGGAATGGCCGCTGCGCTCAGAGCGAAGGAATGCGGCGTTGACAGCATTCTTATTCTTGAAAGAGCGGAAACTCTCGGCGGAATTCTTGAGCAGTGCATTCACACGGGCTTCGGTCTTCATTATTTCGGCGAGGAGCTTTCCGGCCCTGAATATGCAGACAGATTTATTTCTCTCGTAAACAGCAATGAAATTGAATATAAAACCGACACAATGGCTCTTGAAATCACACAGGATAACATTGTTTACGCCGTTAACAAGCAGGACGGTCTGCTTGAAATTCAGGCAAAAGCGGTTATTCTTGCAATGGGCTGCCGTGAAAGACCCAGAGGCGCTCTTAACATTGCGGGCACAAGAGCTTCCGGCATAATGAGCGCGGGCACGGCTCAGAAATATGTCAATATTGACGGCTATATGCCGGGCAAAAAAGTTGTTATCCTCGGCTCAGGCGATATCGGTCTTATTATGGCACGCCGTATGACTCTTGAGGGCGCCGAGGTTAAGGTTGTATGCGAGCTTATGCCGTATTCAAGCGGACTTACAAGAAACATTGTTCAATGTCTTGACGATTTCAACATTCCTCTCCGACTCAGCTGCACGGTTATCGAGATACACGGCAAAGAAAGAGTTGAGGGCGTTACAATCGCCGATGTTGATGAAAACCGCAGACCCATTCCCGGAACTGAGCAGTATATAGAATGTGACACCCTGCTTCTTTCCGTCGGTCTTATCCCCGAAAACGAGCTGACAAGAGCAGTCGGCATAGAGCTTGACCCCGTAACCAACGGCGCAGTTGTTGACGAATTCAGAGAAACTTCACACAAAGGCGTTTTCGCTTGCGGCAATGTTCTTCATGTTCACGATCTTGTTGACTATGTAACACTTGAAAGCCAGACAGCAGGCGAAGGCGCGGCAAGATATGTTCTCGGCAAATCCGAAGCTCCCGAATATGTTTCCACAAAAGGAGTTAACGGAGTACGCTACATTGTTCCTCAAAAGGTCAACATCAAAAACGATGGCGATGTAAAGCTTTATTTCAGAGTAGGTCAGGTTTATAAGAACGCCAAGACGGTTGTTAAATACAACGGCGAAGAAATAATCAGCAAAAAGAGACCAAGACTTGCTCCCGGCGAAATGGAGAATGTCATCATCAAAAACGATATGCTGAAAAACTTCGCTCCCGGCGGCGAAATCGAAATCTCTGTGGAGGTGTGATTTATGCAGAAAAATATTATTTGCGTAGCCTGCCCCATGGGCTGCGGCATAACCGTTGAGCTTGCCGATAACGGCGATATAATTTCCGTAACGGGTAACACCTGCAAAAGAGGCGACGCCTACGCAAGAACCGAATGTGTTAACCCCGTCAGAAGCCTTGCAACAACAGTTAAGGTCAGCGGCGGAATACATAATGTTGTTCCCTGCAAATCCGCAGGTTCTCTTCCCAAGGGCAAAATAATGGATTGCATGAAAGAGATTGCAAAGGTCGAGGCAAAAGCTCCCGTTAAGCTCGGTGATGTGCTTATAAGCGACATACTCGGAACGGGAATTGACATTGTTGCAACCAACCATTGCCCTGCAAAATAATTTTCTGCCCGGGCAAAATGCAAACATTGTAATAACAGTTTCAAGCAGAGGCTCTTCCCTTGTGAAGCGTCTCTGCTTTTTTCATAACTGTCTTAGTGCTCTCCGACTGACGGAAACGTAGTTTTAGTGATTTTCAATTAAATTTGTAACAATTTGTCATCATTCTGTAACTAATTATACATTGATTTATTGCTGCATATACTGTAAAATATAGTAACAGTAATTTATCGTGAACAAGGTGCATAAAAATGTCAAATAATTCTAAAAATAAATTTATATATATAATCAGCGGCATTATAATAATTTCAGCGGTTTGCATAGCCGGAGCAAAATTTCTTTTGCCCGACGCATCATCCGAAAGCAACACTTATTTTCATTCTTCGGAGCAACCAACCGCGTGCAGCACTCTGACGGAAAAAATCACTGAATTTTTAACTGAAACAGTTTCTCAAACGCTGTCAACTGCCGCTTCCGAAACAAATTCGCAGACCGACATTAAAACAACGGCAAAGAAGACGCAGACCGCTTCCGTTCCTCCCAAATCCGAAACCGACAAAGCCACACAACGAAATCCGCTGTTTACTCTTCCGAGCTTTAACGGAAAGACAACTACCGTTCCCGTTACTCCCGGAGATTACAGTTGCTTTGATAACTGCGCTTTTATCGGCAATTCAAGAGTTTTATCACTTAAAAGCTACGGACTTGTGGAAAATGTTTATGCAGCCGTCGGCTTGAATGTTGACACGATTTTCACAAAATCCGCGCCCGGCAGCAGCGTTCCCGTTATCGATGAGCTTAACGGAAAGCATTTTGACAGAGTATATATTATGCTCGGCGACAATGAATGCGGCTGGCCGAACACAAGCGTTTTCATAAAGAAATACGCAAAGGTAATCGATGCAGTCAGAGAAAGAGTTCCCGGGGCTGAAATATATCTTCAGTCCATACTTCCGATAAGCAGCGAAGCTTCTGCCAAAAACGAATACGGCTGCAACAATGACGCAATAAACAATCTTAACGAAAAAATAAAACAGCTTGCGGCTGACGAAAATGTTCATTATATCGCACCCGCCGAGGCTCTGAAAAATTCCGAAGGCGCTCTTCCCGCCGAGGCGGCGAGCGACGGAGTTCATATGAACAAAAAATATTGCAAAATCTGGCTTGACTATTTGGTTGAACATTATTATTAATTTCAAACGGGTGACACAAATGACTAAAAAGCTTTCGGCAGTTATAATTGCCGTTATTCTTGCAGCTTCTCTTTTCGGATGCACTAAAAACAAAAACGCCGATTATGACGCGGACAAAATCGGCGAAGCGCTCAGCACTGGGCTTGAGTTCGGCGAGCAGCTTGAAAAGAGCACAACCGAAATCGCCTGCTCATACTACGGAATTGATTCCGCCCTTTGCGAAAAGATTGCTTTTTACATCGGCAGCGGAGCAACAGCCGATGAAATAGCCGTTTTCAACTGCGTTGACTCAAGCGCGCTTGAAAAAGTTACTGACGCTGTTAATTCTCGAATCGAATATCTGCGTGACGGTTACAGCAGCTACGGACCGCAGGAGGTTCCGAAAATCAATTCTGCCGCAGTTATCACACACAACAACACGGTAATTCTCTGCATATGCGAAAACCCCGAAAACGCCGAAAGCATTGTTAAAGCCGCTACAAAACAGTAATTTTTAACGGAGAATAGGGTTTATGGTTTTTTCTGAGCCTGTATTTATGTTTTTGTTTTTGCCTGTTTCGCTGCTTATTTATTATGCGGCGCCTTTCAGGTTTAAAAACGCCGTTTTGTTTTTGACCGGCTTGCTCTTCTATTCCTGGGGCGAGCCGTTTTATGTGCTCATTATGATTTTGTCAACTCTGATTGACTATTCGGCAGGCAGAATTATTGACAGATTTTCAGATAACACCTCAATCAAAAAAGCGGCGCTCATTATTTCCGTTGTCATGAATCTGTCGCTTCTCGGTATTTTTAAATACAGCGGATTTTTTGTTGAAAGCGTCAATTCCGTTTTCGGTCTGTCGCTTACAAATCCCAATCTTCCGCTACCCATCGGCATAAGCTTTTTTACATTTCAATCCATGTCTTACACGATTGATCTGTATCGCGGAAATATCAGCGTTCAAAAAAGCTTTATTAATTTTGCCGCTTTTGTCACAATGTTTCCGCAAATCGTTGCAGGTCCCATCGTCAGGTATGAGGATATTTCAAAAGAGCTCGAAATCCGGAAAATTAATATTGAAGAAATCAGCAGCGGCATTTCGCTTTTTATTTGCGGACTTTGCAAAAAAGTTTTGATTGCAAACTCAGTCGGCGAGCTTTGGTCAACGGTTAAAGCGGAAAGCTTTAATTCTCTGCCCGCCGCCACCGCATGGCTCGGAATAATCGCTTTTACGCTTCAGATTTATTTTGATTTTTCGGGCTACAGCGATATGGCTGTCGGCTTGGGGAAAATGCTCGGTTTTAATTTCCCGAAAAACTTTGATTATCCCTATAACTCCGCAAGTGTCAGCGAATTCTGGAGAAGATGGCACATGACGCTCGGCGGCTGGTTCAAAAGCTATGTTTATTTTCCACTCGGCGGAAGCAAAAAGGGAACGGCAAAAACAATCAGAAATCTGCTCATTGTTTGGTTTTTGACAGGTCTTTGGCACGGCGCAAGCTTTAATTTTATTATTTGGGGCTTGTATTACGGAATTCTGCTCATCCTTGAAAAATTTGTTTTTGCCCGTGTTATCGAAAAGCTTCCCTCTGCTGTAAAGCATTGTTACACTTTATTTGCCGTTATTATTGGTTGGGTTATTTTTGAAATATACTCCCCTGCTTCGCAAATAGATTTTATAGGCGCAATGTTCGGCGCTTCGGGTGTTTTCTTCAACGCTCAAACTCTTGATATGCTCCATAGCTATGCCGTTACAATCGTTGCCGCGGCTGTTATTTCAACGGGTCTGCCCCTTAAAATATGTAAAAAGCTTTTTGCGGGCAAAGCCGAGCCGCTTGCAATGGCGGGCGAATTTACGGGCTTAACCGCTTGCATTGCCTATCTCGTTGACGCTTCATACAATCCGTTTTTATATTTCAATTTTTAGGAGCAAGCATGAAAACGAAAATCATCAGAGTTGCCGCTTTCTTTTTGATAATAACGGTTATTCCCGCTTTTACGCTTTTCGGCAAAAAAGAAACGGTCAGCTATAACGAAAACAAGGTTCTTGCCGAATTTCCCGAATTCAGCTTTGATAATTATAAAAGCCGTTCATTTATGAATGGTATAAGCTCATATTTTTCCGACCATTTTGTTTTAAGAGAAAGATTTATCAAACTGAAAAATGCTCTTGAAAAGGCAATAGGGAAAGATGAGATAAACGGCGTTATTGAGGTTGACGGCTCTCTTATTCAGGTATTCAGAAACACCGAGCCGAAGATAACCGAAAGAAACATTGCCGCGCTTAACAAGCTTAAAGCAAAGCATTCCGAAACTCCGTTTTATTTTCTGCTTGCACCCACGGCGCAGGAAAAACTCAAAGCTTCTCTTCCCGCCTATCTTGATGAAAGCGATGAAAACGAATATATTTCCGAGTGTTTCAAAAAGCTTGACGGAATTGAAAGTATAGATGTTTCCAAAGCGGTAAATGAAACGCCCTATGCGTTTTACAGAACCGATCATCATTGGACTGCTGATTGTGCATATGCGGCATATGCCGAAGCGGGCAAAGCACTCGGATATGATCCTCTGCCCGAAAGCTTCTTTGATATTCAAACCGTTTCAAGCGATTTTAAAGGCACTCTTTATTCAAAAACACTCAATGAAAAAATAGCGGCGGATGAAATCAAAGCCTGCCGAAACGGCAGCAGCTTTGCGATGACAGTTTCAGATAAAACTTACAATTCGCTGTATTTTGATAAATTCCTTAGCGAGAAAGATAAATACCTTTATTTTCTCGGCGGCAATTACGGAGTTTGCACGGTTGAAAACAATTCTTCAAGTTCAGGCGAAAACCTTCTCTTAATCAAGGACAGCTATGCGAACTGTTTTATTCCGTTCATAGCGGAGCATTATTCCCGCATAACCGTAATCGACCCGCGCTATTGCTCCGTTAAGCAGCTGTCGGCTGTTAATCCGTCGGATTTTGATGCCGTTCTGATACTCTTCAATGCCTTGGGATTTTCTCAGGAGCAGAGCTTTACCGTAATTGAATTTTTGGGAGAAAACAGATGAAAACGATTATCAAAGAAAAATGCATCGTATTCCCCTGCGGCCGTGAAATCGCCGCGGGTCTTTGCCGTTTTTCCCGTTTTTTCAATTTTATATGATTTTTACCGCCGAATTTTTGCTTTCGGCGGTTTTTTTCTGCTGAAATTTATGCTATAATGTAGTCAAGTTTGTTATAATCAGTTAAACCGCACAAAAAAGCGCCTTAAATAATTGTATATATATGCCGTTTACCGTTGACTTTTGCTTTAAATATATGTATAATTATTCAAAATATATGCATAATTTGTAAATAATTGTATTGGAGGAATATATGAAACACTTACTGAAGCTCATGGATTTGAGCACAAATGAAATCAACGAAATCCTGAATCTTGCCGATCAGCTCAAGTATGAAAAGAGAAACGGCATTGAGCATCACCTGCTTAAAGGAAAAACCCTCGGTATGATTTTCCTCAAATCATCAACCCGTACCAGAGTTTCCTTTGAGGTCGGAATGTATGACTTGGGCGGCACTGCACTCTTTCTCAGCTCCCATGATATTCAGCTCGGCAGAGGCGAGCCCGTTAAAGACACGGCAAGAGTTCTCTCGGGCTATCTTGACGGCATAATGATAAGAACCTTCAAGCAGAGCGATGTTGAAACGCTCGCGGAATACGGCTCAATACCTATCATTAACGGACTTACGGATTTCTGCCATCCCTGCCAGGTGTTGGCTGATTTGATGACGATACGCGAGGTTAAAGGCGCAATCAGAGGCAACAAGCTTTGCTATATCGGCGACGGCAACAATATGGCAAATTCACTTATAGTCGGCGGAATTAAAATGGGAATGTCCGTGAGCATCGGCTGCCCCGAAAATTATAAACCCGACGCAGAGATAATGGAATGGGCAAGCAAAAACGGCGATTTCACCTGCACTCCTGATGTGCTTGAAGCCGCAAAAGACGCAGATGTGCTTTACACCGATGTCTGGGCTTCGATGGGTCAGGAAAGCGAAGCCGAAGAAAGAAAGAAAATCTTTACGGGATATCAGATAAACGACGCGGTTATGGAGGTTGCGAAGCCCGACGCCATGGTGCTCCACTGCCTGCCCGCTCACAGAGAGGAAGAAATCACCGCAAAGGTTTTTGAGGCTCACGCCAAAGAAATATTTGAAGAAGCCGAAAACAGACTTCACGCCCAGAAAGCAGTTCTTGTTAAGCTGCTCAAAGACTAAACCTAAGGGGGTTAAAAAATGCCAATCAACAAAGACATTAAAAAAGTTATGGTTATCGGCTCGGGTCCTATCGTTATAGGTCAGGCTGCCGAATTCGACTATGCAGGAACACAGGCTTGCCGCGTACTTAAAGACGCAGGACTTGATGTTGTTCTCGTTAACTCCAACCCCGCAACCATTATGACCGACAAGGCGCTTGCCGATGAGATTTATCTTGAACCTCTGACTGCTGAAACGGTTAAAAGAATAATCGAAAAAGAACGCCCCGACAGCTTGCTTGCAGGTCTCGGCGGTCAGACAGGTCTTACGATTGCCATGCAGCTGAGCAAGGACGGCTATCTTGACAGAATGGGAGTAAAGCTTCTCGGAACAAATGCCGAAGCGATTGACAAGGCTGAGGACAGAAAGCTTTTCAGAGACACGATGGAAGAAATCGGCCAGCCCGTTATTCCCTCGGAAATTGCAAACGATGTTGAAACAGCTCTTGAAATTGCGGAGAAAATCGGATATCCGATAATCGTCCGCCCCGCATTTACGCTCGGCGGCGGAGGCGGCGGAGTTGCATATGACGCACAGGAGCTTGCCGTTATTGCCAAAACGGGACTTGACCTCTCCCCCATTACTCAGGTTCTTATTGAAAAATATATATACGGCTGGAAAGAAATTGAGTTTGAAACTATGCGTGACAGCGCAGGAAACTGCGTTGCGGTTTGCAGCATGGAAAACTTCGACCCCGTTGGTATTCATACGGGCGACAGCATAGTTGTTGCTCCCGCTCTCACGCTTTCAAACAAGGAATTCCAGATGCTCCGCAAGGCGGCTCTTGATATTGTTGCTTCTCTCGGCATTATCGGCGGCTGCAACTGCCAGTTTGCACTTGACCCCAACAGCATGGACTATGCCGTTATCGAGGTTAACCCGAGAGTTTCCCGTTCATCGGCTCTTGCGAGTAAGGCAACGGGCTATCCCATTGCAAAAGTAACTGCAATGCTTGCTCTCGGATATACTCTTGATGAAATCAAAAATGATATAACGGGCAAAACCTGCGCCTGCTTTGAGCCTGCCGTTGACTATATTGTTGTTAAGCTGCCCAAGTGGCCGTTTGACAAATTTGTTAATGCAAGCCGCAGCCTCGGCACTCAGATGAAAGCAACGGGCGAGGTTATGTCCATTGGCCCCACATTTGAAATGGCGATTATGAAAGCCGTCAGAGGTGCAGAAATCTCTCTTGACACGCTCAACGCCGCTCCGAAAACCAATGCTCCTCTTGAGGAAAGGCTCAAAAACACGGACGATATGCGCCTGTTTTCAATATTTGAAGCCATCAAGAGCGGTATGCCCATTGAGAAGATTTTTGAGCTTACAAAAGTTACCGAATGGTTCCTCTATAAACTCAAAAACCTTGCCGACTTTGAGAAATCAATCGAAAACGGCAATCTTACCGTTGAAAAATACAACGAAGGAAAGAATTTCGGCTACACAGACGCCGCCCTTATGCGCCTTTCGGGAGTTAAGGAGCTTCCCGCTCATAAGGATGCGGTTTATAAAATCGTAGACACCTGCGCCGCAGAATTCAACGCTACCACACCTTATTTTTACTCAACCTACGATGACGAATGTGAAGCGCGCGGATTTATAAAAGAAGGCGGAAAAGAAAGAATTATCGTTCTCGGCTCAGGTCCCATCAGAATCGGTCAGGGCATTGAA
The DNA here is from genome assembly GCA_051881535.1 of Acutalibacteraceae bacterium. Classification (GTDB taxonomy): domain Bacteria; phylum Bacillota; class Clostridia; order Oscillospirales; family Acutalibacteraceae; genus CAG-177. Next base: position 16,852 of record JBJEQB010000033.1, on the reverse strand, counting down.
TTCGACTATTCCTCCGTTCACTGCGTCTGGACTCTTAAAGAGCTCGGCTATGAGGTTGCAATTATCAACAACAACCCCGAAACCGTTTCAACAGACTATGACACGGCGGACAGGCTCTATTTTGAGCCGCTGACACCCGAGGATGTTATGAACATCATCAAGGTTGAAAAGCCGCTCGGCGTTGTTGTTGCATTCGGCGGTCAGACTGCCATAAAGCTCACAAAATATCTTGATGAAAACGGAATAAAAATCCTCGGAACCTCCGCAGACGGAATTGACACCGCTGAGGACAGAGAACGCTTTGACGCTCTGCTTGAAAGATTCGCAATCCGCCGCCCCAAAGGAATGGGCGTTATGACAAAGCAGGAGGCACTTGACGCCGCAAACACTCTCGGCTACCCCGTTCTTCTGCGCCCCTCTTATGTTATCGGCGGTCAGAATATGACAATCGCCCACGATGACGGCGATGTTGAGCGTTATATGGATATAATCCTTTCGGGCGAGATTGAAAATCCCGTGCTTGTTGACAAATATATGATGGGAACAGAGCTTGAGGTTGATGTTATATCCGACGGAGAGGATGTTTTAATCCCCGGCATTATGGAACACATTGAAAGAGCCGGAGTTCACAGCGGCGACTCGATTGCCGTTTATCCCCCGTATAATCTTAATGACAGAATGCTCAAGAACATTATTGAATGTTCCGAAAAGCTTGCTCTTTCGCTCGGCACAAAGGGTCTTGTAAACATTCAGTATCTTATCTATCACAACAAGCTTTATGTTATCGAGGTTAACCCGAGAGCTTCGAGAACAATTCCTTATATCAGCAAGGTAACGGGCGTTCCGATGGTTGACCTTGCTTCAAAAGTAATGATAGGTATGCCTCTCAAAGAGCTCGGTTACGGCACGGGGCTTTACAAAACTCCGCCCTATTTTGCGGTAAAGGTTCCCGTTTTCTCGTTTGAAAAGTTGTCCGATGTTAACTCAATTCTCGGCCCCGAAATGAAATCGACGGGCGAAGTTCTCGGCATAGGCAAAACTACCGCTGAGGCTCTTTATAAGGGTCTTACTTCGGCGGGCTTTGACATTCAGTTACCGACAGCCGAAAAGAATATCGGAATGCTTCTGAGCGTTGACAGCCACGATATTTCAGACGCGGTTTCGCTTGCAAAGAAGCTGGATGACCTTAAAATCAATCTCTACGCAACCAAGGACACCGCTGACGCTATTTCTCAGCTCGGCATAGATGTTGAATATGTTAACTCAACAGGCGAAGAAAACGGCATAATAAAGCTGCTTGAAAGCGGAAAAATCAACTATGTTGTTTATACGGGTGCGCTTCACGACTCAACCATGGGAGATTACATTGCAATCCACAGGCGTGCAATTCAGCTTTCGATAGCCTGCATTACTTCGCTTGACACCGCCAACGCGCTCGCTGATATCATTGCAAGCCGCTTCAATCAGGAAAACACCGAGCTTGTTGATATCAACCATATGAGAACCGCAAGGCAAACTCTCAACTTCGTTAAAATGGACGCTTCGGGCAACGATCATATTCTTATTGAGAATTTTGATAATTCCATCACCTGCCCCGAGAGCCTTTGCGTAAGCCTTTGCGACAGAAATCACGGAGTCGGCAGTGACGGAATTGTGCTCGTTGAAAAATCCGACAAGGCTCAGGTTAAAATGAGAGTATTCAACCTTGACGGCAGTGAAGGAAGAATGGGCGGCAACGCCATGCGCTCCGTTGCAAAATATGTTTATGACAAGGGCTATGTAAACAGCGACACGGTAACTATTGAAACTGCAAGCGGCGTTAAGAGCGTTGACCTTTATATCAGCAACGGCAAGGTCAGCTCGGTTTGCGCCGACATGGGCAAGCCCGATCTTGACAATGCAGTTACAAGCACAATCGGAACCAACAGATTTATTGATTATCCCATAACGCTCGGCGGCAATGATTACAGGATAACCTGCGTTTCAATGGGCAATCCCCACTGCGTTGTTTTCTGCCCCAGAGTTGACAATATCGAGATTGAAAAAATCGGTCCGCGCTTTGAAAAAGCCGATATTTTTGCTCACAGAGTCAACACCGAGTTTGTAAGAGTTGTTAACGAAACCACTCTCAGAATGAGAGTCTGGGAGCGCGGCAACGGCGAAACCCTCGCCTGCGGCACGGGAGCCTGCGCCGCAGTTGTGGCTGCGGTTGAAAACGGATTCTGTAAAAAGAACACCGACATAACCGTAAAGGTACGCGGAGGCGACCTTATCGTTAATTACGGCGATGACGGCGTTTATCTCACGGGAACAACCAAGCTTGTTTTTGAGGGAACTCTCGAATATTAAGTACAAAAAACGGACTGTGTCGAGCACAGTCCGTTCTTTTCTTATTGTCGCTTATCGGTCATATATCCCGCCTTTTTAAATGCCATAACAACAAGCGGGACGAGGATTAGGTGGCATATTATTGCAGGAACTGCGTTTATAAATGCTCCTGCCACAAGCATTGAAAAGCTGAATTCGGAGCCGCTCAAGCCCGCCATTATGTATCTTGCAATTCCCCAAACAATTCTGCCGCCGAGCATCGATATTATCAGCGCGGGGTAAATATAAATGTTTTTCTTCGGAAACGCTTTATAAAGCAGACCGCAGAGCAGACCGTAAGCGGCAAGCTCAAAAGCCATTGCCGCGCCGATGGGATAAATAGGCGGCATATGGAAAAGCAAGTATCTGAGAAGAGGAGCAATAAATCCCACTGCCATACCGTATTGCCAACCGCAGACAAAGCCGCAGATAAGCACGGGGATATGCATGGGCGAAATTGCATTGCCTATCTGTGTGCTGCCGAAATTCAGAAAGGGCAGAACAATGCAAAGCGCAAGAAACATAGCAGAAAAAACGGTGTTTTTAACAGTCTTTTTCAATTAAATCATCCTCCAAAAAAATAAGGCATCGGCTCCTCATCGGGAGCAGATGCCTTCGTGGCTTTTTTCAGTTTTAAGTTAAAACAAACGGCTAAAACCGCTTACCGCAGCTTCATACTGCGAAAATCTTTGTTTATCTTATCATAATCAAAGATTTTTGTCAACATTTTCCGACAAATCTGCGATTTTTGCAACAGCATCATTGATTATCTCGGAAAGAGAAACATTCCCGACACCGGCTATGTAAGTATCGCATTTATTAAACGGCAGTAACACTCTGACAGCATTGCTTGAACCGACAGCCGCCGCCATTGCGGGAGTAATCTCCCCCATAAGGGCGTCGGCAATGGCTATTCCAACCGGACCTACAATAACATCAGCTTTTCGGCAGGCAACAATCAAAGCATTTTCCCCCGTTGCCGCCGCATCTGCGCCGCCCTTGAGCATTGCCGCGCTCGCCGCGCTGTTAGTCCCTATCGCAAGTATTTCAGCATTTTTTACGCTTTCCGCAATTTTTTCAATAAGCTGCCTGCCGAGCTTTCCGCCCTGACCGTCAACAACCGCAATTTTCATATCTTCCTCCGATTAATACTGACTTACGCCGCGTTTTCCTGCCTTTTGATACCGAAAAGCAATCTGAGAATACCCCGCAGAGCCTTGGGACTGCGAACAACAACTATCTGCATCAAAGCCTTCCCCTTTCATCAAAATCTGCAAAGGCTCAGACCTGCAAGAATTAAAACTGCGGCAATTATCAGAATAGCTAATGTATACGGAAACAGCGCCGCCACAACCATTCCGATTGCAAAGGCAACGCAGACCGCCCCTCTTGATTCAAATCTCAAAAAATCACCGCCCGAAAACACAGCATGAGTCTTTGCTCATTACAGTATAATCAGGTCAGGCGCTTTTCGTTACTTGATCACTTTTTGCGTCGGCGCAGTTCCCATTCCTTGACTCCCTTTGCCTGCTCCATCATGGCGCAGTAGCTCTCGTGCCTTGAAGCGGGAATTTCACCGTCCTCAACCGCCTGAATTATCCGGCAGCCTTTTTCTTTTGTATGCAGGCATGAGGTAAACCGGCATTGCCCGAGATACTGCTCAAACTCCCCGAAAGCATGGGGAAGCTCATCTTTTAAGATTATTTCGTTTTCTTCAAAATCAAGTGATGAAAAGCCCGGAGTATCGGCAACATAGCCGCCCGCGACGGGAAAAAGCTCGCTGTGGCGCGTTGTATGCCTGCCTCTGCCGAGCTTATCGCTTATTTCACCTGTTTTCAATTCAAGAGACGGAAAAACTGCATTGAGAAGTGATGATTTGCCGACGCCCGAATTGCCGCAAAAAGCGCTGATATGATTTTCAAGCTCTTTTCTGACGGTTTCAATCCCCTCGCCGCTGACGCAGGAAACCGAAAGGGTTTTTATACCTGCCTTTTCATAAATTGCGACATATTCGTCGGGGTTTTCAAGGTCGCACTTTGTAAAAACGACAACGGGCTCAATACCTTTGCTGACTGCAATCGCAGTTAATCTGTCGATAATAAGCGCAACGGGCTTCGGCTCGCAAACAGATGAAACAATAAAGAGCCTGTCAACATTTGCAACGGGCGGACGGGCAAGCACACTGCTTCGCTCAAAAATCCTGTCGATTGTATTTTCCGCCTTTTCGTTAATGCTTATGGCAACGCGGTCGCCCGCAAGAGGCTTAATCCCCTCTTTTCGGAAAACGCCCCTTGCCTTACATTCATATATTTCACCGGCGGCTTCAACATAATAGAAGCCGCCGATTCCTTTTAATATTATTCCGTTAAGCTCGGTCATACCGTCAGATACCTTCCTTTTGACCGACAACGAGTATTATCTTTGTATCCGTCGGATAGGTTGTCGCCATACCGATTATGCTTGAATTTGAGGGAGAAGGACTCTGTGACAAAACCCTGCCGTTTTCAGAATCGGTATAAACAACTTGATTCTGAATTTCAATGTTGGTAAATCCGCTTGCTCTGAGCTGACTTACAGCAGATTCCATTGAAAGCCCCTGAACGGAGGGCATTGACTTTCTTATTACAGAGCTTGCCGTACCCGAAGAATATGTGCCGTTGCTGACAACAGCCGGTGATTTGGTGAAGTCAACAGTGCAACTGTAATATTCCTTATTGTCAATATAGACCTTGACTGCCGCATCAGAGCCGCTGCCCTCAATATCGAAAGCATAGGTGCTTCCGTCAAGCAGCAGAGTTTTGCTCATAATTGATTCGTTATTTACAAACACCTCAAAGTTTCCTCTTGTTCCGCCTGATGCAGGCAGAGAAATTTTAAGGTTGGCAACGCTTGAGGCGGGAATACCGTTGCTGACAACGAGAGTTACCTTACTGCCGGGGATAACCTTTTCGCCCTCCTCGGGAGACTGTGAAATAACCTCGCCCGCAGGTCTGTCGCTGTTTTCTTCCTTGATATCGGGGGCAACGGTAAGCTCCATTGATTCAATTATTGCCTTAGCCATTTCAATATCCCAGCCGACAACCTTCTGCATAACCACAAGGTCTTCATCGCTGGCAAAATAAATGGTGATTACCGTGTCGGTATCAACCTCAGAGTTGCGCTCAGGCTCAGTCTTGATTACCGTTCCGTATTCCTCGGTTGTGCTGAGCATCGGAAGCGGATTAACCTTAAATCCCTTACTCGTCAGGGTTGTTTTAGCAAGCTCGTATTGAAGCCCGTAAACATCGGGAACAAGCTGTTTCTTCGCATTATTGGCAACCGAAACTTTGATTACATTGTTTTTATCGTCAAGCTTCTGACCGCTGCTGGGGTCCTGAGCGAAAACAAATCCGTCTTCATAAGCGCTGTTTGAAATTTCTTCAACCTCAATTTTGAACGCCTTATATTCATCGTTATCTTTGATATCTGCCTCATAATTCTTACCGACAAGCTGAGGCACAATAAGGTCATTGCCTCTGAAAACATCGGTGAAGAAATAAAGAAAAGCAAAAACCACAACCGCAAGAACCAGCACGCCTATTGAAACGCCGATGGCAATTAAGCCACCCTTGCTCTTTTTGCCGTCATCTGAATCATATTCGGTATAATCCGCATATTCCGTGCCGCCGCGCTCAACCTGGCTGACATTTGCGGGCGGTGCAACGGTAGTCTGAGGCACAATAGCACCCGGATTTCTCGGAACATATTTTGTCGGCTCGTTGTCAACAAAATAATCTCTCTGAAAACGAATGGTGGGATTTCTTTTGAATTCTTCGATATCGAGAAGCATTTCCGCGGCAGACTGATATCTGTCCTTAGCGTTTTTCTGCATTGCGTGCATAACAATCTGCTCAAGACCGACGGGAATACTGCTGTTAAGCTCTCTCGGGCGCTTGGGGTCGCTTTGGAGCTGCATAAGCGCAACGGAAACGGAGTTATCCGACTGGAACGGAAGCTGACCCGTGAGCATTTCATACATCACAACGCCGACGGAATAGATATCTGCCCTGTCGTCGGTTGTATCACCGCGCGCCTGCTCGGGGCTTATATAATGAACCGAGCCTATGGCGCTGTCCGTCATGGTCTTTGTGTCGCTGTAACTGAAGCGGGCAATGCCGAAATCAGTAACCTTGATATTACCGTTGGAAAGAAGCATTATATTCTGAGGCTTTATATCTCTGTGAACAATGCCTTTATCGTGGGCGTGCTGAAGCGCTCTGAGAATCTGCATGGTGAAATGAACGGTTTCTTTTATGCCGAGCCTTCCCTGCTGCTCAATATACTCTTTAAGAGTTATGCCCTCAACATATTCCATAACGATATACTGAAGCCTGTCGCCGTAGCTGACATTAAAGACCTTAACAATATTGGGATGAGAAAGAACGGCGATTGCCTTGGATTCATTTTTAAATCTGCGGCGGAATTCCTCGTTTGCAAGGTATTCCTCCTTTAAAATTTTAACTGCAACCGTTCTGTCGTCAATATTATCATAAGCCTTATAGACAACAGCCATTCCTCCGACGCCGATTACCTCTTGGATTTCGTAACGCCCGTCAAGTCTTTTGCCGGTATAATTATCCATATAAACAATCCTTTCAAAACTACAAGTCAAACTAACTTACTTTGCAACGGTAACAACGGTTATGTTATCACCGCCGCCGTTTTGATTTGCAAGATTAACAAGTCTGTCCGCAAATTTATAATAGCATCCGTCGCCCGTCAGGCTGAGAATATCGCTTGCTTTAATGAAGTTTGTCAAGCCGTCGGAGCAGAGAATGATAACATCATCGTCACCGAAAGGTTCCTGACAAAAATCAATTTTTATATCGCTGTCAACCCCGAGCGCTCTTGTTATTATGTGCTTGCTCGGATGGTCGGCGGCCTCCTCGGCGGTAATTTCGCCGTTTTCAACCATCCGCTGAACCACCGAATGGTCGCGCGTGAGCTGAGTTAAAGCCCCGTCTGAGATTTTATATGCTCTGCTGTCACCCGCATGAGCTATATAAGCAAAAGAATCGGTTATAAGGGCTGCAACAACCGTTGTGCCCATTCCCTCGTATTTTTCATCGGTCAGGGATAAATCATATATCTGCCTGTTAGCATATTCAAGAGCCGAAACAAGCAGACTTCTCACGGAGATATCGCTCATTCCGCAGTAATAACGCTCGGCTATTCTTTCTTTAACGGCCTTTACCGCCTCAGAGCTTGCAAGAGCACCCTCCGCCGCGCCGCCCATTCCGTCGCACACAACGGCAAAAACGGTTCCTCCGTCAAGCTCGCAAGCCGTGTAAGAATCCTGGTTATTCTCACGCACGAGCCCTGCATCGGTTCTCGCTGCAATCTTCATTATTCATCCCCCTTTTCTTTTGCTTTGTTTTCTTTCAGCCTGAGCTGACCGCATGAAGCGTCAATATCCGACCCGAGCTTTCGCCGCACGGTCGCATTAATTCCGCTCTTTTCAAGAATATCAACAAATCTTTGAACCCTGTCGGGGCTGCTCGGTTTGAAAGGACTTTCCGCAACCTCGTTAACGGGAATCAGATTAACATGGCAAAGCATACCCTTGAGCTTTGAAGCAAGCAGGCGCGCACACTCGTCCGAATCATTGACGCCCGAAAGCATCGCATATTCAAATGAAATGCGGCGCGAGGTTTCCGCGGCATATCTGCGGCAGATTTTCAAAAGCTCATCAACAGGATATTTTTTATTAATCGGCATTATTTTGCTGCGAAGCTCATCGCTCGGAGCGTGGAGCGAAATTGACAGCGTAAGCTGCAAACGGCGCTCAAGAAGCTCGTTGATTTTGGGAACAACTCCGCAGGTGGAAAGTGAAATATTTCTCATCGAAATATTAAGCCCGTTTTCATCTGTTATAAGCGCAAGAAAGCGCATAACATTGTCAAAATTATCAAGCGGCTCGCCCATTCCCATAAGGACTATTCGGGAAATCCGCTCGCCGAGATCCTTCTGAGCGCAATAAAGCTGTGAAAGTATCTCACCCGGAAGCAGGCATCGTTTGAAGCCGCCGAGAGTGGAGGCGCAGAAAGCACAGCCCATTTTACAGCCGACCTGAGAAGAAACGCAGATTGTGTTGCCGTATTTATACTTCATAACAACGCTTTCAACAAAATCGCCGTCATGCAATTCAAAAAGATATTTTACGGTGTTATCAAGCTTTGACACTTGTTTTTTAGCTATTTTGCAGGAAAATATCGGAAATTTTTCGGCAAGCTCGTTTCTGAGCTGCTTTGGCAGATTGGTCATTTCGTCATAATCGGAGGCAAGATGGCGGTGAAGCCATTCATAAACCTGCTTTGCCCGAAACTTTTGAATTGAGCACTCGGCAAATTCACTTGTCAGCTCGTCAAGCGTCATCGATAGAATATCGCGGTTCATTTCTTTCCTCCGTCTTTGCAGAAAGCGGCTACAAAAAATCCGTCAGTTGAGTGAATATGCGGCATAAGAGTTAAATAACCGTCCTCATCGCCGAATCGCGGCAAATCAGGAAAAAGACTGATGCGGCTGAAATTCGGATGCTCTGCCAAAAACCTGTCGCACACCTCGGAATTCTCTTTGGGATTGAGCGTGCAGGTTGAGTAAACCAAACGGCCGCCGTCTTTGAGATATCTTGTAGCATTACATAATATACGATACTGCAAATCGGGCAAATTGTCAATATCCGAGCGGCTTTTAAAGCGTATTTCAGGCTTTCTTCTGATTATTCCGAGCCCTGAGCACGGAACATCACACAGCACTCTGTCAGCCAAGCCGTAATTTTCGTTGAAAATGGACGCATCGGAAAGATAAGTATAAACATTATTCAGCCCGAGCCTTTCCGCACCGCTCTTTATAAGCTCGACTCTTGACTGGTAAATATCAAACGCCCTGACCGTTCCCGTATTATTCATTGTTTCGGCAATCGTGAATGCCTTACCGCCGGGAGCGGAGCACAAGTCAAAGACGGTTTCACCCTCCTGCGGGTCAAGCGCTTTGCAGCAAATCTGCGAAGCAATGTCCTGAGCGTGGAACAGCCCGTCCTTATAAGCCAAAAGCTCTTCAACGGCACAGGGACCTTTTAATATCAACGCATCGGATGCCAAATCTGTTTTTTCGGAAACAACGCCCTCCTCGGCAAGCTTCCAGATAAGCTCGTCCGCCGAAATCCTGGTGGTATTTGCACGAATAACAAGCGGCGGAGCTTCAAGCGCTTTTTCGGCAAGAGCTATGGCATTATCAAAACCGTAAGCATTAATCCAAAGGGAAATTATCCATTCAGGGCAGGAATACTTTATCGCAAGATAATCGGGGTCGTTCTCCGCGGCTTCGGGCAGGCGCAAGCCGTTATCGGCAACGCGGCGAAGCACCGCATTAACAAGAGAAGCGGCAAAGGATGATTTGTTGACCTTTGCAAGATTAACGCTTTCATTGACCGCCGCCCTTGACGGAACCTTATCCATAAACAAGAGCTGATATGTACCCATTCTCAGAATGGTGTGAAGCTCGGGCTTGAGCTTCCTGACGGGCTGATTGAGATAAAGCCCCAAATTGTAATCAATAAGTATGAGCCTGTCAAGCGTTCCGTAAACGAGATTACAGACAAAAGCCCTGTCCCGCTCGTCAAGCCCGGGATTTTCTTTAAAAAGACTGTCAACGGCGAGGTTGGAATAAGCCCCGTCGCGGTGAACCTTAAGCAGCGCTTCAAACGCAATCTGCCTGGCACTTTTCATATTGGTCAGCACCCCTAAAAATCAGTTTCTTCTGTTATTATTGAAGCGCAGGATAAGCCTGAGCAGATTGGCAAGCGCTACTATCATCGATGCGACATAGGTCATTGCGGCGGCGGAAAGTACCTTTTTTGCGCCGTCATTTTCATCCCCGTAAAGCAGACCCGTTTCATCAATAACTTTAAGCGCTCTGCGGCTTGCGTTAAATTCAACGGGCAGAGTTGCAACCTGAAACAGCGCTATTGCCGCATAGAGCAACAAACCGACTGAAATTAAAGGCTCAAAGCCCAGAAAATAGCCGAGAATTGCAAGCGGAATTCCGAGCGCAGAGCCGATATTGCAAAACGGAATAAGCGAATTGCGAACCTTGATGGGAACATAATTCTCTGCGTGCTGAGCCGCATGACCCGCCTCGTGGCAGGCAACGCCTACCGAGGCGATCGAAGTGCCCGAATAAACATCATCGGAAAGGCGGATTACCTTTGCCTTCGGGTCGTAATGATCGGTAAGGCTGCCCGAAATACGCTCAATGCGGACATCGCTGATTCCGTAATGCGTCAAAACAGCCTGAGCGGCATAAGCTCCCGTTATTCCTCTTGTGTTGCGAACCTTTGAGAATTTGTTATAGGTTGACTTTACCTTGAACTGAGCCCACATTGCAAGAATCATTGCGGGTATAACAAGGATTATATAATAATAGTCATAGAAAAATCCGTAGAAATACGGCATATCCTTCTCTCCTTTGCTGAATTACGAAAAGCATTCACCCGTATTAACGGGATTGCCCCTGAGAAAGTCAGCGGCTGACATTGCCTTTTTGTTTTCCGCCTGAATTTCAAGAATTTCAATACATTTTCCGTCTCCGCAGGAAACAACGAGCCGTTTGCCCGCTTCGATTATTTCACCCGGCAAGCCGCCTTTTTCATCTGTCAGAACGCTTCTGTGAATTTTAACATTCTTTTCACCGAGCCTTGCGCTTGCCGACGGCCACGGCGAAAGTCCTCTTATCTTATTATGAACCTCTTGTGCGCTCAAATTCCAATCAATCGGCGACAGCTCCTTTGAAAGCATCGGAGCATATGTGAACTCCGAATGATTTTGCTTGACTGGCTTTAATTCGCCTTTTTCGAGGGCGCAGAGAGTTTCTTCAAGCACCTGCGCTCCGAGGAGCGACAGCCTGTCATGAAGCTCGCCCGCAGTTTCGTTTTCGCCAATTTCTGTTTCTTTTTTTATGAGCATATCGCCCGTATCAAGCCCCTCGTCCATCTGCATTGAGGTAACTCCCGTTTTTTCAAAGCCGTTGATGACCGACCATTGAATGGGAGCGGCGCCTCTCAGCTTCGGAAGAAGCGAGGCGTGAATATTAATGCAGCCGTATTTCGGAAGCTCAAGAATTTCTTTTGGCAGAATTTTTCCGTAAGCCACAACGATTACAAGCTCGGGAGCTGCTTGCCTTAGCATTTCAAGCGCAGTTCTGTCTTTCATTTTTACGGGCTGATAAACCGTAAGCCCGTTTTTCAGCGCAAGCTCCTTGACGGGCGGCGGAGTCATAACGCCGTGTCTGCCCTTGGGCTTATCGGGCTGAGTGAAAACTCCGCTTATCTCATGCCCGCAGTCAATGAGCTTTTGAAGGCACGGCACCGCAAAATCGGGCGTGCCCATAAAAACTATTCTCATTACTTATTCTCACCCCGAATTACACGCTGTTTGAAAACGATGCCGTCAAGATGGTCGATTTCATGGCAGAAGCAGCGGGCTTTTAATGCCTCGCCCTTATATATGCACCATTTTCCGTTTCTGTCCTGCGCCTTAACCTTGACAACGGCGGGTCGGCAGGTTACGCCCGTTTCGCCCGGGAAAGAGAGACAGCCTTCTTCTGCGAACTGCTCGCCCTCGCTGCCGATAATTTCGGGGTTAACAAGCTCAATATATCCGTCGCCGCAGTCAATAACCACAGCGCGCCTTAAAGTGCCCACCTGAACTGCCGCAAGCCCGACGCCGTTTGCATTATACATAGTTTGCTTCATATCGTCGAGAAGCTGCCAAAGACGGGCATCAAAATTTTCTACCTCACGGGATTTTTTTGCTAAAATAGGGTCTCCGGACCTGACAATATTTCTGATTGCCATAAAAGTCAATCCTTTCAAATGCTGCTATTGGAAATTATAAGCTTAAATAATTAAAAATGTTTTGAAAAATTATAAAGAATTTATATCGCCGAGTCAGGGTTAATATCGGCGTAAACGCTGACCTTTGAAAACCTTGAATCGGTTTCGGTTTCAATAAGTATTCTTGAAATCATCTGCCTGAACCGTGCCGAATTACGGCACTTGATTATCAGACGGTATCTGTATTTTTCGCTGACCTTTGCAACTCTTGCGGGCATGGGTCCGAGAGCTATGATTTTTTCACCCTTGTATTCGCCGCCCGAATACTTTTTGAGCAGGTTAAGAGCCTCAAAAGACGCGGTTTTAACCATTGTTTCGTTTTCACCCGCAAATCCGATAACACAAAGGTCACAGTATGGCGGATAGACAAGCGCTTTTCTGAGCCTTATCTCGGTTTGGAAAAATGCATCGTAATCCTGTTTGGCGGCAAGCCTGATTATCTCGTTTTCGGGAGTCAGGGTTTGAATAACCGCAGTTCCCGCAAGCTCCCCCCTGCCGGAGCGACCGACCACCTGAGTCAAAAGTGAAAAGGTTTTTTCAAGACTTCTGAAATCGTCATTATAAAGCTGCTGATCAACCGATACAACGCCGACGAGGGTTACATTCGGGAAATTAAGCCCCTTTGCAACCATTTGAGTGCCTATCATTATATCATACTCGCCATTTGCAAAGCTGTCCAACAGCTTTTCGTGCGAATTTTTGCCCGCTGTGGAATCGGTATCCATTCTGACAATTCTTGCACTCGGAAGCAGAGCGGAAAGCTCGTCTTCAATCTTCTGTGTTCCGAAGCCCGAATATCTGACGGCTTCTTCTCCGCACTCGGGACAAACCGTTGAAAAAGGAACGGAATAGCCGCAGTAATGGCACATAAGGCGGTTGTTTGCCGAATGATAGGTCATTGAAATACTGCAATGCGGGCAGCAGATAACCGCGCCGCAGGAATTGCAGGCGGCAAAGGTATGAAATCCCCGCCTGTTGATAAGCAAAATTGACTGCCTGCCGTTTTCGAGATTATCGCGCAGACATTCAAACAGAGTTTGGCTGATTGCCTTGCTCCCCGCCGCTTTCGGCTCGGTTCGCATATCCACCGTTAAAACCTCGGGCAAAACCGCAGAACCGTATCTTTTAGTGAGGGTGCAAAGCTCATATTTACCGCTGAGCGCCGCCGCATAGCTTTCAACGCTCGGAGTTGCAGACGCAAGCAAAAGCAGGCATTTATGATAAGCCGCTCTGTATTTTGCGACATCAACGGCATTGTAGCGCGGAGACTGCTCGGATTTATAAGTGTGTTCCTGCTCCTCGTCAATAATTATCAGCCCGATATTTTCAGCGGGAGCAAAAACCGCGCTCCTTGTTCCGATAATGATTTTGGCTTTGCCGTTTTTAACTCTTTTCCATTGCTCAAGACGCTCTCTTACAGAAAGCGCGCTGTGAAAAACTGCAATGTCTCCGCCGTATCTTTTGCAGAAAAGAGAGATTGTCTGCGGAGTAAGCCCGATTTCGGGAACCATAACTATTACCGATTTTCCGCTGTCAACAACGCTGTCGATAACGCTCATATAAACCGAGGTTTTACCGCTGCCCGTAACTCCGTAAAGCAGCGATGCCGCGGCTTTTTCGGAATTTGCAAGCTCCGAAAGCCTGTTAAACGCTGTTTTTTGCTCATCGGTGAGCACAATCGGGCTTCGCTCGCCCTTTTCTGCCGATAAATCGGGCAAAACAAAGGCTTCACGGTCAAAGAATTCTGCCGCGCCGTTTCTGACGAGCGCGTTGGCAACCGCGGGAGTCAAGCCCGTGAAATAGCAAAGCTCCTTAACGCTCGCCGTTCCGACATCGCGCAAAACATCCGCCATCTGCCTTTGCTTTTGAGTAAGCTTTATTTCGGTTTCCTCGGGCAAAAGGCGCATCATTCTGACCGTTAAATCGCCGAGATTTCGCACGGCGTCACGGCTGCTGATAAGCAGACCTTTTGCGACGAGAGCTTCCGCCGCCGGGATTGCCGGCTTTATGCCGAGAGCTTTAAACAGATTATCACTTTTAACAAAAACGCCTCGGTTTTTAAGATAATCGAATATTTCTTTTTCCGTTCCCTCAAGAGCCGCCGCTTTTTCTCCGTCTGCATCGGCATTAACTGCATAGGAAACAACCATTTTGTGGTTTATCCCGGTGGGCAGCATTGCTTTTGCCGCTTCGTAAAGCGTGCAAAAGGTTCTGTCTTTTATCCACCTTGCAAGCGCAAGCATTTCCGAATTCAAAAGCGGCTCATTATCAAGCACGGAGCTGATTTTTTTAAGCCCTTTGCTTTCTGAAAAATCCGTAACATCAAAAATAATTCCGATACGCCTGCGGTTGCCGTTTCCGAAAGGAACGGTTACACGACAGCCGCATTTTGCGCTTTCTTCAAGCTCTGACGGAATGATGTAATCAAACTCTTTGTCAAAGGTAAAAACGGCGTCTTCAACCGCAACCTTTGCATATTTCATTTTACATCACTCCTTAGAATCTGAGAAATCAGATGTTTCTTATTTCTTCCGGCTCAACAATTACATATTCGCCGTTGAGAATTTCCTCAAGAGCAACGCTCACGGGCTTCTCGGTCATTATAATTTTTTTGTCTTCTGCCTCCTCGGCTATTTCTCTTGCTCTTTTGGCGGTTGCCGTTACGAGAGAATAGCGGCTGAGATGGTTTTGAAGAACTCCTCTTAAATCGGGATTAAACATTGTTGATTACCTCGCTTATTATCTTTTTGTTTCTGAAGGTTTTTTGCCTCTCGGCATTTATTATTGTTTCAATACCGGCAACGGCGTTTTCAACCGTGTCGTTAATAACAATATAATCATATTCGGACGCTCTGCGAATTTCTTCGCGCGCAATCACAAGGCGGTGGTTAAGGGTTTCCTCATCCTCGCTGTTGCGCCCTCTGAGCCTTTCTTCAAGAACTCTGACCGAAGGCGGCATAAGAAAAATGCTGATAACCTCGGGATAAATCTTTCTGATTTTTTCAGCACCCTGAACCTCGATTTTAAGTATCACAGCCTTGCCGTTTCGCAGCATTTCATCAACGGGCGCTTTGGGAGTGCCGTAAAGATTATCTGCATATTCGGCGTATTCCAACATATTATTGTCTGCAATTTTTTTCTCAAAATACTCACGGCTGACAAAATAATAGTTTAATCCGTCGATTTCGTCGTTTCTTTTTTGGCGAGTTGTCATAGAAATAGAAATTTTTATGTCATCTCTGTTTTCCGTAAGCTTATTGAGAACGGTATCCTTTCCCGAGCCTGACGGCCCCGAAAGAATAATAAGAACGCCGCTGTCAGTCATCTTCATCCTCCTCGTCATCAAGCTCGTCCATAATATCGTTGAGCCTGTTTGCAACGGTTTCGCTCTGGAGATAAGTAAGGATAACATGATCGCTGTCGGTAATAATAACGGCTCTGGTGCGCCTGCCGTGGGTTGCATCGATAAGAGTTCCCTTTTCCTTGCACTCCTGAATTATTCGCTTGATAGGAGCGGATTCGGGGCTGACGATTGCAACGAGCCTGCTCGCGTTGACCATATTGCCGAAACCGATATTAATTAGCTTCATTGCACTTCCTCCGTTATTCTATGTTTTGAATCTGCTCGCGGATTTTTTCAATCTCTGCCTTTACGGCAACAACTCTGCGCGCAATTTCAACATCCTGAGCCTTTGAGCCGATGGTATTCGCCTCTCTGTTAAGCTCCTGAACGAGAAAATCCATTTTTTTGCCGATTGCCTCGCTTGAATCGAGGAATGAGCGAAGCTGAGAAATGTGGCTTCTCAACCTGACCGTTTCTTCCGCAACGGCAATTTTATCGGCAAATATCGCCGCCTCGGTTAATATTCTCTGCTCATCGATATGAGCGTCGCCGAGCATTTCCCTGAGCCTGCCGAGCAGCTTCTCATTATATTCCGCAACCGTTTCGGGAGAACGCTTTTCTATAAATTCTACATTTGAAATTATCTCGTCAAGGCGTGAGAGCACATCGTCACGCAGCCTTGCTCCCTCACGCTCACGCATTGCAACAAATCCGTCGAGAGCCGCCTTGGCAACTTCGGATACCGCCGCCCAGATTCTGTCTTCATCCGCAGCCTGCTTGCGTACCATAAAAATATCGGAAACTCTTGAAATATTTGAAACCTTTATATCGTTTTCAATGCCGTAGGTCTCCGCAAGCTCTTTGTAAGCATCAAGGTATCCTTTTACAAGAGAGTGATTAAGGCTGATGAGCGTATCGGGCTCTTCAACCGCTTCAATCTGGACATAGCACTCCATTTTTCCTCTTGCAAGAGTGCTGTTGAAAAAGCTTTTCAGCTTCTCATCAAGAAAGCCGTAATTTCTCGGCAGCCTTGACGAAAACTCAAAATATCTGTGATTAACGCTTTTGATTTCGACCGTTATATCCATACCGTCAACAAGCTTCTGCGCTCTGCCGTAGCCGGTCATACTTTTTATCATTGGTTTTAACATCTCCCGTTAAGGTGAATGGAATAATACGAACCGTGATTTTCACGGGCATATTTTCGTTCA
>JBJEQB010000032.1:0-9823 GCA_051881535.1 Acutalibacteraceae bacterium | reverse complement strand
TGCCGAAACTCCGAAAAGCGGCGAAAAGACTCGCTTTCGGGCAGGTTCGGATTACGCCATTCACCTTATGTTGAATGTTTTTCAGCGTTTTTTTCGCGCTGCATATCAAGAATATCCTGCAACGTAACCGATTCGAGATATTCGTTGATAACGCGGTAAAGCCCCTCCCAGACGGGCAGGGTTGCACATTCGCCGCAACGCTCGCACTCGTTTGGCTCGCTTTCAAGGCAGGCAACGGGAGCAAGGCTGCCCTCGGTCATTCGCAGAATTTCGGCGAAGCTGTATTTATCGGGCGATTTTGCAAGGCGGTATCCGCCCTGAAAACCGCGGGTGGTTTTAAGAACATCGGAATTGTTAAAGATAGGAATTATCTGTTCGAGATATTTTTTGGAGATATTCTGGCGAGCCGCAATGTCTTTGAGAGCTATGTAGCCGTCGCTCTGATGCTCCGCCAAATCCAGCAGCATACGAAGTGCATAACGCCCTTTTGTTGAAATTTTCATTACAATTCTCCTCACTCTTTTGATAAACCCTATAATACCATATTTTTTGTAGGTTTTCAAGGTGAAAAATTACTTTTCGGCAAAAAGCAAGGGCACGGCTGATTTACGGCAGCAGCAATCCCGAAAGGCGGCGAATTTCCTCTTCACTCAGCCCGAGGTTTTCAAAATATCCCGAAAATCCGCCGAATTCGGCTTCAAAATAGTCAAGAATTCGCTCCATAACAGCGGGGTCGGAATAGAATTTTGAGGGGTTCTTTTCCCATATAACGCCCGAATTTGCTTCCAGCTCGCGCTCATAAAACGGGCGGAAATAGGTGTAGGAAACCTGATAATCCGCGATTATATCCTCTCTGCAAACGCCCGCCGCGCCGAGCAGCATTGCCGCAAGCAGACCCGTTCTGTCCTTGCCTGCAAAGCAATGAAAGAGAAACGGCTTGTCAAGGCTCGATATCAGGCGCAGGGCGGCGGCGTAGTTTTGGCTGTATTCGGTCAGGCTAAGAATATACATTTCGCACATATCGGTGCATTTTTTTGAAAAAACGGGGTTTGTTTCGAGCAGGGAAATGTGATGATATTCAAAATCGGGCAGGGAAGCGAAAACGCTCGGCATATCGCGCGTTTCGGCGTCTCCGCGCAAATCAATAACGGTTTTAACGCCGAGCTTTCTGAGCATTTCAATGTCATTTTCGGTCGGCGTGGTGGGGATTGCGCTGCGGATTGCTCTTCCGAATTGAGTTACCTTGCCCTCGGCGGCGGGATAACCGCCCAAATCGCGGCAGTTGACTATGTTTTTACCCGTGTATCTTCTTTGCATGGCTGCTCCTTTTCAAAAAAATTTAATGAAGCGAATTGTTTTCGCGGGTCGTCGAGGACGCCGACCCCTACGAATTACGCCGCAAAAATACAGCTTCGGTAGGGAACGCCGTCCTCGGCGTTCCGAAAAATTCAGCATTAATTTGTGCTGATTTGCGGGACGATGTGGGCATCGTCCCCTACGAATTGCACGCCGTAAAAATAAATGGTTTTTATTTTCAATCCTCCGTCACGGCTCCCGCCTCGGTCGGTGCTTCTGAGCTTGCGCTCAGAGGTTGCCACCGGCAACCCGCACCCTCGCGAGGGAGGCGAATCGCTGTCCGTAGGACTGTGGATTGATTATCGCCATAAAATAGACTGTGTTTTTTCGGCGGCTTGTGGGCAAGCCGCCCTACATTGGATTTATAATAAACATATGATTTAACAATTCACCAATTCCGAATTTTTGGCGGGACGATGTGGGCATCGTCCCCTACGAATCGCGCTACCGAAAAATAAATTAAATATATTCGGGCACGGGCGAAGCCCGTCAATAATTCCGAATTACGCATTGCGAATTCCGAATTTTCTGAATGTTCCGACTTTGATATAAATTGAAAAAATCTCTTTTACCCAAAGGCAAAAGAGACTTTTTAATGGAGCGGATGACGAGGCTCGAACTCGCTACCTCCACCTTGGCAAGGTGGCGCTCTACCAGATGAGCTACATCCGCAGGTGCAAGAGGAATTATATCAAAGTAATTCGCCGTTGTCAAGAGTTATTTTAATATTTTTTCCGACCGTAAGCAGCAAAAAAATTCAAAAAACTATTTATTTGTGCAGTGTTTGCTGTTATAATGAATAAAATACAAGCAATTTCCGAACGGAGGCTGTTATTATGGAAAAATATCTTATCAACCCCAATCAAAAAATATCCCGCATCAACAAGGACATTTACGGTCACTTTTCCGAGCATCTGGGCAGATGCATTTATGAGGGACTTTATGTCGGCGAAGATTCCGATATCCCCAATGTCAACGGTATGCGCTGCGATGTTGTCAATGCGCTTAAAGAAATGGGAATTCCCGTTCTGCGCTGGCCGGGCGGCTGCTTTGCCGATGAATACCATTGGAAAGACGGAATAGGTCCCAAGGAATCAAGGAAAAAGATGATAAACACCCATTGGGGCGGAGTGGTTGAGGATAACAGCTTCGGAACTCACGAATTTATGGAGCTTTGCTCTCAGCTCGGCTGTGATTGCTACATTGCGGGCAATGTGGGCAGCGGAACCGTTCAGGAAATGAGCGAATGGGTTGAATATATGACCTTCGGCGGGCTTTCACCCATGAGCGAGCTTCGCAAGCAAAACGGCAGAGAGGAGCCGTGGAGGCTCAAATATTTCGGTGTAGGTAACGAGAACTGGGGTTGCGGAGGAAATATGGAGCCCGAATTCTATGCAAATCAGTTCAGGAGATACGCCACCTATGTCCGCAATTACGATTCCGAAAAGAATTGGATATATAAGGTTGCCTGCGGTCCCAACAGCGAGGATTACCGCTGGACGGAGGAGGTTATGAAGCGCGCTCATTGGAATATGAACGGGCTTGCGCTCCATTATTATACGGTTACGGGCGACTGGGATCACAAGGGAAGTGCAACGGAATTCTCAGAAAAGGAATACTACACCACGCTGACCAAGGCTTATAAGATGGACGAAATCATCACCCGCCATCTTGAAATTATGAACAGATACGACCCGAAGAAAAGGGTTGACCTGATTGTTGACGAGTGGGGAACCTGGCACGATGTTGAGCCCGGCACAAATCCCGGCTTCCTTTATCAGCAAAACACGATGAGAGACGCGATAGTTGCCGCTCTCACGCTCAATATTTTCAACAAACATTCCGACAGAATAAGAATGGCAAACATTGCCCAGACGGTTAATGTGCTTCAGTCCGTTGCACTTACCGACGGCGAGGAAATGCTGCTCACTCCGACCTATTATGTTTTCAAGATGTATAAAGACCATCAGAATAACACCCTGCTCGGCTCTTACATAACAAGCGGCAAGGCGGGCGAAGACGGCGCACAGCTTCCTCAGCTTATCGAGAGCGCGTCGATAGATGAAAACGGCGTTATTTACGCAACGGTTGCCAACACCTCGGCGCAGGACGCGGCGGAGATTAAGTGCCAGGTAGCCGACTTTGCGGTTAAGGAAATCAAGGCGGAAATACTTGCGGGCAAGCCCGGCGATTATAACAGCTTTGAGGATAAGGAATGTGTTAAATCGGGAGAGTTCTCCGACTTTACCGCCTGTGCGGACGGCTTCACGGCTAAGCTTCCCGCGTGCAGCGTTGTTAAGTTCGTTATAAAATGAGCGGCGAAAGATTTTGCCGCCGCTGCTTTCTGATTGAAAGCGGCAGGGAGGACACGCTCAAAAGCATTAAAGAGCACATCGAAAAAATCCCGCCGCGCGAAAAAAGCGGCGGGGAGGAATATAACAGGCGGCTTGCAGTCTGCTCGGGCTGTGAGTCGCTTGTCGGCGGAGTATGCCTGAAATGCGGCTGCTATCCCGAATTCAGGGCGGCGTTTATCAGGCAGAAATGCCCGTGCAAAAAGTGGTAAGTGAGGAAATGTATGTATAACATTCTTGTTTGCGACGATGAGGCGGATATCCGCTCGGCGCTTAAAATATATCTTTCGGACGGGGAATATAACATAATCGAAGCCGAAAACGGCGCTCAGGCGCTTGAAATAATCGGCAGCCTCAATATTCATCTGCTTCTGATGGATATTATGATGCCCGTTATGGACGGCATAACCGCGCTTGCAAAGCTCAGAGGGCAGAATATCAATATCCCCGTTATTCTGCTTACGGCAAAAAGCCGCGATGTCGATATGGTGTTCGGTCTTAACTCGGGGGCGGACGATTATATCACAAAGCCGTTTAATCCCGTTGAGGTCATCGCAAGGGTGAAATCACAGCTTCGCAGATATATGCATCTCGGCGGCTCGAGCGAAACTGCGGAAACGGCGGGAGTTCTGCGAAACGGCGGCTTGGAGCTTGACGACCGCACCAAAACCTTTACCCGTGACGGCGAGCCGATAAGCCTGACTCCTACCGAAATGCAGCTTCTCAAGTTCTTTATGGAAAATCTTGACCAAGTTTTTTCACCAAAGGAAATATATCGCAGGGTATGGGGTGACGACCCGCTCGGAGCGGAAAACACCGTTACCGTTCATATCCGCCATTTGAGAGAAAAAATAGAAATCACGCCCGCAAGACCCGATTATCTCAAAGTAATATGGGGTCACGGCTATAAAATGGAAAAAAAGCCGCTGCCACGCGGCATTGGCGGAGGTGACTCATAATGCGCGGCGGTCAACTGCGCTATGACAGCGACAGAACGGCGTCGGTTATAATCCTGATATGCATGACGGTTGCGGCTGTCGGCTGTATTCTGGGCGTTTCTTATCTGCTTGAATATAACTTCTATGAAAAGGGCGACAACGGAAAAACCGCAAAGAGCATAGCCGTTCAGAATTATTCGCTTGACGATGCGGAGCTTGCCAAGGATTATTACAACTGCGCCCGTGAGGGTGAAAACGAATACAGGCTCAATTACTATAAAGAAAAGTTTGCGCCCGAAAATTCAAGCTTTGTTTTCACCGTCAATGATATCAAGGGCAATGTTTTGTTTGACAGCACGCAGGGCAGCGATTATTCCTATGAAGAAATTGAAAGTGCTTCCGAATATAAGGGTAACTCCGATTTTTATACCTTTGACGAAAACGGAACCATGATTCCGCTGAAAATAAACTATGCCATCCGCTCCGATTCACATGGGCGAATAGGCGATAAATATACCAATGCGTTCAGATGGATTGAAATTGCAAATTCGCTCAGATATGTTCTGATTGTTGTGCTCATTCTTGCAATTCTGATAATCGTGGTTTTGCTTTCATTGGTAACAATAAACGCAGGTCTGCATGACAGCGAGGACAGCGAGGTTGTTGAGGGCTTCATTGACAGAATACCGCTCGATATATGCACGCTGTTTATAATGGCGGTTTTTGCCGTTGCGTGGATTGTAATCGGGCTGACCTCTGCGGCGGATGTTGATATGGTTGTCAACAATGTTGTAATTATGATAACCTGCGTTGCCGTGGTGCTCGTGCTGATGACCTATCTGACAACGCTTTCGGTCAGGGTAAAAAAGGGCAAGGCATATAAGAACACGCTGATTTATATGGTTTTGCGGAAATTCAAGCGCAAAACTCCGCGCAGGGTCAGAAAAATTTTCGGAGATATGCCTGTTTTCGGCAAACTCATTTTCGGAATTGTTATTTATGTTGTTTTTGAAGCAGCAATTCTCTGCGCCATCGCCTATCTCGGAATTCTCAGCGAAAAATTTGAGCCGATGTCTGTTTTCAAAATGTTCCTGATAATCTGGGGCATGACGCGCCTGCTGACAATTCCGATTTTTGCAATGGTTGCGATAAATCTCCACTATGTCAAGGAGGAGGGGCAGAGGCTTGCCGAGGGCGTTCTCGGCGATGAGATTGCCCACAAGCTCACTATTTCGAGCATTCGCGCTCACGCACAAAATCTTGACCAGATAAGAAAAGAGATTAATAAGGTGGTCGAGCAGGAGCTTAAAAGCGAAAGGCTCAAAAACGAGCTTATAACAAATGTTTCTCACGATATCAAAACCCCGCTCACCTCAATAGGCAGCTATGTCGATTTTCTGCGGAATGAAAATCTGACAGAGGAGGAGCGGAAAAAATACATTGAGATTATTGCCCGTAACACAGAAAAACTGACCGTTCTGGCAAATAATCTTGTGGATATTTCTCAGATTAACGCAGGCGATATTGAAATAAAGCTTGAAAAAACAAGCCTTAATATCATAATCGAGCAAACGGTTGAGGAATTTGCGCTGAAATTCGAGCAATGCGGACTTCTTCCGAGAATTTCAATGCCCGAAAACGAGATTTTCGTTATGGGTGACGGCGAATACATCTGGCGAATTCTCTCAAATTTGCTCAATAATGCCTGCAAATATGCCGCCGAGGGCAGCGATATAAGACTTTCGCTTGAGGGCGACGGCAAAAAAGCGGTTATCCGGATTTCAAACGATTTGGCAGAGCCTATCGGAATTCCGGGTGATGAGCTGTTTGAGCGCTTTGTCAGAAGCGACAGCTCACGCCACACCGAGGGCAACGGGCTGGGGCTTTCGATTGCAAAACAGCTTGCTCAGCTTCAGAGCGGAAAGCTCGATGTTGAGATAACGGACAAGGCTTTTACGGCGGTTCTTGTTTTTGACGAGACGGTATAAAAAGGCGGGCAATGCCTGCGCGCACCCCATTGGATTTACGGAGGATGTTATGACAAAAAGAATAATCGCGGCAGCGGCGACTTTGCTCATTTTTGCGGGCCTTGTTTCATGCACCGCAAAGGAAACGGAAAAAAGCGAAACCACTCAGGCGGCAACCATCGCCGAAACAACGGCGATGCCGACCACGGCGGCGGCAACGGAAACCACGGCAACAACAACCGCCGCACCCACAACGGCAGCTCCCACAACAGCAAAAAAGCCGCCCAAAACAACGGCAAAAAGCACCACAACTCAAAAAGCAGCCGCAACAACCAAGCAGATTACCGTTCCAAAAGTCAGCACGGCTCTGCCCCTGATTGATTACAAAACCAGAGAAACCTCTTACACGGAGGAGCTGAAATACGGCGTTATCAAAAGCGTTGCAATAACAACATACTACAAAACGCTCGATGACGGAACGGAGCTTGTTATCAAAGAGGATGTAACTGAGCATTACGGCCGCCTCGGTTACAGCGCGGCATATAATGAGCTGTTGCCCGCCGCAAGGGAAAACAGGCAGAAGTTCCGCAGCGAAATAAGCGCGGTTATGAGGATAATCAACGGCTACCGCGAGGAGGGCGGGCTTGCTCCGCTTGCTCTTGATGAGCAGCTTACGGAGATTGCCTGCGCCAGAGCGGAGGAAATCGCATGGTCGGGCAAACATTCCCACACCCGCCCCAACGGAAAGTTTTTTTCGAGCATATTGACCGATGCGGGTATCACCAAGGGTGTTGCGGGTGAAAATATAGGCTGGGGCTATCCCGACGCGCAGTCTGTCTGCGAAGCGTGGAAAGCGTCAGAGACCCATTACGAAAATATTATGACCGCGGATTTCACCAAAACGGGAGTAGGCGTTGCCGCCGACCCCGATGAGGACGGCAAGCTCTGCTGGGCGCAGCTTTTCCTTAATCCCAAGAATTAAATGTGATTTTCGGATCGCAGAAGACGGATATTCAATTCGGAATGCGTAATGCGGAATTCGGAATTAAGGACGGGCTTTGCCCGTCCCCGAATATATTTGTTTTTACGGTGCATTTCGTAGGGGACGATGCCCACATCGTCCCAAAATCAACACAAATTTATGCAGAATTTATCGGAACGCCGAGGACGGCGTTCCCTACCGAAGCCGTATTTTCACAGCGTAACTTGTAGGGGTTGGCGTCCTCGACAATCCGCAAAAAACAAAACATTTCGCGGAGAAACGAATTAAAGCATCTCGATTTTACGGCAAAATCAATCCTCAGTCCTACGGACAGCTCCTTTTCTAAGGAGCCCATAGCAGAAAGCTTACCGTAACATTAGCCTCCTTTGGCAAAGGAGGTGGATTTTGCGAAGCAAAAGACGGAGGATTGAAAATAAAAAACAACCATTAATTCCGCATTCCGCATTACGAATTTTCGCGGGTCGTCGAGGACGCCGACCCCTACGAATTACGCCATTAAATTTTGCGTTTCACGGACAGCCGCAAGGGCTGTCCCTACGATTTGCCACCGTGAAATCAATTAAATATATTAGGGTACGGGCGAAGCCCGTCATCAATTCCGAATTACGCATTACGCATTCCGAATTGAATATCCGTTTCCGCGTTCCGATAATTTAAGAATAAAACGGCTCTGTTTCGTTGAAACAGAGCCGTTGATTTATTATTTTAGTTGACTGAGAAAATACTGCATAACCTTATTTGAAGCGTTCAGGGCAACGCCCGAGCCGTAGCCTGCGTTTTCGGCAATGCATACGACTGCCAGCGGCAGGTCGGCGCGTTGGGAATAGCCGACAAACCACGAGTGGCTTTTTGCGCCGTCAATCTGCGCCGTTCCCGTTTTGCCGCACATAACAAGGTTTTCAAATTTCCAATCGCCGTATTTATCCTCAACATTGGAGCGCAGGAGCGTGTTGAGCTTTGCGGCGGTGTCGGGGTTCATTTTTACAATAACCTCGGGCGCTCTGCCGATTATCTCGGTAAATGTGCCGAGTGAACGGATTCTGTCGGGCGCATATCCCTCGCCGCCGTTGGCTATCGCTCCCGCGATTGCCAGAAAGTGAGCGGGGTTCACATAGGTTGTTGACTGCCCGATGCCCGCCCAGCCAAGCTCCGCCTTGCTTTCGGTTGAGGGCGAAAACCTGCTCTTTGTCAGGCGGACTTCTTTTGCATAAAGCTGAGTGTTGAAGCCGAGGCTTTCGGCGGTCTTTTTCAGCTTATCCGCACCGAGCTCGATTGAAATTTCCGCAAACGCGCAGTTGCAGGATTCATTCATCGCCTTTTGAAAATCCACCGTGCCGTGAACGCCGTTGCAGATAACCTTGCCGTCGCCCGTTTCGTATTCGCCGTCGCACTCAAAGGTACGGGAATAAATATCGGGGATATTTTCAATGGCGCAGGCGGCGGTGACGATTTTCATTATCGAGCCGGGCGTGTAAATTCCCGAAACAACCTTGTCAAGAAAAACTCCCTGATATTTTTCGTTGGTCAAAAGGTCATCGGGCGGATTGTTTATGTCGTAAGACGGCTTTGAAACGCTGCACAGCAGCTTGCCCGTTTTGTAGTTATAAACGGCAATCGCGCCGTTATAATCTCCCAATGCGTTGTAAGCGATTTTGTTTGCTTCGCTGTCGATATTCAGCGTGATGTCCGTTCCCGTGCCCTTTTGTTTCAGGTTATAAATGCCCTCAATCCGGCTGTAGCCCGAGAGCGTGTCGCGGTAAAGATAGTGAGTGCCGGTTGAAATATAACCCGCCGTGTCGCCCACAATATGGAGCACGGATTTACGCAGGTTTTCGCCTTTTACAAAAATTCTTTCGTTATCGGAGCTTTTGGCAAGCTCAACGCCTTTTGAATCATAAATCGTGCCAGCGTTTACGATTGAGCCGCTTGAATAGATGTGGCGGTTCGCCTTGTTTGAAGCCCATTCGGGGCCGTTGAGCATAAGCCCTGCAACGAAGATTCCTATTCCTGCAATAAACGCAAGAATAAGCACATATATAATTGCGGCTCTTTTTGCGGTTATTCTCATTTGCTCACTCCTTTCACGGGCGGAACGCCGAACCCTACGGATTTTTGTGATTTTGTGCGTTTTTTATTTCTTGTTTTGATTATAGTTTTTTTATAAATCCATAACTTTTTTTGAAATAGCCTTGATTTTCATAAAAAGCG
>JBJEQB010000031.1:0-45355 GCA_051881535.1 Acutalibacteraceae bacterium | reverse complement strand
TATTTACAAAAAAATACAGCAAGTTGGTTCTAACCACTTGACTTTTTATAGGAGTTCGTTATGAAAACGGTAACACAGATTATTGTTGAAACGAATATAAAGAATAAACGAATGTGCCGATGTCTTAAACTTCGGTAATCAATAAAAACAAAAAATTTAAAGTTAAGGAGACTTTACAATGAAAAAAATACTTTCCGCAGTTCTCGCAGTTGTTCTCGCATTTTCTGTTCTGGCGGCATTTTCGTCCTGCTCAAAAGAAGAGGGTCTGATTATCGCCGTTCCCAATGACACCACCAACGAAGCCCGCGCATTGCTTCTGCTTCAGGAGCAGGGCATAATCACCCTTAAAGAGGGCGCAGGCATCACCGCTACAATTCTTGATATTGCCGAAAATCCCCACAATATAACCTTCAAAGAGGTTGAGGCTGCTCAGCTTCCCAATGTTCTTCAGGATGTTGATTACGCGGTTATTAACTCAAACTATGCAATTTCCGCAAACCTTAATCCCGTTACCGACGCTCTTGCTCTTGAAGGTTCATCATCGGCTTACGGCAACATTCTTGCAGTAAAAGAAGGCAACGAAAATTCAGCGCTTATCAAGGCTCTCAAGGCTGCTCTTGAAAGCAAGCAGGTTGCCGATTTCATCTCTCAGAAATACGGCGGAGCAGTTGTCAGCACTGTTGAAAATCCCGGCGACGGCTATGACGCAAGTGTAAATTATGATGCTCTCGCAGGTCAGACCGTATCGGTTGCCGCTTCTCCCACACCCCACGCAGAAATCCTTAAAATAGCTCAGGAAATCCTTGCGGCAAAGAACATCACTCTCAAAATAGTTGAATACACCGACTATGTTCAGCCCAACAATGTTGTTGAGAGCGGCGAAATCGACGCTAACTACTTCCAGCATACACCCTATCTTGACGATTTCAATGCCGAAAACGGAACTCACATCGTATCCGTTGCAACCATCCATGTTGAGCCTCTGGGCATCTACGGCGGAAAGCAGACCTCGCTTGACGCTGCAAAATAAAAACATCCGTATTCGGAGGTTGACCCGATGATTGAAATAAAAAATCTTTCAAAATCTTTTCAGACTGCCGACGGAACGGTTGAAGCGCTCAAAAATGTCAGCCTGACTATCAATGACGGCGATATTTACGGCATAATCGGCATGAGCGGCGCAGGAAAAAGCACTCTCGTGCGGTGTATAAATATGCTTGAACGCCCGACTCAGGGTAGCGTTTTGATTGACGGCTGCGATATCGGCAGCCTCAGCGGCGCACAGCTTCGTGAAAAAAGGCGCAATATAACGATGATTTTTCAAGGCTTCAATCTGCTTATGCAGAGAACCTGCCTTAAAAATGTCTGTTTTCCGCTTGAGCTTGCGGGCGTCGGCAAGCATGAAGCTAAGGCGCGCGCCTATGAGTTGCTTGAAACGGTCGGTCTGCCCGACAAGGCAAACGCCTATCCCGCTCAGCTTTCCGGCGGTCAGCAGCAAAGGATTGCGATTGCAAGAGCTCTTGCGACTAATCCCAAGGTTTTGCTTTGCGATGAGGCAACAAGCGCTCTTGACCCAAACACAACTCATTCAATTCTCGGGCTGATAAAGGATATCAATGAAAAGCTCGGCATAACGGTTATAATCATCACTCATCAGATGAGCGTTGTTGAAGAAATCTGCGGCAAGGTCGCAATTCTTGACGGCGGCTCAGTTGTTGAGGAGGGCGCGGTCAGCGAGGTATTTTCCGCTCCCAAATCAGACGCGGCGAAGAGGCTTGTTTTCCCCGAAAGCTGCGAAGCTGACGAGATTATAACCCATACACAGGGCGAAAAGGTTATCAGAGTTGTTTTTAACGGCGCAAAAGCGGCGTCAACTCCTCTGATTTCAAAAATGGCTATGGAAAAGAATATAACCGCCAACATTATGGCGGCGTCAACCAAGAGCATAGGCGACAAGGCTTACGGCAATATGCTTTTGGGAATTTCGGGGGAGGAGCAGATGAAGCAGGCTGTTGAATATCTGCGCTCCGTTCCCGACATTATCGTTGAGGAGGTTGAGGACTGATGCTTGAAAATCTCTTTGCCTCCGAAGCGGTTGCAGAGGCTTTTGAAATAGTCAAAACCGAGTTTCCGCTCGGGCTTTGGGAAACCTTTTATGTTACCGTGCTTGCAACGGCGTTTGCAATTATTCTCGGGCTTCCTCTGGGAGTTATGCTCGTTGCGGGAGAAAAAAACGGCGTAATGCCCTTGCCCAAGAGTCTGATGCATTTTCTGAATGTAGTCATAAATCTGCTGCGCTCGGTGCCGTTTCTTATTCTTATGATTATGGCTTTTCCGCTTGCCCGCGCAATAGTCGGCACGGCGGTAGGCACAACGGCGTCAATAGTTCCGCTTGTCATAGCGTCGTTTCCGTTTGTGGCAAGGCTTGTTGAAAGCAGCCTGCGAGAAGTAAATCCCAATATTATCGAGGCGGCTCAGAGTATGGGCGCTTCACCGCTGCAAATAATTGTTAAGGTTATGATTCCCGAGAGCGTTCCCTCTCTTATTTCAAATGCCACAATAGCAATAACCACAATTCTAAGCTATTCGGCAATGAGCGGAATCATAGGCGGCGGCGGTCTCGGAAAAATTGCGATAAACTACGGCTATTACCGCTATAAGTACCTTATTATGCTCCTTGCGGTTATTCTGCTTATCGCGCTTGTTCAGATTTTCCAAAGCGTCGGCACACGGCTTGCAACAAAGACCGATAAACGCCTGAAACGATGAACTGAATAATATTAATTATACCGCTGATTATCGGCAGACTTATGCCCATAGTCGGCGGTGTTTTTTTAAAAAATATTCTATTAATCGGACATTTTTTTCTGATTTGTTGTATTTACGGTTTTTTAAAAACATCTGACGGTTGTTAAATCAACACCGTGATGATATAATGAGGCTATGATAATAAATCGGGAAGGTGTAACCAATGAAGCAAAAGGTATTTCTGACCGGTGCAACCGGCGGAATGGGTTATGAGAGCTTAAAGCAAATGGCACAGGATACCGACAAATACGATATCCTTATTCTGGCAAGACCGTCGGAAAAAAACAAAAAACTGCTGGCTCCTTATGCCGGCAAAAAAGGCATTGATATCCGCTGGGGCGACCTGACGGATTATAAAACCGTTTTTGACTGTGTCAAAGATTGCGGAATAGTTTTGCACATAGCGGCATTTGTTTCTCCGCAGGCGGACTATTATCCCAAAAAAGCCATGCAGGCAAACTATGGCTCCACAAAGAATATCATTGAAGCAATCAAGGAGCAGGGCAGAGCGGACGAAGTAAAATTCGTATATATCGGCACGGTTGCCGAAACGGGCGACAGAATGCCGCCGATTCACTGGGGCAGAGTCGGCGATCCGATAAAGCCGAGTATGTTTGATTATTACGCCGTTTCAAAGGTTGCAGCAGAAAGATATGTTATTGAATCGGGTCTTAAATATTGGGTCAGTCTGCGACAGACAGGCATAATCGGCCCTGCAATGAGCAAAATCAGAGATGCGATTATGTTCCATAACTGCTTTGACAATGTTCTTGAATATGTTTCCGACAGAGATTCGGGCAGGCTTATGAGAAATCTGAGCCTTTTTGACAGCGAAAACACTCTGCCCGAGGAGTTTTGGGGTCATATTTATAATATCGGCGGCGGCGAAAGCTGCCGTGTGGACACATTCACGATGTTTAAAAAGCTTTACGGCGATATAGGCATAAACAAGCTTTCTTATATTCTTGACCCTAAAGCTCAGGCAACCCGAAATTTCCACGGTCATTATTATCTTGATTCCGATAAACTTGAAAACTATCTTCATTTCAGGCAGGATTCAATGCAGTATTATTATGACTGTTATCTGCAACAGCTCGGAGCAACCGCTGCCGCCTCTAAGGCTATATGCAAGCTTCCCGGCGGTCAAAGGCTTATGGGCTTTATAATGAAGAAAATGTTTGATAAGCTTGCCTATACCGAGCACGGCACAAAGCATTTTATTAAAGATAACGTTGAGGATCACATCGACGCTTATTGGGGCAGCAGAAAAGCTTGGGAGGCTTTGCCCGAGTCAATAGATGATATGGAGCATTTCTCGGATTGGGACAAGGTTATTCTTCTTGACCACGGCTATGATGAAAGCAAGCCCGAGAGCGAACTGACTATTGAAGATATTAAAAAAGCTGCTGAGTTTAGAGGCGGAAAGTGCATTTCCGATTCAATGGAAAAGGGCGATTGGTCAGGCAAGCTCGAATTTGAGTGTGCATTCGGTCACAGGTTTAAGGCAAGCCCGAGGCTCGTGCTTGAGGGCGGTCACTGGTGTGATGAATGTGAGAGAAAGAGCTGGAATTACGGTAACCGCGCAAAGGTTGACCCTTTCTTTGCTCAGGTGTGGTCTCCGCTCCATGCAGATGATGAGCTCAGAGAATATCCCAAGGAAGTTTCAGAGCTTGATGTGTAAACGAAAGCAGTCCCTCGGCATTTAAGCTGAGGGACTGCTGATTTAATAAGATATTGTGTATGAGCCTTTTTCATCCGCTGTAAAACATATCTTCGATTATGTCCGGAACATGAATAGGCTCAACGGCATTATCGTTGAGCAAACAGGCGAGTTCTTCGGCCTCGCTTTCTGTGGCGGTGAAATCCAAGGCAATTAGGGGATAATCTTCAACTCCAAACAGATCAGAAACCTCACCGTCAATTATTTTTGAAATTCTGACAACGCGATACATAGTATCCCTCCTGAAATAATTGACCCTAATTGTCACACATTATATACCTTTTTTGGAATATTTGCAAGTAGGGAAACAGACATTTTTTGCCAAATTCACAATTTCAGCGGTTTATACAAATTGAAAACAGACGATTTGTTTAAAATGCATAAAAAGAATAATACCCTTAAAATCGACAAAAAAACGGCGCACTGCAATCCGAATTGCGGTGCGCCGAAAATGTTTTTTAACCGATATCAGTCAACCGTAACCGTTCCGTCGGGTTCAACGGTGATTTTCATTCCGTCCTTAACATAGTCAAGGAATTCCTGACCGAGGCAGTCAACCGTTACCATCGGTTCATCTGTCCAAACCGCCGCAAGAACGGCTCCTGCACAGGCAAGGGAATCAATATGCTCCGAGAAGAGCATACAGGCAGGATTTCTGTTCATGGCTTTTGCACAGTAGAGAACCATACCGCCGGTTGTCGAGCCGATAGTCTGAGGAAGGCAGAGAGCCGTTCCTACCATGGGCTTTTCGTAAAGGTCGGCATTGTTCTGGTCGCCGCACTTGGCGGTTTTGTCGCCGAACTGCAAGGCGTTCTGGAAAGAGGCGAGAGTGTTGAAACCGCCGTGAGAAACAAGAGCGTTTGCAGTGCAAAAGCCTGCCACAACGGGGCGTCCTTTAAACTGTTTCATCTTACTTTGCCTCCTTTGTGATTATGTCAAGAATTTCATCGCTTCTGTAATAGCGGGAGGTTGTATATGTCCTGAGCTTGTTTGAGTTGGTGATAACGGGCATTGCCTTGCACAGGGGGTTATTCATATACATAAGCGGGCATATATAGCTGAGAATAACGCCCGTTGCTTTAAGCTTTTCGGCATAGGGAGTTTTGTTGAACTCATCGATAACTGCGGGAGCGGCGGTGAAGACCGTAGGAATGGAAACCTTTTTAAGACCGTTCTTTTTAAGACCCTCCGTTACATTATCTGTCCATTCGATAAGCTGAGCGCGTGAAAGGTGGGGGCAGCCGACAAAGCAGAGCTTCGGAGTTGCGTCCTTTTTCTTCCACATAACGGGATAGCTTGCCTGAACTCTTGCAAGCTCGGCGTCATCGATAACATATGTTTTTGCACCCTCGGCAATAAGGCTTTCGCCTGATTCAACCGCTTCGGGAGTGAGGTTTTCAATGTGATAAAGACCGACTGCGCCGTTGGAAGCGGTTGCCGCGCCGAAATCTTTAAGATAAGCCTTTGCGTCGCCGTTAAGCTCCGTGCCTATCCATTTGTCAAGACCCTTTATAAAAGGAACATCTTCCATAACCTTCATACCGATTGCTGAGCCGAGAATCTGAGCTTCGGGCTTTTTGGTTGTCTTAACTTCAACAATCCAGGTTGCCTTTCTTCCCTCGTCGGTAACAAGTCCGAAATAAGGAACTCTGCCGACTATGGAGCCGAAAAGCTCAATAATGCCGGAGTTTCTGTTGCAGCGTGCGCCGAGAACGGAATTGGCATAAACAACGGCAGAGGACTCAGCCCACGAAAGAACCTCGCCCTTTTTGGGAACATTGCCTACCTCATCCATATAGCAGGTGCAGGTGTAGGCATTTTCATCGGCAAGGCCGAGCTTTGAAAGCTGCGAATCGTAGCTCTTCTGCATGGTATACATAAACTTATTGAAGATAAGCTTCTGAAGGAAGTTTGCGGGAACATTTTTGTCGAGCGGTTTGGGGTCAACGGAGAATTTCTGAGTTGAAATTGCGCCGCCCTCGATAAGCTGATCCATAAGGTCGTAAACGGGCTTCATAACTTTAAGACCGAAGCTTGTTACAAGGTGACCCATTTTGCTCTCAACGGGAACCATCTTGGTTGCGCCGAAAGCGTCGCCGTAAAGCACAAGGGTTTTCATAACCTTTGCCATAGTTTCACCCTTTGAGCCGTTGAGAATATCAACTTCCTCGGGGGTTAGTGTCATTTTATAATCCATAATGCGTCTGTCCTTTCATCCGTAATTAAAGTGAAAGCGCGAGCATATAGCCTGACTTGGTGGCTTCAAAGACCTTGCCGCCCTTGAAGCTGTCGCCGATGTTATATACCTCTTTGTCGTTGCAGACCTTCTGGAATTCAAGGAAAAGCTCTTCATCGGGTCTGCCGCCGCCCGCCATAATAATCATATCGGCATTGAGAGTTTCAACGGTTGATTCATCGCCGATTTTCTTGGCAAGGGGATTGAGAACATTCTCGGGAAGTATCGGAGTCCATGTCAGATATGGGTCGGGAACATTCTTGTGCTTGTTTCTTGAAACCTTAACGCCGCCGTCAACGAATTCAAGAAGCTTTGTGCAGTTGAGAAGCTTGATATTTGAATCATACATATATTTGAGCAGATAGCCTCTGTTTGCCGTGCAGGTATGATTCATAAAATACGGCGTCATTTCAATAACGGTAACATTTTTGCCGTGTTCTTTGTTGAGGAAGTAAGCTGTTTCACAGCCTACAACGCCGCCGCCGATAACTATGATATCTTTTGCGTCCTTAACAAGCTCGGGATTTTCAAGAACTGCAACAGCCTGAGTGGTTTTGGCATTTTCATAGCCGGGAAGCTTGAAGAAGATGTCTTTTGTGCCTGCGGCAACAACAATCTTATCATATCCTGCCGCCCTTATTGCCTCGGGAGTTGCTTCGCAGCCGAGGTGAAGCTTGAATTTATATTCCTTTTCCGCTCTCTCGATAACGCCTTTGAGATATTCGAGATAGTTTGCAACATCAAATTTGATGCCCGGAACACTTGCGCTGATAAGTCTGCCGCCGATGCGGTTATCCTTTTCATAAAGGTCAACCTCATGGCCGCGCCTTGCCGCAGTTACGGCGCACATTATGCCTGCGGGGCCTGCGCCGATGACTGCAATTTTGCAGGGCTTTTCGGCGGGAGTGGGGATTTCGGGATAGATTTCCTCAAACGCCGTTCTGGGATTTACGGCGCACTGGGGATGACCGCCCTCAACGAATTCGTTAAGGCAGGCTTCCTGACAGCCGATGCAGGGGCGGATTTCGTTAACTCTGCCCGTGCGCGCCTTGTTGGGCCACTCGGGGTCTGCAAGCAGGGGTCTGCCGAGCATAACCATATCGCATTTGCCCTCGCGCAGTGCTCTTTCCGCAAGGTCGGGATATCCGAGCTTGCCCACGCCGACAACGGGAACGGGAACACCCGCATTGGAAAGAATGTTGTTTTCGGCAAAGAAATCCTTAACGATTTTTGCAATGTCGAGGAAGCAGCCGGGAGGCATTGATCCGGGCGGATGGGGGAGCCACCAGTTGTCATAGCAGCCGAGGTCAACATCAAAGATATCAACGCCCGCCTTGACGAGATTTTTCATATAATCAAGCGTCATTGCGATTGTTCTGCCGTTTTTATATTTTTTGAGAGCGGGTTTATCCATTCTTTCGCCGTAGGTTTCATTAAGAGCCAGCGAAAGGTCGATTCTGTACATAATCGGGTAACGGTCATCGGTGCGCTCGCGGATTTTCTTAACCATATCGATGCCGAATGCCTGCCAATCGGCGTATTTGCCCATCTTGCGGCGGTTAAATGCGGGGTTGGTAAGCTGCTCGATAAGATATCCCTCGTGACCGTGCAGATAAATGCCGTCAAGATTCATAGCCTTGGCGTCTGCTGCCGCCTGACCTATGTTGGCGATTATTTTTTTGCACTTATGGTCAGAAAGCTGCATACAAGGAACCTCGGGCATATACCAGTTCTTGTTCCACGAAGCGGAAACGGGTAGCTTGAACTGAGTTGTGAGGCATTGGGGATTGCCTACTCTGCCGAGACCTGCCGTTGCCTGAAGAAATACCTTTGCGCCGTAGGAGTGAGCGTTTGCCGCAAGGTCGCGCCAGCCGGCAAAAACGGTTCTGCTGCGGTCAATTCTCGGGAAATAAGTCAGCTTGTCAAGCTCGGTTATCGAGTTGTCGATACCGTGGGTAACGGGAACAAGACCCGTTGTGATAAGTCCGACTCCGCCCTTGGCTCTCTCCGTGAAATAGGCAATCATTTTTTCGTTGGGTCTGCCTGTTTCGTCACACATTGAGATGTTGCCCATGGGCGCCATAACGAGCCTGTTTTTAACTGTCATGCGGTTGATTTTGATGGGGGAGAACATTGTGTCATAGGGGAAAAGCTCGGAAGTCATTTTGCCTTCGTTAAGCTTCTTTGAATCAAGAAACCAATCGGCATATGAATTCATAAGCTCCTGAACCTTGGCATCTTTTTTTAGAGTTGTGCTCATTATATCCCTCCTGATATATTTTTCAATTAATTGTAACATCTATATGATTGAAATTCAATATTTAATGTCAAAAAACCTAATTTTTTTGTAAAACACACTCGGAACCAATGCGTAATTTAGAATTCGTAATGCGTAATGCGTAATGCGGAATTAATGACGGGCTTTGCCCGTACCCGAATATATTCGTTTTCAAGGCGCAAATCGTAGGGACAGCCCTTGCGGC
The DNA here is from genome assembly GCA_051881535.1 of Acutalibacteraceae bacterium. GTDB lineage: Bacteria > Bacillota > Clostridia > Oscillospirales > Acutalibacteraceae > CAG-177. The sequence goes on along the minus strand of JBJEQB010000031.1, from coordinate 36,108 downwards.
TGTCCGTGAAAACGCGAAAATTAATGGCGGTATCGTAGGGTCGGCGTCCTCGACGACCCGCAAAATAATTCGGAATTCGTAATGCGTAATGCGGAATTAATGACGGGCTTCACCCGTACCCGATTATCTTTGTTTTTTGGATGACATCGTAGGGAACGCTGTCCTCAGCGTTCCGCGAAAAACTCGTAATGCGTAATTCGGAATTGATGACGGGTTTCACCCGTACCCGATTATCTTTATTTTTTTGGATGACATCGTAGGGAACGCTGTCCTCAGCGTTCCGCGAAAAACTCGTAATGCATAATGCGGAATTAATGACGGGCTTCACCCGTACCCGAATGTATTTGTTTTACGGCGTGCAATTCGTAGGGGACGATGCCCACATCGTCCCAGAATCAACACAAATTAATGCGGAATTGGTAAATTGTGAAAGCACTGCAATTTATTTATCGGGTAGTGTAGGGCGGCTTGCCCACAAGCCGCCGTAAAAATGATTTGATTTTTCGGGCAGAAAAAACGGGCAGTCAAAAGACTGCCCGCCGGGATTATGCTTATTTATCCGACAGAATTTCCTTTGCGCTTGCCGCAAGACCTGCGATGCCTTGCAGGTCGCTCGGAATGATGAGCTTGGTTGCTTTGCCGTCTGCCGCTGTTTCAAAAGCTTCAAGGCTCTTGATGGTCAGATATCCGTTGCCGGGAGCGGCTTCGTTGATAAGCTCGATTGCCTTGGCTCTTGCCTGCTCAACTTTAAGAATAGCTTCCGCTTCACCCTCTGCCTCTCTGATTTTTGCTTCCTTGACGGCTTCTGCGGCGAGGATTGCACTCTGCTTTTCGGCTTCTGCGGCGAGAATCTGGCTTTCTTTAAGACCCTCGGCAACAAGGATTTTACTTGCCTTTTCGCCCTCTGCGGTGAGGATTGCTTCACGGCGCTGACGCTCAGCTTTCATCTGCTTCTCCATCGCGTCCTGAATTTCCTTGGGCGGCAGGATGTTTTTAAGCTCAACTCTGTTGACCTTTATGCCCCACGGGTCGGTCGCTTCGTCAAGAATTCCTCTGATTTTTGCGTTGATAACATCTCTTGAGGTGAGCGTGTGGTCAAGCTCCATTTCGCCGATGATGTTCCTGAGTGTTGTAGCGGTCAGATTTTCGATAGCCGAAATGGGTCTTTCAACGCCGTAGGCAAAGAGCTTCGGGTCGGTAATCTGGAAGAAAACGACCGTGTCTATCTGCATTGTAACATTATCTTTTGTGATAACGGGCTGGGGCGGGAAATCGACAATCTGTTCCTTGAGGGAAACCTGCTTTGAAATTCTCTCAATAAAGGGAATTTTGATGTGGAAGCCCGTCTGCCAGGTGGTGCTGTATGTTCCGAGTCTTTCAATAACATATGCTTTTGACTGAGGAACAATTTTGATGTTGAGAATAACAACCGCGATGAGAAAAACCGCTAAGAGTATTAAAATCAATCCGCCAATGAAATCCATGTTTCTTCCTCCTTAATTCTTTGCCGTTTTTAAACGGCAGGTTGGTTTATATTGATTATTTGTTTTCTGCTTTTACAATAAGCTTAACGCCGTCGATTTTTTCAACAGTAACGCGTTCATCTTTTTTAAAGACTGAACCGTCGGCCGAGCGTGCAGTCCATGTAATTCCGTTAACATGAACCTGACCCTTGCCCTCGATATTGTTGATATCCTCGATGACTACCGCAGTCTGACCTATACATCGGTCGGCATTGGTGGGCTGTATTGTTTTTTGCGTTGCTTTTCTGACGAGGGGGCGCGTTGCAATCAGCGCGATAACCGAAACTGCAAGGAAAACTATCCATTGCAGCCATTGCGGCGCGTGACAGCGCTCAGCGATGATTGCGGCGGCGGCGCCTGCGGCAAACCAAATGGTAACGAGCTGAGCCGTGGCGGCCTCGACAATGATAAGCACAACGAGCAGAACAATCCAGAAAATCAGCATAGCATATTCCATAAATTCTCCTCCTCTTCACTTCAATTTTCAAAACCGCCGGCCTTTAAAAATATGCGGCTTGAAAATCGTTTTTGCCCGGATCCGAGCTGAATATATTCTACCACTTTTCTCTTTAAAACACAATAGTCCCGGGGCTTGCGGAACGGATTTTACAAATTGTACATAATTTGAAGCTATAAAATATTTTCAAGGCTCAGTTTTTCGGCGAGCGTGAGGCTTTGAATCTGATTTATTGCCTCTATGCATTTAAGCCTGAATTCTTCTCTTTCCGAGTGCTCGATTATCAAAGGCAGAGCGGTTATATTCAGCTCCAGCTCGTCCATACCTTCATGGATTACAAGAGAATGAAGCAGGCGGGAGGAGCTGCTCCATTGCGTGAGAAGCATATCGGTTTTTTCGGCAAGCTCGGCGTCGGAGCAGCTTTCCGAGCAGTCAATCAGCTCGTTGAGAGATGCCGAAAGCTTGTCCATCTCTCTGCGAAAAACATATCCCGACCATGCGGCAACGGCAACGGCGCTCGCAAGGAGCAAAAGTGCGGCGGCAACTCTTTTCAATCGTCTGTCTCCTTTTTTGCAATATAAGAAGCTCCGTCGGCGTTGACGGTCATAATGATTATCTCTTTCATCGGCACTTTGCTTGAAAGAACGAGCTTTTTAATCGCCGAAGCGTCAATTCCCGCTTCGTCGGCCGTGTCCTCGATTATCTTTCCGTCGCAGATAACGGCAAAGGGCATGCCGCCGTCACGCGGGTGAAGGTCAAGGTCGGACGCGGTGGTGTTTCTGTATTCGGGTTTAAGAAGAACGCTGATTTTTCCGTTGGTTTCAAATATTGCGTAAGATACCTGTGAAATCTCAAAAACATCCTTTTGCCTGAGCGCCGTAACAAGGTCGTTAACCGTCATGCGAAGCTTTTTGAGAGCCTTCAAATCAATCTTTCCGTCACGAATGACTATCACGGGATGCCCCTGCATAAAAGCGCGCAGCTTATAGCTTTTCAGCCCTGCCGCCGAGGTCAGGATTTCATAGGCAACAAGCACAAAAAGCGCAACTATCGAATTCATAATCGGTATGGTGTTATCCTGCATCGGTATTGACGCTATTTCGGAAATCAGTATGGTTATAACAAGCTCCGAGGGTTGGAGCTCGCCAATCTGCCGTTTTCCCATCAGTCTGATAAGAAAAATAATAATTGCATACAGCACGGAGGCACGGATTAAAGTTACTGCCAATCGGCTCATTCCTTTCTTTTGCCGTTTCCGTTATATTTTTCTCCGAAATACCGCCAATATTTATTGTTGACTTAATAACGGAATGTGTGTATACTTTCATTATCATTCCAAAGGGGTTGATTTTATCAAATATTATCTCGGAATGGATATAGGCGGCACAAAATGCGCCGTTGTTCTCAGCGAAAAGAGCGCTTCCTCGGTCAAGGATAAAATCAGATTTGATACCTTGGCGGGCAGGGGATGGGAAAAGGTTGTCGGAGAACTGATTTCTTCCGCAAAGGCTTTGCTGTCAAGAAACGGCATTTCTCCCTGCGATGTTATTGCCTGCGGCGTGAGTTGCGGAGGCCCGCTCAACAGCGATACGGGCATAATTATGCGCCCGCCGAATCTTCCCGACTGGGATAATGTGCCTCTTGCGGACATCGTGAAATCAGAGCTTGGTATTCCCTGCAAGATCAGAAACGATGCCGACGCCTGTGCGCTTGCCGAGTGGAAATTCGGCGCGGGCAAGGGATGCAGAAATATGGTTTTTCTGACCTTCGGAACGGGAATGGGCGCAGGTCTCATAATAGACGGCAGGCTCTATTCGGGAACGAGCGGCACGGCGGGCGAGGTAGGTCATATCAGGCTTGACGCCGACGGTCCCGTGGCTTACGGCAAAGCAGGCTCGTTTGAGGGCTTTTGCAGCGGTGCGGGCATAGCCGCAATGGGCAAAAAAATGCTTTCGATTTATAACGGCTCAACCATAATTCCGCGTGATGACGTTACGGCAAAAACAATAGCGCAGGCAGCAGATGCGGGCGATAAGCTTGCAAATGCAATTTACCGCTGCTGCGGAGAAAAGCTCGGGCAGGGAATTTCGATTTTAATTGACATTCTCAATCCCGAAAAAATAGTTATCGGCAGCATTTTTCAGCGCTCGGGTCATCTGCTTATCGAGAGTATGAACGAAGCAATCAAAAAAGAGGCGCTTTCTGTTTCCGCGCAGTGCTGTGAGGTTGTTCCCGCAATGCTCGGCGATGAAATCGGAGATTTTGCCGCCCTCGGAGTTGCAAAGGATTTTGCGGAGGGAGAAAAATGAATTTTGCTTTTTTAAAAGAGCTTTTTGAGCGCTATCCCGCGCTTATTCAATGCGAAAGCGAGATAATCGGGGCTTATGATATTTTTGAAAACTGCTTTTTGAGCGGAGGAAAGCTGCTCTGCTGCGGCAACGGCGGCAGCGCGGCGGACTGCGACCATTTCGTGGGCGAGCTTATGAAAGGCTTTTTGAAAAAAAGACCGCTTTCTGCGGAAGAAAAGGCAGATTTCGGTGATGATTTTGCCGCGGAAAATTTGCAAAAGGGCTTGCCTGCGGTTTCACTCTGCGCTCATTCGGCGCTGATGACGGCGTTTGAAAACGACGCTGTTCCGAGCCTTGTTTTTGCTCAGCAGGTTTATGCATATGCAAAAAAAGAGGACGCTCTGCTGTGCTTGAGCACCTCGGGATTTTCGCAAAATGTTGTCTATGCGGCAAAGGCGGCAAAGGCGGCGGGAATAAAGACGGTTTCGGTGACGGGCGAAAAAGATAGTCCGCTTTCGGAGCTGTCAACCGTCTGCATCAGGCTGCCCGAAAGAGAAACATTCAAAATTCAGGAATTAACTCTGCCTGTATATCATTGCCTTGCGGCGATGCTTGAAAGCAGATTTTTTAAAATTTAACATTTTTAAGGAGAAAAAGAAATATGAGCAACATACCCAGAAGTGAGCACCCCAATCCGCAGTTTGAGAGAGCCGATTGGCTCAATCTCAACGGAGAGTGGGATTTTGAATTTGACTTCGGCAACAGCGGCAGAGAAGCCGGCTTCGAGAAAAAAGAGGAGTGGAGCAAAAAAATCACCGTTCCTTTCTGCCCCGAGAGCAAGCTGTCGGGAATTGAGCACAAGGATTTCATTCCCGCCGTATGGTACAGAAAGAAGATTAACATCACTGCCGAGCAGTTAAAGGGCAGAGTTTTAATTCATTTCGGAGCCGTTGACCACGAAGCATATCTTTTTGTTAACGCAAAGCAGGCGGGTTATCACAAGGGAGGTTACACCTCTTTTCAGTTTGACATAACCGATTATCTGACCGAGGGTGAAAACACCGTTGTTGTTAACGCTGTTGACGATGTCAGAAATCCCCTTGTTCCGAGAGGAAAGCAGAGCGAGGAGCTTAAATCTCACGCCTGCGATTACACAAGAACAACGGGCATCTGGCAGACGGTCTGGCTTGAATTCGTTCCCGAGAAATACATCAGAAGCTTTAAGCTTTATCCCGATTATGTCAACGGAACTCTTTCCGTTTCGGCAGTTGTTGAGGGCTGCGGCAGTTTCAAGGCGGAGGCTTTTTATGAGGGCAGAGCCGTTGGCTCGTTTGAAAAGAAAGCCTGCGGCACGGTCAATGGAGAAATCGCCCTTTCCGAAAAGCATCTGTGGGAGGTCGGCTGCGGCAGACTTTATGATTTGAAGCTGACTTTCGGTGAAGATGAAGTAAAGAGCTATTTCGGGCTTCGCGGCGTTAAGCTTGACGGCTTTAAGTTCCTCATCAACGGCAAATCCGTTTTCCAGAGACTTGTGCTCGACCAGGGCTTTTATCCCGACGGAATTTATACCGCTCCGACCGAGGCAGACTTGGTAAAGGATATCGAGCTTTCTCTTGCCGTCGGTTTTAACGGCGCAAGGCTTCATCAAAAGGTTTTCGATCCGAGATTCCTTTATCATTGCGACAAAATGGGATATATCGTTTGGGGAGAATTTCCGAACTGGGGGCTTGACCATTCAAGAACCGACGCCCTTTCGGCTTTTCTGCCCGAGTGGTGCGAGGCTGTTGCAAGAGATTTTAACCATCCAGCCATTGTCGGCTGGTGCCCGTTCAATGAGACTTGGGATATTAACGGCAGAAAGCAGGATGACGAGCTGCTGAGAATGATTTACAGAGTTACAAAGCAGCTTGACGAAACCCGCCCCTGCATTGATACAAGCGGTAATTTCCATGTTGAAACCGATATCTTTGATGTTCACGATTACGAACAGGACTATACCGTTTTCAAAGCACATTTCGATAAGCTGATGGAAACGGGAGAACTTTTCGATAATCACAGAAATAAGCAGCACTATAACGGTGAAGCGACCTTTGTCAGCGAATACGGCGGAATTCAATGGTCTGCGGGCGACAGGGGCGACGCTTGGGGCTATGGCAACGCGCCGAAAACCGAGGAAGAGTTTATCGAAAGATATAAAGGTCTGACCGACGCTCTGCTTGATAATGACAAGATGTTCGGCTTGTGCTATACCCAGCTTTACGATATCGAGCAGGAGCAGAACGGATTATATTACTATGACCGTACACCTAAATTTGACCCCGAAATTTTCAAAAAAATCAATTCCCGCAAAGCGGCAATAGAAGATTGATTTGATATGCGAATTTAATAATCGGGACCTTCGGTTTATCCGAGGGTCCCGATTTTAATGTAAAATTTACGGTCAGGCTCCGCCTATAACCGATTATATTCCATAAAAGTAGGTGCGACCCCGCGTGGTCGCCCGAACTTCGCAAAAAACAGTGTTCCACGGCGAAAGCGTGGATTTCCGTTCCTCAACCGCCGAGTTGTGCATATAATATACAAACGGAGAGGTGTGGGGGAATGAGACGAAGACGGTTTTACCGCCGAAAGGGAACGGCGGCTTTCGGAATAATCAGCGCAATTATTATATTCTTAACCGCTCTGCTGCTTGCCGATGCAAAGCTCAGACCTGCGGTCTATGACCTTGCCGCTCTTGAAGCGGGTGCCGTTGCCTCAAAAACGGTCAACGGTGCCGTTGAGCAGGCGCTCGGCAAAAACGGAGTTTCTTATTCCGAAATTGCTCAGATAATCCGTGACGAAAACGGAAACATAACGGGAATAACCACCGATATCGTTAAGCTCAATCTTTTTAAAGCGCAGATTACAAAAGCGATTGACGACGCATTTTTAAACGGCGGCGGAGCGGAGATTTCCGTGCCGCTCGGTGCGGCTACGGGTATATCGCTTCTGGCAGGATTTGGCCCTGATGTTAAAGTGTCCGTTGGGTTTTCGTCGGCTACTCATTCCGATTTTGACAATGTTTTTCGCAGTTCGGGCATAAATCAGACTCAGCACAGCGTTATGCTCAATATCAGCTCAGAGGTTATAATAGCCATGCCGGGGCGGCGGATAACCAAAAATATCGAAACCTCGTTTTGTGTGGCGCAGAACATAATCGTCGGTTCTGTTCCCGATGTGCTTGTGGGCGAAACGCAGAGCGGAATAAATAAAAATTATTGATTTCAGCGCGGCAAATTGATATAATAAGAATATCAAAATATGAGGAAGTAAGCATTATGCAGTTTGAAAAAGCGAGAGACAGAGCGGAGCAGCTCCGCAATGAGCTTAATTATCACAGCCATAAATACTATGTTGAGGATTCTCCCGAAATCGAGGATTATGAATACGATATGCTCCAGCGCGAGCTTGCGGTGATTGAAAAGGAGTATCCCGAGCTTATAACGCCCGATTCTCCCACTCAGCGAGTTGGCGGAAGCGCCGAGGGAATGTTTGAGCCCGTTGTTCACGCCGTTCCTCTTGAAAGCTTGCAGGATGCTTTCGGCATTGAAGAGGTCAGAGCGTTTGATTCAAGAATCAAAGCAATGTTTCCCGATGCCGAATATGTTGTTGAGCCTAAGATAGACGGTCTTTCCGTTGCTCTTGAATATGAAAACGGAGTTTTTGTAAGAGGCTCTACCAGAGGCGACGGAAATGTCGGTGAGGATGTTACGGCAAATCTGCGCACGGTCAATTCAATCCCTCTGCGCCTGAAAAAAGATGTCACGATAGAGGTCAGGGGCGAGGTATATATGCCCAAAGCCGTTTTTGCCTCTCTTGTTGAGGAGCAGGAGCAAAACGGCGAAAAGGCTTTTAAAAATCCGAGAAATGCCGCGGCAGGCTCGCTCAGGCAAAAAAATCCCAAAATCACCGCTTCCCGCAGTCTTGATATATTTGTTTTTAACATCCAAAGATATGAGGGCACGGAAATTACGGGTCACAAGCAGTCGATTGATTTTCTGAAATCTCTCGGCTTTAAAACCATACCTTTCTATAATAAATTCGACAGCATTGACGGCGTTGTTTCCGAGCTTGAAAGAATAGGCGTTCTGCGCCCGACTCTCCCGTTTGATATTGACGGCGCGGTTATCAAAACCGATTCGTTTGCTCAGAGAGCCGAGATAGGCAGCACGGCAAAGTTTCCCCGCTGGGCGCTTGCATTCAAATATCCTCCCGAAGAAAAGGAAACAACCGTTGTCGATATTGAGGTTGCCGTTGGCAGAACGGGAGTTTTGACCCCGACTGCGGTTTTTGAGCCTGTTTTGCTTGCAGGTTCCACCGTTTCAAGAGCCACGCTCCATAATCAGGATTTCATAGATGAAAAAGATATAAGGCTCGGCGACAGGGTTGTTATCCGCAAGGCGGGCGATATAATTCCCGAGGTTATAAAGGTTGTTTCCCATGCGGAAAACAGCGTTAAATTCAGCCTGCCCGGCGTTTGCCCGTCCTGCTCTGCGGCAGTTATCCGTGAGGAGGGAGAAGCGGCGGTCAGATGCGTTAATCCCGAATGTCCAGCGCAGCTTTTGAGAAATCTTATTCATTTTTGTTCGCGCGACGCAATGGATATTGAGGGTATGGGCGACGCCGTGCTTGAAAAGCTTGTTTCAAACGGACTTCTCAGCCGCCCGAGCGAGATATACACCCTCAAAAAAGAAGATTTTATGACGCTTGAAGGGTTTAAGGACAAGTCCTCCGAAAATCTTGTTGCCGCAATAGAGAATTCAAAGAAAAACGACCTTGCAAACCTCGTTTTTGCCCTCGGAATACGCCATGTCGGTCAAAAGGCGGGCAAGCTCCTTGCCGAGCATTTCGGCTCAATGGAAAAGATAATGAACGCCGATATCGCTCAGCTCACGGAAATAGAGGGCTTCGGCGGGATAATGGCAAAAAGCGTTGCCGATTTCTTTGCACTCGAGCAGTCGCGCCGCGAGATAGAGGCGCTCGCCGCCTACGGAGTTAATATGCTCTCGCTCAAAGAAAAGATTGACAATCGCTTTGAGGGCAAGGTTTTTGTGCTCACGGGAACTCTGCCGACCTATTCGAGAAACGAGGCGAGTGAGATTATTGAAAAATTCGGCGGAAAAACCGCTTCGTCCGTTTCAAAAAAGACAAGTTATGTGCTTGCAGGTGAGGAAGCGGGCAGCAAGCTATTTAAGGCGCAGAGCCTCGGCGTAACCGTAATTGACGAAGAAGAATTCAACAGGATGATAAAATGAGCAGCTTGAGATATTCAAAAGACCATTGCTGGGTCAGAAAAACCGAAAACGGAGCGGTAATCGGAATAACCGATTATGTCAGAAAGCAGATTTGCAAAAGCTTTGAGATAAACATTTGCGATGAGGGCGATGAAATCAGAGCGGGCGAAATAATCGGAGATATTGAATCCTGCAAGCTTTTTGACATCATTGCGCCCGTGAGTGGCACGGTTGTGCGGGTCAATGATTCGTTGCTTGAAAACAAAGAAGAGCTTCTTGATGTTTCCCGCGAATGTTGGCTCTGCGAGCTTTCGCAGGTTGCTTACACTCGCCCGTTGATGTCGGAGAATATGTATTCCGAATATCTGGACTCATTATCGGCTATGGGCTCCTTAGAAAAGGAGCTGGCCGTAGGTCTGAAGATTGATTATTAATATTTGAAAAGGTACGAATAAAATGAATCATTCAATTAATAGTTATGATGATTTGATGGATTATTTAGATGAATTTGTTTCGCCTGTTGATTGGGAAAAGTTTTATACTTCAAGGGAATTTGTTGCTCCTTTCGTAACGCAAAGCACTCTGCCTGACGAAAATTTAGTTCGCTTTATAAGCGATAAAGATAATAATATTAAAACTGCGGTTGAATTCGGGTGCGGAGAAGGCAGAAATTCCATTTATATGGCAAAAAACAATATTGCCGTAACAGCATACGATATTTCATCCACGGCAATAGAAAATGCAAAAACAGCTATGAGAAACTCTGATGTATCAGTTGACTTTATTTGTGAAGATATATTTAAAACGCAAATAATGCAGCAATATGATTTTGTGTATGATTCCGGTATGTTTCATCATCTGTCTCCTCATAGAGTGCTTAATTACATAGATACAGTTAAAAGAATTTTAAAACCAAACGGTTATTTCGGCTTAACCTGCTTCGCTTGGGGAGAAAACTGTGCAGACGAAATCGAGGATTGGGAATACTACGGTAAAAGTAAATGTTCAGGAAGGGCATATAAAAAAGAACGATTATTTGAGCTGTTTTTGCCGCATTTTGATTCCGTTGAAATAAGAAAATACCAAAACGGTGTTCCAAATACAATTCAAGGTTTGGATTTTATGTGGGTTTGTCTGTTTAAAAACCGATAATTAGAATTTTACCCCTTGCAAAGGCAGTGTCTTTGTGTTATAATACATCAGATATATAAACGCATTGACTGGGAGAGTAAGCATTTCCGACCACTCAGAGAATGTCCGTCATCGGCTGTAAGCGGACTGTGCAGAGGATTTGCCGAAGTTCACCCGCGAGCGGCGGAGCTGAAATTTCAGTAGGCTTTGACGGCTTGCCCGCGTTAAGGGCTCAGAGTGCGCGGCTTTTGCCGTGAACGCAGGGTGGTACCGCGGATATTGTTTCGTCCCTCGTCGCCGTATGGCGGCGGGGATTTTTGTTTGCTTTATAATCGCAAATTATGAAAGGATTGATATAAAATGATTGAAAAGTCAGCCGAGCTGAAAAAGCTTTTTGAAGAAAAAGCGGCAAAAATCGGTATGGTTTCCGATGTTGAGCAGCTCAGAATTGAGTTCCTCGGCAAAAAAGGCCATGTGGCGGGGCTTATGCAGGAGCTTCGCAATGTCCCCAACGAGATGAAAAAGGAAGCAGGTCAGAAGATAAACGAAACGAAGCAGTTTATCGAGAACGCAATTTCTCAAAAGCTTGAGGAGCTTAAAGCGCTTGAAGAAAAAAGACTTATCGACAGCGCAGAGAGCTATGACGAATCCATGCCCTGCGGCGCCGATTTCGGCTCTTATCATCCGATAACTCTTGTCCGCAGAGAGGTTGAAAGCATCTTCTTGAGCATGGGATTTTCCATTGAGGATTATTCCGAGATAACCGATGATTACAACTGCTTTGAGGCTCTCAATATCCCGAAGCATCACCCTGCAAGAGATATGCAGGATACCTATTATCTCAGCTCGGGTCAGCTTCTCAAAACTCATACCTCCGCGGCGCAGAACACCATTCTGAGAAAGTATGCCGCTCAGCTTGAGCAGGGCAATCCAATCAGAGCGATATTCCCCGGCAGATGCTTCAGAAATGAAAAAATCGACGCCTGCCATGAAAATACCTTCTTCCAGATGGAGGGAATCATGGTTGATAAAGACATTTCGATTTCAAACCTTATTTATTTTATGAAAACCATGCTTTCCGAGGTTTTCCAGAGAGATATCACCGTAAGGCTTCGTCCGGGCTTCTTCCCGTTCGTTGAGCCGGGCTTCGAGCTTGATATTCAGTGCCTTATCTGCGGCGGCAAGGGCTGTCCCTCCTGCAAGGATTCGGGTTGGCTTGAGCTTTGCCCCTGCGGCATGATTCATCCCAATGTTCTCACAGCCGCAGGCATTGACCCCGAAAAATACACGGGCTTTGCATTCGGACTCGGTATGACAAGGCTTGCAATGATGAAATACGGCGTTAAGGATATCCGCGTTTTCAACAGCGGCAACCTTAAAGCTCTTTCGCAGTTCACCGAGAAATCGTTTACCAGACCCGAAAACGAAAGCAAGGAGGCATAAGCGATGTTTGTTTCTATTAATTGGATTAAAGAATATGTTGACCTTGACGGTCTGGATATCAAAAAGCTTATTGAAAATTTCACTCTTTCAACCGCCGAGGTTGAGGATATAATAGTTAAGGGCGCGGATATTTCAAATGTAGTTGTCGGCGAAATCCTTTCTGTTGAAAATCACCCCAATTCCCAAAAGCTCCATCTGCTCAAGGTTGACGCGGGCAGCAAGGTTTGCAATATAGTCTGCGGCGCTCCCAATGTTGCCGTAGGTATGAAGGTCGCTCTTGCGCTTGCGGGCGGCAGAGTATGCGGCGGTGAAATTAAGGTTGCAACCGTTGCGGGCTTTGAGTCCGAGGGAATGTGCTGTTCCGAAAAGGAGCTTGGCATAAGCGACGACCATTCGGGCATTATGTCGCTTGAAACCGACGCTCCCAACGGCACGGATATCAAAACTCTCTATCCCATCGACGATATTATTTTTGAGGTTGATAACAAATCTCTCACCAACCGCCCCGACCTTTGGGGTCACTACGGCATCGCGCGCGAATTTGCCGCTCTGACGGGCAGAGAATTAAAGCCCCTTGAGCTCGGCGACCTTTCCTATGACGGCGATGAAAAGGTTGATGTTACCGTCGGCAGAAAAGACTTGGTTTACAGATATTCCTGCATAAAAATGGATAATATCACAAAGCACACAAGCCCGCTTGATATGAGAATACGCCTTTATTACTGCGGTATGAGAGGAATTAATCTGCTTGCCGATGTAACAAACTATATCATGCTTGAAATCGGTCAGCCGACCCACGCTTTTGATGCAAACAAGATTGACCGCATAGTCGTTACAACCCCTGCGGAAAAGACCAAGTTCACAACTCTTGACGGTGTTGAGAGGGTGATTGACGAAGACACGCTGATGATTTGCAACGGCGACACTCCGGTTGGCATTGCGGGAATTATGGGCGGTCTTGATTCCGAGATTATCGATAACACGGGAGCGGTTGTGCTTGAATCCGCTAACTTTGACGGCGTCAGCATCAGAAAATCCTCAACAAGGCTCGGTCACAGAACGGACGCGAGCGCAAGATATGAAAAAATGCTTGACCCCGAGCTTACTCTTGAAGCGGTCGGCAGATTTGTAAAGCTTGTCAAGGATATCGACAGCGGCGCAAGAGTTGCTTCAAAGCTTACCGATGAATATGTTAAAAAGTACCCCGAAATTTCTCTTTCATTCGATAAAAAATATGTTGACCGTTACACGGGGATTGATATCAGCGATGAGCAGATAACCAAAACTCTCACAGCTCTCGGCTTCGGCGTTGATTACAATAACGGCAATTACACGGTCAAGGTTCCCTCATGGCGCGCAACAAAGGATGTTACAATCAAAGCCGATATCATTGAAGAAATTACAAGAATTTACGGCTACGATAATTTTGAAATAACAACCACCAACAGCCCGTTAAAGCCCGTTCCCAACGATTACGCAAGGCTTGAAGAAGCGGAAATCAAGGATATCCTTGTTAAAAGATTCGGTATGCACGAGGTTCATTCCTACATCTGGTGCGACGGCAGAAAATTCAAGAAGCTCGGCATTGAGGTTGAGGATAATGTCAAGGTTCTCAATATCGAGAATTCCGAAAACGGCGTTCTGAGAAATTCAATGCTTCCCACTCTCCTTGCAATGGTTCAGGAAAATAAAGATTTTGCCGAAAAATTCGGTATATTTGAGGACGGCAGAGTGGTTGACGGAACTGATGAAAACGGCCGCTGCAACGAGAGAAAGCGTTTGGGCGTTGTTCTTTATGACAAGAGCGGAAACGAAAAGGCGCTCTATTTCAAGGCTGTTGAAATAATCAACTGCATTATCGGCGAAATCAAGCAGAAGAAGGCGGAATATAAAAAGATTGCTCCCGTTCACGCTTGGCAGCATCCCAAAAACACCGCCGAAATCCTTATCGACGGCTCCCGCGTAGGCGTTCTCTGCGCTCTGCATCCCGCCAACCGTGCAAAGCTTGATAAAACTGCCGCGGCGGTTTGCTTTGAGCTGGATATGTTTGATTTCAGCGCGCTCAACGCCGCTTCGATAAGCTTCCGCGAGCCGAGCACACAGCAGTCAACCTACTATGACCTTTCGCTCGTGCTTGATAATGATGTTAAATATTCCGATATTGCCGCTTGTTGGGAATCGCTCGGAATAGAGGAACTTGAAAGCGCAAAGGTTATCGATACCTATGAAAAGCTCGGCATCAAGAGCATAACTGTCCGCCTGGTTTTTGCGGCTATGGACAGAACGCTCGAAATGGAAGAGGTTCAGAGCAGAATTGATTCCATTCTTGCAAACCTTGCAAAAATCGGCGTCAGTCTGCGTGCATAATCGGCGTTTTAGTGCATAAAATACGGCGATAACCGCTGCAAATTTGACTAAATAATTAAATTTCAAAAAAACCATTGTTTTATTTTGAAAGGTGTTATATAATAAACAGGTACGGAGGTGACCGAAATGACTGATAAAACAATCAAATTTTCAATTAAGGACGAAAACGAGGCGGAAATGAAGAAAAATCTGCTTGCCGTTTATGAAGCTTTAAATGAAAAGGGGTATAATTCAATCAGCCAGATTGTCGGCTATATCCTCTCCGAGGACCCGACCTATATAACAACTCACAATAACGCACGCAGCCTTGTCAGAAGGCTTGACAGAGACGAGCTTCTTCAGGCAATGGTTAAGTGCTATCTCGGAATTAAATAATCTTGAAAGGGTGATAAAATGGCTAAGAAAAACGATTTTCTTATGTATAAAGGCCGTCCACTCGTCAGAAACGGCAAAACCGTGTATTACGGCTATATGACGGATCCTTATGTTGTTATTATGCAGATTACAAGCACCCGTCAGGTCAAGGGCGTTGAGGTGGCGGACAGAGTTGTTGTTCAGCTTGTCAACACAGACCCCGATGTCAGAATGAAAGACAAAATCGTTAAGAAAGCCGAGCGCAGAGGTCTTTATAACGCTGTTGATATCGGCTGTATATGGCTTGAAAGAGAGCTTAGAGAAAGCGCATAAAATCAATTTCGGCGCGCTGCCTTTTGCGGGCGGCGCGTCTTTTTTTTGCTTTTCAGGGCAGATAAGCTGCTACGATAATGAATTGGAAATAAAAAAAGTAATATTTTTTGTTGCAATATATTTTTTAATGTTGTATAATTATTATATTATTTACTGTTTTGTCTGCGAAAAGCTGTGCAAAACGCAAATTTTTCGGATTTTGGGGCGGTTGCCCATAATCATAATATTTTTTACGGAGGTTTTTCCATGAAGAAATTACTTGCAATTCTTATGGCGCTTGCGCTCGTAGTTTGCTGCTTCGCAGCTTGCGGCAAAACAGACGGCGGTAATGCAGGCAACGCTGACAACACTCAGAAAGTTGTAAAAATCGGCGTTTATGAGCCTCAGACCGGTGCTAACGGCGCAGGCGGTAAGCAGGAAATTCTTGGTATGCAGTATGCTAACAAGATTAATCCCACCGTCGATATAAACGGCGAAACCTACAAGGTTGAGCTTGTTTATGCCGACAATGAGTCATCAACGGACAAGGCTGTTTCCGCAGCTTCAAAGCTTGTTGCAGAGGGTGTTTCCGTTGTTCTCGGTTCTTACGGCTCGGCTGTTTCAATCGCAGCCTCCGACACCTTTAAAGAAGCAGGCATCCCCGCTATCGGCGTAACCTGCACCAATCCCCAGGTAACAGAGGGTAACGACCACTATTTCCGCATCTGCTTCCTTGATCCTTTCCAGGGCACGGTTCATGCAGAGTTTGCAAAGTCAAAGTTCAATGCTGACACGGTTTACTGCCTCGGCGAGCTTGGCAACGACTATGACCAGGGCCTTATCAACTATTTCTCAGAAGCTTCTACTAAGCTCGGAATGAAAGTTATCAAGGAAAACTTCCCCAAGGATAACTCCGACTTTACTTCCTATCTTGCTAACGCAAAGAAACAGGGCGCAGATGTTATCTTCGCTCCCTGCTCAATCCAGTATGCTCAGCTTATTCTTGAGCAGTCTAACGCTCAGGGCACAAACATTCCTCTGCTCGGTACCGACACATGGGATAACAACAAGATTGTTGAAACCACAAAGGGCACCAACACAGAGCTTTATGTTTCCACCTTCTATCAGGAGGGCGCTAACCCCGAGTTTGAAAAGGGCATTAAGGAATGGATGAATTCCGACGCAACCGCTCTTGAAAACAACGGCGGCAACGATATGATAGCTGCTGTTACCGTTATGGGTTACGATGCATATATGACAGCTCTTGAAGCTATCAAGAATGCAAATTCCGCTGAACCTTCTGCTGTTATGGCTGCTCTTCCCACAACCACATATGAAGGCATTTCGGGCAGCATTTCGTTCAACGAAATCGGCGATGCAAACCGTGACGCGGCTTATATCAAGACCGCTAATGTTGCAACCGGCACTTGGGACTTCGTTGCAGTTCAGAAGGTTTCCGCATAATCTGAATAAAGTTATTTAGGCTTTAATATCACACTTTCGGGCAGGGGCGCACCGCCGCTCCTGCCCAACGGTTACTAATCGGTTTTGTGAGCGGAAAGCAATATGCTTTTAACGGCTCATATTTCTTTCCGTTCGCAAAATAAATGCGCCTGCGGCAAATTGTTTTGCACGGCGGGTTTATGCGTTTCAATCATTATTGCCACCCTAAGGAGGAAAGCTCTCATGGCAGAGTTTTTAAACAACAATCTGCAATACCTGCTCAACGGTATTCTTGCAGGCAGCCTTTATGCTTTGATAGCTATCGGCTATACAATGGTATACGGCATACTCAGGCTCATAAATTTTGCCCACGGCGATATGTTTATGGTAGCAGGTCTTATGATGATTTTCATAATCTCAAACGGTGCTCCGCTGTGGCTCGGCGTAATTCTTGTGCTTGTTATGACGGTTGCTTTGGGCGTTGTAATCGAAAAGGCGGCTTACAAGCCTTTAAGAAGCGCTCCGAGAATGTCGGTAATGATTTCCGCAATCGGCGTTTCTTATCTTTTGCAGAACTGCGCTCTATATTTTACGGGCGGTCTGCCGAGAACATATCCCGCAATTCCGATGCTTAAAGAAAAGCATACCATCGGCGGCATCACAATCGAAAGCGTTTTCATCGTTACTCCCATACTCACTCTGCTTTTGGTTGTTGCTCTTGTTTTGCTTATCAAGCATACAAAAATCGGTATGGCAATGCGCGCTGTTTCAAAGGATTTTGAAACAAGTCAGCTCATGGGCATCAAAATCAATTCTGTTATTTCGTTTACATTCATTATCGGCAGCTTCCTTGCCGCAGTCGGTTCAATGTTCTATTTTTCAAAGTATACGACCGTTGTTCCGCTGTCAGGCTCAATGCCCGGTCTTAAAGCCTTCGTTGCGGCTGTTTTCGGCGGCATCGGCTCAATTCCCGGCGCTGTTATCGGAGCTTTCATAATCGGTATATGTGAAAACCTTATCAAAGGTATGGGCGAGGGCTGGACGGTATTTTCCGACGCTTTCACCTTTGCGCTGCTGATTATCGTTCTTTTGGTCAAGCCCACCGGAATTTTCGGTGAAAAGACTACGGATAAGGTGTGAGGTGATTGCAATGACGAAAACAGTTGATAATAATAATCGCCTTGTAACTCCCAAGGACAAATCCAAAAAGCTCGGCTTGCTCACGGCGATACTTTTTCTTATCGGGCTTTATGCCGTGCTTATTGCGCTTGATAATTTTATCAAGCCTTCAACCTTCACTCTTATGCTTATTCCCGTTTTGAAAAAAGGCGCAATATATTCGCTTGTCTGCGTTTCGATGAACCTGCTCAACGGCTTTACGGGCTTGTTTTCTCTCGGTCAGGCAGGCTTCATGCTCATTGGCGGCTATGTTTATGCGATTTTTTCAATTCCCGCAAGTCAGCATCCTGCCGTTTATCAGTATTTTGACGGCGGCTTGATTAAATTCTCAATTCCCGAGCTGCTCGGAAAAGCAATCGGTGAAAATGCGGGCAACTTTATCGGAGCGATTATCTGCATAATCATTGCAGGCATTATTGCCGCCGTTTTTGCCGCGCTTATCGGAATTCCCGTTTTGCGCCTTAAGAGCGACTATCTTGCCATTGCAACTCTCGGCTTTGCCGAAATTCTCCGTGCATTTTTCCAGTGGAATGCTCTCGGAAAAATCACAAACGGCTCAAACCTGCTCAGAAAATACACAAACTTCAGCGATATGAAGGTTGAGATAGGCGGAAATGTAATAAAGCTCGGCACTCTTTTCCCGTTCCTGATTGCTACGATTTGCATTGTTTTTGTTTTCCTGCTTATTAATTCAACCTACGGCAGAGCCTTTAAGGCTATCAGAGACGACGAGGTTTCCGCAGAGGCTATGGGTATTAATCTTTTCAAGCATAAGATGATATCCTTTGTTGTTTCAAGCTTTTTTGCAGGAGTCGGCGGCGCTCTGCTTGCGATGTTCCAGACAACCATTCAGGCTTCGGCATTTATGTCCGCAATGACCTATGAGATTTTGCTCATGGTTGTTATCGGAGGTATCGGCTCAATTTCGGGCAGCTGCATTGCGGCGTTCCTCTATATTGCCTGCTCGGAGTGGTGGCTCCGTTTCCTCGACAGCGGATATCTGCCGAATATTTTCGGCGGCGAAAACATTGCCGCGCCTTTCTTCCGCGACGGTTTCAGAAAGGTTGTTTTCTCGGTCATCATTATGATTATCGTTCTGTTCTTCTCAAAGGGAATTATGGGCGATAAGGAGCTTTCGCTCTCACGCATAGCGGGCAAATTCCGCCGCAAAAAGAAAGCGGCGGCAAGCGCAGGGCAGGAGGTGCAGTCAAAATGAGTAAAAATGTGCTTCGTGTTCAGGATGTTACAATGCAGTTCGGCGGCGTTGTAGCGGTTGACAATCTTTCAATGGAGGTCAATGAGGGCGAAATCGTTTCTCTCATCGGACCTAACGGCGCGGGCAAAACCACGGCGTTTAACACCATAACGGGCGTTTATGCGCCCACCAACGGCGAAATCTATTTTAACGGCGAGCTTATTGTTTCAAATCATCCTCACGGAAAGATGAAAAAGCTTTACGCCGGTCAGAATAACGGAAAATACCAGAAAATCGTTGAGCATACGCCCGACTTTATTGCCAAAAAGGGCATTGCAAGAACATTCCAGAATATCAGACTTTTCAAGTCGATGACCGTTTTTGACAATGTTCTGGTTGCAAAGCATATGCGTAGGTCAAGCAATTTCTTTTCCGCGTCTTTGCATCTTAACGCCAAAGAAGAAAAGAAGATGCGCGAGGAATGTCTTGAACTGCTCAGAATTCTCGGACTTGAGGATGTTAAGAACGAGATAGCGAGCAACCTGCCTTACGGTAAGCAGCGCCATCTTGAAATTGCACGCGCACTCGCCACAAATCCGTCTTTGCTGCTGCTCGATGAGCCTGCGGCAGGCATGAATCCGCAGGAAACGGACGAGCTGACGGCTTTTATCAAGGATATCAGAGATAAATTCAGCCTTACGGTTTTTGTTATTGAGCATCATATGAATCTTGTTATGGATATTTCCGACAGGATATATGTTATCGATTTCGGCAAGCTCATTTCTCACGGAACTCCCGAGGAAGTGCAGAATGATCCTAAGGTTATCGACGCATATTTGGGGGTGAGCGAAGATGAGTAATATACTTGAAATAAGAAACCTTGTTGTTTCCTACGGCGGAATTGAAGCCGTTAAGGATATTTCGCTCGATGTTGAGCAGGGAAAAATCGTAACTCTCATCGGAGCAAACGGCGCAGGCAAAAGCACAACGCTTAAATCAATCGCAGGCATCGTTAAGCCCAAGAGCGCTTCCATAAAGCTCAACGGAGAAGAAATCTGCGGCAAATCGCCCGACTATATTGTTTCAAAGGGCGTAACCCTTGTTCCCGAGGGCAGGCGTGTTTTTGCTAACCTGACGGTGCTTGAAAACCTTAAAATCGGCGCTTATCTGAGAAAAGATAAGGCGGGGATAAAGGCGGATATGGAGCATGTTTTTGAGCTTTTCCCGAGGCTCAAGGAGCGCGAATGGCAGGCGGCGGGAACTCTCTCGGGCGGCGAGCAGCAGATGCTTGCGGTCGGCAGAGCGCTTATGAG
The DNA here is from genome assembly GCA_051881535.1 of Acutalibacteraceae bacterium. Classification (GTDB taxonomy): domain Bacteria; phylum Bacillota; class Clostridia; order Oscillospirales; family Acutalibacteraceae; genus CAG-177. Next base: position 15,830 of record JBJEQB010000031.1, on the reverse strand, counting down.
CAAGCCCAAGGTTATTATGATGGATGAGCCTTCGCTCGGCCTTGCTCCGCTGGTCGTTAAGGGCATTTTCGATATCATCAGAACGGTCAACCAAGAGGGAATAACCGTTTTGCTTATCGAGCAAAACGCCAATATGGCTCTCAAGGTGGCTGACCGCGGCTATGTTATGGAAACGGGCAGAATAACCATGGAGGGCACGGGTCTTGAGCTTCTCGAAAACGAGGAAATCAAGGAAGCCTATCTCGGCAAAAGAAAAGATTGATTGGGGTTGCCGCACTAAGCGAAGACCAAAAGAAACTAATATAAAAGAAAATGGCTTGTATTGGAAAAATTAAACCGATACAAGCCATTTAGTTTCTTTGTTTGTAATTAAGATTGAATTATTTATGTTTCTTTTTAGCCGTTTTTTTCGATTTGGTTTTTCTCTACGCCGGGCATCGGAAGAAAACGGCTTCTTCATCTTATTGCGACAACCCCTTGTAATCCCGAAAATAAAAATTTATCATAATTGAACCTTTCGGGGCGTTTTTTCGTCTATACTTGTGAAATCGGTTTCAGAATACATTACGGGAGGTGATGAAGCGGATATGTTTGAAAAACTGTTGACGGAAAATTATGCGGCGCTGGAGCGTTTCGTAAAATTCAAGGTGAGCAATAAATTCGACGCTGAGGATATCATTCAGGATACGGCGTTGATTGCATACCGAAAATTTGATTTGCTCAAAGACAAGTCGGCTTTTAAGCCGTGGCTTCTGAGCATTGCAAGAAACAGATGCACCGATTATTACAGAGAAAAAGCGCATCGGCTTGACATTCCTTTGGATAGCCTGACCGAATCGTCGCTTTCCGTCGGGCGGTACGGAGTTGCGGAAAACTCCGTGGTGCGCGAAACCTTGGATTTGCTCGGCGATAAGGATAAGCAGATTTTATATCTGTATTTTTTCAAGGATTTGCCTCTTGATTTAATAGCGCAAAGGCTTAGTATTCCCGTCGGAACGGTAAAAAGCCGTCTGCACTATGCAAAGAAAAATTTTAAAGAAAAATATCCGCTTGCACCCACGGCGAAAGGAGCCTTTAATATGAAAAAATTACCCGAAATTATGCCCGAATATAAAATCAGACAGCTTGATGCAGAGCCGTTTCCCGTGCGTTGGGAAGAAATTATGGGCTGGTTTATAGTGCCGAGGCTCGGCGAAAAGCTTTCATGGGCAATGTATGATTTTCCCGAAAGAAAGCGCACGGAATACGCCGAGATTGAGGTCGTAGGCAGAGCAGAGGTTCACGGAATTGAGGGCGTTGAAATCGTGTCGGTCGAATATGACCCGATGGAGTGCAACAGCGCGGGCGGTCAGAAAGAGGTTGAGCGTCATCTGGTAGCTCAGCTTACCGATACTCATTGCCGAATTCTGTCGGAAAGCCACAAAGAAAACGGAATTAAAAAATACTATACTTTTCTTGACGGCGATCCCTTTCTTGATAACTGGGGCTTCGGCGATGATAACTGCGGCAACGAGGTCAATATTGCGCCGAAGGGTGATATTGTGCGCGACAACGGCGTTATAACAGCAAAGGACAAAAACTTTTTGCTCGATGTTGTGGGCAGATATGAAGTGGAAATAAACGGCAAACGCTTTGATACAGTCTGCGTTATCGATTGCTATACTTATATCGAGGGAGCAATGTCGGAGCAGTATATTGATAAAAACGGTAAAACCGTGCTCTGGCGTAGATTTAACCGTGACGATTGGGCGTTTGACCGCTATAAAAAGAAATGGACGGAAATCCTGCCCGATAACGAAACGCTTACCGTAAACGGTATTACCTATGTTCATTGGTACGATTGCCTGACGGATTACATTTTTTAATGTTATAGAGATATGGGGCTGTCGCAATAAGATGAAGAAGCCGTTTTCTTCCGACGACGGCGTATCAAGATACTCCGGGTCGGAAAAAACGGCTAAAAAGAAACATAATAATTTAATCTTAATCCCAAACAAAAATCGAATGGCTTGTATCGGTTGGATTTCCAATACAAGCCATTTTCTTTTATATTAGTTTCTTTTGGTCTTCGCTTAGTGCGACAGCCCATTTTGGTTATTCATATTTTGCTCTTTCACCGCCGATATATTTCGGGCGGGTTCTTGCGGCGCTGACCGCCGCTTCGCCGATTTGGCTGTTTTCGAGCCTGAGAGGAACTGCAACCCTTTTCAGATGCATTCCGATAAGAGTGCAGCCGATGTCAATGCCTGCGTCAGCCTTGATTTCTTCAAGAGCAACGGGGTTTTTCATTGCATGGTATGCGGCTGTTGCGAATGAACCGCCTGCATGAGGGTGGGGGACAACGCATACTCTTTCAAGCCCGAGCTGCTGTGCCTTTTCGCCCTCAAGAATAATTGCCCTGTTGAGATGCTCGCAGCATTGAGCGGCGATATATATTCCTTTTTCGCCGAAAACGCTGTTTAAACCGTTGTAAATCGCCTGAGCTGTTTCAAGTGTGCCGCTTGTGCCGATTTTCTTTCCGATAACCTCGCTTGTCGAACAGCCGACAACAACGATGTCGCCGCTTTTAATGCCGGATTTTTCAACAAGCTCTGCCGCTGCTGCGCGTGCCTGATCAAAAATTTTGTCCATAAAAGCTTAACCTTCTTTGAAAAATGATGATATAGTTTTACTCTTTTTGGCTGCCGCCTCAAGTGCCGTAACAAGAGCGATTGCTGCGGCTGCTCCGACTGCACCCTGAATTATGTTGCCGGGTATGCTGCCTGCCGCAGCCATGCCGTATTTGAGGATAACCGCCTCATAGCCGAAATAACCGAGCACCATAACCGCTTCTGCGGCAACGGCGGCAATAAGCTTTGCAACAACCGAAAGCTTGCCGCTGAACGCCTTTTTAAGTGCTTTATAAATAAGGCATACAACGATTGCCATAAGAGCCTTGATAACAAAGGTTGCGGGAGCATATTGCATATAGCCCGCAATCATATCTGCAAGAGCCGAGCCGAGACCTGCCGCCAAAGCGCCGTAGCCGAGTCCGAGGAAAATTCCCGCAGTCAAAACAAAGCAGTCGCCGAGATTGATGTAGCCGCCTGTTGCGGGCATGGGGATCTGCACAATATAGGTGGCAACGCAAATAAGCGCCATAAACAGAGCCGCCGTGATGAGCTTAATCAGTTTGTTTGATTTCATTTGAACCATTCCTTTCTTATGCGCTGCAAGGCACAAAGAAAAGCAAAACCGTCCTTTTCTTTTCGTTCTTAACTCAAGTTTGTGTTTATAAAACTTAAATCAACCTTGCAATTTCCTTTTTTATTTAGTATAATCATAAGTGGCATTGTTTCAAGTGCCATTTTTCTGATAAAATTTAATGCCAGACGGTGATGCAAGATGTTGACTTATACATTTGAAAAGGGCGGCGGCGTTCCGCTTTATGAGCAGCTTTACCGCCAAATAAGGGACGATATAACGGCGGGCAGGATTTCCTGCGGCTCAAAGCTGCCGTCAAAGCGCGCTCTGTCGGAGCATCTGGGAATAAGCAAGGTAACGGTTGAAGCGGCTTATTCTCAGCTCATAGCGGAGGGCTACATTTATTCTGTTGAAAAAAAGGGATATTATGCAGAAAAGGTCAGCCTTGCGCCCTTTGCAGAGCCCGAGACGGAAAAAGCTCCCTCTTTGCGCGGCTTTGCGGCGGATATCAAGTCAAACGGAGTTAGCCTTGAGCACTTTCCGTTTTCGGTTTGGTCAAAGCTTATGCGCGAGGTTACTCTCAATTACAGCCGCGAGCTTATGGCGTCCGTTCCTTTTAACGGTGCGCTGTGTCTGCGCGAGGCAATCTGCGCCTATCTTGCAGAAAACCGCGGTATGCGGGTTGCGCCGTCTCAGGTTATAGTCGGGGCGGGCACGGAATATCTTTACGGACTTATAATTCAGCTTTTGGGCTTCGACAAGCGGTTTGCACTTGAAAATCCGTCATACAGCAGAATTTCCGAGGTCTATAAGGCTCACGGAGTTGACTGCATTTATGTTGATATGGACAGCGGCGGAGTTAAAACTCAGGCTCTTGAAAAATCGTGCGCGCAGGTTATTCACATTTCGCCCGCCCACCATTTCCCTACGGGCACGGTAACTTCACCGAAACGCCGAAGCGAAATTCTGGAATGGGCAAACGGTGCGGCGGATCGCTATATCATCGAGGATGAATATGACAGCGAGTTCCGCTTTACGGGCAAGCCTCTGCCGCCCATGCAGATAGCCGATGTTAACAATAAGGTTATTTATATCAATACATTTTCAAAAACCATTGCGCCGTCAATAAGAATAAGCTATATGATTTTGCCGCCTCCGCTTGCAAAGATGTTTGAGGAAAGGCTCGGCTTTTATTCCTGCACGGTTGCCGCCTTTGAGCAATATACGCTTGCCAAGTTTATCTCCGACGGATATTTTGAACGCCACATCAGGCGAATGAAGCGTTATTATAAGCTGCTGCGCGACGATATCATAGCCGATATCAAGGCAAGCCCGATTGCGGAAAAGTCAGAAATTCTTGAGCCTGATTCGGGTCTGCACTTCCTTTTGAAGCTTAAAACTCAAAAGAGCGACGCCGAGCTTTCGCGCGCCTGTGCGGATAAAGGCATCAGGATAGCTTTTCTTTCCGAATACTATGCGGGCAAGGGCGGGGAGGAGCATCTGGCTCTGATTAACTATTCGGGAATAGGCAGGGAGGATTTTCATAAGGCTCTGCGCTGCCTTGAAGAACAGATTTAATTACGGCTTTTTTCTATTGAAAAAAGCGTATATATATGATATAAATAAAAATATCTCAAATTAAAGGAAGATGTAAATGCTGATTAATGCGTATCACAAGGATTTAAACAGCCTGCATATCGGCTGCGAAAAGCCGAGGGCTTATTTTATACCGTTTCACAGCGAGGAAGCGGCGCTCAAAGGAGTGCGTGAAAAATCCGAGAGATTTATAAGCCTTTGCGGCGAGTGGGATTTTGAATTTTTCAATTCCTTTGAAGATATCGGCGAGGATTTTCTTTCCTCGGCTCTGACAGATAAAATTGCCGTGCCCGCCTGCTGGCAGACAAGGCTCGGAAAAGGATATGACGCTCCGCTTTACAGCAATCTTTTTTATCCTTTCCCGCTTGACCCTCCCCATGTGCCCGATGAAAACCCTGCGGGGCATTACAGGCGCAGAATAAGCCTTAATAAAAAGAGCGGCAAAAGCTACTATATAAATTTTGAGGGAGTTTCATCCTGCTTTTATCTCTATGTCAACGGCAGGTTTGCGGCTTACAGCCAGGTCAGCCATTGCACGAGCGAGATTGACATAACAAATCTGCTTGCCGACGGCGAAAATGTTTTTGATGTTATCGTTGTCAAGTGGTGTGACGGTAGCTATCTTGAGGATCAGGATATGTTCCGCCTTTCGGGAATTTTCAGAGAGGTATATATTCTTGAGCGTGAAGCGGCTCATATAAGGGATATATTTATTAAAACGGAGCTTTCCGACGGGCTTGACCGTGCCGAGCTGACCGCCGAGGTCGATTTTGAGGGCACGGCGGAGCTTAGCAGCCGCCTGATTTCGCCCGAGGGAAAAACCGTTGCCCGTTCAGAGGGCAAAATTGAATATTCGCTTGACGCACCCGAGCTTTGGAGTAGCGAAAATCCTAAGCTTTATACTCTGCTGATTTCCTGCGGCGGCGAGTTTATCGCGCTTAAAGTCGGCTTCAAACGCCTTGAAATCAGGGGCAATGTTGCTTATTTCAATAATAAGCCGATAAAGCTTTACGGCGTTAACCGCCACGATTCCGACCCCGAAACGGGCTATTATGAGGATTATGAGCATATGCTGCGCGATATACATATTATCAAGCAGGGCAACTGCAACACCGTGCGTACCTCTCACTATCCCAACGACCCGCGCTTTTTGGAGCTTTGCGATGAATACGGTCTTATGACGGTTGACGAAGCGGATATCGAAACCCACGGAATGGGCTTTGAATACCGCGACACATGGGATTGGACGCGCTGGTCAAAGCTCTCAACCGATGACGAGTGGGAGAGCGCCTATGTTGACAGAGCGGAAAGGCTCTTTGAGCGCGATAAGAACCATGCCTGCGTAATAATGTGGTCGCTCGGCAACGAATCGGGCTGCGGCAAAAATCACAGAGCAATGAGAAATTACATAAAGAGCCGCGATGCGAAAGCCGTTGTTCATTATGAAAACGCTCATTTGGAATTCAAGGCTGTTCCGATAGGCGAAAATTATTCCGATATTTCCGATGTTGAGAGCAGAATGTATGCTTCTCTTGAATATACAAAGGCTTATGCAGAAAACAAGAATTCCAAAAAGCCTTTCTTCTTCTGCGAATTCTGCTGCTCTATGTCAACGGGCGATATTCACGCTCATTGCGATATGTTCAGAAAATATCCCTCGATTTTCGGCGGCTGTTTCTGGGAGCTGACGGATCACGGAATAGTCCGCGAAAACGGCGGCTACGGCTACGGCGGAGACTTCGGTGATTTCCCGAATAACGGCGTTTGCTGTGTTGACGGCGTGATTTTCCCCGACAGGAGCCTGCGCCCCGGCTTTTATGATATGAAAAAAGGCTATGAGCCTTTTGAGGCGGAGTATTCCGACGGCTCCGTTAATATTTTTAACCGCCGCTGGTTTGAAAGCCTTTCCGATTTATATGTAGAATGGTTGCTCGAAGTTAACGGCGAAAGCGTTATGAGCGGCAGAATAGATGAAACCGACATTGCTCCGCAGAGCGCGGCTCGCTATAAGCTGTTTGATGCCGCACCCGAGAGTGACTGCTGTTTCCTGACGCTGTTTTTCCGCCAAAAGAAAGCGGAAAAGTGGGCGGATGCCGACTATGAGGCAGGCTTTGTTCAGTTCGATTTATCCCGCGCTCAGGCGAAAACGCCCGTTTCCGCGGCAGCTCCGAAGCTCATCGAGGGCAACCGATTTGCTAAAATTGAAAGCGACGGCGCGGTTTATACTTTTGATAAGCCCTACGGCAGAATATCCTCGATTGTTTGCGGCGGCAGGGAAATGCTTGCCGAGCCGATAAAGATTGAGATTTGGAAGGCTCATGGCTATAATCAGCTCGGAACGGCAGATGACAGGCGCAGTGCCGCGATGCAGGCGGCAGTTCAGAAAACATATGCCGCAAACATTGAAACCGAGGAAAACTGCGTTAAAATAACCTGCCCGATTTCGTTGGGCGGTCCTGCGGTTGTTCCCGTGCTCGGCGGAGAGCTTGTTTATAAGTTTTACGGCGACGGAAGCGCGGTTATGAGCTTTTCGGGCGAATTCAGGCAGCTCCTTAAAGAGATGAATATGCATTTGCCGCGCTTTGGCTTTGCGTTCAGATTAAAGGGCGGTTATGAAAATATGGAATATTTCGGCAAGGGACCCACCGAGGCTTATGCCGACCGTCACCGTGCCTGCCGCTTCGGAAAGTTCAAAACAACCGTTTCCGAAAACTTTGTGCCTTATATAAGACCCATCGAAAACGGCGCGCATTTCGGCTCAAAATACGGCGTTGTTTCCGATGAAAGCGGCGCGGGAATGATATTCGCGCCCGCAAGCGAAGAGTCCTTCTTCTTCAACGCATCGCATTTCACGCCTTATATGCTTGAAGAAACCGAGCATAATTCGGAGCTAAAACCGCTTGATGATACAATGGTTTATGCGGATTACAGATTTGATATCCGCGGCGGTCACGGTTACTATGATGAGGTTGAGCCTGAGCGCAAATGGAGCTTTGAGCCGTTTGAATTCTCTGCGGCGTTTAAGCCCTTTGAAGCCGGCACGGAACCGTTTGAATTTATTGAAGAAAAAAGATAAAACAACAACGCCGCAAATCTCGGATAGTGAGATTTGCGGCGTTTGCCATATCTGTTTTATTAAAAATCTGCCGAGCCGGTTGTTCTCGGGAACGGAAGAACATCGCGGATGTTTGAAATACCCGTAAGATACATAACAAGTCTTTCAAAGCCGAGTCCGAAGCCGCTGTGCTTAACTCCGCCGTAGCGGCGCAGGTCAAGATACCAGCTGTAATCCTCGGGCTTTAAGCCAAGCTCCTCAATGCGCTTTTCAAGCAGGTCAAGGCGTTCCTCTCTCTGGCTGCCGCCGATGATTTCGCCGATGCCCATAACAAGGCAGTCGCAAGCGGCAACGGTTTTTCCGTCATCGTTAAGGCGCATATAGAAAGCCTTGATTTCCTTGGGATAATCGGTAACAAAAACGGGCTTTTTGAATATTTTTTCGGTCAGATAACGCTCGTGCTCCGTTTGCAGGTCGCAGCCCCAGCTGACTTTATATTCAAACTCATCGTTGTGCTCCTCAAGCATCTTTACGGCGTCTGTATAGGTTACTCTGCCGAAATCGGAGTTTGCAACGGCGGTGAGCCTTTCGATAAGCTCCTTGTCAACAAATTTGTTGAGGAACTCAAGCTCCTGCGGGCAGTTTTCGAGAACATAGCTGATAACATATTTTATCATGCCCTCGGCAATATCCATATCGTCGCTCAGCTCTGCAAAAGCCATTTCGGGCTCTATCATCCAGAATTCCGCCGCATGGCGCTGAGTATAGGATTTTTCGGCACGGAAGGTGGGACCGAAGGTGTAAACCTTGCCGAATGCAAGAGCCATTGTTTCAGCCTGAAGCTGACCCGAAACCGTAAGATAAGCGGGCTTCTGGAAGAAATCCTCGCTGAAATCAACCTTGCCGTCCTCGGTTTTGGGAACATTCTCAAGGTCGAGAGTGGTTACCTTGAACATTTCGCCTGCGCCCTCGCAGTCACTGCATGAAATGAGGGGAGTGTGAGCGTAAACAAAGCCTTGGTCAATGAAGAATTTGTGGATTGCATATGCCGCAACGGAACGAATTCTGAAAACGGCGTTGAATGTATTCGTTCTCGGTCTGAGATGCGCTATCGTTCTGAGAAATTCAAGGGAATGTCTCTTCTTCTGAAGCGGATAGTCGGGGGTCGAAAGAGCCTCAACCGAGATTTCGTCCGCATTGATTTCAAAGGGCTGATTTGCCTGCGGAGTGAGAATGAGCTTGCCCGTTACTTTAACGGCGGAGCCTACATTCAGCTTCGCAATATCCTTGTAATTATCGAGCTTTGCCGCTTCAAAAACTATCTGCACGCCCTTAAAGCAGCTTCCGTCATTAAGCTCAATAAAGCCGATGGCTTTTGAATCTCTGAGAGTTTTTACCCAGCCGCAAACGGTAACGCTTTGGTCGGCGTAGCTTTCGGGAGAGTCAAAGAGCTTTTTTATTTCAAGTCTGTCCATAATAAAAACCTCCTCTGGTGTTAAAACAATTAACAATTATAGCAAGTTTTGGAGCGGATAACAAGCCCCAAACCGCGAACTTTTCAATATTTTATCGAAAAATCCGTTAAAAATTGCTGCCGTTCCAGCCCCAATGCTCCGCTTCCTCATATTTGATGTAAATATTCGCGCGGTCAATGCCCAGCTCTTCGTTGACTATTTCAGAAAGAGCCGCCGTCAGCCTGTCATAAGCCGCGTCGGAAGCTGTGCCGAAAAGGCTGACTTCAAGGTAGGCATAGTTCTTGTCGGAGCTGCCCTTGAAATACATATTCATATTGTCCTCAAAGGTGAGCATGAGCCACGATTCGCTTTTGCCGGGAATAAGGGCGATTGCCTGCCCGAGCTTTGCTTTGAGATTTTCTTTGTTTTGTTCCGTCAGCTCTTTGCTGACCGTTGTTCTGATGTATGGCATTTTTTCTACCTCCGAAAAATCAGTTTACTCTTAAAAAGCTTCTTGCCTCAACAACAACGCCGAGGATTGAATAATCTTCATTTGTATAGTTAACATAAATCATCGAGCCGGTGTCATATTCCGTGCAGAAAACGCCGTCGTCAACCTCATAGTGATCGGTCATTCTTGCGTCGCGCAGGTCATTGAGCGCTTCATTTGCCTTGGAATAAAACTCCGCCGCGGCATTGATTGTGTTATCGTAATAGAAAATATCCGATTCGGTTTGATTAACAACGGGCTCGTAATTCCATTCAAAATGCGGGCACGCGCCGTATTCGATATATTTCAGCAGAGCTTCCTGAAGATTTATTCTTGTGTTTATCGGCTCGCCCGAATAATCTGCTATGCCGTGAAGCACAAGCTGAATGAAAGGAACGGGGCAGTATGCACCGCTTTGCGGAACGGATGTTTTAAGCGGCATATCAATAACCGAATCAATGTTTTTCAGCATATAAAAGTTGCCCTTAACAGCCATTGTGGAATGACCCGTTGAGAGGGTGGAAACAGCCGAACCGATTGCCTGGGCGGCTTCATTTCTGAGCAGACCGTTTGACGAAAAATCGGAATAGAGAATTGACCCTGCGTCATTCAGACAGTAGCCCGAAAAGCTGTAACGGCGGGTTTTGTTCAAAACGGACGCCACCGTTTTTGAAAGCTTGCCTAAGCTGCGAAGCTGCCGCGGAGCAAGAGCTTCTCCCATATAGTCCGCAAGCTCGTCTGAGGGAGAATGTGAGCTTTCGTCTTTTCTGATATTGACTGCGCTTGAGCCGGAAAAGCCCGTAGCCGATGAAAGCAGGTCAATGTCAAGATAAAGGCTCATTTTCTGAGTTGAAATATAATCATAAAGCTCCGAGAGCTTTTCTGTTCCGCCGAGCCTGGTCAGAACGGATGAAGCCGTGATATCCTTTGGATTTGTGCCGCCGCTGAACGCTCCCGAATATCTTACGCTGACATTGTTAATGCCCTTGTTTTTCATTCGGATAAGCATATCCTGCGCCTGCTCAAACGAGGTCAGGGTTGACAGCATACTGACAGGGCCGAAGGATTTTTTTGCCGCTCCCGTAATGGTCAGATAAAACGGGAGATAATCGCTCACTTCAACCGTTTTTGTTGACAGCACGGAATTCCTGATTAGCTGTTCGCGGCAGGCGGAAGCAAGCCCCGAATAAGTGGCGTTGTTGCCCGTAAGGAATCTGTAGCAAAGCGAAATTTCGCTGACGGTTGAAGATTTTGAAATATAAAGAGTTTCGTTTTCATAAAGCACGGGGGTTATATTAAAGCTCGGGTAAACGATGTTGTAGTCGCTCACGCCCGTTGCTTTCTGCGCTTTTATCGAGGATACCGCGTCGCCCTTCTGAATGAGCGAAACAAATGCACTGTCGCCGTGCTTTATTCCGAAAGCGGGAATAACCGCGCTGCCCGAAGAGGAATCGGAAACAGAAGCGTCATCGCCGTAAACGGCAAAGGAAAGCGATTCAAAGGATTCGTCATATATTGCGGTTTTGATGATTGCGCCGCAACCGTCGGGCACAAGGAGAAAATCATCGTCGCGCGAGTCATTATAAGCTCCGAAATAGTTAAGCAAATCAATGGATTCAATATACGCGTCGGGATTTCCCGTGAGGTTTGCGTGGTTGCAGGTAACAATCATACTGCCGTCCGCAAGGGTTACGGCAACGCTTATTTTAAAGCCGATGTCGGTTTTGTCATATTTTTGCTTTGCGGCTGTTTTTTCATCGGGAAAAATATCAAAAGTGAAAACGGCTCCGTTTTCAATGGAAGCATAGGAGGCTCTGCCGTATGCGAGCGAATTATCCTGCGAATTGAGCTGATAAACATCCGTGCCGCCGATTACTTTGAGCGAAACCATGCTTGCGGTGCTTGTGAGCTTTTCGCCCGGAGCATTTTCATCGAGCAGGGGGAGAACGCTCCAAATCTGATTTTTGCTTGTTTCAAGAATACAGAAAGAGTTAGTTTTCTCATCAACATAAAGCTCGATAAGCCCCGAAGCTCCCTCTTTTTTTGAAAATGACTCTCGGCTTTGGGAATAATGAACCGATGAATCCTTTGACGGATTTGCAATCAGATTTCTGCTTGAAACCGATTTCACGGTTTTAACGCCCGGCTCCTCGCTTTTTGAGCAGGAGACAAGAGCGAATGCCGTGCATACGCACAGCAAAACCGCAAGAGCCGATTTTAATATTCTTTTCTTTTTATTGCTTATTATCATAATACCCGGAATCCTTTGCAACTTCAAAAGTGAAAGCAACGCCGTTTTCAACATTTTCAACGCCGTATCTGCATTTATGGTTTGTCATAATGCTTTTAACTATGGAAAGACCCAAGCCGAAGCGGTTTTCGCTCCTGCCGTGAGCCTTGTCGGCTCTGTAAAAGCTGTCCCAGATTTCAGGCAAATCCTGCCTGTCGATTGCGTTGCCCGTGTTGAAAACCCGGATTTCCAAAAATCCGTTATGCTCGCGGCAGCTTATGTCTATTTTCTTTTCGCCGGAGCAATGAGAAACTGCGTTTGTTATATAATTTTTCAATACAATTTCAATTTTATCCTCCTGAGCATAACATTCGATATGCTCGGGAACTTTGTTTGAAACCGTTATGCCGTTTTGCTCAAAGAGCAGAGACAGGTGGCTCAGAAGCGAGGCGGTTTTCTGACCGATATCAAAATAACACGGAGTAAAGGGCTGCGCTCCGCTCTCAAGCTTTGAAAGCTCAAGCAGCTCAACAACGAGGGCGTTCATCTTGGAGCTTTCGTCTCGGATTATCTGGCAGTATTCTTTGATAACCTCGGGGTCATCGCTTATTCCCTCGCAAAGCCCTTCGGCATAGCCCGAAATTATCGCAATCGGAGTTTTCAGCTCGTGTGAAACATTGTTTATGAAAGACTTGCGCGCATTGTCAAGCGCATGTCGCTTTTCGATATCTCTTTCAAGCTGTTCGTTCTTGTCTTTTAAATCTATCAGGGTGGAATCAAGGGCGGTTGACAGCGTGTTGATGCTGCTGCCGAGCTCTCCGATTTCATCCTTGCCGTAATTTCCGCATTTTCTGCCGAAATTCAGAGCCGCCATATCCTTGGTTATGTCGTTCATTTCAACAAGCGGCTTTGTGAAGCGCGCTACAAGCACATAAAATGCGATTGACATTATTATTATCATTGAAATGCTGATTACGGAATAAACCCTGCCCGAAACCTGAACAATGCTTTCAACATCGGCAACCGCAGAATAAATGTGGATGGTTTCTCCCGTGTCAAGCAGGCGGGAATAAATGAAATATTCGGTATTTGACGGAGATCTTCTGCGTATTTCAAAGTTCTCATAATCAAGAGCATAGAGATAGCTGTCGGTAGGCTGAAGCTCAGAATATTCGGATGCGGTTGACCCCGAGGAGGCAAAATGACCGATGCCCTGCGCCGAACCGTCAAGATTTGAAACATAAGAAAGCGTGCCGTCGGCGTTAACAATTTCAAATGTCAGGTTATTCTCGGCGGCTATGGAGTTCAGCTCAAAATAATATGTGACCGTGCCGGGCTGGCAGGCGTTGATTGCCTGTGCGGCATCAAACATTTTATGATAGGTCTGCGAGGAAAACGCCTTGAAAAGAACGGGCGAGCTGAAAACGCTGATAAGAACAAAAAACACAATCAGAATTGCAAGAATGGTTGCAAAAAGCTTTATTCTTATTCGGCTCATCTTGATTTTTGAAAAAAACCGTTTCAAGATTTTTCCACCTCTATTTTATATCCGACACCGTAAACCGTTTTGAGATGCGCCTCGCCCCAATGACCGAGCTTTGTTCTGAGCCTTGCCACGTGCGAGTCAACGGTTCTGGGGTCGCCCACAAAATCAACGCCCCAAATGCTGTCAAGAAGCTGTTCTCTCGAATAAATCCTGCCGGGGTTTGCGGCGAGCTTAACGAGAATGTTATGTTCTTTTACCGTCAGCTCAACGGGCGCGCCGCTGTTTGTAACTGTGTGGGCAGGAATGTCGATAACAAGCCCATCTATTGAAATGATTTCATCTCCGGAATCAGACTGTCTGCTGTGAGAGCGTTTGAGCAAAGCCTCCACTCTTTTTACGAGCACGCTCGGGCTGAAAGGCTTTGTAACATAATCGTCCGCTCCGCTTTCAAAAGACATCAGCTCGTCAAACTCCTGGCTCCTTGCCGTGAGAACGAGAATGGGAACGGAGCTGGATTCTCTGATTTTTTTTGAAACCTCCCAGCCGTCGGCTTCGGGCATCATTATGTCGCATATAACAAGGTCAATGCTGCCGACGGAGAAAAACTTCTCAATGGCGTCTTTTCCGTCAACGGCTTCAACGGTTTCATAGCCGGCGTTTTTGAGAAAGTCGCATACAAGCCTTCTTATTCTCGCTTCATCGTCGGCAACAAGAATTCGCTTCATATATTCACCGCCTAAGCTTTTAATATATTCAATATAAATAATATCATATTATGGTATAATAAATCAAGAGCAAAACAGCCCGTAAATTGCAAAACAGAGCTTTTTGTTGCTTTTTGAGCGGGCTGTCGGATAATTAATGTAAACAATAAAGAATAAAAAGTAAAAAAATTCATTAAAAACTATTGTTTTATACCGTATGATTTAGTATAATAAATCAGTATTTAGTTTGGGTCGATTTGACCTTTTTGAAAGGTGTGGTGCTATGCTCGGCAAATATGTCAGAGTCAGGGTAACAAACCCCATCCGCTCCGTAAACAGGCAGTTTGGCTTTGTCTACCAGCTCAATTTCGGTGCAATAGAGGGAAAAAAGCGCTATGACAATATTTCTCACGGCGCTTATATTATGGGTATCAATCATCCCGTCAGAACCTTTGACGGCAGGGTTATCGCCGCCATAAAGCGCAGCGACGGCAGCCCGACGGTTTATGTTGTTGCTCCGAAAAGTATGAGGTTTATTTCTTATCAGATTGAGGACGCAATAGCATTTGCCGAAAAGGGCAGGGATTATAAGCTTGAGTGTCTTTATGAACGCTCGTGCGGCGCGGTTGTTTACCGCATTATTAACGATGAGGTTCGATATCTTCTGATTAAAAACCGCCGCAGCACTCATTGGGGCTTCCCCAAGGGTCATGTTGAAAAGGGCGAAACCTTTGAGCAGACCGCTATCAGAGAAGTGCTCGAGGAAACGGGTATACACATTAAAATCCTGCCGCAGTTTGCCTCTAAATCCGAATATACAATTCAGGGCAGAGTTGAAAAGTCGGTTACTATTTTTCTTGCCAAAACGAAAGATACTCAAACCACCATTCAGAGGGAGGAAATTGAGGACTATATCTGGCTGAGCTTTGACAGAGCAATGGATACTCTCCGATTTATTAATGACAGAAATATTCTTCAAAGCGCGCATGATTTTTTGATTGAGCAAAAAATTGTTTAAGAGAGGATAATTAAATGACGGAGGCTGTTACCGATTATCTTGTCGGTTTGTTTCAGGGAACTATTCCCAAGGAGTTGATTATTTTTATCATTTCTCTTTTCCCGGTGCTTGAGCTGAGAGGGGGAATGATAGCGGCAAAGCTTTTGGGCGTTGAGCTTTATAAAGCGTTTGTCATCTGCTACATCGGCAACATACTGCCGATACCTTTCATTCTGCTGTTTATCCGCAGAATTTTCAAATTTCTCAAAAAATTCAAGGCGACGGGCGGCATTATCGAAAAGCTTGAAATCCGCTCTATGCGAAAGAGCGAAAAGGTTAAGCGCTGGCGCAACTGGGGCTTGCTGCTTTTTGTGGCAATTCCTCTGCCCGGAACCGGTGGCTGGACGGGCGCATTGATTGCCGCTTTGCTCGATATCAGGATTAAAACATCGCTTCCGATAATTGCGCTCGGCGTGCTGATTGCCAATCTCATAATGAGCGCCTTTTCTTACGGGCTTCTCGGAGCCTTGGGATTATAAAAAAACAGCGGAGCATATTCAAACGATATGCCCGCTGTGATTTGTTGTGTGCTCGGCATGCGTAACCACTTGGTGGTGAAAGTCCGCTACAGGCTT
>JBJEQB010000030.1:0-2421 GCA_051881535.1 Acutalibacteraceae bacterium | reverse complement strand
AATATAAAAATACCGCAGACATCCGTAATAATTCGGAGCGTCTGCGGTTTCTTTTTTAGTTGGTAGATTTTTCACAGCACAAACTTATAAATGACGGCAAAGTGAGCAATGCTGCCGAGCAGAACGAAAATATGGAATATAATATGCAGTCGCGGGCGTTTTTTGCCGAGTCCGCAAAGAATTGCGCCGATAAGATAGAGCACGCAGCCCAAAACCAGACCTGCGAAGGCGGTTTTATCGATACTGCCGAGCACGGGAACGGCGCTCAGGAGCATAACGGCGCAGGATATGATATATACCGCCATTGTGACGGCTTTCAGCTTCTCAAAGAAAAACATTTTTGAAATGAATCCGAAAACCGCGCAGAACCACGCCAGAATCAGCACAATAAGCCCGAGCGGCACGCTGATTTGATAAAGCGTGAGCAGGGCGCAGGGGGTTGCCGTGCCTGCAATCAGGGTGGGAATAGTCGAGTGGTCGGCGAGCCTTGCTCTGCGCTTGGCTTCACCGCGCGGCAGCCCGTGATATACCGCGGAAACCGTATAAACGGCTATCAGCGACAGACCGTAAATCACCGCCGAAACGGTTTCGCGCGCGCCCTGAGCCTTGAATAAAAGCATAACAAGCCCTGCAGCAGACAGAACCGCCCCGAGCGCATGAGTCAGGCAGTTTGCAAGGTCAACCTTTTCGGAATATTCAATCAGTTCAACATCTTTTCCAATCATAATTTCTCCGTGAATTTGTGTTAGTTTTGGGACGATGTGGGCATTGTACCCTACGAATTACGCCGTAAAAATGCAGCTCCGGTAGGGAACGCCGTCCTCGGCGTTTCGTGGGAATTTGGCATATGCTTGCGTTGATTTTGGGACGATGTGGGCATCGTCCCCTACGAATTTAGCCGCCGTAAAAACAAATATATTCGGGTACGGGCGAAGCCCGTCCTCAATTCCGAATTCCGCATTACGCATTCCGAATTTTTCGCGGAACGCTGAGGACAGCGTTCCCTACAAAAAACGGCGGTAATTTTGGGACGATGTGGGCATCGTCCCCTACGAATTTTCGCCGTAAAAACAAATATATTCGGGTACGGGCGAAGCCCGTCATTAATTCCGAATTCCGCATTACGCATTCCGAATTATTTTTCGGTTCTTCGTCGTAAAAGGCAACCGCATTTATATTAAAAGTATAGCGAAAAACGCAGAAAAATCAACAGGTTTTTGATGGAAGCGGGCGGGGGTGCCTGAGCCGTCAGGCAGAACTTTGCTTTAATTATAACCATGCGGAGAAATGATGTCAACTCGGGTTTTAAATAATCGGATTTTTGATTTGCAAGAAAAAACCGCCTTGAAAAATCAAAGCGGCTTTTATTGCGTAATTTGAATTATTTATACATCGGGCCGTAGGCGGCGCAGGCTCTGAAATCAGCACCCTCGAGGTCCTTTGTTCCGAATGCGCCCCAAGCGGCAGGACGGAAAATCTTTTCCTCGGGAACATTGTGGAGTGCTACGGGGATTCTGAGAATTGAAGCCATGGTCAGGATGTCCGCGCCGATGTGACCGTAGGAAATCGCGCCGTGGTTTGCGCCCCAGTTATTCATCAGGTCATAAGCCGATTTGAACGGACCTTTGCCGTCGCATCTCGGTGCAAACCAAGTGCAGGGCCAGGTGTAGTCGGTTCTCTTCCAGAGGATATCGGAAACCTCGTCGGGCAGATTGACAGTCCAGCCCTCGGCAACCTGGAGAACGGGGCCGAGACCCTTAACTATGTTAAGGCGAATCATTGTTGCGGGCATCTGCGCTCTGGTAAGGAAGCGCGAGGAGAATCCGCCGCCTCTGAAATAGCCGTTGTCGGCTGCGTTCCAGGTGGTTGCGGCAAGGATTTTTTCGGCGTCCTCGTCGGTAACATTATACCATTCCTTGATTATGCCGTTGCCGTTTTCGTCCTTGACCTCGCCGCAGGCGTCAAGGCAGCAGGCACCGGAGTTGATAAGGTGGATAAATCCGCCCGCCTCCTTTGCAACGCCCTCGATGTCATAGCCGGTTACTCTCTTAACGGAATCCGCGCTCCAATAGGTGCGGACATCGGCAAACATCTGCGGTCTGTTGGTAAGGAGCTTCATAAACAGCATACCGAGACCGTTGAGAACATCGTTTTCGGTAGCAAGAATGTAAGGCTCTCTTGTGCCGTTCCAATCAAATGAGGTGTTGAGCATAGCCTCTGCAAAGTCGGCATTGGGATAGAAATCCGTCCACTGTCTCTGACCCTGGAAGCCGGCGGCGATTGCGTTGTGACCGACGGTTTCTTCTTCTCTGCCCTCGGGAAGATTGGGATTGCCGTTCATAAGGTCCTTGATAATGCACATCATTTTAACGGTGAATTCCCAATCCTTTTCTTTCTGCTCATCGCTCTTTCTGACGAATT
>JBJEQB010000029.1:0-10724 GCA_051881535.1 Acutalibacteraceae bacterium | reverse complement strand
AAGCTTGAAAAGGGGCTTTACGCCTCGGGCAATTTCACAAAGGCTCTTGAAAGCCTTGACCCTGCCGAAAACTACAAGGGTACATCGCTTGAGGGGCTTGACGCATATCAGCGCCAGCTCAAACGCTTCGGCATTAAGGTCAGCGGCTCGGCGAGCGACGCGGTTGAAAAGTTCTTCAAGACCTCCGACAGCGCGGTGCTCTTTCCCGAATATGTTTCAAGAGCCGTCAGGCAGGGGCTTGAGCAGACGGATATCCTGCCGGGCATAGTCGCCTCAACAACGGTTATTGACGGCATGGATTACCGCTCGATTACCTCCATACCCTCAGAGGAAGAAAAGGAGCTTAAAACGGTTAAGGAGGGCGCGTTTATTCCCGAAACGAGCATCCGCACCAAGGAAAATCTCGTTAAGCTCAAAAAGCGCGGCAGAAGCCTTGTTGCTTCATACGAAGCGATAAGATATCAGCGTCTTGACCTTTTCACCGTCACTCTCAGGCAGATAGGCGCTTACATTGCGCGCACTCTGCTCAAGGATGCGATTGGCGTTATCGTCAGCGGTGATTCGGGCAATGCGGCGCAGGTTATCGAGTGTGAAACGCCGGGCACACTCGCTTATTCCGACCTTGTAGGCTTCTGGAACGGCTTTGACCCCTATGAGCTTAACACGGTTATTGCGGCTCCCGAGATTATGGCGGCAATGCTCAATATGGAGCAGTTCAGAGACGCGGCGGCGGGGCTTAATTTTCACGGCAAGGGCGATATGATAACTCCGCTCGGTGCAAAGCTTCTCAAATCCTCTGCGGTTGAAACGGGAACGCTCATCGGCCTTGACAAGAGCGCGGCTCTCGAAATGGTTAAGGCGGGCGAGGTTATGACGGAGTATGACAGGCTTATCGACCGCCAGCTTGAACGCGCTGTTATAAGCTGTACGGCAGGCTTTGCAAAGATTTTTGACGGTGCGTCAAAGGTACTCTCTGTCTGACGGAGGGCTTGCCGTGATTGACAGCTGGAGAATTCTTTCCGCGCTGAGAGATTATTATGCTCCCGACGGAACGGACGATGAGCTTATGCCTCTTTGCGCGGCGGCGGCAAAGGAGCTTGAAATCCGCCTTAAAAGCGGAGCGGACTGCTCGGATATAAGGCTTATCAATGCCGCGGCGGCAGCGGCAAACTACCGTCTCTGCGTTAAACGGCTGAATTCCGACGAGGGTGTCACCTCGTTTAAAGCGGGCGATGTGACCGTGAGCGTTTCTCCCGCCGCCCTTGCGGAGCGCGCGGAAAAAGAAAAAAACACCGCTCTGCTGCTCGCTCTGCCCCTGCTTAATGATGATGAGTTTGTTTTCAGGCAGGTGAGTCTGTGAGAGCTTCGGCAATGTTTGAAAAGTGGGGCAGACCCGTTGAATTCAACTCCAAAACGGGCGAAACGCTTGCTCAGACGAGGGCGTTTATCAGCCCTTTGAGATATAAAAACAAAATGTATCTTTACGGAGTCAACACCGAAATCGGCTACAATTCGCAGGGGCATTATCTTTATATCGGCCCTCCCGAGCCTGATCTGACTGCCGCCTCGGACGGCGAATATATAAGCTGCATGGGTGAAAAATACAGAATTGACAGGGCGGAAAAGGTTTACCGCGCGGACAAAGCGTTCTATATCTGGGCGGTTATCAGAGTTATTGTTGAAACGGAGTGACAGGTTGTTAAATGAATGAAATAAGTGCATTGCCTTCAAACATTGTTGAATGGCTTAAAAGCAGGCAGGAGCTTGCCGACATAAGATTTTTGACGGAATTCCCCGCCGTTAAAAAAGCCGTGCCGCTCAAACACACGGTTGTTGCCGTGGGCATTGACGGCATAGAAATAGTTGATTCCTTTTCGGAAAACGACGAGGGAGTGCTTGTTGAGAACGAATATTGCAGGCAGGCAAAAATAAAGCTCAGGCTCTCCATTCACGCTCCGTTTTCTTCGGGCGGTGAGGCGTGCCACGACGCTTTCACGGATATTATCGACTGCCTGACCTTTGCTTCGGGGCTGGATATTCTGACCTCGGGGTGCGGAGCGATAGTTGCCGACAGGGACACCGACGCATTTGTGCTCAGCGCATGGGCAACGGTCAACGCTTCGCTCTGCCCCGCATCGGGAACGAGCCTTGATTTTCCGTCGTTCATTAACAAGGAGCTGCTTTGCGGCTCGCATATCAGCAATGAGCAGATTCATCTCTCGCCCGAACAACAGACCTTTCTTGAAACGCCGTTTGTCAACGGCTCTTATCTCGGCACGGGCGACAGCACAAGGAGCGTTTCCCTCGGCTTTGAGCCGAGCGTGGTTATCGTTATTGCAAGGGGCTTGCCGCTGATGTATGTGAACCACGCCGCGGGCAAAAACTATGCTTTCAGCGGTATTGCGCTCCGAGACGGCGCCTCGCTCGGAATTGAGGTTACGGGCAGGGGATTCAAGGTCAGCAGCAGCGAATCCGTTCAGGCAAGGAGCTGCAGCCCTCTGCTCAATGAAATGGGAACAACATATTTCTATATAGCATTCAGATAAACAGGCGCAAAAAAGACGGCTTGTATCGGTGGATTTTTTTCACTGCTACAAGCCGTTTATTATTGCTTATGATTTTACTTTTTCATCTCTGCAAGGTCGCGGTAATTGATGAGCTTTATGCCGTGAGCCTCAATGTGCTGCCTGGTTTTGGGGTCGTTCATTATTTTGTATTCCCAAACTCTGCGCTCCCAAACGCTGCTTGTTCCCTTTAAATCGTCGGTTTCGATTGCGGGGTGAAGATAGGTTTCGGTTACGCCGTTGGGAATGTTGGCATAGAGGTCATAGAGATATTCTCTGAAGTTTTCGTAGCTTTCGGTCTGGGGAGCCTGCCATTCGTTAGGCATAAGGTAGTCGGGGATTGCAACGCCCTTCTGAGCGGCAAAGGCAACAACCTTGCCGAAAACCATTTCAATAACGCTCTTGTCAACATTGATGCCGAGCATTGTGTTTGAATACTGCTCATCGGTGAATGATGCGGGGAAGCGGAACGGAAGCCCGTATTCGCCTGCGAGCGACAGGGTGAGCTCAAGCAGCTCAAATCTGCCTGTTTCAATGCCGTAAAGCGAGCCCATATGATTGTCGAGGTGAGAGGGATTGGTTAAGCCGAGCTTTTTGCAGCGGTCAATCTGAGCGCGGATTTCGCCCTCAACCTGCTCAAGCTTTACATTTTCTTCAACCTGCTTGCTTTCGTGCCACATATAGCCCTGCTCGTCACGCAGAGAATCGGTGTTTTCGGCGTTTACGGGAGCCCAGCGGTATTTTGACCATTCGCTCGTGAGGGTCAGATGAACGCCGATTGCAAACTGCGGGTTGTCGCCTGCAAACTTGCAGGCCTCGGGTGCCCAGGCGCAGGGAGCCATTATTGTTGATGATGTCAGCGCACTTTTTTCGTTTTTGAACAGCTCGGTTACGGCGAGATTCGCTCCTCTGCACATACCGAAATCGTCGGCGTTGATTATAAGATATCTGTCCATTGTTTTTCCCCTTTCGGATTATTTGTAGTATGCGTGATATTTCCAAATTGTAATTTAAGGCAAGTCTATCACAAAAAAACGGTTTTGTCAAATCAAAGAATCATAAGGAACGGTGTTTCCGCTGAATTTATCGGGGTCAATCTCTTTTCCGCAGATGAACGCTTTATCGACCTGCTTTATGCCCTTTACAAATTCTTTTTTGCCGGGGCAGAAAGGATAAAAGCCGAGAACGCCGAAGATATACCATATCGCGGTTGTGCCGTTGTCCTCATCGCCGGGGAAGCCGTCGTTTTCATAAGAAAAAGCTTCGTTGCAGATGCGCTTTACCCAATAGGCGGTTTTTTCTGTTTCGCCGAGTGCGGAATAAATATAGGGAATATGGAAGCTCGGCTGATTTGAGATGGCGCATTGGCCGAAATCCGCAGCCGCCATCTCGGTCATCTCGTGAATTTCGCTGCCGTAGCCCTTGATTTCATAATAGGGCGGAGTTGAGAAAAGCTCGTCAATTTTTTCGATAATCTTTTCTTTGCCGCCGTAAAGCTCTGCAAGCCCCTCAATATCGTGAGGAACGGCAAATGAATTCTGCCATGCGCTGCCCTCGGTGTAATCTCTGCCCCAGCCAAATGGCGAAAAGTCGGGGCGGAATTCACCTTTTTTATTTTTTGCACGCATAAAGCCCGTTTCGGAGTCGAAAAGATTTTTGTAATTCAAAGCCCTTTTTCTGTATTGCGCCTCGATATCGGATTTGCCGAGAATTTTTGCAATCTCCGCAATGCACCAATCTCCGTAAGCCGCGTCAAGCGTCAGATTAACGCTTTCTTTTTCTTCGTCATAGGGAACATAGCCGAGCTTGCAGTAGCTTTCCGCTCCGTTTCTGCCGAAAATCCGTTTGCCGGAATTCTTTACGGAATGATGTATCATTCCCTCAAGAGCCGTTTCAAGCAAATCCTTTTCTATAAAGCCTTTAACCGCTCCGTCGCAGATAACCGCGTCAATCAGCGTGCTCGGCATACAGCCGCATTCGCCGATTGAGAGCCAGCGCGGAAGCCAGCCCGATTCGGTGTATTCATTAATGAAAGCTTCAAGCATTTCACGAAGCTCGTCCTTTGCAACGAGTGAGAAAAACGGATAGACAGTTCTGTATGTATCCCAAAATCCGTTATCGGTGTATCTGACGCCGCCGTGAACGCCGCCGTCATGCGGGCAGTAGTGAACGGGCTTGCCCGAAGAATCATATTCATAGCATTTGTGAGGATAAAGGAACGCTCTGTACATACAGGAATAAAAAGTTTTCATCAGCTTTTCATCATCGGTCTCTATTTCGACTCTTGAAAGGCAGTTTTCCCAAATAGTTTCCGCTTCAAGGGCGATATCGTCAAAGCACTTGCCCGCAAGCTCGGAATCAAGATTTGCAAGAGCCTGTTCAAAGCTGATATATGAGATTGCAAGTCGAAATTCGGTTGATTTATTGTTGAGCTTTATATGTATTCCTCTGTCGATTCCCCGTGCCTTTCCGGATTTTTTGAAGCTTTTTCCGTGGCTGACAAGAGTGCCGCCGCGGTCAACGCTATTTTCGGGGAAACGGATAACAAGGTACGCTTTGAACTTTGCCGCATCGCTGCCCATGTTGTGCATATTTGTTGAGGCAAAAAGCGTGTTTCCGTCAAGGCAGAACGAATACCGTCCCCAAACGGGCAAAACGGAAAGATAGTTGTCTCCGTCTTCATCAAAGGTGATTTTAACGCAAGCTCCGCGCTCGGTGGGAGCAAGCTCAAAATCGGCTTTTGAACGCAAAAATCTTGTTTTAAGATAATACGGAGTCAGAACCGCGTCCTCGGGGCGGTAGCCCGACCAACGGCTGTTTCCCGAAGCGCCGAGTTGTTTGTTTTGTGGCATAAATACAAATGCGCCGTAATCCGCTATCCAGGGGGATGGCTGGTGCGTAAGCCTTATGCCCTCAAGGCTGCGGCTGTCGGGGTGATAATACCACCTTTTGTCCGACTCGGTCTGAGGGGCGAAGGACGCCATGCCGAAAGGAAGCTGAACGAGGGGCAGAGTGTTTCCGTTTGAAAAGCGGTGTGTGGACTTACTGCCCTGCTTTGTGTTGACCAAGCTGCAATACTTCATAATTAGTTCTCCAATATATTTATAAGATTTTTAACGCTGTAAAACTTGCTTGTATGTATCATTTTTTCGAGCGACTTCATATTCTGCTCCGAGTGTTCGATTTCCTTTGAATACTTCTGCATAACGCGTATTCTTGCGGATTTATCGGACCTTATTTCTGCGGGCAGGCTTGCCTGAATTTGGCGGATTATAATGAAAGAAACCGCCGCAAATTTTGCCTTGTCAAGCACATTGCCGCCGAAAAGAGCCGTCATAAAATATCTGAAAATGAAATAGACCGTCAAGCGCTCATATTCCCATTCAAATTCCTGAGATTTTTCTAAAAAGGAAGCAACGGCATTTTCGGGTAACTCGGCGGCTTTGCCGAGAGTGCAAGTCCATTCGGGGTCGAGAGCTTCAAGCTTCATATAATCCGAAAAATATTTTTCCTGCGCCTTTTTTGCCCGGGAAGCCGAGTGAGGCGAAGTCTGCACGGCAAAAAAGTCTGTCTTTGCGATTTCCCGCGCGGCGGCGTAATCCGCGCGGAGCAGAGCCGTTGAAACCGCCTCCGAGAGCCGCAGAAAGGCGCACAGCCTTTTTTCAAAAGAAAACTGTCTGTTGCGAATGATAGCAATCGCGTTTTTTCGCACTTCAAGCAGAGTAAAATACATTTCCGGGTCAATATCGGTCGGCACGGGAGCGGCGGGTATTTCCTCCGTTTCAAAAGCAGGCGGCTCGGGGCTTTCGGTCATCAGCCTTGCCGCCTCGGGGCACGAAAAAGACAGCCCGCTTTCGCATCTTGACCCGAAATAGGTTGTGAAGCGGGGATAGACGCGGCAGGTGCGGCAGAGAGAATCGGCGCCGAGTTTTATATACATTTCGCAAAGCCCGCTTTCAAGCAGAAAAGGGCAGCGGTTGCCCACGGGAGTGAAAACCGTGTCGCCGTCCTCATCAACCGAAAGGCATGAGCGGATTTTGTCGGCAAAATCGCCCGTCAGCTTTTCGTATCGGGCAAGGCTCTCGCCGTCGGCAACTATTTCCCAGCCCGCACAGCAGGTGTCGGGGCATTTGTCGGCAATACATTTGAAATTTTTATAATAAGACGGAAAAGTATTTTTCATAGTCAAAATAAAATCAGGCGATCTTTGCGGATCGCCCGAAAATAAAGTTTACATATCGTCTTCCGGAGCTTCCTGTGAGGGAATAACGGGTTCGCCGTTTTCATCGGTCATTTCCTCCGTGACGGGAACGAAAACCTGCAAATAAACCGTTGTGCCTCTGTCATAAGCCTTTTCTGCAATGGGAGCCATTGAAATAACCTCGTTTTCGGCATAAGCTCCCTCTGAAACAATTCGCTTTTCGCACACAAAGCCAAGATCCGTAAGCTGAGCGGCGGCTTCATCGTAATTAGCGCCCGTTACATTGGGTAAAACTATTTTCTCCTTGCCGTTGCTGACATAGAGAATTATCGTTGTTCCCTTGGGAACCTTTTCATCGGGCTTAACGCTCTGGTCGATAATGTAGCCCTCGGCAACGGTGTCGTCATAAACATATTTGGGCTCGAATTTGAAGTTCTGCATAAACACGGGATTTGAGCCGATATCAACATAGCTTCTTTCAATGAATTTGGGAACGGTTATCAGCTCCGCCTCGGTTTGGCTGACGGCGTTCGCCGTGCCGTCCGCTCCGCCGTTTCCGAAAGAAATTCTGTCACGCAGAACGGTAAAGGAGAGCACAATAAACACAACAAGACCTATTGCAAGGCTCACAACTGCGGTTGTGATGATGACATTGGCGTTGCTTTTAGGCTTCTTTTTGCCCTGAACGGGCTGTTGACCGGAGGGCTTGCGGCTTTCGCCGCCTGCGGCGGGCGCAGGGTGGGCGGGGCGCTGATACTGACCGCTGACCGCCGTTGCAACGGGGGAGGCGGAAAGCTCCGCGCGAAGCTGCTCAACGGTTCTTGTTCTGTCCTCGGGCAGAATCTGAAGCGCATTTATCAAGCCGTTTATAACATAGGCGGGCAGAGCCTCGGCAAATTTGCCCGGAACCATCAGCCTGTCATTAGTCATTCTTTCTTTTGCGGAAATAGGGTCGCTGCCGATAAGCGTGCGGTAAAGCACCGCGCCGAAAGCATAAATATCAGTCCAGGTGCCCTGGCTTCCGTCAAAGCCGTATTGCTCTATTGCGGCATAGCCGTCAAAAAGCTGGCTGTTAAGGTCGCTCCTTGCGCTCCTTGCCGCGCCGATGCAGAAGCCCGTTATTTTAATCTTTCCGTCGGAGCCGATTATGAGAGTTGAGGGTGAAATTCCCCTATGGATTATGCCCGAGGAGTGAAGCGTGCCGAGCGTTGAGAGAATGGGCATTAAAAGCTGACGGGCTTTTTCCCACGGAATATAGCCCGTTTTGCTTTTCAGCAAAAATTCGCGCAGGGTTATTCCTTCAAAATGCTCATATATCGCATATGAGGTTCCGTAATCCTGAACAACATCGGTAACGCTTATCAGAGCCGAAAGTCCCTTGAGCCTTGCAAGCTTTGTCCACAGCTCTTCAAAGCTCTGGCGAAGCTCTGAAAAAATGCTCTCGCTGCCGCGCATTATCTGGAGCGTGAGGTTGGACGAGGTTCTCGTTGTAAAAGAATCGGGGATAAACTCCCTGATTTTAACTGCTCTTTTTTCAGAGAGATCCCATCCGATATATGTTGCGCCCTCGCCGTTATATTCAAGCATCTTGCCCACGAGATAGCGGTTTGAAATAACCGTTCTGACGGGCAGATAGGGCGGAATCTGAGCGGAATCTGCGTGATAGCCGCAGTAGGGGCACTGCTTCATTTCGCCGATTTCACGCATACAGCTCATGCATAAATTATCCGAACTAATCATTCTATGACCATTCCTTTCTCAAAAGGCACAAAAGAAAAAATGAATCAAGTTTCAGTAAATTCTACCGCTGATTTAATAATAAACCACGCTAATAATAGCAAATCCGTGCCTTTTTGTCAATGAAAGTGACATTATTGTAACTTTTATCGTCAAAATGTTAAATATTTATAAAGATAATTTGGCAGTAAATATTATGATATATACTTGAAAATAAGGGGGATAATTGATATAATGATTTTAAATAATCGGCGGAGGGCTTGATTTTATGAAAAGAGAAAAAGATAATGTCCCCCTTTATCTGTTTCATGAAGGGACTAATGCCAAGGCATACGAATATCTCGGCGCACATCCCGCTGATGGCGGCGGAGTTTGCTTCCGCGTTTGGGCTCCCAATGCGCGGCAGGTAAGCGTTGTCGGCGATTTTAACGGCTGGCAGCCGGAAAGCTCTCCCATGGAAAAGGTCAGCGGCGGCGTTTGGGAATGTACGGTTGAAAATGTCAATAAATTTGATGCTTACAAATTTTTTATAAAAACGGGCGACGGTCGCTCGCTTTATAAGAGCGACCCTTATGCGTTCCATGCTCAGACAAGACCCGAAACTGCTTCAAAATATTACGGTGAGCTTGATTTTGAGTGGAATGATAAGCTTTGGCTTAAAAGGCGCAAAAAGAAAGATATTTATTCCTCACCCGTCAATATCTATGAGGTTCACGCAGGCTCATGGCAGCTTTATGATGACGGCAATCCTCTGCCTTACAGAGAGCTTGCCGACCGCCTTGTGCCCTATGTCAAAGAAATGGGCTACACTCATATTGAGTTGCTGCCCGTTATGGAGCATCCGTTTGACGGCTCGTGGGGCTATCAGGTAACGGGTTACTTTGCTCCTACCTCGCGCTACGGCACACCCGATGATTTTGCATATTTTGTTGATAAGGCTCATTCAATGGATATCGGCGTTATTCTGGATTGGGTTCCCGCCCATTTCCCCAAAGACGCTTTCGGGCTTTATGAATTTGACGGAACTCCCTGCTACGAATATGCCGACCCCAAAAAGGGCGAGCATTATCAATGGGGCACACGCGTTTTTGACTACGGCAGAACAGAGGTTCAGAGCTTTTTGATGTCAAGCGCGATGTTCTGGATTGAAAAATATCATATTGACGGTCTGAGAGTTGACGCCGTTGCTTCAATGCTCTATCTCGATTACGGCAGAGATGACGGCAACTGGATTCCCAATATCCACGGCGGCAGAGAAAATCTTGAAGCGGTTGCATTTCTCAGAAAGCTCAACGAAGCGATTTTCAGAGAGCACGGCGATGTTATGATGATTGCCGAGGAAAGCACGGCGTGGCCGATGGTTTCAAAGCCGACCTATCTCGGCGGTCTCGGCTTCAATTTCAAGTGGAATATGGGCTGGATGAATGACTGCCTGCGTTATTTTTCGCTTGACGGGCTTTTCAGAAAATTCAATCACGATTGCCTGACTTTCTCTTTCTTCTATGCTTTTTCGGAAAACTTTGTGCTTCCGATTTCGCATGACGAGGTTGTTCACGGCAAATGCTCGCTGATAAACAAAATGCCCGGCACTTATGAAGAAAAGTTTGCGGGAGTCCGCTCGTTCCTGGGCTATATGATGTCACACCCCGGCAAAAAGCTGCTGTTTATGGGCAGCGAATTCGGTCAGTTCATCGAGTGGAACTACGAGCAGCAGCTTGATTGGATGCTCCTCGGCTATGACGCTCACAGGCAGCTCAAAAGCTATGTTGCCGAGCTTAACAAATTCTATCTCAAAAACGCTCCTCTTTGGGAGGTTGATTACAGCTGGGACGGCTTTAATTGGATAGTCAGCGATGACAGCGCCAATTCCGTTGTGGCATATATCAGGCGCGATAAGAGCGGAAACGAGCTTATTTCCGTGTGCAACTTCACCAAGGTAACGCGCGAAAAATATAAAATCGGAGTGCCTGCTCCGGGAACCTACCGCGTTGTTTTCAGCTCCGCGTCGCCCGAGTTCGGCGGCAAGGGAGAGAGCACGGTGGGCTCGGTCAGGGCAAAGAAAAAGCCGATGCACGGATATGATTACAGCATAGAGCTTAATCTTGAGGGCTTGAGCTGTATGTATATTAAAAACACCTCGCGAAAAAAGAAAGAAACCGTTTCAAATATAAAGGAGGCATGATAAAAAGAAAGTGGTAAGGAAATCCGAGAACTCTGGAAAT
>JBJEQB010000028.1:0-10961 GCA_051881535.1 Acutalibacteraceae bacterium | reverse complement strand
AAATTGCCGTTCATTGTGTCAACATAAATCTTTTTCTCCTCGCCGAAGGTGAGATTGGGGGTAAAGCCTGCAAGAACCTGCTTGTTCTGCTCTCTGTAAGCAAGCTGCTGTTTGATTTCATCAATCGTTGAGCTTCTTCTGTCGCTGAAAAACGGAGAAAGCTTTTTTGCACAGTCCTTGCACATATTGCCGTCTTCAAGCTTTCTGTTGCCTAAAAGTCCTATTTTCTCTCCGCAGATGTCGCAGAATTTTTTATCAAAAAGTCCCATTGCCTTTTCCTCCTGTTATTAATAAATGTAATTGATTATTTTACTCTCAGACCGCTGATTATTGCCTGAACGCCTGCATCGTCAACGCTCAGGGCGCTTGAATGTGTTATTGCAACAGTAACGCCGTCAATCGTTCCGTAAAGCGTTCTTGAGCCGAATGAAGGAATGATATAAGCAAATTCATTGCCGCCGATTGTAACATTCTCAACCGTGTATCCTATTTCTTCATTGATTTCTTTTGCTCTTGCAAGCAGGTCTTCGGGAGTGTCATAATCATATACATCGACGCTGAGTCTTACATCGTCAGGATACTCGTCATAATTCTCATGCTTGAAGTTATAGATGAGCTGGTTATCTGCGTTGGGTTCGCCCATTGCCCAGCCCTCGGGAGCGTCAATGCCCGAAAGTCTGCCGTTAACCTGCAGGTCGGCGGGGGCTTCCGTTGCCGCTTCGGTCTGAGCTTCGGTCTGAGCTGCTGCTGTTGTACCTTCATCGGCGGGGGCTTTGCTGCCGGAGCAAGCCGCAAAAGCAAAAAGCATCATCAATGCAAGTGAAAGCGCAATCAATTTTTTCATATGTAAAAACTCCTCTTTTTTAATTATTTAGCATCATTATCATCAAAAATATCTCCGCACTCGGGGCAGAACTTGGGCGGATGGTGGGGATCCTCGGGCTGCCAGCCGCACTTATCACAGCGGTAAAGAGGTGCACCCTCGGGCTTCTTTGCGCCGCATTCCGGGCAGAATTTGCCCTTATTCACGGCACCGCAGGAGCATTTCCAACCGTCATCGGCGGGCTTGGGTGAACCGCACTCGGGGCAGAATTTTCCTGTTGCGGTTGCGCCGCAGGAGCATTTCCAGCCCGCATGAGCAGGCATAGGCTCGGGCTTCTTTGCGCCGCAGTTGGGGCAGAAATTGCCTGATACGGTTGTGCCGCAAGCACAAGTCCAGCCGTTTGCGGGAGCCGCAGGCTGCGAAGGCTGCTGTGCCTGCTGCTGAACTCCCATATTGTAAAGTCCCTGAGCGGCGTTAAATCCTCCGCCGCCCATACCTGTTGCCATGCCCATGCCCATAAAGCCTGTCATTGCGCCGCTTTCGTTTCCTGCGGCAATTTCCATGGCGTTTGCGGTTGCATCGGTCATTCTGCCTGCCATCATAAAGGGATTGCTTCCCATTGTTGCGGCGTCCTCAAGCTGATTAATCTTCTTCATATCTTCCTCTGTGAGGTTGATGGGATTAATCGCTATGCTGTTAACGGCAATTCCTCTGCCCTGCGTCCAGGTCTGAGCAAGGGCGGAATTCAGCGCGTCTTTAAGCTCCTTTGTGTGAGCGGGAATCTGCGAGGGACGAAGCTCAAGCTCCGAAAGAGCCGCAAAAGCGGGTTGTAAGGCGTCGATAAACTCGGTTTTGAGCTGACCGTCAATTTCCTCTCTCGTGTATTCATCGGTAACATTTCCGCAAACCTGCGTATAGAAAAGCAGGGGATCAACAATTTTATAGGAATAAACGCCGTTGCATCTGACCTGAACCGTTCTTCTCATATTGATGTGCTTATTGACAACATCAAACATAAACGGATTGGGTGTGCCGAACTTGTTGTCTATTATCTCCTTGGTGTTGAAATAATAGACTCTCTGATCCTTTCCGGTGTCGCCGCCGTAGCCGAAACGCTTGCCGACGGTCTTAAACGACTGCTTAATGCTCTCGCCGAGGCTGCCGGAGAAAATTGACGGCTCGGTTGAAGAATCATAGGTGAATTCGCCCGGCTCTGCACAGACCTCAACAATCTTTCCGTTTTCAACGATAATCATGCACTGACCGTCGGCAACGGCAATGCCAGAACCGTTAGAAATGATGTTATCGTTGCCCTTTGTGTTGGAAGAACGCCCCGAAATCTGCTTCTGACCCTTTACAACCAAAACATCTTTGCTGAGTGAATCGCAATAGAAAAATTCTTTCCACTGATCAGCAAGTGTTCCGCCGAGAGCACCTGCTCCTGCTTTAATAAGACCCATATTAATTTCTCCTTTCGGAATTTATTTTGTATCTTATCCCATCGGCAGTTCACGGTCCTCAACTCGGAGAACCGCGTAGCCGAAGGGATTATCAGCATCGTAAACATCAAGCGGCTCCACAATAACCGCTTTGTTGGCTTCAAGCACCTCATCTCCGCTCGGATAAGTATAAACCTTTATCTTAACGGAATATGTGCCGTCGCCGTTATCCTCAACTCCGTAAAACTCGGAGCTGTGCAAATCGCCGTATGAACACGGCATAACCTCGTATTTCTCATAAGTTTCAGGCGTGTAGACAACCTTGCCACCGCTCGGCAACGCGGGATATGCTCCGTTAAACGACGGATAAAGAGCGGAAAGATAAGCCTTTGCAACCCATTCGGTCAACTTTATCTTTTCGCCGTTGAATGCGTCTCCGCCCGCCGCCTCATAGTTTTGAGTTACCGCAAATGCAAAGGTCTGCCAGAAGGCATAATCATCTTTAGCGGAAGTATCGTTATCGTTATCCGCCGCAGTTATTGCATGAGAAAGGCAGAGCGCATAGAACGGCGAATCCTCGGTTATTTCGGCGGGATGATACTTTTCTCCGATAAGCTCAACCGCTTTCGGCTCGTCGCCCATTCCGTCATACTGAATGTAATATTCGGCTCTTAATCCGCCGTATTCGGCAACAAGGCGGTATTGGGGAATGGCTTCCCCGACTGTGCAGGAAAATTCATAATATTTCCCTTTTTCAGTTTCAATATCAAAAGCGTCGCTTATTATCTGAAAATTACCGACTTCATTAACCCAGCTTATGTATTCAAGCCTTACTTTTACACCGTCTTTTTCAGCCCTGAATTTCCATGTTTCGTTGAATTCGCCGTCAATTCCCGTTTCAATTTTTTCGGCTTTTTTGATTGCCTTATATTCCTTTGAATCGGGATAGCGGAACAAGGTCAGAAACAGAGGGACTTCATCCTGCTCGGTAACGGCAGCCGTGCTTTCAGCGACCGCCTGAACCGCCGAGCTCTGCTCCTAGGTTGTTGCCGTTGCTTCGTTATCAGAACCGCCGCAGGCGGCAAGTGACAGCAGAAATGCAAGTGACAAAATAATTACCGCAGCTTTTTTCACGGAAATCTCTCCTTTCTTATCCCATTGTATTCGTGACATAAATCGTATAGTCAACGCCGTCGCCCGGATACTCATAGGGAACAGTCATATCCTTGTCAAGATAAATCGCAACTTCTTCATACTCATAAGGAAGCATTTCCCAATCGGCGGGAATACTGTATTCTTTTGTTATAACACTGCTGCCCGAATCGCCGATTATTTCGCTGACAACAGTTACTTTTTTAAGCTCTCCGTCCCATCCGTCAATCAACAAAGCGTATTCAACCGGTGTGTCATAGTCAAAATAGATTTCGTTTAATTCTTCATCATCATATCTGCAAATTGATTTTTTAACAGCAAGGGTTTCTTTATCAAAGAAATGATTCTCGACATAATGAATTTCTTCGTCCGTTCCCGTTACACGGAATTCATAGCATCCGTCACTCTCGCCGACATACTCAACAACCTCTCCCGTTACATTATCGGAAATCATATACCGATAAGGAAAATCGCTGTTGACATCGGGAAGCTCCTCTGCGCTGAAATAAGCCCTGACTCTGCTGCCGTTTGGGGAAAAGCTCATTCCGTTATACCAACACCAAATCTCGGATTCACTTTCTGCCGGGCGGTTATCCTCAATATAAAAGGGCTTTCCGTCTTTCAGAAACATATACTTGATAATTGATGAATCTGCATATTCGCAGGTTATTCTGATTGATTTGTATATCGACAGAAGATAATCGACCGTATTAGCCATATAAATATCTCTGTCGGTTATGTTTTCGGGGGTTTTTTCTTGAATTTTTGATACAGCCTGATTTTCCGAAGCTGTTTCGCCGATTGACGGCTGACCGTTTCCCGTTCCTTTGTTTCCGTTATCTTTTCCTCCGCAGGCGGCAAAGCCTGCAAGAATTGCGGTGCAAAGCGCAACAGATACGGCTCTTTTAATAAGGCTCATTGAATTTCCTCCTCGGTATATTTTATCATATTTAAAATCATTATTCAATAACAAGCCTGCCGCAAACCTCACGGTCAAGGCTTTGGTGAGAAGAAATGCATTTGTCAAGTTTTTTCTGTATGAGGTCGAAACCGTTTATTTCTGATTATCGCCGTTATTGGAATTATATCCCGGCTTGTAAGGACCTGATGAATAAGGATTTTTGTTTTCCTGCGGCTTGGTAGGTTTTGAAGAGCTGTTTGCCCACTTGATTATCACGGTTTGCCCGAGCATAAGCCCGAGCCAAACGGCAAGAGCGCCCGCAAACCACCAAATTGAGATTTTCAGCCAAAAATGGAGCGCAAGCAAAATCCACGCGGGAATTGACCATTCAAGGTTCAAAACCAAATTCATCAAAAAGCAGAGTAAAAATCCGCTCTGTTTTTTCGGCTTTCTCACGGCATCACCTCCGATAAGCTTTATTCGGCACAATTCTGAAAAACAGTAAAAC
Source organism: Acutalibacteraceae bacterium (assembly GCA_051881535.1). Taxonomy (GTDB): domain Bacteria; phylum Bacillota; class Clostridia; order Oscillospirales; family Acutalibacteraceae; genus CAG-177. The sequence goes on along the minus strand of JBJEQB010000028.1, from coordinate 6,138 downwards.
ACGCTTACTGCTTTTCAGAACAGTGATATAAAAAGTCAAAAGGGGCGATGGCGATGCCTCGTCACCGCCCCTAAATCTCGTTTTAACGCTTATTCGGCGCGTAATTTTATTTCTGCGCTTTTATACAAAATCCGTCAATGTAAGATGAGTTCAATAAGCTTATTGATAAATCCGAATTTTGTGCCTACGCATTTATTTATCCAATTATATACGGTCGGAACGATATGGTAAACACCTGCGCTTTTCTGCGCGGTTCTCGTTTCAACCGCTCCGCAATCCAGGCAACGGTGGCTTTCAGTTCCGTTTCTGAAAAAGCTCTTGTTATTATCCGAAGTCCATGCGGTGTAATTGTGATAATGAGGAATGTTTTCGCTTGAGTATCCGCAGTTATCGCAGATATCATCGTCATTCTTATCAACGTGCTTACCCTCGCCGCAGTCCTTCCATACGGGAACAAGAACTACATCTGCGGAGAGTGTGTCACCCTCTTTAACGGGTTTTCCCGTCTCATTATCAACCCAACCTTCAAAAATGTTTCCTTCCGCCTTCGGTTCAAGAACGGGAAGAGAAGGAACGCTCTTTTCGTAGCCGTTGGTCAGAAGCTGAGTGTCTCCGTTAATATCAAGCGTAATTACGAAGCTGCCTGTATGTGCAATTACGGGAATCTCGGATTTTTCCGCATAGCCGCAGTCAACACAGGTGTGCTGTTTCTCACCGGGAACCGTATAGCTTGCTTCGCTAATCACTTCCCACGCTCCGTATCTGTGGCTTTGAAGTGCAAGCTTATCTCCGCAGGCTGAACATTCAGCCCAATGACCCGAGCTGTTTTTGGAATATGAATAGGTATGACCCGTAGCCTCGGTCATGCTGTCAGTCCATGCGAAACCGCAGGAGCAAGCGTGAGTTGTGTAGCCGCCTGCCGTGCAAGAAGGCTCGGTAACCGTTACGGTAAATTCATGGGTGTGGTCGCCGCTGAGCTTCGGGATGCTCTTTGTTTTTTCATATCCGCATACGGTACATTTAACCGATAATACTCCGTCTTCGTCCGCTGTCGGCTGTTTGGTAATTACGCCTTCACCGAAGCTGTGAGCCGCAATGCCGATTTTTTTGTTACATTCGGTTCCGCAAAGATACCAATGCTCTGTTTCGTTATATTCGGGGCCAACAGGAGAAGTTACGCAATGCTTTCCTGTCGGGCAGTAATGAGTTTTCCATTGCTCGCTTTCAACGCAAATGCCGTGCGTGCAGTCATAATCATCCGTTACGGCCGCACAGCAGATAACGCACAGACCGCAATCGTTGCAGAATTCAACGCAATTTTCACAGATTCCGCATTCGGCACAGCAAACAGCGCAGTTATCGCAAACGCTTCCGCAGTCTTTGCAAAGATCCGCACAGTCGCCGCAATATCCGCAGTCGGAGCACATTCCGTCAGCGCAGGAATCACAGATTCCGCAATTCGGGCAGTATGAATCAACGCAGTTTTCGCAAAGTCCGCAATCCGGGCAAACCAGAGCACATTCCGAGCAAAGCTCGCCGCAGTCAGGGCAGATATCTGTGCAGTTTTCGCAATAGCCGCAGCCTTGGCAGTGCTCGCCGCAGTATTCGCACTCGCCGCAGTTCGGGCAAAGCTCTCCGCCGGAACAGTATATGCATCTGTCACATGAGGAGCAAAGATCGTCGCAATCGGGGCACATGCCGCAGTCGGGGCAGACCGGACCTGAAGCGCAGTCACCGCAAACGCCGCATCCGGGGCAAAGGTTTCCGCCCGCACAGTCGATACAGGTTGCACAGCTTGAACATATATCGTCGGTGCAGTTTGTGCATTTTTCGCCGCAGTCTTCGCAAACAACGGCGCATTTTTCACAGCCTTCTCCGCAGATGCAGGTAACAGCACAGTCGCCGCAGGTGCTGCAGTTGTTGCACCATGCCTCATCATTGTTGTAGCAGGATTTGCAGGTGCCGCAGTCTTCGCATATATCAACGGAACAGTTTGTGCACTTTTCGCTGCAACCATCGCATACCGTGGCGCAGTTTTCACAGCCATGACCGCAGATGCAGGTAACGGCACAGCCGCCGCACTTAAAGCAGTTATAGCACCATGCGTCATCATCGCCGTAGCAATCTACGCATATTCCGCAATCCGTGCATATTTTATCTTCATTGCAGTTTGTGCATTTTTCGCCGCAGGCATAGCATACCGTGGCACATTCTTCACAGCCGTTGCCGCAATAGCAGGCAACAACACAGCCGCCGCACTTAAAGCAGTTATGGCACCATGCCGCATCATCGCCGTAGCAGTCTATGCAGATGTCACATTCGGAGCATATACTCTCTTCGTTGCAGTTGGTGCATTTTTCGCCGCAGGATGGGCAAACGACGGCACATTTTTCACAGCCGTTGCCGCAGATGCAGGTAACAGCGCAGTCACCGCAGTTATGGCAGTTATTGCACCATGCTTCATCATCGTCGAAGCAGGATTTGCATATTCCGCAGGTTGAGCAGAATTCATCTTCCGAGGTGCAGTTTGTGCATTTTTCGCCGCAGGCATAGCATACCTCGGCGCAGTTTTCACAGCCGTTGCCGCAGATGCAGGTAACAGCGCAGTCGCCGCAGTTATGGCAGTTATTGCACCATGCTTCATCATCGTCGAAGCAGCTTTTGCATATTCCGCAGCTTGAACAAAATTCATCTTCCGGGGTGCAGTTTGTACATTTTTCGCCGCAGGAATAGCATACCTCGGCGCATTCTTCACAGCCGTTGCCGCAATAGCAGGTAACAGCACAGCCGCCGCACTTAAAGCAGTTATGGCACCATGCCGCAGCATCGCCGTAACAGTCTATGCAGATGTCGCATTCGGAGCATATTTTCTCTTCGTTGCAGTTGGTGCATTTTTCGCCGCATGAGGGGCAGACAACGGCGCAGTATTCGCAGCCGTTGCAACATAAGCAGGTAACTGCACAGTCGCCGCAGTTATTGCAGTTGTTGCACCATGATTCATCATCGTCGTAACATTCTTTGTGAACTCCGCATATCTGACAGATATCATCGTCGTAACATTCATCGCAAACTCCGCATTTCGGGCAGATTTCAACGCAGTTTTCGCATTGCCCGCAATCAAGGCAATGATCATATGAAAGGTAACAAGCACCGCAGCTCGGGCAATGCTCCGAACCGCCGCTGACGCAGTCAAGGCAAGCGCCGCAATCCTCGCACTCAGGTTCGCCGTAAGTGCAGGCGTAGCAAACGGTGCAGTGAGTTAAATCATAGCAATCATTGCAGGCTCCGCAGTCGTCGCAGGCAGGCATATCCGTGCAATCTTCGCAGTAGAAGCAGTGAAGGTCGCCCCAACATTCTTCGCAGACTCCGCAGTCGGGGCAAGCCGCTTCGTCCATACAGCTTCCGCATTCGGAGCAATGGTGAGCCTCATAGCAGTCCGTTCTTTCGCTGTTTTCGCTGCAATGGTCGCCGCCGTCGCAAATCCACTCGTTGGCAATAAAGCCTCCGCAGTATTCGCACTCGCTCTCGACCTCCCACGCATGGGCAATCAGACCCGATTCGTTGTGATCGTGATCATGATCATGGAGAATTCCGATGGGAATGTGTGCAAAAAGCAGAACAAAACAAAGTGTCAAACTCAGAAAAACTTTAAATTTCTTTTTCAATCGTTTGTTCCTCCTTTGAAAAATAATATCAGCATTGGTATTAAACAGTAAATTCTTCCAAATCCACCGCTATAATTATATAATTATCAAATATTTTTTTCACCCTACAAATGTAGGGTAACTCAAAAAAGATTTTCTCTTTGCTATTGAAAACCGCCGGGCGGTGATGATATAATTCTACCGTTAAAACACATAAAATCGGAGGTTTAACATGGATATATTCAGGCTCGGCGCTTCCTACTATCCCGAGTGGTGGAGCGAGGAGGAATGGGAAGAAGATTTCTCAAAAATGGAGGCTCTCGGCTTCAATGTTGTGCGAATGGGCGAATTTGCTTGGAGTTGGTTTGAGCCGAGAGAGGGAGAATATAATTTTGAGCCGATGCTCCGCGCGCTTGACTGCGCCGAAAAGCACGGCATAAAAGTAATAATGGGCACCACAACGGCGGTCTGCCCCGCTTGGCTCTATAAGAAATATCCCGAAGTCAAGGGCGGCAACGAAAAAGGACGCTACGATTTCGGCGGCAGAAAGGGACAGTGCCTTTCAAGCGCCGTATTTCTTGAATATGCCGCCAAAATAACAGAAGCTCAGGCAAAGGCATTGGGAAATCACCCTGCAATTATCGGTTGGCAGCTTGATAACGAGCCCGGTTTTCCCTTTTATGATTTCGACCCCTGCTGCACACAGGGCTTCCGCAAATGGCTCAAAGAAAAATACGGCACGATAGATAAGCTCAACGAAGCCTGGTGCACAATGATGTGGTCAAATGTATATAACAGCTTTGACGAAATCGACATTCCCGTAAATGCCTGCGAGGGCGGCTGGACTAATGAAATCCGCCTTGATTACAGAAAATATTTTTCGTTCACCTTTAACCGCCTTTTGCGAATGGAAGCCGAGATTGTCCGCCGCCATTCGCCGAACCGCTTCCTTTACACAAACTGGCCGGGCGCAAACTGGTCGGTCAACTGCTTTGAGGGCAGCGAATATCTTGACTATGCGGGCTGGGATAATTATGTAGGTCAGCCCAACGGCGAAAACTACCGCGTTCAGCTCAGAGCAAGCATGGAGCACAGCTTTGACCGCCGTCTCTCCTGCGGAAAGCATCAATTTATCGTTGCGGAGCAGACTCCCCTGCCCGATGCAAACACCCCGGCAGATGTTATCAGAGCGCAGACCTGGCTGAATGTTTCTCACGGAGCTTTTGCAACCGTTTTCTTTGAATGGCGTTCACCCATAGGCGGCGCGGAGCAGGCATATGAAAGCATACTCGGTCGGGATAAGAAATACAGAGAAAACACCGAGCCCGTTCTCCGCAAGCTTGCGGCGGAGCTTAAAGAGCATTATCCGAAGTTTGCAGAGTCAAAAACGGTTTCTGAAATCGCCGCCGTTTATTCCTACGAAAACAGCTGGGGAACCGAAGGCTGGGTTGTTGACGGACCGTATGACGAAGAATTCTTCAATGCCTACGGCGGTTTCAAAAACAGGCTTGCGGCAAATGTTGATGTTATCGGAATTCAGGATGACCTGTCGCCCTATAAAGTGATAGTAATGCCCAATCACAGAATAACCGTTCCCGAGCAGGCGGAAAAGGTTAAAGCCTTTGTTCGGAACGGCGGAATCGCGGTTATCAATGCTGAATGCGGCACAAGGGACGAATTCAACCGTATGCGTGAAATGCTTGAACCCGGTCTTTTTGCCGATATGTGCGGAGCGCAGGCTGTTGAAAATATTTCTGCGGCAAAGCTTGAAAAACAGACGGGAGAGCCGAGCGGGGTTGAATTCCCCGGCGGTGTAAAAACCGCAGTTCACGGCAAGCTTTTCCGCTTAAAGCTTTGCGGTGCAGAATCTGCCGCCTCTTATACAAGCGGTCTGCTTAAAGGCACTCCCGCAGTTACCGTCTGCCCTTACGGCAAGGGCTTTGCCGTGCTTTATGCGACCGACGGAAACGATATATATTTCTATGAGGCATTGGCACAGCTTATCAAGGACAAATTCGGCATTAAGCCACTCCTTGACGCCGATGACGGAATAATCGTTTCGTCCCGACTTTGTGCTGATAAAGAATATATCTTTGCCGTAAATATGAAAGACCGCCCCGCGAGAATCAGGCTTGAAAGCAAAATGACGGACGAGCTCACGGGCAGAATTCTCAGCGGCTCCGTTATGCTTGACGGCTACGATGTGCTGATGCTGAAAAAAGCTGATAATCAAAAATCGCAATAAATTCAAAAGAGTTGTCGCAATAAGATGAAGAAGCCGTTTTTTCCGACGACGGCGTATTAAGATACTCCGAGTCGAAAAAAACGGCTAAAAAGAAACATTAAATTTTGATTTTAACTTTAAATACTGTGTTAAAATGGCTTGTATCGGTTGAATTTCCAATACAAGCCATTTTCTCTTATATTCGTTTCTTTTGTTCTTCGCTTAGAGGCGAAGTACGATAACCCTGTCTTTTTTATCGGGATAATGTTC
>JBJEQB010000027.1:0-2534 GCA_051881535.1 Acutalibacteraceae bacterium | reverse complement strand
ATTTCCAGAGTTCTCGGATTTCCTTACCACTTTCTTTTTATCATGCCTCCTTTCAATAATATAAAAAACGCAGAGTTGATAACCGTGTTTAAGGCTATTGGCTCTGCGTCTGTGCGTCCGGCTCCTTTATTGATGTTATTTTAAAATCCTTAACATTTATCAATGTTTCCCGCCTGCATTTCGGGCAAAAAAGCGGATAGTTTATCATAACCGTATCCGCTCTGACACGGCAACGGGTTTTTCCTCCGCAAGCGGGGCAAATCAGCCACATATCGGCTTTCATCTCAAATTCTTACCTCCAAAACGGAATTGATAATCTGCTTAAATCCGTATTCCAAAAATTCATTCTCAGAGATTGAAAAGCTGCTGCAAATATACTTTCCTTTTGTTTTTGCAAGAGTGATTAAAGAACTGATATTCGACCACAGGATATATACGGTCATCATAGGCTCAACTTCTTTCCGAACCTCACCGCTCGCCTTTCCCCTCTCTATAAAACCCGCAAGCAAACCGTTTATTTCTTCGCCCAAAGCAAAAATATGCTTTACGGTATCGGAAATGCCGCCGAAATCAATGTCCGCCGTTTGGCTGCTCTTAATATTTTCAAACGACTGCGGATATTCGCGCTGATATTCGGTCATTGCCGCACAAACCGCTTTATATTGAGAAACGAAACCGCCGTCGGCATTAACTGCGGCTTCAATTTCTTTTTTCAGCGAAATCAGACCCTTTTCAATGATATGATGCAGAATGTCCTCTTTGCTCAGATAATAGGCATAAACCGTGCGGCGGCTGTAATCGGACAGCTTTGATATATCGTCAACCGTTGTTCTTTCAAAGCCCTTTTCCGAAAAAAGCTTTTCGGCGGCTTGCATTATTTTCTCTCTGTGCAAAGCGGCTACCGCTTCTTTTTTATTTTCTCTGCCCATTTTTGCACTCCAAATCTATATAGTATACTTGCAGTATACTATATTTGAAATTAAATGTCAACACTGTTTTTAAATTTATCTATAAAAACCGCAGAAAATATGTATCCGTGCGTAAAACAGTTAATCCTCCGTGCGGTCTGAGCCGCACGGAGGATTTGTTCGCCTGTTCGGGCAGTCCGACAAAGCGGATTTCATTGAACTGTCGGGCTGATTTTTTTCACTGCATAATCAAAAAGTCTGTTATACAGCTTGATAATATTTCCGATAAGCACTGCGGCAATGACGCTTCCTTCACGCACCCCCTGCAGTTTGCCTGTAAACACTAAGCATATAGCTCCTGCCAAAACTATATACAGCACATCGAAAAAAATCTTGACATTTTCATAGCTTTTTCCTGTTGTAATGCTGATAGCCCGATTCATCGCTTCGCCGGGCAGCATAGCCACCCCGCCTTTATACTGTATCCAAATGCCAAACGCCAATACAACGCAGCCCACGAGCATCCACATAAACTTTTCCGCATAAGACGCCGGCTGAATCCGCGACAGCAACCGGCAGGAGAAGTCCGTCATATATCCATAAGCAAATGCCAAAACCGTCTGAATAACGATTTCCGTCGGTTTACATCTGCGGCGCAGCAAAAGCACCTGCACCAAAATCTGGATAAGGCTCAATATATTAAGCCACCAGCCGAAGGTCAGAGCGTGATTCACTATTGATACCGAATAAGGCACCGATGCAACCGGGGATGTTCCAAGCCCGGCTTTTGCAGAAAACGCCACTCCCAAAGAGGCAATGAAAAGCCCTATCAAGAACAGTCCGTAGCGCTTAATTTGATTTTTGACACACATTCTCTCATCACATCTTTCTCGCTGAATTACGATTGCAGTTGAATAATTAATTACATCGCAAAAACTGTCTTTGCGGGTCGTCGAGGACGCCGACCCCTACGAACTGCGCCGAAAGCTTACTGTTGATATTAGCCTCCTTTGGCAAAGGATGTGGATTTTGCGAAGCAAAAGACGGAGGATTGAAAATAAAAATCAATCATTTTCACGGCGGCTTGTGGGCAAGCCGCCCTACTCCGATTTATAACTCAAAATTTGCGTTTGCATTATAACACAGGTTATATAATCAGCGCAAATGCAAATAATAAGCTGTCAGTTCCTTTGCGTAGATATGACTTCAATTTTATGCATTGAAGTACATATCATAGACGATATAACCATGTATGCCGTCCAATGAGCCTTTATATGTCTCCTGACACATCATGCACCGGGGTTCTTTCATCGGATAGCCACTTGTCGGGAAAATGTTATATTCTGATGATGTTTTAAATCCAACTTTATTATAAAAGTTATAATTTCCTTCAACGGTTATTCCTTTATAGCCCAATTCTCTCACTTTCTCAATTCCCATCATCAACATAGCGGTTCCTATTCCTTGGCGAAAATGATCCGCATGAACAGATACAGGCGCTAACATAACAATTCCGGAATTTGTTTCATTGTTATGGCCGCCTTCCCTTGTAGGCGACAGCGGAAATTTTGAAAACAAAAAGTGTCCTACCACCTTGTTATTTAATTCCGCAACAAAGGACAATTC
>JBJEQB010000026.1:0-137976 GCA_051881535.1 Acutalibacteraceae bacterium | reverse complement strand
GTTCACGAATCAAAGAAAAACGAATTCGGATTCAAAGAACAAGACATTGAAATCTATTACCGCTTCATCGGTAAAATTGACTGACAAAATATTTGTCCTTAAGTTTGTGACACCGAGCTGTCCGTAGGACTGAGGATTGATTTTTTTCGTAAAATCTATGGTGTTTTTTCGGCGGCTTGTGGGCAAGCCGCCCTACACCATTATATAAAAATCACTTCGGTTTCGCAATTCATCAATTACAAATTACGCTTGATTTTATGAAAAACAAATCAATCTCAGCTCCCGTTTTTAAAAGTATATCATAATAAAAAACAAAAGTCCTATGCAGGCTGCATAGGACAAAAAGCCGCTGACGGTGTAAAATACTGTCAACGGCTTAAATTTTTGCTCAGATTTCATCAATTTTATCCGCCATTGCCGCCCTCAAAGCTGTCAAGTAAATAATCAATATAATAAGGAGGTGTTGACATGAACAAGTGGAAAGCTGTTTGCCTTGTAAACGGTGTGCATACCGAGCCGATTGTTTCCGCAACAGGAGGAATTGAAGCACGCAAGATTGTTGAGAGCATGTATGCAGGGCAGAAATTAGTGATTATGTATATCATAAAAATCAACTGATATTCCCAATTCTTTGAAGGCGTTTTCCAAAACCTCAGTTCCCGAAACGCTGCAATGCTTTTCGGGAGCTTTTGTAAATAACCGTTGCAAAAATTTTCAAAAAACAATATAATAATCTACGAGGTGAAAATTATGTTCTGTAAATCCTGCGGCAAGGAATTGCCTGACGAAAGCCAATTCTGCCCCTATTGCATGACAAAATTCGGTGAGGAGAAAAAAATCGAGCCGATGCCCGCGGCGGAAAAGAAGCCCAAAAAGAAGCTGATTTTAATAATAACCGCCGCTGTTCTGTGCGTTGCGCTGATTATTACGGGAATAGTCGTTATCCCGAAGCTCGGCAAAAATGACGGCGGCGAGGTTTCGGCAAACGGAACGGCAGCCGCCGATTCCAACATTAAAAATCCCGATAAAGCCGAAAAGAAGCTGTCGCCCGAAAAAGACAACCGCCTCGGCTTGATGAGCGTTAAGCTGCGCGGCGACGGCGTTGAGCTGAATGGCACCGAAAAGCTTATGGTTCAGTATTTCGACACCGACTATTTCCGCGCTCCCTACAGCTCATTGCAGCGTTATCCGCAGGTATATAAAGGCGCTCAGATAAATTTCCTTTGCTACATAACAAAAATCATCGAAAGCAACGCCGAGGAATACACGGCTCTCGTTGAATACGAAGCATATAAAAATGTTGAGGGCTTCTATAACGAAACGGGCAACTTTGCAGTCATCAAAGGCACGCAGAGCGAAACGAGGATTATGGAGGGCGACACCCTCTATCTTTACGGTAAATATGTTGATGTTAACACCTATACCGTTGACGGCAAGAGCTATACCGTTCCCACGGTTCTGGTTAACCGCTATTCATATTTCAAATCCTACGATTGGGTAAAGCCCATGTATTCGATGGAAGAAATCCGCTCAATGGCAAAATATATTTTCGGCGACGATTTGAAGCTCCGATATGCTCAGTACGGCGATGTTGCAGGCAGCGATTATGATTACGATTTATACGAAGGTATGTATTATGTTGCCGAGCTTGACAATCAGAGCAACGCCAATTTCACCAAGTATATGTTCTTCGCAGGCTACGGCGGATATATCATCGACTGCAAGTCCGAATATCCGATTGAAAGAAATCTGACCTTCTCGGCGGATTTTCAGCATTTCTATCTTGAAGTGTTTGACTATTCGCTCAAGGTTTATACGCTTGAATGTTATGACAGAGATTTGAAAAAGGTATGGAGCCGCGAATTTGACCAGACCACAAGCTCCGTTATCGACTACACGAAGGACAATATTTATCTTGTAGCCAACGGCAGTATGTATATAATTGATGCGGAAACGGGCGAAAATGCGGTTGAGCCGAAATATGTAGGCGCAAAATCCGAAATCAGAAAGCTTGAGGACGGAATTCTGCTCGTTTCTCACAAGAGCGCAGACGCGATTATGAAAACCGACCTTGTCGGCAACGTTCTCTGGACTGCCAATCTTTCTTGCGATATGCGCGAACCGAACAGCTCCGAAGATATCCCCGTTGTTCAGATTATCGACGGCAATTATGTTATTCAGTATGATGCAGAAGTCAACGGTATGCCCAACGGCACTTACACCGCAGTTATAACCCCCGACGGCACGGTAGATTTTGACGGCAAAGCGTTTTAACTGAAAAAGAGTGCGGCTTTAATGCTGCGCTCTTTTTGCTTTCTGCTCCCAATGCAGCATTAATCTCTGCTGTTTATCCGAAAAATAAAACAGCGGAGATTATTTATTTTGTTGCCGTTATATGATATAATGTTGCAAAAGGGAGGTATTGCAATGAAAACGAAAGAATTAACGCCCGAAAAAATTCAAAAAATTGCGCTTAAAAAGCAAAAGGAAATTGCAAAATGGGAGCGTGAAAAAGCAAGACCCAAGAGCAAAAATTATCTTATTTATCTGATTTTTCTCGTCAGCCTTGTTTACATAACCGATGAGATAGCTTCACAGATCGGCACATTGATGAAAACCGAAATCGCCAACGATTTAATGGCTCGCTTCGGCGAAAAATCGGTCGGTATGCTGGATATTGTCAGCTTTATTGCAATTCCCTTTCAGGCTCTTTCAATATTCTATAAGCCCCTGTCCGACAGATTCGGAAGAAAGCTTTTTCTTATTGTCAACACACTCGGCATGAGCATCGGCATGATTATTATTGCTCTGACTCACGGCCTTGTTTTGTATGTGGTCGGCGCAACAATTATCTTCTTCTTTGTGCCGCACGATATGCAGGTTGTTTATATTATGGAATCGGCACCCTCAAAGCACAGGGCAAAAATATATTCAACGGTCAAATGCATCGCAACGCTCGGCGTTATGCTCGTTCCCCTGCTTCGCAGGCTCCTTATGGCAGATGCCTCACAGTGGCGAATTGTTTATCTGATTCCCGCCGTTGCAGGCTTTGCCGCTTCGTTTGCCGCCCTCATTTTCTCCCGTGAAACCGATGCATTTATTGATTCCCGTCTTGCCTGCCTGAGAATGAGCGATGAAGAAATAGCGCGGGCAAAGGCGGAAAAATCAAGCAAAGATTCTCAGGGGGGATTTATAACCGGATTAAAGTTTGCAATGAAGCACAAACAGCTTCGCTGGGTATTCATTGCCACGGCATTGTGCTGGTGCGGAGTCATAATAACGATGCATTATCAGGTTGTTATGTCCTACGGCTTCGCAAAAGAGATTGTTGCCAATACCGGCGTTGACTTGGAAACGGCGCTGAATCAGGCAAGTGTCGGTCCGGTTACCACAGCCCTGTTCCTGTTTCCCGTAGGAAGCGCATTGGCGCAGCTTCTTGTAGGATATTTTGCGGACGGCATAGGCAGAAAGAAAACTGCGGTTCTTATGACAGCGCTTACCGTGGTGTCCTTTGTTCTTCTTACGGTCGGTGCAAATCTCGGCTGGTCGCCCTACCTTGTCGGTATTTTCTGCGGAGCGGCAGTCGGCGCTTATTGGGGAATCGGCGATCTTGACGGAATTATGATTTCGGAATCGTCTCCGACCAATCTTCGCTCGTCCATTCTTTCGGCTCAGTTCCTTGCCATTGGCGTCGGCTATGTAGTGGCTTACGGCATCGGTCTTCCTCTGATTACCGCGCTCGGCAACACATATGTGCCGATTATCACGCTTTGCCTTGCCGTGCCCGGCATGGTGGCTTCTTTGCTTGTTATGATGGCAAAGGTCCACGACACCAAGGGGGTTGACCTTGACAAAGTTACGGGAACGGAGTGGGATTGATTATGGAAATCTGTGTTACAAAATCAACCCCGACAAAAGAGTTTAACCATCATTGGAAATTCTGCGTCGGCTCGGCTCACGCCGCCTACGCTTTGAGACATGACTACACTACTCAGCTTGCACGGCTTCACAAGGATTTGGGGATTGAAAGAGTGCGTTTTCACGGCATATTCGATGACTGTATGCACACTCTGACAAAGGCAAAGGACATTATGCCCATTCCGTTTGGCAGAGCGTACACCGAGCAGAGCTTCAGACAATGCGCCGTTGCTTATGATAACATTATAAGCGCAGGAATGAAGCCCTTTGTTGAGCTTAGCTTTATGCCGAGGCATCTTGCAAAATCCAAGTCCGCCAAAGGTGCGTTTTTCTATAAACCCATTGTCTGTATGCCGAAAGCTCTTGAAGCATGGCAGGCTTATATCAAATCTTTTATAAATTTTTTGATTGAAAGATACGGCTTAGAAGAAATCAGAACATGGTATTTTGAGGTCTGGAACGAGCCTGATTTGCCCGTGGTTTTCTTTTACGGCAATCAGAAGGACTATTTCAAGCTGTATTCGGCAACCGTCAGGGCAATAAAGGAAGTTGACGGTAAAATCAAGGTCGGCGGCCCGTCAACCTCAGGAAGCAAGTGGATAAAGGAATTCCTTGATTATTGCAAGGCAACAAACACGCCCGTTGACTTTGTATCAACTCATCAATATTCGGGCGACCCCATCGGAGGCATTGAAAACAGCGAATCGGGAATAAGCATAAAAGCAAATATGTTTGCGGGACTTAAAGAAAGAAATTCATTAAATCACAACAACATTCTCGACTTGTTCCGAAGCTTCAACGGGGTCAACGGCGTTTCGCAAGCTTTCAAAAAAAACGCGCTGACCGAAAGCGCAAAGAATATTAAAAAGCTTGTCGGCAATTTACCGCTGTTTTATACCGAATGGAATCTGTGCGCTTCATTCTCCGCACCGTACAACGACACTTCCATGCAGGCGGCTTATGTGCTGCACACAATATTCGGCTCGCAGGAGAGCATAACAGGCTCGTCAATCTGGTGCTTTTCCGATTTGTTTGAGGAATTTCATCAGTTCCCAGAGGAATTCCACGGCGGTTTCGGCTTAATGACGCAGTCCGGAATAAAAAAGCCAACCTACCGTGCGCTCCAATTCCTGAACGAAGCGGGAAACACCGTCTATGATATACCCGCAAACGATAATGCCGATGCGGCCGTGTTTAAAAAAGGAAGCGAAACACACATTATTATTTCAAAGCTCGGCTTCAAGGATTTAAGCGAAACCGAGAATGTAACCGTAAAAATTGAAACGGATAAGCCCGAAAAAATTGTTTTAAACAGGATTGACGGCAGCCATTGCAATCCGTTAAAAGCATGGGAAGCTATGGGCAAGCCTCAAGTGCCCACACCCTCACAGCTTGAAAAAATCAAATGTGAGTCGGAAACGGTCGACGAGAATGTTGAATTTGAGTATGCCGATGGGTGTGTTGAAATTCACACCACCGTCGCCGCAAACGAAATCAAACGCATTGTCATAAAATAATCCGTGCCACGGCTTTGCCTGACGGAATTCTTAATAACAGCTTCATAACAGCCAAAAAATCACCGCCTGCGGAGCAGTAATGCCCCGCAGGCGGTTTTTTTCGATCGGCTTTGTCAGAACCGTTCAGATTAATTAATCTTAACGGATATTCTGCATCTGTTTGCCGCTCTTATTGCTTTTTCTTTTTTCTTTTCAGAAGCACCAATAAAACAAAAGCAGCCGCAATAATTACGGAACCTCCGATAACTCCGAAGCGAGCAACCGGATTTGCCCAAAAGATGACCAATCCGTTAGGCGAAACCGTAACCTTGCTGAAATTATCTGCAGAAACATATTCATTGCCTGCACTGTCAACGCAAACAATTTCAACGCTCTGATATACGCCTTCTCCTATTTCAAAAGTAAGTCTGTTGTTTGAATCCTCTATTGCTTTAATCAGGTTTTCTCCTTCAAGCATATAAGGCGTTGATATAACATTTCCGTCCTCGTCTTTAATAACGACTTTCAGCTTTTGAAGTTCGCCGCCATCATCATTAATAACCATGGTTACAACCTGCTTATCGGTTCGGTATCTGCCATCCTTCTCGATACCGGAAACCGTAACAGTCGGAGCTGTTTTATCAACGGAAAACTTAACGGAAGCACTTTTCAGATCGCTGTATGATTTGCTTCCCGCCCTGTCGGTAGAAGTTACAACCACGGAATAGTCGCCTTCTTTGTCAAAAAGCTCGCGTCTGACAGAATAAGTATATTTATACCATCTGCCGTTTCCGCCTTCCTTTTTCACGGTATACTCCATTCCGTCAACCAGAAGCTTTTTATTTAACTCAACCTTGTAATCTTCCAGGCTGTCAGCATTGATTTCTTCGATAACGATATCATTATCAACGCTGCTTAAATAATAGCTGTCCGCCGCTTTCCGAGTATACTCGTCAAGCATGAATGTCGAACCGTGTCTGTTTACGGAAAATCTTAATTGCTCAAATTGAGAGCTGCCCGAATCCGTGGAAATGAGCGTGTTGCTTATATTACCCGCCATATCCGCAGCCGTGCATTTTAATGTATAGATAGCATCTTCTTTAAGATTTTCAACAACGCATCGGCAAGACTTTCCGCTTTCAACAACCTTTGAGATTGCAATATTTTTGGTCTCGAAGCTGCCGTTTTCCGTCATAACAACCGCCGTCAAAACAGGTTTAAATTCACCTGCGTTCAGGTTGGTATCCTGTGCATTAATAACAAAACCTATTTTTTCGCCTTTGTTTGCAGACTCATTTTTAATGCCGGAAACTGTTACGGCAGGTTTCTGCCTGTCAACAGTCAGTTGACCCGATTCATATGCTTTCATCGCATTTCCTGAACGGTCCTTGTAAGAAACGCTGAGCTTATAGTCTCCGTCATCAGAAATAACAACCGTTGCGGAATGATTGTCTCCCGAATGGCTCCACTTTGACGGGCTTACATTTTTTCCGTTTATTTTTATTGAAACATCTTTCGCGTAGAAGTTTGCTTCGGTTATTTGAACGGTTGCTGTAATATTGCCCGAATAATAAGATATTCCTCCGTTAACGGTTACAGGTGAATTAAAATAAACCTTGATATTCGGGGCGATATTATCAACCACTATTCGCTTGTTGTCTTTTAATTCATCCGACTTGTTCCCCGTCTTGTCTACGGCAAGGAATTTTACTGTTCCGTTAAACTGATTTGAAGCAACCAACGCTGACTTGGGAATTGTGAATTCGGCATTTGCGCTCTTGCCCGAGCCTGAATACTGGATTTTGGCGCTCTCGACAGCCGCATTTGTCAGTTCCGCATTTGCAGAGCTTACGCCCTTGGCATTTACATAGCTGTATCTGAACTGACTGACTCCCGAAATCAAATCATCGGCAGAAATCTTCACCTTTACGGGAGAATTGTAAAACGCGAATGTTATCGATTCAATAACCGTGTTCAGCACTCCCGAGCTGTAAGATACTTTCAGGTTTTCCGGCGCAGTTGTATCTACGGTAAATAAATCCGTCTGATAATCATTGGCTTTTCTGAGTGCGAGATCGGTATATGAGATATTAAACTCATAATTTGCATCATTTGCGTAATTGATCCGCGCCGTATGAACATCGCCGTTTGCTGTCCAGCTGCTGTCTTTCTTGAGATATTCGGCAAAGTTCTCAATATTTATATCGGAACCGCTGATATCCTTTGCCGATATCTCAACTTCAACGTCAGACGCTCTGAAGTTATGCTCGGTAATTGTTATAGTTGCCGTCTGCGGTTTATCATAATAAACCCTGCCTTCTTCGGTTGCTATCCTGTTGTCGGGAGAATATGAAACTTCTATCTTGGGATTCACGGTATCAACAATAATCTCGTTTGAAATATACTCCACCATTCTGTTTGTAGAACGGTCTGTATATTCAATCGTTACAACATAATGCCCGTCATCCGAAAAGCTGAGCTTGTTTTCCCAGACATCACCGCCGTTTTCCTGCCAATCCTCAAGATAAACAGGCGACCCGTTAACTCTGATATCCATATCTTCGGGGTAGAAATTGGCTTCGGTAACTCTGATTGTGGCAGTTGCGCCGGCGTCATAAATCAGCTTATAGTCAACGCCCTCTGTTAAATAATCATAACCGTCAACCGTTTTAAGACCTTCGGCTGTGACTATTTGCTTTGCGGGGCTGAATTCAACTTCTCTTGTGGGCGAAATTGTATCAACTACAATCACCGTGTCTTCATCAACATAATCGCTTGTGTTGCCGGCTCTGTCAACGGCGGTAAACGATATGTTTCCTCTGTACTGTTCTTCCGTTGCGCCCTGAGGCAAATTGAAGCTTCCCGAAGCAGTTCTGCCTCTTGAAGAATATGAAAGATTGTCAAGAACAACGGTTTCACTCGACACATTGGAAGTGCTCGCCTGCATCTCACGGCTGTATGAACAGATAAACTTATCAATGCCGGAAATATTGTCATCTCCGCTGACCGTTACCGTAACTACCGGATTATAGTAGTTAAATGTTATTGCATTTATTACAGTCCAATAAACAGGAGAACTGTAAGAAACAGATAATGACGGTTTTTCGGGAGCAGTCTTATCTACCGTAAAGTCTTTCGATTTTGCGGTATTTGAATTGTTCCCTGCGATATCCGTGCACGCGAAATCAAACGAATAATTTGCATCGTATGAGAAATCCAATGTAAGCTCATAACCGCCGTCAGTCTTTTTCCATTCATCGGGGTTGCAGACCTTCTCGGTAAAATCATGTATCTGAGCCACGGGATCACCGCAAACATCAACAGCCTTTAAGATGTTGAATTTTACCGTTTCGCTGCCCGCTCTGAAATATCTCTCCGAAACGGATATAACCGCTTTTATATTTCCGCTGTAATATCGCTCGTCAGGAATCAAAGAAATGTTTATCTGAGGCGCCGTTCTGTCGATAACTATTACCGGAGAAGTGTAGGGTGCCATTGTGTTGCCCGATCTGTCCGTATAAGACATGGAAACAACATAATCTCCCTCCTCGGCAAAACTAATGCTGCCTTCCCAAACATCTCCGTTTAAATTCCAATCGATGCTTTCAACCGGTTCGGATTTTCCGTCTTTCTTCACCGTTATTGAGCATTTCTCAGTAACCTTATCATTTAAATCAGAATTAATATCCTCGGGATTAAAGTTTGCTTCATTAATTTTGAAAGTAATCTCAGCGGAGTCTCTGCTGACAAGTAAAACATTGTCACCCTCCGAATATTCGGAAACAGGCTCAAGAGTATCCGCATTGAATATTCCCTCATAGCTTATCTCTGCCGTTCTCGTCGGAGAGATGGTGTCAACTATTATCTCATTGGTTGTATCCGCCGATGTTTCGCTGACCCGTCCCGCTTTGTCGGTTGCGCTTGCAGAGAAAAATCCGTCCATCTGTATTCCCTTTGCAGAATCCATGGGCACGGTAACCTCGCCCGTGAATAAGCTTCCCGAGGCGGTGAGATTTTCGGAATTTATTGTGCCTGAAATTTCTTTTTCATTTATTGAGCTTTTTCCGTCTGCGACCTTGTAAATCCAATCGATTTTTTCTATTCCCGATACTTTATCGACGGCAGAAACGGTGAGGCTGACATCGGGATTATAATAATTGAGCGTTATCATATTTACCACTCTCTTATAGAACGGTATTTCATACGATATGCTTATATCATCACTCGAAGGCTCATTCAAATCAACAAGAAATTCAGGCTCAATGCAGCTTGCGCTTCTTCCGCTGAGATCCGTGAAAGAAACGGCAAAGCTGTAAATCGCTTCCTCCTCAAAGACCAACTGAGCGGTATGAACATTTCCTTCACTTGTCCAACTGCTCTCATCGGAAAGCAACGCTGAATAGTCGGCATTTTTCCCCGAAACGGAAACTCCGTCTAAGT
Source organism: Acutalibacteraceae bacterium (assembly GCA_051881535.1). Classification (GTDB taxonomy): domain Bacteria; phylum Bacillota; class Clostridia; order Oscillospirales; family Acutalibacteraceae; genus CAG-177. The sequence goes on along the minus strand of JBJEQB010000026.1, from coordinate 128,122 downwards.
CTTTTGCGCTGTAAGAAGCCAGCTTAACATCCGAAGCCCTGAAATTATCTTCAACAATTTGAACATTTACAGTTCTTTTTTCGGTGTATATCCCGTTTACCTTTTCAAAATCCCGGCTGTCACTTACGGTAATAACCGGGTCGGTATTATCAACAATAATTTCGGGAGAAACGTATTGCGGCATAGCGTTTCCGCTTCTGTCATTATAATTCATTGTAACAACATAAACACCGGGTTTATCGAGAACAAGCTTTCCTTCATAGGTGTCGCTGCCTTTTTCTGCCCATTCATTTATTGTTGCTTTTTGTGCAGGCTCGCCGTTTTCCGAAACTTCAAGCACACAGTTCATATTATTCAAGCCCGCCGAACCGTCTGCGTTAATATCCTGAGGATAAAAATTAGCGTCTTGGATTGTAAAAGTAATCTCAGCAGGCTCGGAATAATAGAGCCTGACATTTTCATCGGTTTCTTCAAAGCTCTCCGCATCAATTCCGTCTTTTGTTATTCTGGGGGTTCCGTAGGAAACCGTGCGGTCGGGGTCTATTGTATCTGCAACAACTCTGTTTGAGCTGTCCGAATACTTCTCGCTTACATTGCCTGCAACATCCGAAGCTTGTGCATAGAAATATCCGTCCAACTGAACATATCCGTCCTCATCATTTGAAGAACCGTTCAAACCGCCTTCAACAACGCTCTTATCCACTCTTATTTTTCCGATAAAGATATTCGTATTATCTTCGTGTTCGAGACCGTCTGAGGTGATTACGCCGGAAAGCGACTTTTCGTTTATATCGCTTGAGTTTTGTGAAGCACTGTATTCCCATTCAATATAATCAACGCCTGAAACGCTGTCTTCAGCGCTGATAATCAGTTCAACATCAGGATTGAAATAATTGAAAGTAATCTTACTTACGGCATCATAAAATCTGTTTTTAAGCGAATCGGGATTATACGATATTTTTATGCTGTTGGGGGCGCAGTTATCTTTTGAAAACGCATCGACAGAAAACTCATCGGCGGAAAGATCGGAAATATCGCTGTAATTTACTTTAATATCATAGTATCCGTCCTCGAAAAATTCTATAGTTGCCGTGTGCTCACCGTTTGCATATTCCCATCGGGCATTTCTGAGATCTGCTTCGTAATCCCTTGAAAGTGCAAGACTGTTTCCTGTAATATCTCTCAAATCAACCGAAAGCATAACCGCTTCGGGTCTGAAATTAGACTCTTTTATGCTTACCGTAAGAGTAACCTTATCTCCGCTGAAAATTCTTGAGTCTTCATCCTTACGAATTCCCAAAATGTCGGCTTTTGAAATTATCGGGGATATTGAGTCTATGATGACGGGCTTAAGCGTATATTCGGTTTCTTCCTCGCTGAGCCTGTCTGTATACTTTACACTTATTCTGTGCTTTCCCTGTTCGTTAATCAGGAAGCTCGCATAATGAATACCGTTATCTTCAAGCCAACTGATATTATCAACTTCAACCCCGTCAAGAATTATTTTGTAATCTTCCTGCCAGAAGTTAAGCTCATTAATCTTAACCTTTGCCGTGATTGCGTCACTCTTATAAACATAAGCAACATTTTCTCCGTCATTTTCAACGGGAGCATTGTTATCGTCATCCGTAACATAAGCGGCGAAATCTCCGCTGTACTCAACAGAAACCGTCGGTGCAACGGTATCAACAACGATTATTCTCTCGTCCACAAAGCTTTCACTGTTTCCTGCAGAATCTTTGGCAACGAAAGAAATATATCCTCTTATTTGGTCAATATCGTTTATCGGCAAAGAGAATGTTGCCGACGCCGTTCCTTCCGAGTCCCTTTTTATTTCATCGGAATTGGAATCACCGGATAAAGAATCCGCAACGGAAGTCTCAAATCCGCTTTGAGCTTTGTATTCCCAATGAAAACTGTCTACTCCCGAAATATTGTCCGTTGCAAAAAGAGTAAAGCTTATGTTGCCTTTAAATAAACCGAAAGTCAGGGCTTCTCCAATCGGGTGATACCACTTGACATTTTTATATTCAATTCTCAGATCCGACGGCTTTGTCTTGTCAATCTGAAGCTCTCCGTCTTTTATTACAATAGGCGGCGTGATTGCTCCGAATTCTTTGTTCTGTTTCAGATATACCGTCAGACCGTTTTCTGCGCCTTCCTTGGAAATCACAATGCTTTCAAGCCATTCAGCACTCTCTGCATCTGTCGATATCAGATGCCCGTCTTGGGGGATAACGGATACGGTGTCGGTGTACCAGCTTGATGAGCTGTCTTTTTTATCACCTTTTATGCTTATATTTGCGGAATAAAGCTTAACCTCTGCCGTATATTCGGCATATGCGGCATTATAACATTCGTTGCCCGGTTTCTCTGCTTTTATTGTAACCTTGCCTTCTTTTTCGGGATAAACGGTCAGCTTGCCGCTGTCTGTATCAACGGTTGCCGTTCCCGCAACATCCTCGCGCAGAACCGAGTATCTGATTTTACAGCTGTCTTTATCGGAATATCCTTTTCCGTCTGCCGCAGCTGAATTTTCCACCTCAAATGCAGGGTTTGTGAAGCTGTTACCAAAATACAAAACTTCGGGATTTTCTGTTTCAAATTTAATTGCCTGGTCAGCCTTTTCTATTTTCAGCGTATATTCGGCAGAAACTTCATTATAATTTTCATTACCCGGACAAACTGCCGTTATTTTAACGCTTCCGGATTTTTTAATAACGACTTTTCCGTTAGCATCAACTTCTGCAATTTGGATATCGGATGAGGAATAAACATACTTTTTCCCTGTTGAACCGCCCGAAACGGTATCGATAAACTCATTGCCGTTTTCGTTATATGTAACGCTGAAAACGCCTTCTTTTTCAAATTTCAATGCTGCCTGATCACTTCTGATAACAGTAACGGTTTTGCTTTTTGCAACTGCGCTTTCGTTGTAATCATTATCCGCAGCGCACTTGACGGTTACAACAAAGCTTCCCGCTTTTTTAATTCTTACCGCACCGATGCTGCTGTCAACAATTTCGGCAATACCGGTTGCCTGCTTGCCGTCGGCATCCTTTTCATCGGCAATGGCGTATATATATTTGCCGTTGCCGCCCTCTGCACAAACCGTAAAATTTGTTATTTCACCGTAACTGAATGTCTTTCCAAAGTAATTATTATCTATAAAGCGAGGCGTTTCCTGCTCGCTCTTATTTAAAGAAAATCTTATTTCATCTTCCGATGATTCATATTTTCCGTCGCCTGAATATTTTACTTTAAATGTGTATTCATTATCAGCCGATTCGGGGAAAAATGTGTAATGATTGGTTGCTCCGCTCGATTTTTCAACACCGTTGATATAGAAAGCAAAGCTTCCCGTGGCATCGGCAGGCAATCCGCCTGCGGTTAAAACAATTCCGCTCTTAACGGGTCTTGTCTGCGGAGATTGCAGATTTGTGCTCAAAGAAACAGCTGTGCTGTTTTTGGTAACGGTAACGATGGCTGAACTGCTTTTAATTTTAACCCCGTTAACACCTGTTACAACACAATAATACTCGCCGGAATCGCCGACTGTTATTTTATCAAAAGAAAGAACTTTATTGTTTTTGCCGCTGAGCTCTTTCCCGTCTTTATACCACTGATATGTGCTCTCGTCCGCATCGGCAGCCTGAACGGAAAGCTCTGCGGTATCTCCTGCCTTAGCTTCAAAGGAAACAGGTTGTGTTGTAAATACGGCATCATTTGCCGCATTTACCGAAACCTTAACGGTTGTTTTCAACGAAACATTTTCGGGATTGATTACGCCGTCAGGTAAAGTGACCGTTCCCGCAATATCAACGGTTTGCGCCGTTTTAATTGACGGGTTGTAACCTGAACCGTTTACATCCCACGCAACGCTTGCCTGCATTTCCCTTGCAGGCTCGGTTGTTATTTTTACGGTTTGAGGCAATCCCAAAGACGCCGAGCTTGCCTGAGTGCCGTTTGCAACACCCGTTATGGCAGAGGGGGCAGCCAAAGAAACAAGCTTAACATCATTTTTGGCGGAATCAGACCAAGAAACAGAGGAATCATACAGATCAAATATCAGATATTTTTCCGCTGCGGTCATATCTTTTGTGATTTTTACTTCTTTTCCGTCAACAACAAATGTAAAATCATTATCACCGTTATATGAACTGCCGATTATATATTCCGTTTCCCATATTCCGTTTGACGCGGTTTTACCGCTACCCGAAAGCTTTGAATCCGTATTATAAAATGAACATTCAACTTCTCTTTCGGCAACGGCTCCCTTTTCAACTATCTGAATACAAAAAGCCTCATTGCTGACAGCTCCGGTTGCAAATCTGTTCGGTCCGAACGGAACCGATGCCGCCAATATAACAACCGCCAATACAAACGATATAAATTTGTAAATTTTTGATTCCTTAGTTTTGAGCATTTTTATTCTCCTCAGCTTTCAGCGAATTAATATACAAACAGTTTTCTCCGTTCAGCACACAGTGCATTTGAAACGAAAAAGCAAAAACAGCAAGTAAAATGTAATTGGCAAAATTATCCGTAATAAAACTTAATATAATAAGCAACACCAAAGAGATAACCGACACTATATCTGCACATTTTGCTGCAGGATTTGAAAAAGCTCTTAATATTCCGGGCAAGCGTTTCTTTTCAGCCTTTTTGTGCTGTTTCAGAAATTTTCTTCTGTTTATATCAACAAAACCCAATAAGAAATAGGCAAGCACCAAAAAGAGCCAAAACATAACGCCCGTAGCTATCAGCAGCTTATTACTGCCTTTGTTCAGCAGAATATTGCTGGCAACAGGCATAATCAAAAATGTCAGAGACAGCAATAACATACACAAAATCGAAATGAAAAACGCCGTTTTCTCAATCTTTCTTTTTTGTTCAGTCGATTTTATCACTTTGATTCACCCTCAATTTATTTTTTCGTCCGTATGTGTGAAAACAATATCTTCTTCTATTTCAACCCAGCTTGAATCATTCGCAGATGATGAAGGCAAAACCGTCGTTTCCGAAGCGAGCACCGTGGTTTCATTTTCACAGGACGCGCTTATTTTTTCGGTTCCTACATTAACCCGCATTATTTCATCTGTTTCATTGGGCACGCTGCCCGTTTGCGTTATGCGGTCAGTTATTTTTCCTCTCTCTCTGTTAACAGCGCTTGGTTTATATGCTTTGTTTCCCGACAAAGCATTTCTTTCTCTTATGTCATCAATAGCCTTTCTTGCCGTTGAGCCGCTCAAATCTCCGATTACACTTAAAATTTTCAGTTTAAAAAACAAGACTATTGAAATAACAAGGAAAAGAGAGCTTATAGCTGCACAAGCATAGCAAACCGCCATATATGATTCATAACTCAACTGCTCTGTTCCTCCCTCTTTGACTCACCCGCAACAAAAATCCGCTGCTTGGCATTATCCGCATCGGAAATAACTTTTTCAGCAGTTTCCCTGACTGTTTGCAGCGTTGCTGATTTTTTTAATTCTTCCGTGCTTACTGATATCGAATTCAAAAGGCTGTTTATGTTTTCCTGCGGAACACTGACAAGAAAGTCTTCGGTTTCTTCCGAAATGTTGTAAATAATTTCCGACCAGACAAGAAGCTTCATATCGTTATCATCAAGAGCCTTTGTGTCTTCATATAAAACTTGCATTTTATCCCACAGCGTTTTGTAGGCGTCATACATTTTTTCCGTTCTTTTCTGATTTCTGTACTTCTTAATCTGTGCCCTGCATTCTCCTATATCGCAAAACGACTGTGCCAGAGGAAAATATTCAACCGCATTTTCAAACCACTCAACAGCCGAAGTATATCGCTCAGACTCAATTTCATAATCGTACCAATAGGCGAACCCTATTTCGTTGCAAACCTCTGCAAAGCCTTCGGGATTGCTTCTTTTTAATTCATCAAGCGGATATATCGTTGCTGAATATCCCGAGGAATCCTTTGTCTCAATTCCGGCTTTAAGCTGAACTATTGTTCCTGCCTCGGATTTGCTGAAAACAACGCCGTTTTCTTCGCTTGCGAGAAATAAATCGATAAGCGAAAGATATGCATCGGTTTTTTTAGGGTCAATCTCAATCGCTTTAAGATACAGCTTTTCTCTCTCTGCCTGCGTTAAATCGGGATTTGCCGCCATCTCTGCGAAAACCCCGTAGTTTTCCGCTTTCTTTTGGTTTGCGGAAACCAATCCGAAAACCGAAAATCCTGCAAAAACTATGCTCATTACTACCGTGCAGATAAAGGTGCCGAGTTTAACTTTTTGCCTCTTGCGGTATTTATCTCCCATTTCGGTGTGATGCTCAATCGCATAAAGCAGCTCTGCACATGACTGATATCTGTCATCGGGATTATATTCCGTTGCCTTAATTATTATTGAATCAAGACCGGGGGACAAAGACGGATTAATTGCCCTGACCGATCTGTCGCTTATCAAATTCTTGCAGGGATCATTGCCCGTAAGCAAATGATAAAGAGTCATACCAAGGCAATATATATCCGTTCTCGCGTCCGTTCTTCCCAAACCGCTTCCTATGTATTGCTCGGGAGCGGCATATCCTATTGTTCCTATTCCCGTTGTTTCTCCGAGGTCGATTTCATATGTTTTAGCCGTTCCGAAATCAATCAATGCGATATTTCCGTCAGGTTTAAGCATAATATTGGCGGGCTTCATATCGCGGTATATTATCGGCGGATCGCATGAATGGAGATAGCCCAAAACATCACATAACTGTTTTGCCCATTCAATAACAAATTCCTGCGGCTGGGCTCCGTGCTCCTCGAGAGCTCTGTCAAGAGAGTTTCCTTCGATATAATCCATAACGATGATAAAAGTATCTTCATCCTCAATTATATCGACTATGCTCGGCAAATTCGGGTGCTTCAGCTTTTTTAAAGTTTCTATCTCAGCAATCAAGCCCTGCCTGACGGTATTGAAATCCATTTTTCCGTCTTTTCTTATTTCTTTGACTGCCCATGTCTTATTTGCTTTTTCGTTCAGCGCCATATAAACGACGCTCATTCCGCCGTGACCTATTTCGCTGAGTATTTTATATTTACCGTCGAGAACCGACCCGATTTTCAGCATATTTTACGCAACTCTCCTAATAAGTTCTGATGGCAATAACCGAAATATTGTCCTGTTCAAGCCTTGCTTTGTTCAGCTCAATAAGCATTCTGATATTTCTTTTCATCTTTTCGCTGTCGCAAACATCGTCAGCCGCAAAAGCTTCAAGCATCTCTTCTTCTGCAATTTCATGAACAAACCCGTCAGAACACAAAATATATACAGCTCCGTTAACCGTTTTGCCAATGAAGAACTCGGGTTCAAGTGTTTCCGACGCTCCTATACATTGCAGCAAAACGCTTCGTCTCGGATCTTCATAAGCCTGCTCGGGAGTAAGTCTGCCAAGCTCAATTTCGCGGGCAACAACCGTTTGATCCTTTGTTATCTGTCTTACCCCGCCGAATATCTCATATATTCTGGAATCGCCCACATTCATAACAATATATTTTTCTTCAGTTATAAGCATAACAGCCGCAGTCGTTCCAATGTTTGCGTTAATATCACAGCCGTAACTCATTATTCTTCTGTTTGACTCTTTGGCTATCGATTCCCAACTTGCGATTATCAAATCCTCATCAATGCCGTTTTGGCATAACGACGGAAAATCGCTTAACAGCCATTCATTATAAGCCTCGACCACGGTGGCGCTTGCCAATTCTCCTTTTTCAAGGCCTCCCATTCCGTCGCACATAATCGCAAAAACAGCTTTGCCGAAGGGAGTGTTAATCAGTTTTACCGAAAGACTGTCTTGATTTGTTTCTTTTCTTATTCCTTTGTCCGTATCAGCGCTTATAACAAAATTCACTTTTTTCTGCCTCCGGTTTTTGAAAAAGTATCGGCAGTCATCAAACTCCCATAAATTCAAATTCTTCGTTTGCCAGCTTGACTGAGGCACCCGGCTCAAGCTTGACCTCAGCACCGCTCTGAATCATCATACCGTTCACATAAGTATGATTTGTTGAATTCATATCTACAATAAAGCATTCATTGCTGTTGGTAATAATATCGGCATGGCTTCTGCTTATTGCCGTGTTGTCGCTTATGAAATAGTCAACATAGCTTTTTTCCTTGCCTATCCTGAAACGAGGTTTATTTATCTCAATGATTTCATTGGTTCTTATTCTCCTTAATCTAGGATATTGGGGCAAGTTTGCCGCCACTCCGAGAACCGTTGTTTCTCCCGCAACCGGGCTTTTTACATTCAAAACCGTAGTTTCTCCGAAATTCGCATTTGTAACATTTATATTGCTTCCGTGAATCGCGCGGTTATCCGTGCTTCCCGAAACCGCGGCATTCTGAGCCGCTTTTACCGCATTGTTTTCATCGGCATTTCCAATATATATTCCTTTTTGCATATCGTGTCCGGGAACTGCAAAGCCCGAAATGCTTTTATTTTTTGCAGCCTGCGGTTTCTCTTTCATTTTGGAGACAGGCTCTTTCTTTTTTCCCGATGCCGTATCATTCTTTTGTGCCTTATATATCTCCATATTTTCTTTGCTGTAATGGCGCAAAACATATAATAATGACATTTTTTCAGCTGATTGATTTGTGTTTTTATTAAGCTCCTTGCTGTTCTGCGCCTTTTTCTGCGGAATATTAATCTTATCCTTTATATCTTTTTCATGTGCTTGTCTGTGAGCTTTTTCCTTTTCGGGAACATTGTTTCTCGGTGCCGCCGTACTCGGTTTTGAATAAACCGCCGAAGCCGTCTGCTGAGCAGGCTCAATTCTGTCACGAACGGTTTTGGTTGAAACCGGCTGTGCGGCAGGCTGTGCCTGTGTCTGAACCGAAGCCGCAGGCGTCGGAGCAGGCTTAACCGCACCGCTTTCCATATTCAGACCGTCAACAAGCTTTTTAAAATCAGATATTGAAAATGCCTCTGTGCTGTTTAAATAATTTATAAGCTTGGCAACATAATCACAATTTTCCGTTTGGTCATATTTAGCTAAAAATACCGTGTTTTTAAAGAATGTCTGTAAATCAGAGATAGCCTGCTTACGATTAATAACGGGAAGGCATATCATTGATATTTCACAATCGGCGGCGTCAATGTATATATAATCTAAATCCAGCAGAAACAAAGAGGTGTCTATCATATATTCTTCTGCAGCCATAAAAGCTGATGCAATTCCCGAAATCACTCCGAGCATTCTCTTTTTTGAAACTGCTCCGCTGAAAATCTGGCTTGCGGATACTTTGGCAGATATGTTGTATTTCATAAATTTGTCTTCATTCATCTGGGTAAAAACGATCGGTGCAACACCTTTAATTTTGTTGTTTTCAATCATTCCCAAGCTGAGCGAATCAATTTCATCCGAAGGGTCAATTTTGTAAACGAGATAAGTATTAACTCCCTGATTTTCAACATTAAACAAGCTCATATATTTTTCATCCCTCTGATTAATGATTTTTCTTTAACAGTTTTACAGACGACCACCGTTCATCTGTTTTAACAAATGCGAAACCGCTTTCATTAAAATCTGTGGCATTATCAAAATCGCCTTTGATTTTCACTTCATTATTTATATCAATATAGAACCATTTCCCGTCTTTTTTTACAGCTGCAAGACCGTTTGAAAAAGAGCGGGCATCGTCATATTCGGGATCAATAACAATCTTTCCGGAACTGTTTATAAATCCCCACTTCTGATTTATTTTGACTGCCGCAGGAGCGTCTTCTTTAAATAATCTTGCATCATCAAGCTCTTTTCCTCCGACCTTTTTTCCCTCGGAGTCAACCAAAAAATATTTTTCTCCGATTTTTACAAAAGCGCGTTCATTTCTTAATGCAACATTTTTTTCATCAAGCTTTATATCGGAGAATACATTTTTACCGATTTTCTCTCCGCTGCTGTTAATAAACATCCATTCATTCCCCACCTTAACCGCAGCCGCTCCGCCGTTCATTACTCCGGCAAAATCATAAGGACCTGAAAGCTTTTCAAAATTGATATTGTAAAATGTATATTTTGAACCGTCATAAAGCGGAAACATTTCGTTTGAAAAAGCTCCCGCATATTTGCAGTTCAGGTTATCCGGGATATCGAGTTTCTTGTTGCCTTCAACATCGATATAGAATATTTCTCCGTTTTCCTCCTGCTGTACGGATGCAATTCCGTTTGCAAATATGCCGGCACTGAAATATCTGAACGGAATAACAACCGAACCTTTTTCGCTGATATATCCCCAATATTCGCCTTTTTTTGCCGCGCAGAGCTCACCGCTGTAAACAGATATTTCTGAAAAATCCGTCCTGCTGAGTTCAAATTTATATTCAAGGCTGTCAGCAATTTTTTGGATTTCTTTTGAAGAAACGCCTCTTTTATCGGCAACCTCGATGATATCGTAACATTCTTCAAAATTATCATATTTTATATAGCTGTTTAATGTATATTCATAGGCAAACGGTTCATCGGGATACATTTCCATCATTTTCTCTCCCCATGAAACCGCGTCTCCGCCCATCTCATTGTCATTATACATTTTTCCGATTTCCAGGCAGACATCCTTGCTTTTATACATATCCAGAGCTTCGCCGTATTCTTTTACCGCATCTACGATAATACCCTTTGAAGCGAAGCTTCTCGCCGCTTCAAGATGTCCGTTGTATAGTTTGCTTTTTTCCGTTGCAGTTGAAATTATTTTATAGGAAGATGCAACCATTAATACTATCATCAGCAGCGGCAGCATTTTCATAATTGTTTTCATTTATTAATACGCTCCTTACGCTCCCAAAAATCCCATAGCCAGCAAGCCTCCGATGAGGATGCTCGGCGCGAATGCTATTGAGTCTTTCCTGCCCTTTTTCTTAAAAACAAGAAGAAATATTGCTTCAAAAAATGTTACAAACAGAGAAACTGCCGTAACGGACATGGTTCCCGTCAGCCCGAGGAGCAATCCGAGCACCATGAAGAGCTTTGCATCTCCCATTCCAAGCCCGTTTTTTATTATGAGCATACATAAAAAGGAGATAATCAGCATAATGACAGCTGCAACAAGCTCGTTTAAAAGTGTTTTCAGCAAGCCGTCTCTCTTGAATATTAATTCAAAAACCAAAATCACAGCCCGATAAGCAAGCCCCGTAAGGATAAGCTTATTTGGAATTCTGTAGCTCTTTGCATCAAAATACGCAGCAATCCACAGCACTGCCATCGCCGCATTCCTTTTCATATTAAAAATCAGCGAATTGTCCTTATAAAAGGTAATCAGCAGGATATTCACCGCAACGGTTGCCGCAAACATTATTATGAAATAAGCCGTTTCTTTCGGTGTTGATTTAAAATAACATTTAATCCTGTTTTTAAATCCTTCGCATTTTCTTATGGGAGTAAATTTAATTGCTCCTATCGAAACAAAGCAAAGAACAGTCATCAAGCCAAATTGAGCCGCATTTTGTAATGTCATTGAAAAAGTCCTTTCAAAGATTATATCTTTCGGAGCGATTAACCCATCACCTTATGCTCCAGGCTTCCGTTCTGCCGCATTGCTCAAATTTATATGTAATATCAATATCAAGCAACCTTATAACTCTTATTTCATAGCTGACAGCTATGCGGATTTCATTTGTCTTTTCGGCAAAGATTTCCGTTTTTTCAAAATTCAATCCGTTGAAATAAGAGCCGCCGACAGGCACAATGCCGCAGTATTTCAGCAGGCTTTCGCAGTTTCCGTCGGATGAGGTTACCAGATTTTTCTTAACCAGATTTTTGGCAAGCGCTGCTGCTGCGGCTCCCATCCCGTCATCAACTAAATCAGACCCCGCGGAATAGGCGGCGCTCAAAATAAATTTGCTCGGATCCTCTGCAACCGTTCCTACGCCGCTCTTTATGGAGTTATATGCATTTTTGCCCGTTTCATAGGCAGACGACGGGTCGATGGAACCGTTTTGACCCTTTGCAATTTCGCTGAATATCGCCTCAACGCCGCTTACAACATCATCAACGGCTCCGTTTGCAAGCTCGCCTTTATCGTAGGCGTCCTTCTTCATATCGTTAATACCTGTCAATGAATACAGATATGAATACTGCGATATTTCCTTTGCCGCACAATTAATTGCAACTCCGATTTTTGCCTGTGCAAAGCAGATATTAATAATTGAAAGAATTGTATAGATAAGAAATATAAAAGTTGTGAGTGAGATAGAAGCTTCAACAACTATTGCTCCTCTTTCATTATCTTTCAATAAATTCACCTCCGATTTTGAAACGCCGAAAGCGCATCAGTATCCCCTGACCATCTCATAGCTGAAAGTATTCCAGCTTGAAACATCTGCAAGATTGCCCTCTTCATCTGCATTTATAGGCAGAGCAAGCATCATCGGATCAACCTTAATATCCGCAGTTATTTTGAAATATACCTGAGATTTTGACAGCGCAAAGCCCGAGCCTGTTATTTTTCCCATATTTGCCTGAATAACATCCGCTGTCCGCGCGCAAATTCCGCTTTCTCCGCTGCCGAGAAGATTAAGAAGCAAAAACATTCTCAGATAGTCGCTGTATTGGAAATAACCCTTTACCATATCAACGCCGACTTTTCCGTTTGAATCTTTGCTGTTGCTGCCTATTGAACCCGACATACTGCTCTCAACACTCTCAAAGCTGACAAACAAATCCTTATCCTTGTTTGTCTTAATAAATTTTACGCCTATTCCCGCTTTGATATAGGTCAAATCAACCGCCGCTTCCGCCGCAGTTAAACCGAGGCAGACTGCAAGCTGAATAAGAGCCGCGGGAACTATTCCGTAAGTAGCGGCAGATATGGAATTTGCCAATGTGGTAACGGTAGCGTCGTTCCAATACTTTGCAAAAACAAGCGGGAGATCAAGCGCAAATCTGATCATATAAATCGACCCGTATGCGGACGACTTGTTTCCCGCGTTGTCTTTACCGTAAAGGATGTACTCAATCTCATTACCGTAGGAATAGCAATTTGTGTCGTTAATCATCTTGTTTCGGAGATTTTTATTATAGGAAAATGTAGGGCTCTCGTCTTTCCATTCATCGCTGTATTCTCCCATTTTCCCTACCCATTCAGCGGCGTTTGTTATCTCATACCCCTTTTCTTTAACGGCGTATTCAAGCCTTTTCTCCGCTTCAAAGGTATCGTAGCTGAACATACTCATTATATAATCGGAAACCAGCAAGTCATCGCGCATATCAACCATAGCCTGGCTCATGGTGCCGCTGAAATTTGAAAACAGTCTGCCGACAAAATCCGATATCTCGCTGAGCCCTCTTGATTTTTTGCCCTCAACTGCGTCTGTGTAAAGCTGTGAGTCGCATATCCGTTTATCTTTAAGCTCCGTACTCGCCGACAGCAGAGGACTTAAATCCAATTCATCAACCTCTTTATCGCCGAGCTTTTCCGCATCCTTCTTGGCGTTTTCGCCCTGCTCCTTTTTGGCATTATCCGTTTCGGGATTATAGTCCTTAAAATAATTATAGAGCAGATCTCTGAGCTTTACCTGACCTTTAACCATTTCGGGATTGTTGTCCTTCGTTATTCCCGGGATTGCTGCAGTGTTTTTCCACTCTATATCGTTGCTGAGATTTTCGAGCTCTGATTTGATAAAAGTGCCTACGGTCTTTTTCCCATTATCGGCAAGCCACCTGAACATTACGCTTACAGCCTTATCGGTATTTTCGATATCCTTAACCGATGTATCGAAATATTTACATTCTTCAATGGCTGTCTTTGACGCGTCAAGCAAACTTTTTATGGAGCATAGTCTTGAATAAAGCTGATCAACATCAGCGTCGTTGATTTTGCCTATGAGATTCTGCTCCGCCTTATCCTGCATATTTTGGCTGTTGGATTTTGAGCCGCCGTTTTTCTTGGCTTTGATTTCCTCCTGGTCAATTCTTGCAACCTCGGATTCGTCGGCGCTTATCTTGTTGGCGGCGGTTTCCCAGTTGCTGAAATTTGTATTATACTTTTCAAGCTTGCCTTTGAGAGCAAGGGTAAGATCTATTGTCTTCTGAATAATCTCTGAGCCGCTTTCAAGCTGCACATGATAATTGTGTGCGCTCGTATAAATATCCTTTATTTTCTCATCGACCTTGTCTCTTTTTGCGCTGTCGTTGCAGCTGAGGCTCGGCTTATTCTGATTAAGCGCTTTGTCCGAAAAATCAACAAGCCTGTCGCATATTATCTGATATGTAAGAATACTGTTCTTTGCGATATCATCATATTGCTTCTTTAAAGCATTTCTGTGAGCTTCAACGGATTTCAGACCCGAAGTTTCAACCCCGTTTACGGCACGCACATTAACGGTATCAATTTTTAAACCCGTGTCTTTTGTATAGGCATCATAGGTTACTTCCATATTCTTTATCGCCTGAGCCATTGCATTGGCTGAACTGATATAGTTATTAACGGTTGTTTTGTTTAATTGAAACGCGTCTGCCGTTTGCACCCAGTACTGCGTGTTATAGACGCCTTGGTTATAGACATCCCGGTCATTATTATCTAAAACTCCGCAGGTGCGTAAAAGGCTCCAAAGAGAATTTTTTGCAGATAAATATTTTCCTATTGCCCCTGCCGCATCGTTCAACGCCTTTTCAATATCCGGAACCTCTTGCTGCTCCGAGGTACCCTCTGCGCCATCCTCACTCGGCGGAACAATTACCGTCTCTTTTTTTGTTATTATTCTGCCTTTAATGTTACCGTATGCCTTGATTCCCGAACCGCCAAAAACCGCTTCTCCGTATGTATTATGCAAATCAAAAACAAGCTTTTTATGTATCAGCTTATAATCGCTGATATAGCTTTCGCTTCCCGTGCCTGTCTTGCTTCTGACCGACTCAATGGTATCTGCCGTTATATTAAGCGAATCATAGTCCTTCAGCTTCATATATATATCAAAAAGAGTTTGCATAAGCTCGTTTTCCGACTCATAAAACTCACTTTTTTCGTTTACCATATCCGTAATCTCATCGGTTTTTTCAAACTGACTGCTGCCGCTTTTCAACTGAGAGATAAAATCGGTTATCGAGTTAATCGGACCTCTGTATTTCATAAACTCCACTATCTGCGTTTTCATAAGCGCGGGGTTTACAAGTGAGCCGTTATTAACCTTTTTTGCCTCAAAGCCCCCGTCTCCAAGGCTTATTCCGAGAAAATCGGAAATTCCGTCCTCTCCCGAGCCGCCTATTGCCGAAAGCCTTTCAAGAACCGTGTTGGCGTCTTCCTCGTTAATCCCCTGAGAAACCATGCAGGAAACAAAGAAATCCTCCATTTCACCAAGCACGGAGTCAATATCCTGAGCGGAAGCAATCAAACCGAAATACTCGTTTAATTCTCTGTCATAATGCGTAAGAATTGTATTAAGGGTCAGATCCCCCGCAGATTCCGCAACTGACTTTGCCAGAACATATTTGCTCACATCAACAAAAATACTGCTCGCCGTCATCATCGGTATCAGTATGATAACCAAAAAAATCGATATAACGCCCTTAGTCTTTTTAAACCTGTTAAACATAGCTCCCCGCTCCCCCGTCAAAGCGCCAAAAACTCTCTTACCTTGCCCATGGCACTGCTGATTTTAGACACAATTTTGTTGCCGGTTTCACTTGCCATTACATAATCTATAACCATATCGGTATTCAGAATAAAATCTGCCGGATCGTTGACCGGAACCTCCGCTCTTGCTTTTGACGAAAGGATTTTAAACTGCCTGTCGCCGAAAAGCCTGACGGGAATAACCACCTCATAGTGAACCTCAACAATAAATGTTGCATAGAAAAAATTGCTTTTATACTGAACATTGCTGTAAGTTACCGTAGGCTCCATGCCGAAGAAAAAACCGCAGCCATCAATGGACTCCTCAAGCTTTTCCTTCATATCCGATTTTACCTTTGCAATGTTGCCCGTTTCGTGAAGAAAATATCTGTAAGGCTGAATGCTGTTATTGCTTGTCGGAACCGATATGTCTCCGCCGTCTGAACCGCTTTTCAAAACGGAATAATAAAAAGGGTCGGTGCAGGCGGCAGCTCCGTCAATGGCATATTTGGCAACGAAGCTGTCTATTTTTGACATTTGAAAATAGGCGTTGCCTAAGAAAAGCATAAAAAATAATGACAAAAACATAACGGGAAAAACTATGGTCGCCTCAACAATGGTTGAAGCGCCTTTTTCCTCTTTTATAAAGCTTCTTGAAGCCATAACATTCCTCCTGTTGCTTTTTGCAGGGCTGCCGGAGCGCAGAATCTGCGCCCCGGCAAGTCGGTGATTAGATTGAGTCTAATGCTTTGCTCGCTTTATCGCCAATCTGACCAATCATGGTTTCTAATAATTTGCCGATCTGTTCTTTAAACAGCAACGCCAAAACTACCGCAACAGCAATCAGAATTACGATTGCAACAATATCAACCGCGCCCTTCTCTCTTGTTAAAAAGCTGTCGATGAAAACCTTAATTCTAATTGCCGCCATATTGAGCTTGCTCATAATCCGGTTCCCTCCTTTCTTTATGTGTATATATCAAACTCCCAAATTGGAAAAAATGGGTATAATTATCATCAGCAGAATTCCCACAAACATAATAACCATCGGCAGCAGCAGCTTGCTTGCCGCCTTTTCGCCCTGAGCCTTTACGCTTTGTTTTTTGGTGTTCCACACTTCCTTGCTCTGGTTCTGAAGCATCATCACAAGCTCGCTGCTTCCCTTGGTGACGCCCTGAATAACCGTAACCGCAAACTTCTTTATTTCGGGTATCACGCATCTCTTGCCGAATTCGTGATAAGCGTCAACCTCTGACATTCCGTTATTCATATCCTCAACAGCTTTCTGCATTTCGAGATAAAGCTCGGTTTCGCCGCCGTAAGCCGTTACCTCCCATGCTTCTTTAAGAATCATTCCGGCATTTGTCAGCAGAGCAAGCTTTGAAATAACCTCGGCAAAATCTCCGAGTATTTCCTCGGAGCGGTCATCAATCTTCTTTTTCATAAGCGTGCCGCAGTTATAATAAATCAAACCCGCTATTCCGATTAGGACAAGCAAAATCATTTTTTCACTTGTCAGCCCGTAAGCAACAAAAGCAAAAACAAGCAAGGTCATGCCCATTGAAATTTGCTGAGAGTGAACAACTCTCAAAAAATAATCGGCATACTTTGCTCCGTATAAAACCTCTGCCTGACGCCTGAGCTTTCTGTCGGAATTTGAATGATATTTATAATGAAATGTTTCGAGCACCGCATAACCGATACTGTAAAGCTCTTTAAAACGAAACTCGGTTTCATCAAGGTCTTCAAAAAGCTCCGAATATTTTCTTCCCTTGAACCAGAAAAACAGCCAAACTCCCAGAACCAGATATCCTATAATTATTACCGCAATATCAAAAGCCGTAAAAAACACGAAATGTTCCTCCAAGCCGTTAAATTTTGATGTCGAGAATTTTTTTGCCGATAAAGTAAGCAATAACAAACATAACAATCGCCGCCGTTGTTGCAAGAATACCCGATGAGGATGTGAAATTGCTTGCAAAATCGGGGCTTGACATTTTTATCATACCGACTATCAAAAACGGCATGACAACCATTACATTCTGCTCCATTTTGCTTGAAGAAACAACCGCTTCCATTTCTTCCTTCATTTCCATTTTGTCGGAAAGAATTGTGTGAGTGTTTCTGATTATATCTTTGATGTTGCCTCCCTTGCGGTAGCTTATCTGAAATACCTCACCGAAGCTCTTTATATCCTCTATATCGCTGCGCTCTCCGAAATCAGCCAGCATATCCTCAATCGGAACATTGTATCTCAGCCCCGAAAGAATAATCTCAAGCTCATCAATTATGTAAGCCCCGTCCTCATACTGAACCTTTAAATCTTCATAAACCGCGGCAAATGACTCGGGAACATTTTTGCCCGAGCTCAGAGAAGTGTTGAGCGAATCAAGCATATCTCTGAATTGAAGATTGAGGTTTCTGCGCCTTTTTTCAATTATCTGTTTTGTTCTGATGGGAATAAACAGCTTTGCGGCAACCGCACCGACAACACAGGGTATTACGGTATTTAATATGTAAGTTGTGTTTGTTGCTCTGCCGAATTCGTCCTTTCCTATTCCGCCGTAAAAAAGGTAACCTGCCGCCGCACCTACCGCAAATGCAAGCAGCATATACATAAGCTTTTCCATAGGCTTCATATAGTAGACTTTATAATTCAAAGTCTTCATATTGGTTGCTGACAGGTAATACTGCGGCTCTTCCTGCTTGTTTTTTTCACCTTTGCCAAATAACATCAGCGCACTCCCTCACATATCAATATCAAAGCCCGCAAGTCTGAGCTTCTGCGTGTTTTTCATCGGATTTTCCGTTCTTTTCAGAGAACCCGAAACCTTTTCGAGCGTACTTTTTTCATCTTCTTCAAAAACATAAAGCGGATTGAGCACAATTCTTCCGTTCTCATATCCGACTACCTCGGTTATCTCCATCGTCTTTCTCGAATGGTCGCGCAGTCTGGAAAGATGGATTATTATATCAACCGCCGAGGCAATCTGCTGCCTGATGGCTTCAAGCGGCAGACCCTCCGAGCCCTGCAAAACCATTGTTTCAAGCCTGCTGAGCATATCCTGAGTTGAATTGGCGTGGCCTGTGGAAAGCGAGCCGTCATGTCCCGTATTCATAGCCTGAAGCATATCAAGAGCTTCTCCGCCTCTTACTTCGCCGACAACTATTCTTTCGGGTCTCATTCTCAAAGAAGACTTTATCAAATCTCTTATTGTTATACTGCCTACGCCTGCCGAATTGGCATTTCTCGTTTCAAGGCTGACAAGGTTATCTATTCCCGTTATCTGAAGCTCGGCGGAGTCCTCAATGGTTATAACTCGCTCGTCCTTTGGAATATAGTTGGAAAGAGCATTAAGAAAGGTTGTTTTTCCCGAGCCTGTTCCTCCGCTGATAAAAATGTTATATTTTGCCTTAACAAACTTTTCAAGCTGCTTTGCAATTTCAGGCGTTATTGAGCCGTATTGAATAAGCTTTTCGATTGTCATTGGGGTTTTTGAGAATTTTCTGATTGTAATAGTCGGCCCGCAGAGAGCAATCGGCGGCAAAACAACGCTGACACGCGAGCCATCCGGAAGTCTCGTGTCGCAAATCGGATTTGCCTGGTTAACCTCTCTGCCTGCCAAGCCGACTATTCTCTGAATAACATCTTCAAGCCTTCTCTGGCTTTCAAACTGCTTGTCAAGCTTGAACAGCCTGCCGTTCTGTTCAATAAAAATATTTTCAGGGCCGTTTATCATTACTTCGGTTATCGTGTCATCGCTGATAATTGAATCCAGCAAGCCAAAGCCCCTGATTGAGCTGTAAATCTGCTGAGAAATTGACAGAACCTGAGAAATGGAACAGTTTTCACCGGCAGTTCTGTTCCTTACAATCTCCTGAACCTTTTCTTCAAGCTCATCGTCTTCCATTTTGCTGAGAGGAAGATTTTCAACAATATAGTTTTTTATTTCAGCTATATATTCGTTTTCTTTCTCAACAGTCATTTATAAAACCTCACTCAATTATTTTATCCATAACGCTCATTTGCGAAAGCTGCTCCGTAACCTGAGAAACCGTTGCATTTTCAAATCTCGGAGCGCCGCCAACAACTCTTATATCGCTTTCCGATATTGCCTTTCCCGTTTTACTGCTGAATTTATTGTAAAACAGCGCTATTTTAGTAACAATATTTATATCGTTTCTCTGTTCAAGGACTTCAAATGCGCGATAAGCATTCATAAATTTCTGATTTGAGATTTCTCCGCCGTCGCAAATCAAAAATATCTTTTCTGCAAATTTGAATATTTCAATCGATATATCGGAAAAATTCAAGTCGAAATCAATTATTATGTTGTCATATGTTCCTGTTATTTTCAGGGCAGATATCATCCTGCCTATGTCATCCGGATTAAGCTCTGAAATATCCAAAGCCGATCTCGCCCCTGAAAAGAAGCAAACGCCGCTGTTATCCGTTTTTACATAGCTTTCAAGCTTGAGCGCCAGATTTGATTTATTGCTTTTAATCGCAAAAATCACATCGCTCATTCCAAAAGTGCCCTCGCCCGAAAAAAAGCTGTCGGCATTTCCGAATTCCTCAAAGCATATATAAAGCACCCGTCCGCCCTTTAAGGCTATTCTTCTCGCTGCCGCCGCGGCTACCGTTGAGCTTCCTTCTCCGCCTCCGGCAGATGCAAATGCGTAAACTCTGGTATTTGCCTCTCCGTCAAGCTTTATATCCGTTGCGCTTTCCGAAAAAATTCCGAGTATCTCTTTATAAATGATTTCCGCCTTTTGAAATCTGCAAATAGCTCTTTCGCCTTTATATGACTCAACGCTCGCCGAATCAACAAAATATGCAAATCCGCACCTTTTGGGAACCCGTGATACATCAATATCAAAAAAGTCACTCGCCACAAAAACATTTATCCTGTTTTCCGAAAGGCTTTTTATTGCAACCTCCGGCTCTGAAAATGAATATATCTCCAACTTGTCCGAAAATTTATTGTTAAATACAGATGTTACTCTGCTGAGATAATTACTGTTTTCATCCAAAAATGCAACTTTAATTCTCATAAGTACGCTCCCTCTGTTAATCAATTTGATATAACCGATATTGCCGCGCAGACGGCATTATTCTTTATAAAAGCATCAAATCCCCGTTACATTAATTTGATATTAAAAAAATTCATTAAAAAGTCAATATGCTTTCACCCTACTTAGGATAATTGGCAGTTTTTTGTGCAAATTAGCAGAGAAAAGACGAAAAAAATCAGAAAATCCGCCCCGAATTTTTATGAAAATCCCGCTCAAAATCCGAGTTTTGTTTAAATCAATTACAAATAGTCAATTCATTAATTGCACTAAGGCAAAGTATTTGTATTTCTTCTCATTCAGCGCCCTAAGTATAGCATAGCCACTTCGCAAAGTCAACAATTTGTATACAAAATTCTATGATTTGTTGACCTGATTTAGTCTATACTGTTAACAAGGCGGTGATAAAGTGAATTATTGCGATTTTGGCGAAATTTTGAAAAAGCTCAGAAAAAGCCGTGCACTGACTCAAAAAGAATTGGGTTCCCGATTAGGGCTTTCAAAAGCAGTTATCAGCAAATATGAAAACGGAATGGGTTACCCGACATTTGATGTCCTTATCAGAATGGCGGAAGAATTCGGCGTTACCACGGATTATATGCTTGGCGTTGCCGGCGGCAAAACCGTTGATGTGTCAGGGCTTACCGAAAGTCAGGTTGAAACAGTTCACAAAATTATTGCCGAATTCAACAAATCAAACCGCAAATAAGCTTTGGCAAAATCAAAACCGCAGACGCACCGTATCATTACAGGTGTCTGCGGTTTTTGGTTATACTTCTTTTGCAACAATAAAAGGGACTGCCTTTGCGGCAGCCCCTTAGTTTTTTATGGTTGAATTAATAAAAATTTATATCAGGCTGTAATTTATTGAATTTGCAACGGCGAAATCGTGAGCCGCGGAGCCCTCTTTGCACCTTATGGTCACGGAGCCGCAGCCGCTGAACGCATCGTCGGCAATGCTTGTAACGCTTGCGGGGATTGTAACGGTCTGCAAAGAAGTGCACTGTGCAAAAGCTTCATCGCCGATGGTCTGAGTTCCGTCGGGAATTGCAACCGAAGTCAGGCTTGTGCAGCCGTAAAACGCACCTATGCCTATTGTTTTAAGAGATGACGGCAACGAAACCGACGAAAGCGAGGTGCAATCGGCAAACGCTTCCTGACCGATTTGAGTAACCGATGACGGAATTGAAACGGATTTTAAGCTTGTATTGCCTGAAAACGCACCCGCTCCGACGGCGGTTACGGCGTTTGAGCCTACGCTTGCGGGAATTACAACGCTTGCGTCATTGCCTTTATATTCCGTAACAACCCCTCCCGACGCTCCGAAATTGTTTTCGGGATTTGTAGTCGGCGGAACAGTTGAAGTCGGCTTTTCTGTTACTCTTTGTGTGGTTGAAGTTGCAGGCTTTGTTGTAGTGGTCGGCTTTGTTGCGGTAGTTTTTGCCGCGGTGGTTGATTTTGAGGTCTGTGCCGTTGTTGAAATGCGCTTGGTTGACGACGGACGCTTTGCTGTTGATACTGTTGATGTCTGAGCCGCCGTAATCGGAGCTTCTGTTTGCTCATTTGACGGCAAGGCGGTTTTTTCCGTTGCCTCGGACAGCGTTGAAATCACGGCGGAAGGAATAACTGCGGATATGAATTCGGTTAATGTTTCGGGAACCGTGCAGGTTTCTTCATATTCTGCGCCTGACGAATACGCCGCTGAGGTTTCTTCGGCAGACCTGTTTTCGACATAATTTTTTATTGCGGCTGAACCGCCCACGGCAACCGAACCGGCAACGGCAATGGCCGCCGCCTTGACGCCGATTGACGCCGCCGCTGTTGAAACGGCGCCTGCGGCAGAAACGGATGCCGAGCCTGCTCCCGCCGAAACTGCGGCAGAGCCCGAAGCCGCGCCTGCGGCTCCCGCTCCTGCTCCCGTTGCCGCTGCGGCTGTTCCCGAAGCAGCTGCGGTAACGGCTGAGACTATTGACGCCTCGGCTATCGCCGCCGGAACAACAACATTCTTTGCCTGAAACGCCAGCAAAGAAAGAACGGCGGGAATTGCGCCGATGCTGTAAAGAGTGGGGTCTTTTTTGCGGAGCTTGGCAAACTGTTTTTCGATTTCTTTTCTTCCGTTGTGAAGTCGGCTTTTAACGGTTCCGAGCGGGATGTCAAGTATATCTTTGATTTCGTTTAAGCTTTTATCGTCATAGTGATAAAGAATTATGCAGGCGCGCACTTCGGGCGAAAGATTGTTCAGAATGTCTGAAATGCTTTGTCTCAATTCCTCCCGCTCCATATATTCCTGAGGAACGGGCTGTTTCCACTCTTCCGAAATTTCTTCCTGACTTTTTAAAAACACTATCGGAGCCGAAATCCGCTTTTCTTTCTTTATATAATTCTTACACTCATTCTCAACGATTGTTTTTATCCAATATTCAAAGCTCTCCGGGTTTTTCAGCTCGGGGAGCTTTTGATATGCCTTTAAATACGAATTCTGCAAAACATCCTCAACATCGCAGGAGTTGTTGAGCAGGAGGCTTGCGGTATGATATGAAGTTTTGATTGTAAGCTGATACAACTTTTCAAAGGCGGCGTTATCGCCGACTTTTGCGGACTCTATCAGCGCAGAGAAATCAACAGTTTCTTTCATGGATGCCTCCGTATTTATATTACCGATAAAATATATCACATTTTGTATTTTCAATCAATAATTTGTCGGAAAATAAAATTTCAAATTTTTCATAAATCGGTGAACTTTTTCCAAAAAACAGTTGTCTTTACATACGGTATAGCTGTTTAATTTTGGCTTTGCCGAAAAAAAGAGGGGGACGCCTGTATTCGGCAGCTATGCTTAGAATTTTTAAGAAAGGAGACCGAAAACCATGGGACTGTTATTACTTTCGTTTCTTGCTCTGCCTCTTGCGCCTTTTGTCTATTTGTTTGCACCTTTGGCTACGCTTATCGCAGAGTTAATATCAAGAATGTAAAGGGGAAAAGGTTATGAAATTTATTAAAAAATCCACCGCACTTTTGCTGTGCTTTGCCGTGCTTTTATCGACAAGCCTTGTCTGCGCTTACGCTGAATCTCCGGAAGACGACTCACAGTATGCTGACATAAATCCCGAAGATTTGGGATATGTGGGAACTGTTTTTGAAGACAAAAAAAACGAAGTTGACTGGGCGGATTTTCCCGGTTGCCAATACTATGTTGCTGAGTTTACGGCGTCCGAAAGCGGCTATTACCGTTTCAGCGACAAGGATACAATCGTTGCTTACCAAAAATCCGATTCGGAAACCCGCTTTAAAAAGGTTGAGGGCGAATCCTTTTATTGTGACGGGTATTATTTTGTTCATCTTGAATCCGGATTATATCATGTTTTATTTAACAATTACCTGCTTTTAATAAAATCCTTGGGAGAGCTTGAAAAAATCACATACGAAAAATCCGCTTTCCGCAAGGCTATTAACGGATTAGATTTTTGCGCCGTATCAAAGAGCGGGGAAGTAACAAACGCTCTTTATTATACATTCCCGACAGCGGTTTTTGAAAAAGAATCAGTGCTTATGGGCGACTTCATTAATCTGACATGCGATCAGGACATTGTTTCGGGCGAAAACGAGGTATCCTTTGTTTTGTTGGGGCAGGAATTCACGGAAACGCTGGAGCTTATCGAAATCAACGATATGATTGACAGCATAGATATCGGCGATATAAAATCCTGGTATGACGGGCTTGCCCTTCCGGAGTATATTACCGTTAATTTCAGTGACGGCACCTGTGCAACAGAGAATTGCTACGAGGATTTTTGGGAAGGAAAAAACTCCGTCAGCTCTTTCATGAAATTCCCCAACGGCAGATACTACGATGTGGTAGCTTGTTTCAGCTATGAAAACGATAATAACAAGTATGAGAACTGCAAGCTTAACATAAAAATCCGCAGCAATTATTTCAGAAGCAAAATCTGCTTCTCTGATGAAAGCTTTGAAGTAAAACCCACAGGCATCAAGGAAAATATTGACAGATTTTTTAAAAACGCCTCAACGATATTTTATCAGGACGGTTTTCTTACGGGTCTGTTCTATATGCGTATGGATTTTGTCCTTCTGCTGATGTATTTTATGGATTTGAGCTTAGGAAATGTTTGAGTCGGCAAGACTTCAGACAGAAAATCTGTTTTGATTTCAAATGAAATCTTATAAAGAGGAGATGTTTGAATTGAAAAAGCTTGTCAAAAAATCAACGGCTCTTTTTTTTGCAATTACAATGCTGTTCGGTGCGGCTCCTCTCGCAGGGCTTGCGGGCATTGATTTGCCGAGCATAGGCGAAGTTTTCGCCGATAAAGCCGAGGCGGCGAACAGCGAAGCTTTTAAATATGAAATAGCAGACGGTGAAGCGGTAATAACGGGCTTCAATTATCCGTTTAGCGGTGCGCTTGAAATTCCGTCAAGCATTGAAGGCTGCCCCGTAACGGTTATCGGCGAGGGTGCGTTTTCATATTGCGGAAATCTTACAAGCGTTACAATACCCGATGGTGTAACGGATATAGGCAACCGTGCGTTTGCTGATTGCACAAGCCTCACAAGCGTAGTCATACCCGACAGCGTAACGGTCATTGGTAAGGATGCTTTCAATTTTTGCATAAGCCTTACAAGCATAGCCATTCCCGCAGGTGTAAAAAGCATCGGAGACGGGGCGTTCTCGGCTTGCTACGCTCTTACAGGAATAACCGTTGATGAAAACAACAAGAATTATTCAAGCGATGAATACGGCGTTCTGTTCAATAATGATAAAACCGAGCTTATCCTGTATCCTTGCGGAAATTCAAGAACCGAATACACAATACCCGACGGTGTAACCACCATCGGCGAGGGAGCATTCTGCAACAGCGACAGCCTTAAAAGCGTAGCCGCGCCCGAAAGCGTAACAAACATCGGAAACAGTGCGTTTATGAATTGCTTCTCCCTTGCGAGCTTCACAATCCCCGAGGGCATAACAAGTATCGGCAATCTTGTGTTTTACTATTGCACAAGCCTTGCAGATATAAAAATACCCGATGGCGTAACCTTCATCGGAGCGGGAGCGTTCATGGCTTGCGACAGCCTCACAAGCATAGCCATACCCGACGGCGTAACGAGCATAGGAAATAACGCATTTGCCGAATGTCTGGGTCTTAAAAGCATAACGGTGTCTTCAAGCGTAACGAGCATAGGTGAACGCGCTTTCTGCTCGGGAGTTGAAAGCATAACCGTTGATGAAAACAGCAAGAATTATTCAAGCGATGAATACGGCATTCTGTTCAATAAGAGCAAAACCGAGCTTATTCAATATCCGGGAGGAAACGCAAGAACCGAATACACAATACCCGACGGCGTAACGGAAATATGCAGCAACGCTTTTGAATCATGCGACAATCTTATCGGCATAACTATACCTGAAGGCGTTGTAGGCATTGGCGATTGCGCGTTCTTCTTCTGCATGAATCTTGAAAACATATCCTTGCCTGACAGCTTGAACAGCATAGGCGGGGGCGCGTTCTATAATTGCACAAGTCTTATGAATATATCCTTGCCCGACAGCGTAACAAGCATCGGCGGTCAGGCGTTTGAGTGCTGCTCAAGCCTCACGGGCATAACAATACCCAACAAGGTAACAAATATCGGCTTCAATATGTTCAGCGAATGTGTTAATCTTTCGAGCGTTACAATACCCGACAGCGTAATAAGCATTGAAAACTGGGCGTTTTGCGACTGCCCCGCTCTCACAAGCATAACAATACCGAAAAGCGTAACGAGCATCGGCTCGCAAGTTTTCTCGGGAAGCAATCTGAAAACAGTCTATTACAAAGGCTCGCCCTCGGATTGGGAAAAAATTGATATAAATACATACGGCAACGAGCTTCTTCTGAATGCGGAAATGATTTTCTCATTTGCCATCCGAACACCGTCAGCAACCGTAATCAACTTCGGCGACAGCATAATTCTTCACGCGGACGCGGCGGAAGAATTGCCCGCAGGCGCATACATTCAATGGACGGCAAGCAACGGCAATTTTGAAATGACCGTTTCCCCCGACGGAGCGACCTGCAAAATATCGCCCAAAGCAAAAGGCAACACAACCTTTACCGCCGAGGTTTGTGACGCAGACGGCGGCATCATATATTCCGATGAGCAGGAAATGACCTCAAAGGCAGGCTTCTGGCAGAAGTTTGTTGCATTCTTTAAGCGTATTTTCGGCTTAATCGAAACATTCCCTCAGATTTTCAAAGGCGTTTTCTGAGTGTATAATAATTGAGGAGTTAATATAATCAGCGCGGCAGAGGCGTTTCGTCTCTGCCGCGCCGACATATAAAAGGATAAAATTTTGTTGCAAAAGCCTATATAATATACTATACTTAAAATATATATCAGCAAATCAAAAACGGGGTGTTGGATTGAAAAGGATTATTTCTGTTATGCTCGCGGCGGCAATTCTTGCCGTGTCTCTTACCGTCGGTATAATCGGTTTTTCTCCGAGGGTCAAAGCGTTGGATATTGACTATAAGTGCGGAGACGATATCACCTGGTCGCTTGACACGGAGACGGGCGTCCTCAGCCTTGACGGCACGGGTGAAATATATAAATATGACACAGACATGCCGTGGTGCAAATATGCAAGTCATATCAAAAGCGTTGTTATTTCTGAGGGAATAACGCTGATACCTTACGGCGTATTTAAAGATCTTAACAATGTGGTTTCAATTTCGCTCCCTGCAAGCCTTGAAGTGATTAAAGACTCGTCAGCCCTTTTTTCACTTGAAAAACTTATAATTCCGAGCAATTCGCAGCTTTATTATGTTGATTCAAATTTTGCTCTAAGAAGCAAATGGTATGCCAAGCTGTCCGCCAATGCTCCGTTTTATATTGGTTCTGTTCTTTGCGGATTTAAGGGAACGCCGACCGAAAACAAATCGATTGTAATTAAAGACGGCACAATAGCAATAAGAGAAAAGGCTTTTAAAGACCTTGCAAACATTACGGATATATCATTTCCGAATACTCTCAAATATATAGGCAAAGAAGCTTTTAAGGGCACGGGCTGGTATGACTCTCAGCCGGACGGCGCAGTATATGCCGGCAGCGTTTTTCTTACCTACAAAGGCACAATGCAGCTCGCAGACGCTGACTTGATAATTAAATACGGAACAAAGGGCATCGCAGACAGAGCTTTTTATAATAACAAAATCATTAACAGCGTTACTATTCCAGCTTCGGTTGAAATTATCGGCAATTATGCATTTTATAACTGCAATAATCTGACCGAAGCAAAAACAGAATCCGGAATTTGTTTAAAAGAAATTTGGGATCGTGCTTTTTCTCATACCAAAATAACAGAGTTTTCATTTCCCGATTCTCTTGAATATATCGGATTATTTGCTTTTGACGATACAAGTCTCAAATATGTCTGTCTGCCTTCATCGGTAAAAATGGACGACGGAGTTTTTGCAAACTCTGCATTCATTCAAAAATTTGAGGTCTCACCCGATAATCCTTATTACTGCTCGGATTCAGACGGAGTTTTGTTTAATAAGGACAAAAGTGTTTTAATCAATTTCCCACCTAAAACTTCTCTGCTTGAATATACTGTACCCGAGGGCGTTTTATATATAAGTTACTATGCTTTTTCATATTGCAAGCTTCATAAGCTGACTTTCAACGATGAATTACTGTCAACAGGCAGAAGTCTCTTTTATCAATGCTACATTGAAATAATTGACCTTGGAAAAGGGTTGCCGGAACTCAGTGATTCAATGTTTTGGAGCAACTGGTGCACAGCCCGACTTACAATACCCGAAAACATTAAAACAATAAAAGGCGGTGCACTCGGGTATCAACTGAGCTATCTGTACTTTCCAAGCAAAGATGTGGTGTTTGACACAACATGGGATAACACAACAGAAGAAGCAACTTTTTTCTGCTATAAGTATTCAACGGCTTATGAATATGCAATGCAAAACAACATTCCCGTTGTTCTGTTCAGCGATGACAACATCGGCGATTATTCCGCTCTGGAATATGCGGTAAACAAGGCAAAATCACTTGCTCCCGGTAAAATGGAGCATTGGGCATATTGGGATATGATGGCTCTGATTGAAAATATTCCGTGGAATATCGACGCCTCATATCAGTCGGATATCGACTCTATGACCGATGAAATTAACAGTTATCTCTCCAAAATCAGAGTCACCTGGAGCGATTATTCGGCGGTTGACGAAGCGATCGCCAGAGCCTCCGCTGTTGACAGGGATTTATATACCGTTGAATCTCTTGCAAGGCTTGACGCCGCGGTTGCTTCGGTTCAAAGATACTGCGATGTTGCCGACAAAGACCTGATTTATGAATATGTCAAGAACATTGATTTGGCAATTCAGAATCTTGAAGAAAAAATCGGCGATTACCGCGGCATGAATGAGGCTGTTTCAGCCGCCGAGAGCATTGACCGCAGCTTATATACCGAAGAAAGCCTTTCGGCGCTCGACCAAGCGGTTGAGGCGGCGCGAAACGCAGATAAAACCGATGACCAGAGCGTTATTAACTCATATACACAAAGCATACTCGACGCTTTGGACAAGCTTGAATACAAGCCTGCGGACTTCTCCCCGCTTAACGGTATACTGAACACCGCAAATTCAATCAACCGCCGTTTTTACACTCCCGAAAGCCTTGCAGAGCTTGACCGAGCCGTTGCGGCGATTGATTACGGCTTAACAATAAATAAACAGGAACAGGTTTCGGAATGGGCTTTGCAAATTGAAGCGGCAATTAATAATCTTGAATATCTTCCTGCCGACTATTCGGCGGTTGAAGCCGCCATTCTCAAAGCCGAGGCGCTTGATAAACGCCTTTACTCCGAAATAACGCTGATTGCTCTCAACGCGGCGATAAATTCCGTGGATTACAGTCTGGATATCACCGAGCAGACAAAGGTCGATTCCTATGCACAAACAATAGAAAACGCGATTCTGAGCCTTGAATATGCCGCCGTTGTGCTTCGCCATGAGCCTTGCGGAGTTATCGTTTCCGCCACGGCAAAGGAAATAGACCCCGATACCGTTCTGGCGGTTGAGGAGGTTGATTCATCCGAACACGAGGGCACGAATTTTGCCGTCGGCGGCTCAATAAAGAGCCTGCATTTCTATGATATCAAGCTTGTGCTTGAAGCTCAGATCGTTCAGCCCGACGGCACGGTAACCGTTAAAATCAGGCTTGCAGACGGAGTTGACCCCGCAAAATGCAAGGTTTATCATGTTACGGATGATATTGTTAATCCGCTTGTGCGTTTTGCAAGCACCATTGACGGAAACTACATTGTTTTTGAAACAACCCATTTCAGCGAATTTGCCGTTATTGAGGTTGAAACCGTGCTTGATTCAATCGAAGTTTCTGAATTGCCCGCTAAAACGGTTTACGAAATAGGCAGTCAGCTTGATTTAAGCGGAATAAAGGTAATTGCAAATTTCAGCGACGGCACAAGCAAAGAGGTTGACGGTTTCAATGTTGGTATGGTTACTCTTGATTCGGCAGGCATAAAAAAGATAACGGTATACTATACCTACGGCGGCATAACGAAAACAGCCGAATTTGAAGTAACCGTTTTGGGCGGAAAGCCCTCTGCCGATATTGTTTCCGACGGCAAGTCAATCGAACACATTAACAAAAAGCTCGGGCTATTTGAGCTTTACACAAAGGCTTCAATTCAGCTCGGTTGTTTAACAGAGAATTCCGACGGCTGCACGCTTCGCTGGTCATCGGATAATTCCAAGGTTTCGGTTGACCCAAACGGAAAAGTAACCTGCAAGGGCTTGTTCGGAGCAAAGAAAGCCAACATCACCGTTGAGGTTGTTGACGGCGGCGGAAATGTTGTCGGAACGGACACCGTTACCGTTGTTTTCTATAAGCTCCCGTTTCAGCTTTCACGGCTTGCAACGCAGGCTCTCTCGGAAATAAAACGCACATTTTCAATTTGGTAAATCAGCAAAAGCTCCTGCAAAGGTAAAAAATCTTTGCAGGAGCTTTTAAATTTATTCAATTATTCCACAAAAGAGCGGAAGCAGGGATAGAGCTTTAAGTATTTGCCGTATTTCTGCTCATAAAAATCCGCAAGGGATTTATCGGGCTCAATGCTTTCCTGCACGCCGTAAAAGCGGCTTGATATGTTATCGCCCGCGCCCTCGGCGGCAAGCAGGCAGGCACCCAGCGCGCCCGAATGTTCAAAAACGGGTATTTCCAGCTCAACATTAAGTATGCTCGCAATCAAGCTCAGCCAAAGCCTGTTTTTTATACCGCCGCCGCAGATTTTCGCTTTCTTGATATCCGTTCCGAGGGCTTTAATAATTTCAATGTTTTCTTTAAGCGAAAAAGCAACGCCCTCCAAAACGGCAAGGCTCATTTCTTCTCTTGCCGTGTTCATTGAAAGATTTAAAAACATTCCCCTTGCGTTTGTGTCATTAACGGGAGAACGCTCGCCCATCAGATAAGGGAGAAACAGCACATCGCTTTTGCCGACATATTTTTCCGCCTCTTTTTCATAATCATAGGAGGCTTGCAGTATGTTTTCTATCCACCATTTCTGGCTGCTTGCCGCGCTCAGAGTGCAGGCAAGGTAATGATACTTGCCGTTTGCCGAGCAAAAAGAGTGTATAGCGTTTTCCCTGTCGCAGTTAAACTTATCCGAGCACACAAACACGGTTCCCGAGGTGCCGAGGGAAATATTGCAGTCACCGTCATTTACCGTGCCCGTGCCGATGGCAGAGGCGGCGTTATCGCCCGCGCCGATAACAATTTTTGCGGCGTAAGAAAGTCCGAGCTCATCCGCGGCTTCCGGCTTTATATTGCCGATTGCCTCATAGCTTTCAAAAACCGACGGCAAAACGCTTTCGTCAATGTGAAGCAAATCAAGCATCGTCTTTGACCAGCATCTGTTTTCGGTATCAAAATATAAGGTTCCCGCCGCATCTGAGGTGTCGGTGGCAAACACGCCCGAAAGCATATAGGCAACATAATCCTTCGGGAGCATGATTTTGGCAATCTTTTTGAAATTCTCCGGCTCGTTGTTATAAACCCAAAGGAGCTTGGGCGCAGTAAAGCCCGCAAAAGCAATGTTGCCCGTGTTATTCTGCAGAAAATCTTTGCCGACGGTGTTATTAAGATAATCCACCTCTTTTTCGCTTCTGCCGTCATTCCAAAGGATTGCGGGTCTGATAACATTATCCTCTTTATCGAGCATAACAAGCCCGTGCATCTGACCGCAGAAGCCGATTGCCTTGACCTCGTTTTTATCAATGCCCTGCATCAGCTTCCTGATTGCACAAACGCTTTTGCCGCACCAATCGGCGGGGTCCTGCTCCGCATAATTGGTGTGTGAAAAATAAATGGGATAGTCCTCCGAAACAACCTTGACAATTTCACTTTCGTTTATCAGCATTGCTTTAACGGAGGATGTGCCGATATCTATTCCGATATAATAACTCATAGTTCTCTTCCTGCCGAAATAATATACTGATTGATAAGCGCTTCCAGATATTCCTGCTTGCCGCTTTCGGGGATTGGCTCGGTGTGCTCAAGAGCGTATTTTTCAAGCTCTTCAAAAGAGGTTGCTTTTTCTGCAATCTTTTTGCCTATGCCCGAATTATACGAGCCGTATCTGTCGGCAACAAAATTATCCATAACGCCGTCTGAAATTATTTTATCGGCGGCAATCAGACCGTAGGCAAAGGCGTCCATGCCCGCAATGTATGAAAGGAAAATATCCTCGCCCGTATAGCTTGCACGCCTTGCCTTTGCGTCGAAATTCAGACCGCCGTTGGTAAAGCCGCCGTTTTTCAAAACCTCATACATACACATTGTTGTGTTGTATAAATCCGTGGGGAATTGGTCGGTATCCCAGCCCAGAAGCATATCGCCCTGATTGGCGTCTATCGAGCCAAAAACGCCGTTATCCCTTGCAACTCTAAGCTCGTGCTGGAAGGTGTGGCCTGCAAGAGTTGCGTGATTTGCTTCAATATTCATCTTGAAGTCTTTATCCAAGCCGTATTTTCTCAAAAATGCAAGGACTGTTGCAACATCAAAATCGTACTGATGCTTTGTCGGCTCTTTCGGCTTGGGTTCAATATAGAAATCGCCTTTAAAGCCGATGCTTCTGCCGTAATCAACCGCCATTCTCATAAGATAAGCCATATTGTCCAGCTCTTTTGCCGTGTCCGTATTGAGCAAGGTATCATAGCCCTCTCTGCCGCCCCAGAAAACATAGCCCATGCCGCCAAGTTCCGTTGTGATTTCAATGGCTTTTTTAATCTGCGCCGCCGCATAGGCAAACACATCCGCATTGGGCGAGGTTCCCGCTCCGCACATATATCTCGGATTGTTGAAGCAGTTTGCCGTGCCCCAAAGCAGCTTTATGCCCGTTCTTTCCATTTCCGATTTGATTATCGGAACGATTTTGTCAAGATTGGCGTTAGTTTCTTTAAGGGTTGCGCCCTCGGGAGCGATATCGCGGTCATGGAAGCAGAAATACTCAATGCCGAGCTTTTCCATAATCTCAAAGCAGGCATACACTTTGTTTTCCGCAATTTCCATCGGCGTTTTTCCGCCGAAAGTTTTATCCGCCGTTCCTCTTCCGAACATATCCGTTCCGTCGCCGCACATTGTGTGCCAATAGCTCAGAGCAAACTTAAGATGCTCGCTCATTTTTTTGCCCGCAACAATTCTGTTTGCGTCATAGTATTTGAAAGAGAGCGGATTTTTTGAGCCGACACCTTCAAATCTGATTTTGTCTATGCTGTTAAAATACATCGTTTTACCTCCGAAAAATTTATTTTCTTCCGATTTCTTCATAGGGTATCGCCTTGAAATCAGGGCATCTTTTTGAAATTTTGCTTCCGTCTTTAAGCCTGTAATCGCCTTTGCCGAAATCCTCAAAAGAGCTTTCCGCGCTTTCGGGCGTAAAGGCTTTGTTATTTTCAACAACCGAATATTTTTTAACTGCCTTTGCAATATCTCCGACCTTGTTCACATTGGAAACTATGATGTTGTTTTTAACCGTTGAACCCGAAGGATTGACGGCAAAGCCCTCGTCGTCCTCGCGGGAATAATCCTGATGCATTCGCTCAATTCCCTCATATTTATAACCGATTGAAGCGTTGAACTCTTTGGCTTCGTTCATCACCTGCCACAAGCGGCTGTCGGGCTCCTTGCAGTTTTTGGCATACCAGCCGTCGTTGTGGTAGCCATCATAGGCTCGGGCGTCATAATCTATCCGATTGCCTGAATTGATGATTAAATTGTTTTCAATTCTGTTGTCTCTGCCGCCGCCCACAAGGATTGCATAGCCGGGAATATTGACAAGGATATTGCCGTAAGCGGTCTGACCCGAAGAATTATCGTCAAAATATATGCCGTGCGGCGAAAAATCGCCCGAACCGATATCGCTTATGCAGTTATAGCGCACGATGTTGCCGTAAGTGCTCAAGCTGCAGCCCGTATATATCGCTCCTGCGTCCGAGGACTGCAAAACAACATTGTGTATGTAATTATACTCAATTATGTTTTCGTTGCCCGTGTAGTAAACTCCCATATGGGGAGCGTTATATATTTCATTGTGAGCCGCCGTGTTTCCGATGCCGCTGAGGTTTACGCCTGCAATATATGTTTTTTGGATTTCGCCGAAATCGTGCAGGCTGTTATTGCTGACCCTGTTGCCGCCGTAAACAAAGCCGTCCGCATTGCCGCCCGAAAGCACAACCGCATCCTTGCCGATATGCGTTACCTCGCAGTTTTCAACAAGATTATTTGTGCCGCTCACATTTATTCCGCAGTCTGCGGCGTTTTTAACGGTGCAGCCCGAAAGCTTACAGTTTTCGCCCGCCACGGTTACGGCATCGCCCCTTGTGCCCTGCAAGATAAGGTTGCTCACGGTTATGTTTGCCGCTTTTTCCGTGAAGTTAATTATGTTTTCGGTGCTTGTTGAAATCATAATTCTGCCGTCCGAGCTTTCATCGGGAGGATAGAAATACAGAATTCCGTTATCGCGGTCAATATAATATTCGCCGGGAGCGTCAAGCTCTTCAAGAATATTGAAAAAGTAATAATAACCGCCCTTTTTAAAGCCGTATTTGCTGCAATATTCCGTAGTTATTGTGCCGTCGCCGTTAATGCTTTTAATCGGCGTTGACATATCCGCCCAATCCCAATAGAAGTAACCGAAAGCCCACAGGTCATCGGCAGACTGCCAGCTTTTTATTCTTTTATATGTTTCGCTGTCCGCGGCAAAAGTGCCTCCCCTTTGGTTTCGCCTTTCAAGCCAGGTTTTGTCAACAGGCGCGGGAGCGTTTGGCTCATAACAATCGCCGATATCGCTGACCTCTCCGACGGTTATGTAGGATTCATTCGGATAGCGCGCAAGCGTCATTCTTTCGTCATTGAAAAACAGCTCGCAGGGATTTTCCGTTGCCGCATTGTCGTAATACTCTTCCGTATTAAATCCGCCCGTTGCCTTGATTTTTCCGTAATCGGCTTGTGTAAGACCGAGCTTTTTCAAATCAATCATTTTAACCTTTTCAGCCGCATTATCGGTCAATCTTTTTGCGACCTCGCCGTCAACGGGCGAAAAATCGCCGAGCGTTAAAATTTTTCCTCCGCAGAGCACAACCTCTCCGTCGCCGTAAGCGGTGTAAATGACGGGAGCTTCCTGAGTTCCCGAATCCCTGCCGTCAAATTCAATATCCGTTTCATAATATATTCCCGATTTTATTGCAACGGTTATTGAATTTTTCGGAGCTCCGTCCGTCAGCTTTTCACGGACAGCCTGCTGTGCCCTTTTTACTGTGCGGAAAGGATTTTCAAGAGTTCCGCCGCCGCTATCGTCACCGCTGACGGAAACATAAAAATCGGCGTTGCTTATAATTTCCGCTTTGCTGTCTGCTTCGGCAAACGAAAGCCCCGCAGGAGATGCAATCGGACTATAAATCTTATTATTTTTGCCTGACATATATACACCTGCCGATATTCCTGTAATAACCGCCGCAGCAGCCGCAACAGCCGCAACGGAAACAATAATCTTCTTTTTCATTAAAAATTCCCTTCTCCAACCTGCACTTTACTTTTATGCATAAATACTATATATTAGTTATGCGCGCTCCGTGCACGAGCACGGTAATCATATTTTAACGCAGATACGGTCAACTGTCAAGGGAGAAATGCTTATGACAAAAGAAAGCTACGCAAAGCACAAAGAAAAAGGCGCCCAGCTTGCAAATCAGATGTCTTTGATTGAGTTGGTATCTCAAATGCTCAACTCATCAAAAGAAATTGAACGCCTTTCCGTTAAGGAATATAATTGGTGGAACGAGGGCTTGCACGGCGTTGCAAGAGCAGGCGTGGCAACCGTTTTTCCGCAAGCGATATGCATGGCGGCATCATTCGATGAAGAAGCGGTGAAGCACTGCGCCGATATAATATCAACGGAGGCTCGGGCGAAATTCAACGAGAGCCAGCGCAATGCGGATTACGGCATATATAAAGGGCTTACCCTTTGGTCGCCGAATATTAATATTTTCAGAGACCCCCGTTGGGGCAGAGGGCAGGAAACCTACGGTGAAGACCCGTATTTAACCTCCGTTCTCGGCTGTGCGTTCATTGAGGGTATTCAGGGCAATGATGAAAACTATTTGAAAGCTTCCGCTTGTGCAAAGCATTTTTGCGTGCACAGCGGCCCCGAAAGCCTGAGACATTCATTCAACGCCGAGGTATCAAAAAAAGATTTTTACGAAACCTATACTCCCGCTTTTGAAGCCGCGGTTAAAAAAGCAAAGGTCAGCGGCGTTATGGGCGCATATAACCTTGTAAACGGCGAAAGCTGCTGTGCTTCAAAGCTCCTGATAGAGGATTTACTGCGGACTCAGTGGGGCTTTGACGGCTATTTTGTTTCCGACTGCTCGGCAATACTTGATGTTATATATAAGCATCGGAAAAATTTCAATCCGCCCGAGGGCGCCGCGCAGGCAGTAAACGCAGGCTGTGACCTCGAATGCGGAACGGCATATTCTCTGCTGCCCGCATCGGTTGAGCACGGATATACCGATGAAGAAACCTTAAAGAAATCCGTTTCAAGGCTTATGGCAATTCGCAGTGCGCTCGGAATGTTTGATAAAAACTGCCCCTTTGACAAAATCACCATAAAAGATAACGCAACACCCGAGCACGAGAGCGAAGCCGTTAAAATGGCTGAAAAAGGAATAGTGCTTCTTGAAAATGATGGCACTCTGCCGCTCAAAGAAAACGCTCAAAAAATACTCGTTACGGGATACAACGCCGATAATAAGCTCGCTTATCTCGGCAACTATTTCGGAGACCCGTCGCAATTCATTATGGTAACTCAGGGGATTTCCGAATATAACAAAGACACAAAGCTTGTGCGCGGAATTCATTTATATGACTGCAACCAAAACACCGACGAGGAAGAGGCGCTCAAAGAAGCAGCGGCTTCCGATATAATAATTATGTGCACGGGTCTGGATTCATCAATAGAGGGAGAGGAATCCGACAGCGACCTTGCGGGCGGCGCAGAGGGCTTCGGCAAGCAGGGCGACCGCGAAACTATAGATTTGCCGCTTAACCAGCAGAAATACCTCGAAAAGCTGACGGCAACGGGCAAAAAAGTTATCATCCTGAACTTTTCGGGCGGCTGTGTTAATTTCGGGAAATACAAAAACAAGGTCAATGCAATTCTGCAATGCTGGTATCCCGGAGCGCAGGGCGGAAAATCCGTTGCCAATATTCTTTTCGGAAAGTGCTCGCCGAGCGGCAAATTGCCCGTCACATTTTATAATTCAGCCGCCGACCTGCCCGATTTTTGCGATTATTCCATGCAAAACAGAACATACCGCTACTTTAAAGGCGAGGTTCTGTATCCTTTCGGATACGGAAAAACATACACAAAGTTTGCTCTTGACAGCGTTGAAATCAGCGGTAATATAATCCGTGCAAAGGTGAAAAATATCGGCAATTCTGAAAGCGGCACCGTGTTGCAGTTATATATGACCTGCCCGCCTGCCGATTTCAGCACTCCTATAAAATCATTAATCGCTTTCAAGAGAATAAACCTGAATCCGCAGGAAACGGCAACGGCTGAATTTGAAATAAAAGAAAGCTCTCTTTTATCAGTCAACGATAACGGCGACCGCGTTCTGTTGAAGGGCACTTATAAATTTGTTTTAACCGACGGATGCGACTTTTCAAGCGAACCTGTTGAGTTTTCAATATGAGCCGAATCTCTCGGTTTATCCTTGAAAAAGCGGATTTCCTGTGTTATACTGAAAAAAATATTTGTCGAAGGAGCGGATATCCGTGACAAAAATGTCGTTCACCCGCCTGCTTATGGCAATAGTTATGTCGGGCTATTATCTTTTCAACTACACCTTCAACAACTATGCCTACCCCGCTTACAGCACCTCGGGCGCATATCTTTTCTGCTATTTTGTGGGCAACGAGCCGCAGGAGCAGAAAATTCACCTTGCTGTCAGCACGGACGGCTATCATTTCAAGGCTCTCAACGGCAACAATCCCGTCATTGAGCAAAAGCTCGGCACGGGCTGCGTGCGCGACCCTTATATCCTCAAAGGCAAGGATGAAAACGGCAAAGCCTGCTATTTTATCATCGGAACGGATATGAACGCTCTTGACGGCTGGACCTCAAACCATTGCCTGGTAACCTGGAAATCCTATGACCTTGTTAATTGGATTGATGAAACGGTTATTGATATCCGCGATTTTGAGGGCTTTGAAAACACAAACAGAGCTTGGGCTCCGCAGGCAATCTGGGACGAGAGCGCAGGAATGTATATGGTTTATTGGGCAAATTCAACGGTTGAAAATGACTGCGCGGGGCATTACTATGCCTACACAAAGGATTTCAAAACCTTTGAAACCGAGCCTGAGGTTCTTTTCGGCAGATGGAATGAAACAGACCCCGAAACAGGCGAAACCCGCAATATCCAATGCATTGACGGCGATATAATTTATAACGAAAAGGACGGTTATTATTACCTTTATTTCAAAGAGGATTTGACCCAGAAGATAGCCTATGTAAAATCAAAAAATCTGACGGGTCCTTATAATACGGATTACACAATCTGCTCACTGAATTATTGGGGCGTTGAGGGCAGCTCAATGTACAGAATAACGGGCACAAACGCTTGGATGATGATAATGGACGAATACAGCGAAGGCTCATTCTTCGCCCAGATGACAAGAGATTTCAAGAATTTCAGGCAGGTTCAGCGTTCCTCATATGAAATCAACCATCTCCGCCCGCGCCACGGCTCGGTAACACCGATTTCGGAAGAAGAATATTTCAGGCTTGTTGAAGCTTACGGAATTCAGGACGCATAACAAAATACTTAATAATAAAAAGCGGCTTGCGTAACAGCAAACCGCTTTTTTGTATTATCCGATTTAATTAATAGCTTCTCTTAATCTTATTTGAAGTTGTTTTGAGGAAAGGAATATCACGGATAACAACAACGGAAATCTGCTTGTATGTGGGCAGCTCCTTGCACGCCTCACGGATTTCAACCATCATCTCTTTCTCCGCCTTAGGCTCGTTGAGGAAAAGCTCCGCTTTAAGTCCGCTCTCGTTGCCGACCTTATCCTTGATTCCGCTGACGACTACCTCGGCAACGCTGTCGATGCCCTGAATGTAGCCCTCGATTTCCTCGGGATAAATATTCTTTCCGTTGTTAAGAACAATAATATTCTTCTTTCTGCCGCAAATCACAAGCATATCGTTTTCGTTGATTTTGCCGTAATCGCCCGTGTAAAACCAGCCGTCCTTGATAACCTGAGCGGTAAGGTCAGGCTGTTTATAGTATCCGAGCATAACGGTGGGGCTTTTAACGCAGATTTCACCTATTCCCTCCTCGTTGGGGCTGTCAATTCTCCATTCAAGGCAGGGAATTCTGATGCCGACTGTGCGGACATCGTTGAAATCGTCGTGATTGCAGCAAACAAGGGGTGAACATTCCGTGATGCCGTAGCCGTTGACAAGAGATATTCCTATATTCTCGAAGAAGTCGCCGACCTCGGGACGAATCGGCGCGCCGCCGCAGACGATTTTTCTCAGGTTGCCGCCGAAATTCTCGTGAATTGAGGCAAAAAGCTTTTTGCGAAGGTCAATGCCGACTTTTCTCATTGCATTGCTTACTTTTACGAGAAGATTGAATTTCTTTGTCATACCCTTTTTATCGATTTCACGGGTAATTCTTGTGTAAAGAATCTCTGCGATTGCGGGAACAATATATACATAATCGGGCTTATAAAGCTTGAGATTGTTTGCGATGTTTTTCAGGCTGTCATTGATGCAAAGGCAGGAATGATGATGGAATGAAACAAGAAGATCCGCAACGCTCTCATATGTGTGGCTGTAAGGCAGAACGGAAAGACCCGTTGAATAAATCGTTGAAATCTGCAGTCCGTAATATACGCAGGAAATTATGTTTTTCTGCGAAAGCATAACGCCTTTTGAATTGCCCGTGGTTCCCGAGGTATAAACAAGCAGCTTCATATCGTCAGGCTCGTTTTTGCAGGCAAGATATTTGCTTTTATCAAGACCTCTGCCCTCGCTCAGAGCAACATTCAGCGAAACAAACTCGCCGTCGTTTTCCTTGCGGTCAAGACCGATAAAGAGCTTTGCAAATTTCAGCTCATCTCTGTGATTGCGGAAAAATTCCTCGTATTTATCTTCGTAGAATACTATTTCACTCTCGCTGTCGTTAAGCAGATGAATGATATCCCTTTCGGGGAGCTGCCTGTCAAGCGGCACAAAGGAGCCGCCGCTGCGAAGAGAAGTGAAAAACGCAATAATCCAGTTTATGCTGTTATTGCCGATGCAGGCTGCGCGGGAGTTTTCCAGCCCCATTGCAGCGAGGTATGCGCCGAGAGAAAAAACGGTTTCTTCAAATTCTTTGAATGTCAGCGATTTTATTTCTTCGCCTGTTTTATATTTGTAGGCGATTTTATCGGGTACTTCTCTGAGCGCCTGCTCCATCATATCCGCAATGCTGATTACGGGGCTGACCTCATAAAGATTTATTTTGGGACTCATCGTAACATCACCTTTCCGTGTGAATTTCTGATTGCATTTTGCATTAAAATTCTAAGGCTTTGATTAAAAAAAGTCACCCTATAATCAGTTACAACAGGTCTACCCTCAGTATATCTGCGCTCTACCCACGGTAGAATTTCAAGCATATCAACGGTTTTCAGCTTGATTTTTATTGCCTTTCGTGATATAATGAGTCAAACAGCTTTAACGGAGACCTTGTTTTATGACAGAAGAACAGTTAAAAGAAAACATTGCCAAAAGCATTGCTTCCTTGCGAAAAAGCAGGGGTATGACTCAAGCCGACCTCGCCCAGGCGCTCAACTATTCGGATAAATCCGTTTCAAAATGGGAACGGGGCGACGGCGTGCCCGATATAATTGTTATTCACAGAATTGCAGAGCTTTTCGGCGTTACTTTAAATGATATCATTAACGAAGAAAGCGAAAAATCCGAAAAGACCGCCGAAATTCCCGAGAAAAAGAGGAAGCGGAGACGGAAACCCCACTTCACTAACCGAGTTATCATTCCGCTTCTGAGCGTCGGACTTGTTTTTCTTGTTTTCTCTCTCATTTTTGCATTTCTGAAAATTTTTGAATTTGATTTTCCTAAAATCTGGCTCGTTTTCATTCTCGCCATTCCCGTTGCCTGTATTCCTTTGATTGTTTTCGCCGAAATCTGGTGGGATCTTCCTCAACGCTTTATCTGCATTACGGCTCTTGTGTGGTCAATCGTGCTGTTTCTCGGGCTTGCTTTCGATTCCGCCAAAATCGTGCCGGTCATTGTAACCGCCGCTATATTTCAGGTGCTTGTGGTGCTGTGGTTCACAATGCGCTCACTCTCAAAAAAACGCAGGCGCAGGCGCGCCGCCGTATCTCACGAAGCGGAACAAAAAACAAGCGGCGAATAACGCAATCCGATAAATCATATTAAACGCAAACTCCTCCCGCCGAAAAAGTCAGGAGGAGTTTTTATATATCTGTATGCTTTTACTCTGCGGCTGTTACCCCACAAACACTCTTTTGACTTTAAGGCTGTCGCCGTCTCCGATTTCTCCGAGACCCATAAATGCTCCGTCGGGGTCATATATTCTGAAAAATCCGAGAGTGCGCGGATATTTCAGCCTTTCGAGCGAAAGCTCGCCGCCGTTGCCGAAACGCCTTGCCTGCGCCGCCGAAACCGTTATAATCGGATATTCCTCAAGCGCGCGGTCAACGGGAATTATCAGGCGGTCAAGCTCTCCGCTTTCCGCCGCCTGTGCAAGAGCTTCAAGAGTTACGGCGGAGCCGATTTTAAAGCCGTTTGCCGCCGTTCTTCTGAGCTCCGTTAAAACCGCGCCGCACCCGAGCTTTTCTCCCAAATCGGAGATCAGGGTGCGTATATATGTGCCCGATGAACATTCAACCGAAACCGCATATTCGCCCGCGCTCTCGTTTGCTTCGAGGATTTCTGCTGAATAAACCGTTACCCGTCTCGGCTCACGCTCAACCTCAACGCCCTGCCTTGCAAGGTC
Source organism: Acutalibacteraceae bacterium (assembly GCA_051881535.1). Taxonomy (GTDB): domain Bacteria; phylum Bacillota; class Clostridia; order Oscillospirales; family Acutalibacteraceae; genus CAG-177. The sequence goes on along the minus strand of JBJEQB010000026.1, from coordinate 85,846 downwards.
ATAAAGCCGCTTGCCGTTGACCGAAACTGCAGAATACATCGGCGGAAGCTGCTCAATTTCGCCCACAAATTCCGCAAGAGCGGCGGCAACCTGAGCGGCATTTGCAGAAATGGGGCGCGTTTCAAGCACCTTGCCCGTGATATCAAGAGTATCGGTCACCGTGCCGAGACGAAACTCCGCCCTGTAAGCCTTATCGTGGCTCGGCAAAAGCTCGCTGAAGCGGGTTGCGCCGCCGAGCATTACGGTTAAAAGCCCCGTTGCCATCGGGTCGAGCGTGCCCGTGTGACCGCACTTTTTTTCGCCGCATATGCGCCTGACCCTTGCCACGGCACCGAATGAGGTTATGTCCTTCGGCTTATCGATAAGAATTATACCTGTCATCTGAACTTCCTTTCGCTAAAAATCAAGGCAGCCCGCGCAGGACTGCCCTGTTTTTATCAAACGATTGTAACGGCGTCAATTTCCGCCTGAACTTCTTTCAGAAGAGAATTAATCGCCTGCTGCTTTGAGCCGTAAAGCGTGCAGCCCGCCGCGCCCATATGACCGCCGCCTCCGAGCCTTTTGCAGATTTCGGAAGCGTCAATGTCGCCGTGAGTACGCACGGAAGCCTTGAAGCTGCCGTCTTTAAGCTCGCGCATGGTTACGCCCACGAGCACGCCCTCAATCTGCCTGGGCAAATTTGCAAGGCGGTCTGTTTCGCTCTCGTTTGAGCCGCTGCGCTTATACATATCCTGAGTAACGCAGATAAGAGCGCATCTGTCGGAAAAATAGAAGCGCATACTGTCAAGCGCAAGCCTTTCAAGAGCGGCGTAGGTTTTGGTTTTTGTTTCAAAAAACACCTGAATTATATTGTAAGTATCCGCGCCGAGCTTTGCAAGCTCCGCGGCAATTTCAAAGGTTCTGACAGTTGTGTTTGAAAAGCGGAAACAGCCCGTGTCGGTCGAAACGCCCGTGAAAAGGCAGGACGCCGTGGCAGGGTCAATCTCAACCTGCATTATTTTGAGAATAAGATAAATTATCTCGGCAGTTGACGCCGAATCGGCTTCAAGGCACACTTTATCCGCATAAAGCATATTTGAGCCGTGATGATCGATGCAAAGCCCGATTTTACCCGCATATTTTCCCTCGGACTCCTTGCCGAGCAGCTTTATATCGGCAACATCTATCGCCGCGATAAGCTCCGGCTCAAAATCATCGGTTTCAATCCCCTCAAGCATAAACGAAAAATCCTTGGGAATAGGGTCGGAACATTCAACTCTGACCCGCTTGCCCATGCCGAGCAGAGCGCGCGCAAGAGCATATGCGCTGCCGAGCGTGTCACCGTCGGGATGGCTGTGACACAGCAGCAAAATCTTATCGGCATTTTCGAGGATTTTTGCGGTTTCGTGCAAATCAATTCTCACTGATTGACGCCCCTTTTAAAGTTCATCTTTTTCATCCGGAAGAATATCTCCGAGCTTTTTGGCAATCTCCATGCCTCTTTCTATCGAATCATCGGCAATGAATTTAAGCTCGGGAGTTTTACGCAGATGCAGGCGTTTGCCGACCTCTCTGCGGATATAGCCCGTGGCGCTCGTTAAGCCCTTGACCGCAAGCTTTGCGGTTTCAATGCCCTCCATTGCGCTCACATAAACCTTTGCGAAAGAAGCGTCGGAGCTGACATCAACATTAACCACGGTCAACATTCCCTGAATTCTCGGGTCTTTCAGCTCGCGCATAATTGCGGCTATTTCTCTTTTGATATCCTCGGACACTCTGTCCACTCTGTAACCAGCCATAAAATCACCCGTTAATCTCTGTATTCCTCGGTAACATAAGCTTCGAGCATATCGCCCTCTTTGATATCGTTAAATCTGCTCAGACCGATGCCGCAGTCAAAGCCCGAGGCAACCTCTTTAACATCGTCCTTAAAGCGGCGAAGCGAAGCCATTTCGTCCTCGGCAACAACTATGCCGTCTCTGACAACGCGGATTTTTGCATTTCGGATAATCTTACCCGAAACAACATGGCAGCCCGCAACATTGCCGACGGAGGAAATCTTAACAACCTGGCGAACCTCCGCCTTGCCGACATCAACATCTCTGAATTTCGGCGCAAGCATACCCTTGATAGCCGCCTGAACTTCTTCAATGCAGTCATAAATAACTCTGTACATTCTGACATCAACGCCGTCGCGCTCCGCGCTCTCCGCCGCAACATTGTCGGGGCGTACATTAAAGCCGACTATGATTGCGTTTGAAGCGTTTGCGAGCATAACATCGCTCTCGGTTATTGCGCCGACGCCGCTGTGGATTATCTTAACTCTGACCTCATCGTTTGAAAGCTTGACAAGGCTCTGCTTAACAGCCTCCGCCGAGCCCTGAACATCGGCTTTGATTATGATATTGAGGTCTTTGAGCTGACCCTCCTGAATGGATGCAAAGAGGTTATCAAGAGTAACCTTCTGATACTCCTTGAAATGCTCCTCCTTGGCTTTGTTCTTTCTCTGCTCAACAAGCTCTCTTGCAAGGCGCTCATCGTTAACGGCGTCAAAGCCGTCGCCCGCCTGGGGAACCTCGGCAAGACCCATTATCTCAACGGGAACGGACGGGCCTGCTTCATTGACCTTTCTGCCCTTATCGTCAACCATAACTCTGACTCTGCCCACGGCAGTGCCCGCAACTATGATATCGCCCGTTTTGAGCGTTCCGTTCTGAACGAGAAGAGTTGAAACGGGGCCTCTGCCCTTATCAAGCCTTGCTTCAATAACAACGCCCTTTGCCGAGCGGTTGGGATTCGCTTTAAGCTCCTGCATTTCCGCAACAAGCAGAACTGCTTCGAGCAGCTTGTCAATGCCCTGCTTTGTGAGCGCGGAAACGGGAACGCAGATTGTTTCGCCGCCCCACTCCTCGGGAACAAGCTCGTATTCGGTAAGCTGCTGCAAAACTCTGTCGGGATTTGCGGCGGGCTTATCCATTTTATTTATTGCAACTATAATCTGAACTCCCGCCGCCTTGGCGTGGTTGATAGCCTCAATGGTCTGGGGCATAATGCCGTCATCCGCCGCAACAACGAGGATTGCAATATCCGTTGCCATTGCGCCTCTCAGACGCATTGATGTGAAAGCGGCGTGACCGGGAGTGTCAAGGAAGGTTATCTTTGAGCCGTTAAGGTCAACTCTGTAAGCACCGATGTGCTGTGTGATGCCGCCCGCCTCGGTTGAGGTGACGGAGGTGTTTCTGATTGCGTCAAGCAAAGAGGTTTTGCCGTGGTCAACATGACCCATAACAACAACAACGGGGTCTCTGGGCATAAGGTCTTTTTCTTCGTCAACGCTGTCATCGATTATTCTGTCCTCAATGGTAACGACAACCTCTTTTTCAACCTTTGCGCCGAGCTCCTCTGCAACGATGGCGGCGGTTTCATAGTCAAGAGTTTCGTTGACAGTTGCCATCTGACCGAGCGCAAACAGCTTTTTGATAACCTCAGCGGCAGTCATTTTGAGCATTGCCGCAAGCTCGCCGACCGTGATTTCCTCGGGCAGCTTGAGGTGCATCTGGGGCTTCTTTGCTCTCTCGGCGGCTATTCTCTTGAGCCTCTCCGCCTCGGTTTCACGCCTTGAGGAGCGCATTCCGCCCTGCTTTCTGTATTGCTGGCTCTTCTGCTTTATCTTCTGCTTCTTGACGGAATCGGCGTGCTGCTTTGTTTTATCCGTCGGAGCGATATTCTCATATCTCTCATTGTATTTTTCAAGGTCAACATTGCCCGCTCTTGTGTCAATGGTACGCATTTCGCCCTTTGTTCTTGACTGCATGGGCTTGTTTTCCTTGGGCTTTTCGTCCTTAGACTGCGGCTTCTTTGAAGGCATGGGCGGCAGCTTGCCGGGCTTCTGAGTCTGCTGAGGAGCGGGCTTTTTCTCCGCCTTTTCTGCTTTTCCGTCTTTTTTGGCGGGAGCGGCAGGCTTCTGCGCGGGCTTCTTTTCCGCCTGAGGAGCCGCTTCTTTTTTGGGCTTTTCCTCTTTTTTCTCCTCTGCGGGAGCTTCCTGCGCCTTTTCCTGCGCCTGCTCTGCGGGAGCTTCCTCCTGCTTTGCCTTTTCTTTGCCGGCGGGAGCAAAATTGAAATAATCGTTAAGATCCGCTACCTCTTTTTCTTTGGTGAAAGTTTCAAAAATGAGGTCAAGCTCGTCTTCTTCAAGCGCGGTCATATGTTTTTTCTGACCGTCGAAATACTCGGCGAGCAAATCGACGACCTTATTGCTTTTGATATCAAAGTCTTTAGCGACCTCATGCACTCTGTATTTGTTAATTATCATAGATTAACCTCCCCAATTGTTGTCAAGAAGCCCAAGCATGGTTTTTGCAAAGCCTTCGTCGTTTACGGTAACCACGGCGGATTTAAGCCCCGCGGCTTTTCCGATTTCTTCCATCGTGGAAAAAAGCGTTCTGACGGGAATCTCTCTCCCGCCGAAGCTTGCTTCCCGCTCCGTTTCCTTTCTCAGCCGCTCGGACGCGTCGCTGCTAAGCAGACACAGCCTTGCGCTTTTGCTTCTGACAGAACCAATCGCCGCGTCATGGCCGCAGCTCAGCATTCCCGCCTTGCGGCACATACCGAGAAGAGAAAGAAGCTTAGGATTATCCGTCATTTTTAAGCTCATCCTCCATTCTCTCGAAAACTCCGTCGGGAATAGCACAGGAGAATGCCTTTTCAAATCTTTTCGCTTTTCTTGCTTTTTCAAGGCATTCGGCGCTGCGGCAGACATAAGCTCCTCTGCCGGGCTTTTTGCCCGTTAAATCAAGCGATATTTCGCCCTCGGGGCTTTTAACAACCCTTACAAGCTCTTTTTTAGGCTTCATTTCATTGCAGCCTGTGCATTTTCTCATTGGAATCCGGCGGGTTTGCATCGGTTCAGCTCCTTAAAAAATAATGTAGCTTCGATTTATTCTTCGTCAAAATTGATAACCGCTTCTTCGGTTTCGGGATTTATGTCGATCTTCCAGCCCGTAAGCTTTGCGGCAAGTCGGGCGTTCTGACCCTTGTTGCCGATTGCAAGCGAAAGCTGGCTGTTGGGAACAACGACCTTGCAGGAGCGCTCCTCCTCGCTCTCAACCGTTACCGAAACAACATCGGCGGGAGCAAGAGCGGCGGCAACATATTCGGCGGGATTTTCGCTGTAACGCACGATATCGAGCTTCTCGCCGCCGAGCTGCTCAACTATCTTATTGACTCTCGCGCCTCTCTGGCCTATGCAGGCTCCGACGGGGTCAACATTTTCATCGGCGCTGTAAACGGCAATCTTGCTTCTTGAGCCTGCCTCACGCGAAACGGACTTGATTTCAACCGTGCCGTCAAATATTTCGGGAACCTCGCTCTCAAGCAGGCGTCTGACAAGCCCGGGATGAGTTCTTGAAATAGTCGCCTTGGGGCCTTTGGTAGCGTCGCGCACCTCGGCGATATAAACCTTGGTGATATCTCCCTCGGTGAAATTATCTGTCGGGAGCTGCTCGCTTCTGAGAAGCCTCTCGGTAAGCTTGCCGATTTCTACAACAGCGTCAAGTGTAACAGGGTCAATCTTAACGATTTTCGCCGTAACGATTTCCTGATTTTTATTCTGGAATTCCTCTTTGATTCTGCCGTGCTCCGCCTCGCGGATTGCCTGGCGGAGGATATGCTTACCTTTTTCTGCGGCTATACGGCTGACCTCTTTTGTTTCAAGCTCGATTTCGATAATGTCGCCCGCAATGGCGTTCTTTTTAAATCTCTGAGCCTGCTCAACCGTCATATCCTCGTCGGGGTCAAGCACCTCGGTTACAACATTCTTTCTGACAAAAACTCTGATTGTTTTTTCCTGCGCGTCGATTTCGCAGAAAACTATATCCTTATTATTATAGTCCCTTTTTACCGCGGTTACTATTGCTCTCTGAATTCCCTCGAGCAGAGAATCCTCCGGAATATTTTTTTCTTTGCCGAGAAGTCTGACCGCCTCAAAAAATTCGCTGTTGTTCATTTTCTGACCATTCCTTTCGTTAAAAGACGAAATCATCAAGTTTTATATAGCTTGTTTCTTTCTTTTCAAAATTCATTGCGCTGCCGTCGTCAAGCCTGAGAGTTATTCTCGAGCCGTCCGCATCTTCAAGCACGCCCTTGAATTCGCGCACGCCGTTGACGGCTCTGATAAGCTTTACCTTTATTTTTTCGCCCTTGCAGGCTTCAAAATGAGTTTCTCTTGTAAGCTCTCTTTCGACTCCGGGTGACGAAACTTCAAGGCAGTAGCTCTGCTCAATGGGGTCGCGCTCGTCAAGCGGCTTGTCGATAGCTCTGCTCATTCGCTCGCAGTCCTCAATACCTACGCCGCCGTCTTTATCAATGAATATCCGCAGAAACCAATCCGCGCCCTCTTTGACAAAGCGGATATCCCATATTTCAAGCCCGAGCTCGCGGGCTATCGGCTCCGCAATTTCCCAAACCGCGGCGACGGTGTTGCCTCCCTTTCCTTTTGGCATCTATTCATTCTCCTTTGCTTATTTCTTTTTATGAAAAAAGTTTTGTGTGCAAACAAAAGAGCGGGTCGCCCCACTCTGATGAAATACAAAATCCTACTGTCGTTATTTTAACACAAGCTTTTATAAATATCAAGCATTATTTTGAAAATAGGGTATGATTTTTTAAAAATTGTCTCCGAAATTAAATCTTAGTGTGTTTTGGATATTGATATAGTTCCGTTTTCGGTGTAAAATAGCATTAATAAATATTCAACAGAGGGCAGAAATATGATAATAGATTTTCACACCCATTGTTTTCCCGAAAAAATTGCAGAAAGGGCGATGGTTCAGCTTCGCCGCCGCTCGGGCATAACCCGCCCGTTTCACAGCGGCTCTCCCGACTCGCTTCTTGACCTGCAACGGAAAAGCGGAGTTGATTACTCCGTTGTGCTGAACATTGCAACCAATCCGCGTCAGCAAAAAAGCGTAAACGATTTTGCAATTTCGCTTTGCCAAACCGAAGGCTTTATCCCTTTCGGCAGCGTTCACCCCGACAGCCCCGACGCTCTGACGGAGCTTGAAAGGCTCAAAGAAAACGGAATAAAGGGAGTTAAGCTCCACCCCGACTATCAGGATTTTTATGCCGATGACGAAAAAATGCTTCCCATATATGAGAAAATCGGCTCGCTTAATATGATAACCGTTTTCCATTGCGGCACGGATATCGGCTACCCCGAGCCTGTTCACTGCACGCCCGAGAGGCTTTCAAAAGTGCTTGAAGCCTTCGGCGGCGCGCCCGTTGTGGCGGCTCACTTCGGCGGAACCTGCGCTTGGGAGGAAACAAAAGAGTTTCTCTGCGGCAAAAATGTTTATCTTGACACCGCCTACTGCTGCGGCGTGCTTCCGCCCGTAAAAGCGGAGGAAATAATTGCGCTCCACGGTGCGGACAAAATCCTGCTCGGCAGCGACGCCCCGTGGCAAAGCCCCGCCGACAATATCGGGCTGATAGACTGCCTTGATATCTCCGAAGACGAAAAAAGAGCAATCCTCGGCGAAAACGCCCGCAGACTGCTCGGAATTTAATTCGGTTTTTACGGCGGCATTTTTTCGGGTCGGCGTCACCGACCCGAAAAATTCGGAATTCGTAATGCGGAATGCGGAATGCGGAATTAATGACGAGCTTCGCCCGTACCCAATTATATTGATTTTTCGGCGGCAAATCGTAGGGGACGATGCCCACATCGTCCCAAAAACAACACAAATTTATGCGGGATTTCTCGGAACGCTGAGGACAGCGTTCCCTACAAATTATATATAAAGCGCACAGTATCATTAGCCTCCTTTAGCAAAGGAGGTGGCACGGCGAAGCCGTGACGGAGGATTGGAAATATAAATCAATCGTTTTTTCGGCGGCTTGTGGTCAAGCCGCCCTACATTGGATTTATAACCAAACAATATGATTTTATAACTCAATAATTCCGAATTACGCATTACGAATTCCGAATTATGAGTTGTCGGCTTTCAGCTCGTCAAGCGTCATTTCGTAAGCGGGCAGGAATTCCTCTGCAAACACCTTTGCTTCGGGCAAATCCATTGCCTCTATTGCGGCTCTTATGCCCTCGCCCGCCTTGACGAATTCGCTGTTGCCCGCCTTCTTTTCTTCGATGCACTTTATCAGCGCGCTGATTTTATCCGCCGCTTTCACGAGCCTCCAAAGCTCCTCATCTCCCTGCGCGGGAATAAGCGTGGGTGAATAGTCCTCCCTGAAATCCTCGGGAAGCATTGAAATAAGGCTTTTGCAGGCGTTTTCTTCAACAGTCTTGTATGCCTCGCGCACCTCGTTGCTGTAATACTTAACGGGCGTTGGCATATCGCCCGTGAGCGTTTCGGGAGCATCGTGATAAAGACCAAGCAGAGCGGCTCTTTCACCGCTCAGCTGTTTGCCGAACCGCTTGTTTCCGATAACCGCAAGTGCATGGGCAATAACGGCAACCTCAAAGCTGTGTTCACACAGGTTTTCGCTGTGCTCGTTTCTCATGAGCGCCCAGCGGTTGATATATTTCATTCTCGAAACCATTGCAAAAAATCCGTTATTCATAAAACCACCTTAGTTTGATTAATTCATATTATTTTAATTCCCACTAATCATAACATAAAAGCATTGGCTTTGCAATGCGGAAAGGCGTAACCATGGCAAAAATTTCTGTTCCCGATTTTATAGAGGAGCTTGATTCATATTTTGCGCGCGAGGATTTGCGCGGCGCGGGCGAATGTCTGCTCAGACGGAGAGAAAAAACATTGAACGAAAGGGCGGACAGAATTTATGCAGGGTCTTGAACTGAGCCGCCTTTATTATGAGGAATACGGCGCGCCGATGATACATGAGCTTTTCGGCGAATTTGAAAACCGGATAGCCGTCGGGCTTGCGGGTCCCGGCTCGGACTGCCTCGGCTTTGACGATGAGGTTTCGCGCGACCACGATTTCGGCGCGGGCTTCTGCCTGTGGCTGACCGATGAGGATAATGAGCAATTCGGCTTTTCCCTTTCACGCGCCTATGCAAAGCTGCCCAAAATATTTATGGGCTTTGAAAAGGGCAGAGCTAATTCTCTCGGAACCTCGCGCTACGGCGTTAAAACCATCGGTGATTTTTATCTGCCCCTGACGGGCAGGCGGGGCGCGCCCGAAACGGACTTTGAGTGGCTGAATATCCCCGAATATTACCTTGCCGCCGCCGTGAGCGGCAGCGTTTTTAAAGATGAGCTGGGCGAATTTTCCGCAATACGCAATCAGATTCAAAACGGTATGCCGCGCGATGTGCGGCTCAAAAAGCTTGCCGCAAAAACAGCTTTGATGGCGCAGAGCGGGCAATATAATATGCCCCGCTGTTTCTCTCACGGCGAAGCGGGAGCCGCCGCTCTTGCCGCCGCCGAATTTGTCAGCAACACGGTTTCGCTCGTTTTTCTGCTCAACGGCAAATATGCTCCGTTTTATAAATGGGCTTTGCGTTCAATGCGCTCTCTGGAGCTTTTCCCCGGGCTTGCCGACAGGCTGACCGAGCTGATAACGGGGGATTTTTCGCAGGATAAAGCCGCCGCAAAATGCGAAATTGTTGAATCAATCTGCTCCGAAATCGCCGATTATCTGCGGAAAAGCGGTCTTTCATCGTCCGCTTCCGATTTTCTGGAGCCTCACGCATACGAAATCCAAAACAAAATCAAAAACAGCTCCCTGCGTTCACTTCACATAATGGAGGGCTGAGAAAGGAAAAGAATGAAACGCTGTATTTTTTGCCTGAGCGAATGTCCCGATTCCGCCAAGGTCTGCCCGAGCTGCGGCTTCAACGGCGTTCCCGAAAAAAGCTATGAGGGCTGTCTGCCGCTCGGAACAAGGCTTAACGGCAGATATGTTCTCGGCGGAGTCTGCTCAAAGGGAAAAACCTTTACCGTTTATTATGCTTTCGATTCGCAGACGCGCAGCAGGGTTAAGATTTCGGAATATCTTAAAGAAAGCCTGATGTATCGCCTGAAAGATGAGCTGATAATCAAATATTACGACGACGCCTGCCGCGCGAAGGGCGACAGAGAAATATCGGCTTTTTATTCCCACTATGTCAAGCTCTGCGGCGTTTCAAAATCGTGCGCGCTTGATTTTATTGACTGCTTTGCCGAAAATTCCACCTTTTATTTTGTCTGCGCCGTTAATTCGGGCACGCCCCTTTCCTCGCTTATCGGCAACGGCAGAGCAATTCCGCTCAAAAAGGCTCTTTCTCTGCTTTCGCCCGTGATTGACTGCGCGGAAAAGCTGAGCTCCATCGGCAAATGGCACGGCTCGCTCAGCCCTTATACAATAATAACCGACGGTGAAAAGATAACGGCGGTAACGGGCTATTCCTATCCGCCGAAAAGCCTTTATTCTCCCTTTGACGCTCCCGAAAAGCAGCTCGGCGCGCGCCAATGCGGCTCTTTTACCGATGTTTACGCCATCGGCGCAATGCTTTATGAGGTGGCAACGGGCTTCATTCCGCCCAATGCCGCAGATAGAGACAGAGGCAGACAGCTTAAATTCTCGCAGGGCTTCCCCGAAAGAGAAAGAGCGGTTATCGAAAAGGCGCTGTCGCTGAATAAAGACGAAAGATATCAGACCGTTTCCGAATTTTCAGCCGCTCTGCGCGGAGAAAAGCCGAAAGAAAAGAAAGCCGCTCCGCCGCGCTCCGAGATAATCCGCCGCTGTGTGCTTGCGCTGGCGATAATCTGCCTGATTTTCAGCGCGGGAGTGCTGATAAACAATTATGTTATTGAGCCTTTAAAGGAGGACAGGCAGGCTTCCGAGCTTGAAAATCTGCTTCAACCGACTGAGCAAAACGGAGCCGACCCGTGGCAATCCATCAAGGAAAAGCACCCCGACATTGATTTTCCCGCAAATATGAATCCCTCGTTTGCGGAGCTTTACGCCATAAATCCCGAATTTGCAGGCTGGATTTCCATTCCGTCGCTGGACATCAGCTATTCCGTTTTGCAGGCGGAGGATAACAAAAAATATCTGCGCCGCGATATTTACGGAAAATCCACCTCCTACGGCGTTCCTTTTTTCGATTATCACAACTCGCTGACCGAGCTTGACCGCAACACAATCATTTACGGGCACAATATGCGCCATGACGATAAGATTTTCGGCACGCTCGAGCAATACAGAACCGTTGACGGCTTCAAAAAAGCTCCGCTTATCGGCATGAGCACGCTTTACGGAGATTACACCTTCAAGGTCTACGCCGTTTTCATAACCAACAGTATGCCGAGTGACGATAACGGCCATATTTTCAATTATATTTTCACCAACGCCGCCAACAATCAGTTTATGAATTATGTGCGCGAAATCGACAAACGCAAGCTCTATTCAACGGGCGTTGACATCAACGAAAACGATAAAATAATCACTCTCTCGACCTGCTGCTACGATTTTGACGATGCGCGGCTCGTTGTTGTAGGCAGACTCCTGCGTGAGGGCGAGAGCGCGGACATTGATTTTTCGCTTGCCCGCAAAAACGAAAACCCGAAATTCCCGCAGGCGTATTACGATAAAAACCGCACCGCCAATCCTTACGCAAACGACCCCGACGAATTTAATTATTAAAGAGGTAATATAAATGAAAGTTCTTGTTGTAGTTGATATGCAGAATGATTTTATCGACGGCGCGCTCGGCACACCCGAGGCACAGGCAATTCTGCCCGCCGTCAAAAAGAAAATTGCCGGGTTTGACGGCAGAGTTCTTTTTACAAGAGATACTCACGCCGCGGACTATCTCGCAACGCAGGAGGGAAAGCGACTGCCCGTTGAGCATTGCATAAAAGAAAGCGCGGGCTGGCAGATAAACGCCGAGCTTGACGCTTTGAGAAAGGAACAGCCCATTGACAAGCCGACCTTCGGCAGCGTTGCGCTCGGTCAGCTTTTAAAGGCTTATGACACATATGAAACTCCGATTGAAAGCATAACCCTCATCGGGCTTTGCACCGATATCTGCGTTATTTCAAACGCCCTTTTGCTCAAAGCGTTTCTGCCCGAAACTCCTATTATTGTTGACGCCGCCTGCTGTGCGGGAGTAACCCCCGAAAGCCACGAAAATGCGCTCAATGCAATGGGAATGTGCCAAATTGAAATAATTAACCGCTGACCTTCAATTTTTTTCAAAAAAGCTCTTGACAAATCGTTTTTCGAGTGCTATTCTAAACGCAATCAAAATAAAATCCGAGGTTTCTGAAATGACTAACACCGTTTTCACAGCAGCATACTTTTACTTTTACTTTATCAACTAAGTTGATAGGGTTTAGTAAGTTTTGCTGAAAAACGGAATTAAGGTTTGTAATTAAAACCCCGCAGTGAAATTTACACTGCGGGGTTATTTTTAATCTGTCATAACGGCAATCTCAAAAATGCGGAGGTAAGAAAAATGATTGTATCGGTAAAAAAAGGCACGGATGAAGCTCAAATTCAAAATCTCATCGAATGGTTAAAGAGCCTCGGGCTTGATATTCACCGCAGCGACGGACAGTATGACACCATTCTCGGTCTTGTGGGCGACACAAGCCATGTTGATATGGACCTCATCAGCGGACTTAACATAGTAAGCAATGTTGCAAGAATAAGCGAGCCGTATAAAAACGCCAACAGAAAATTCCACCCCGACGACACGGTTATTGATGTCTGCGGCTACAAAATCGGCGGCGGCAATTTCCAATTCATCGCAGGTCCCTGCTCGGTTGAATCGCCCGAACAGATTTGCAGCATTGCAAAGGATATAAAGGCGGCGGGCGCAAACCTGCTGCGCGGCGGCGCCTTCAAGCCCAGAACCTCACCCTACGCTTTCCAGGGAATGCGCGACGAGGGTCTGAAACTGCTTGAAACCGCCAAAAAAGAAACGGGAACACCCATCGTTACCGAAATTATGGATCTTTCACATCTTCCCCTTTTCGAGAATGTTGATGTAATCCAGGTCGGCGCAAGAAATATGCAGAATTTCGAGTTGCTTAAAGAGCTGGGCAAAACCGACAAGCCCATTCTTCTTAAAAGAGGACTTGCCGCCACAATGGAGGAGCTGCTCATGAGCGCCGAATACATTATGGCGGGCGGCAACAGCAAGGTTATGCTTTGCGAAAGAGGCATCAGAACCTTTGAGCATTACACCAGAAACACCATGGATATATCAGCTATCGCCCTGCTTAAAGAAAAAACTCATCTGCCCATCATCGCCGACCCCAGCCACGCGGCAGGTATGGCACGCATGGTTCGTCCTCTTGCTCTTGCGGCGGTTGCGGCAGGCGCAGACGGCATTATGATTGAGGTTCATAACGACCCCGCTCACGCTCTTTGCGACGGTCCGCAGGCTCTCAGACCCGAGGAATTCGCAAGGGTTGTTAAGGAAGCCAACGCAATCAGAGAAATTATGACGAAGTTTTAAGGTGATAGAATGAAAATCGGAATTATCGGGCTCGGGCTTATCGGCGGCTCGCTTGCAATGGCTCTTGCAGAGAGCGGAAAGCATGAAATCCTCGGGCTTGACCGAAACAGAAGCTCCCTGCTTGCCGCCAAAATGGTCGGCGCAGTCAGCGGCGAGCTTAACGATGATAATATCGGTGAATGTGATATGCTTTTTATCGCCCTTTATCCTCGGGATACCGTTGATTTTGTTGAGAAAAACGCTTCAAAAATCAAAAAGGGCGCAATCGTTGCCGACTGCGGCGGAGTTAAACGCCCCATCTGCGCTCCCTGCGAAAAGGCGGCGGAGGAAAACGGCTTTGTTTTCATCGGCGCTCACCCGATGGCGGGCACTCAGTTTTCGGGCTTCGGTCACGCCCGCGCAAATCTCTTTAAGGGCGCTTCAATGATAGTAACTCCCAAGGAAAACACGGATATCCGCGACCTTCAGAAGCTCCGCGAGGTTATGACCGACGCAGGCTTCGGCGACATTAACTTCACCACTCCGCAGGAGCATGACCGCATTATCGCTTTCACTTCACAGCTCCCTCACATAATATCAAACGCTTATGTAAAAAGCCCCGCCGCCGTTCATCAAAAGGGCTTCTCGGCAGGCAGTTACAGAGATTTGACAAGGGTTTCAAAGCTCAACGAAAAAATGTGGACAGAGCTTTTCTTTGAGAATAAGGATAATCTTATTAATGAAATTGATTTTCTGATTGACAGGCTCGGCGAATACAGCGCCGCCCTTAAAACGGATGACAGGGAAGGTCTTGCGGCTCTGCTCAAAGAGGGCACGGACAGCAAAAAACAGGCAAAGTAGGTTTCTGAAATGAAAACGATTAAAGTCAGCGCGTCAAAAGAATATGAAGTTATTATCGGCAGCGGCATTCTCGCCTCTCTGGGCGAGAGCTGCTCCGCCCTTTTCGGAAAAAGCCGCGCGGTAATAGTTACCGACAGCAATGTAGCTCCGCTCTGGCTCTCCGAGGCAAAGGAAAGCCTTGAAAGTGCGGGAATTCAAACGGTTGATTTTGTTTTCCCTGCGGGCGAGGAGTCAAAATGCAAGGAAACTCTGTTTGAGCTTCTTGAATTTATGGCGGAAAACAGGCTCACGCGCAGCGATTTTGCCGTTGCACTGGGCGGCGGAGTTACGGGCGATATGACGGGACTTGCCGCCGCGCTTTATCTGAGAGGAATTCCGTTTGTACAGGTTCCCACAACCCTGCTTGCGGCTGTGGATTCCTCGGTCGGCGGAAAAACCGCCGTTAATCTGACCGCAGGCAAAAACCTGATGGGCGCGTTTTATCAGCCCTCGCTCGTTGTATGCGACACGCGCACCCTTTCCACCCTGCCCGAAAGTATTTTTGCCGACGGCATGGCGGAGGTCATAAAATACGGCGTTATTTTTGACAGGAAATTATTTGACAAAGTCCGCCCGGGCAATGTAAAATCCGATATAGAGGATATCATCGCCCGCTGTGTGGAGCTTAAAAGAGATGTTGTTGCAAAGGACGAATTTGACAAGGGTGACCGTCAGCTTCTCAATTTCGGTCACACTATGGCTCATTCAATAGAAAAATGCAGTCATTTTGAAATTTCGCACGGCAGTGCTGTTGCAATCGGCATGGTTATCGCCGCAAAAGCAAGCGCAAAGCTCGGCTGGAGCGCCGAGGACTGCACGGCGGAGATTATTGAGGCAAACAAAAGCAACGGCTTGCCCGTTGAGTGCGATTTTGAGCCGCGCGCCCTTGCAGACGCCGCTCTTTCGGATAAAAAACGCTCGGGCGGCACGATAAACTTCGTTGCTCCCCGCGTAATCGGCGAATGTTACCTGCAAAAAATCCCCGTTGATGTGCTTTATGAAATAGCGGAATGTAAGTAAGGCGTTTTCGTGCGGAAATGCGTAATTCGGAATTGTAGGGGACGATGCCCGCATCGTCCCAAAATTACCGCAAATAATGTGTGATTCCTCGGAACGCTGAGGACAGCGTTCCCTACCGAAGCTGCATTTTTGCGGCGAAATTCGTAGGGGTCGGCGTCCTCGACGACCCGCGAACAATTCGGAATTTCGGAAATTTGCGTTAATTTTTATAACATTGTTAATATAATCGGCACAACTAATTTAAAAAGGAACAGCAAGCCTATGAAACATTGCGGAAAACAAAGATTAGAAACAGACAGATTGGTTTTAAGAAGATTTGTATCTGAAGATTCTGCCGCGATATATAAAAACTGGGCATCAGATTCAGAAGTTACCAAGTTTTTAATGTGGCAGACTCATTCAAATGAAGAAGTAAGCAGAAACATAAACACAGATTGGCTGAAACAATACTCTGACGAAAAATATTATCATTGGGCTATTGTTTTGAAAGAAAACGGAGATGAGCCTATCGGCGGTATTTCCGTGGTGCATATGAATGAAGAAGTTTCTATGATGCATATCGGATATTGCATCGGAAAAGCTTGGTGGCATCAAGGTATTACCTCGGAAGCTCTCAAGGCAGTTATGGATTTTTTATTTGATGTAGTAGACGTAAACCGCATTGAATCAAGGCACGACCCGAGAAATCCCAATTCCGGTAGAGTAATGCAAAAATGCGGAATGAAATATGAGGGAACTTTACGCAGTTCCGATTGGAATAATCAGGGCATTTGCGACGCTTGCTATTATGCATTGTTAAAATCGGAACGCTGACTTCCGATTTGTCGAGACAGGCAATAAATTCTATAATCATCAACGCAGAATTTCTCCGTACAGAGTAGGGCGGGGGCTTGCTCCCGCCGAAAAAACACACCTTTCGTTTCAACAATCAAGGAAAAGAAACGCCGTTCTCTGCGTTTCCGCTCTAACACCTCATCAGTCACTTCGTGACAGCTTCTCCTCAAGGAGAAGCCGATTTGATGAAATTATGATATGTTTATATGAATAAAACTTGCAATAATAAACTTACCGAAAATTCTCAGAAACTGAGAAAAAATATGACCAAGGAAGAAAGACATCTTTGGTATGACTTTTTGAAAGAGCTTCCCGTTAATTTTAACCGTCAGAAAGTAATCGGCAATTATATCGTTGATTTTTACTGTGCAAAAGCAAAAATCGTAATTGAACTTGACGGTTCACAGCACTATTATGACGAGGGAAAAGAAAAGGATTTAAAAAGAGATAGGTTTTTGTCCTCGCTCGGACTGACGGTATTAAGATACTCAAATGATGATGTTAATAATTCATTTGAGAGTGTTTGTCAGGACATCTTCAATAATCTTGTTATGAAGAAAGCTATTGCTTCGCCTTCTCCTTGAGGAGAAGGTGCCGCATAGCGGCGGATGAGGTGTCAAAGTTTTGGGAGGGATAAAATTGACAGTTCGGCAAGCTGAAATGAACGATTTTGAAATAATAGAGGATTATTCAAAACAGGCGGCAGACCTTCACATTCAGAACCGACCCGATATTTTCAGGTCTGCTCCCATCCTTTCCAAAGCGGATTTTAAAAAGCTGCTCAAAGATAAAAATATCTTTATTTTTGTTGCGGAAACAGACGGCAAGCCCGTCGGCTGCTGCAAGCTTCGGCTTGTTTCATCAGGCGGCGATGCGCTTACTCCCCGAACCGTTGCATTTATCGATGAATTTTTCGTTGACGAAAAACACAGGCGGCAGGGCGTCGGCACAACTCTTTTCAATGAAGTTAAAGCCTTTGCGCTGTCAAAAGGCGCCCGGTCGGTTGAGCTTTATGTCTGGTCTTTCAACGAACCTGCTCAAAAGCTTTACGAAAGCCTCGGAATGAAACCGCAAAGAACGGTTATGGAGCTGAAATTATAATGGATATCAAAATCACCCCCGCCCCTCTTTGCGGCAGTATTGAGGGGATATCGTCAAAATCCTTTGCCCACCGCGCGCTGATATGCGCCTGCCTTGCAAAGGGAAAAAGCGAAATCAGAATAAACACCTCCTCTGAGGATATCGAAGCAACGGTTTCCTGCCTGCGCTCTCTCGGCGCGGTTATTGAAAAAAACGGCTCGGTTTACACCGTTTCTCCGATTGAAAACACTCCCGCGCAGGCAAAAATCCATTGCGGCGAAAGCGGCTCGACCCTGCGCTTTCTTCTGCCCGTTATCTGCGCTCTCGGAATTCAGGCGGAGATTAACGGCTCGGGCAGGCTTCCCGAAAGACCGCTTTCCCCTCTCAAAGAGGAGCTTATCAGAATGGGCGCAAGCATTTCGGACAGCTTCCCGCTCAAAACGGGCGGCAGGATTTCCGCAGGAGAATATGTTATGCGCGGCGATGTCAGCTCGCAGTTTGTAACGGGACTTCTGATGGCTCTTTCATACCTCGGCGGCGGAAAAATAAAGCTGCTGCCTCCCGTGCAGTCCCGCCCATATATCGACATAACCCTTGCCGTTCTTAAACGCTTCGGGGCGGATATTAAAGAAGAAAATAATATATTTTATATAAACTCAGGCGGTCTTTGCGGCTGTGATTTCACGGTTGAAGCGGATTGGTCAAACGCCGCGTTTCATCTCTGCTCGGGCGTTGAGGTTACGGGGCTTAACCCCGATTCGGCGCAGGGCGACAAGGCGATTATTGCCGTGCTTAAAAAAATGGGCGCGGAAATTGCTCAGAACGGCGGCAGCTTCAGGGCTGATGTTTCCCGCCTGCACGGCTGTGAAATCGACGCTTCCAACATTCCCGACGCCGTGCCCGTGCTTGCCGCGCTCGCCGCTTCGGCACAGGGCAAAACGGTTATTTACAACGCGGAGCGGCTCAGGCTCAAAGAAAGCGACCGTATTCAGACAACCGCTTCAATGCTCCGCTCGCTCGGCGCGGATATTTCCGAAACCGATGACGGGCTGATAATCAGCGGCAAGCCCGTGCTTGACGGAGGCGAAACTCCGTCTTATAATGACCACAGAATAGCCATGGCGGCGGCGGTTGCCGCAATTAAATGCCACGGCGCGGTAATCATCAGAAACGCCGAGGCGGTCAATAAATCATATCCCGCATTTTTTGACGACTATAACAAGCTTGGAGGTAATGCCCGTGTCCTGTAATTTCGGAAACAGAATAAAGCTGACAATTTTCGGTCAGTCCCACTCCGAGGCAATCGGCGCCGTGCTTGACGGAATTCCTGCGGGAATAAAGCTCGACCTTGAAAAAACGGCGGCTTTTATGGCAAGGCGCGCCCCGGGTCAGAGCGAGCTTTCAACTCCGCGCAAGGAAGCGGACGAAGTAAAAATTCTTTCGGGCGTTGTTGACGGCGTAACCTGCGGCGCTCCGATTTGCGCCGTTATAGAAAACACCAACACCCGCTCGGGCGATTATGACAAGCTCCGCTTTGTGCCGCGCCCGTCTCACAGCGATTTTGCCGCATTTATGAAGCACAACGGCTTCAACGATATCCGCGGCGGCGGAAATTTCAGCGGCAGGCTCACCGCTCCCCTCTGCTTTGCAGGCTCGGTATGTATTCAGCTTTTGGAGAGCAAGGGCATTTTTGTCGGCGCGCATATCGCTTCGCTCGGCAAAGCCAATGATGAGCTTTTCGACCCCGTGAATGTTTGCAAAGCGGATTTTGACGCTATTCACGCCAAAAGCTTCCCCGCAATCAGCGACAGAAACGCCGAGTTTATGAGAAAAGAAATCTATGACGCGCGCTCAAGCGCGGATTCCGTAGGCGGCACTGTCGAATGTGCCGTAATCGGCTTGGAGGCAGGCATCGGCGAGCCGATGTTTGACGGAATAGAGAACAGAATCAGCTCCGCTGTTTTTGCCATCCCCGCAATAAAAGGCATTGAGTTCGGCTCGGGCTTTGCGGGCAGCAGACTGCGCGGCAGCGAAAATAACGACCCCTTTATCTGCGAAAGCGGCGAAATAAAAACCCTGACCAACAATCACGGCGGAATTCTCGGCGGCATATCCTCGGGAATGCCCGTTATATTCAGATGTGCGGTCAAGCCCACGCCCTCAATAGGCGCAAGCCAGCGCTCGGTCAATCTTATGACGGGCGAGCGCGAAGAGCTTGTTATCGGCGGCAGGCATGACCCGTGCATAGTTCCGCGAGCCGTTCCCTGCGTTGAAGCGGCGGCGGCCGTTGCAATCACAGATTTAATTTTATAATATGAATATGAGGTGCTGAAAATGGATATCAACGAACTCAGAGCAAGCATTGACCAAATCGACGGCGAGCTGACCGCGCTTTTCCGCAAAAGAATGGAAACCGCGGCTCAGATTGCAGAATACAAGCAGAAAAATTCGCTCCCCGTTTTTAACAGAGAGCGTGAACGCGATATTCTCAATTCCGTTACAGAGAGCGTTCCCGATGAGCTTCAGGGCTACACAAAAACGCTCTATCAGACCATATTTGATTTGAGCCGCTCCTACCAGAAAAAGCTCATCAAGCCGCAGTCCGCTCTCTCAAAAATGATTGAGGAAGTCACGGCGCAAACTCCCAGCGAAAGACCCGACCGCGCCGTTGTTGCCTGCCAGGGCGTTGAGGGCGCATATTCGCAGTTTGCCTGCGACAAGATGTTCAGCTATCCCTCAATAATGTATTTTTCAGGCTTTGAAGATGTTTTCAAGGCGGTTGACAGCGGGCTTTGCCGCTACGGCGTTCTGCCGCTTGAAAACAGCACCGCAGGCTCGGTCAACAAGGTTTATGACCTGATGAATAAATATAAATTCTATATCACCCACAGCATAAAGCTTTTCATCGGCCACGCTCTGCTCGCTCCCGAGGGCACTTCCCTGAGCGGCGTTAAGGAGATTTTCTCCCACGAGCAGGCAATCAGCCAGTGCTCGGAGTTCATCGCTTCTCTCGGTGTAAAGGTCACAGTTTGCGAAAACACGGCGGCGGCGGCAAAAATGGTTTCCGACAGCGGCAGAACAGACTGCGCCGCAATCGGCTCAAAGGACTGCGCCGAGCTTTACGGCTTAAAGGTTCTCGAAAGCGGAATTCAGAACACCGATAACAATTACACCCGCTTCATCTGCATCTCAAAGAAGCCCGAGATTTATCCCGGTGCAAACAAAACGAGCATAATGATGACCATTCCCCACAAGCCCGGCTCACTCTACAACATCATTTCAAGATTTGCCGCTCTCGGTCTTAATATGACAAAGCTTGAGAGCCGCCCCATTCCCGGCAGCAATTTTGAATTTATGTTCTATTTCGATATCGACGCCTCGGTTTATTCCGAAAATCTTAAGGCTCTGCTCAGCGAGCTTGAAAACGACGCGGAGCAGTTCAGCTATCTCGGCAGCTACACCGAGGGCTGATTAAAGGGTGATTTTAATGTTTGGTCTTTTGGGCAGAAAGCTTTCTCATTCCCTGTCGCCTCAAATCCACTCGATGCTCTGCGACTATGAATACAAGCTTTATCCCACGGAGCCGGAAAAGCTCGACGAATTCTTTTCTTCAAAGGCTCTCGGCGGCTTTAATGTAACCATTCCGTATAAAGTGGAGGCTTATAACCGCTGTGCCGAGCGCTCCGCCGTTGCCGAAAGAACGGGCAGCGTCAACACGGTTGTCCGCCGCTCCGACGGCTCGCTTTACGGCGATAACACGGATTATTTCGGCTTTCTTTATATGGCGAAAAAATGCGGCTGCGAATTCAGCGGCAAAAAGGTTTTAATTCTCGGCTCGGGCGGAGCAAGCAGAACCGTCCGCCTTGCCGCCGCCGATGAGGGCGCGCGCGAGGTTATAGTTGTTTCCCGCACGGGCGAGGATAATTACGGCAACATTTCCCGCCATTATGACGCGGATATCATCATTAACACAACTCCCGTCGGAATGTATCCCAACAACGGCGAAAGACTTATAGAGCTTGAAAAATTCACAAAATGCCGCAAGGCACTCGACCTTATCTATAACCCCGCAAGAACGGTTTTTCTGCTCGATGCGGAAAGGCTCGGGATTGACTGCATAAACGGGCTTTATATGCTCGTGGCTCAGGCTCTCAGAGCCGCCGAAATTTTCACGGGTGAAAAAATCCCGACGGAACGCATTGACGCTGTATATAATTCTATTTTGTCCGCACAGAAAAATATTGTGCTGATAGGAATGCCCGGCTGCGGCAAATCCACCGCCGCCGCCCTGCTCTCCCGCAAAACGGGGCGTGAGCTGACGGACACCGACTCGCTTGTTGAAGCGGGCGGCAGACCAATTCCGCAAATCTTTGCCGAAGACGGAGAGGCGGAATTCCGCCGCCTTGAAACCGAGGCTGTCCGCCTTGCGGGCAAGGGCGCGGGCAAAATCATTGCCACGGGCGGAGGAGCCATTCTGAAACCCGAAAACAGAATTGCCCTGCGCGAAAATTCAACGGTTATTTTCTTAAATGCCCCGCTTGAAACGCTCGCTACCGACGGCAGACCGCTTTCAAAGAATTCCGAAACGCTCAAAAAAATGTATTCGGAACGGCTGCCGCTTTATCTTGAAACGGCGGACAAAACCGTTGAAGTTGACCCCGACCCCGAAATTACCGTAAGGAGGATTATCGAATGCGTATCCTTGTAATCAACGGCCCCAACATCAACATGTTGGGAATACGCGAGCCTGATATTTACGGAAAGGGAAGCTATGCCGACCTTTGCTCAATTATAGAAAGCTATGCCGCCGAAAAGGGCGTGGAAGTTAAGCTGTTTCAGTCCAACCACGAGGGCAGCATAGTTGACGAAATTCAGGCGGCATACGGCAAGTTTGACGGCATAGTCATAAATCCCGCCGCCTACACTCACACAAGCGTTGCCATTCTTGACGCGCTGAAAGCCGTTGCGCTCCCCGCAGTTGAAATTCACATTTCCGATGTTTCGTCAAGAGAGGATTTCCGCCAAATTTCCTATGCGGGCAAGGCGTGCGAAAAATCCTTTATCGGGCTTGGCTTCGACGGCTACCTGCGCGGCATTGATTATCTGATTGAAAAATACGGCGGCTGATTAAAAAACGCATACAAAAAACGGGTCGGAAAAACCGACCCGTTTTTTTATTCAACTGCCGTAACATCGGCAAGCCTTGCATTAATAAAGCCTGCAAGAGCCTGCGGTTCAACTCCGAGCATCATTCCGCGCACGCCTGCGCTGACATAAATTTTGTCAAAAAGGCAGGCGGTTTCGTCAATAACGGTCGGAAACTGCTTCTTCATTCCCACGGGAGAACAGCCGCCGCGGATATATCCCGTGGTTTTGAGCAAATCCTTGACATGAAGCATTTCAACCTTTTTCTCTCCGAAAAGCTTCGCCGCCTTTTTCAGGTCAAGCTCCTCGCAGGTCGGAATACAGCAAACTCCGAAGCCGTTTTTCTCTCCGCTGAAAACAAGGGTTTTGAATATCTGCTCGTGAGCCTTGCCCGTTTTTCTTGCCACGCTTTCTCCCGAAAGGTCGTTTTCGTCAACGGGATATTCAAGAACCTCAAACTCAATTCCCGCCGCTTCAAGCAGACGCATTGCGTTGGTTTTTGTCATTTATATCACTTCTTGGAAATTCTGAATTCAAAGCTGTATTTCTTGCCGCTGCCGAGCTTATAGGGCTTGTGGAGATAGGCACAGCCTGGCATATCGCCGCCGACGCCTCTTTCCGCCGCGTCAAGACAAAGAGTAATGCAGTTATCCTTAACGAGCTTATAAAGGTGAGTCGCCTTGTCAAGCTTTTCGGGATTGTAATAGCCGAGATTGAAGCCGAAGGGAGCCGCCATGGAGTCAATCTTAATTCCGAAGCCCGAGCTGTCGGAAACTTCAAGGCTTCTGACATCTGTTCTGTGTCCGTTTTCCTGCGGACGCATATATCTGTGCTCAAGCTCCGCAACCGTCATTGCATGGCGGGCAATTCTTGCGCCCGTCTTTCTGTCGCAATAGGTTTCATGCGGACCTCTGCCGTACCACTCAACATTTTCAAGGGTGCTCTTTATGCCCATTCTCATGCCCACTTTAAGCATCGGCAGGAAAAGACCCATTGCTGTGTGCTTAACCGTGACCTCGCCTGCGGGGGAGAAAAGATAGGTTGTGGATACGCCCGAAACAAACGGAGCCGCCCAATTAACCGTTACCTCAACGCCCGAGGGAGTTGACTGCGCCTTGACCGAGCGCGCAAAGGTCTGAGCCGTTGACCGTCTCCATTGATAGAGCGGGTGGATATCGGCAAGCATCGGCGCAAAGTTTATGTAGCCTCTGTCGTTATCCGTTAAGGCTCTGAAGAAATCGGGGCGCAGGGGTGAAGCCTCGTCAATAATTTCTTTTCCGTCATATTGGAGCGAAGAAAGTGCGCCCGCGGTGATTTTCGCGCAGAAGCCCTCGCCGATAATCTTAACATTGCTGCCGTTTTTGGCATATTTAAGCTCACCGACTGCGGGTGTGCGCTTTGCGGCGGTTTCTTCACGGAGAATAATCTGGCTGAAATTCTGCTCAAAGCCCGCTTTTGCCCATGCCTTGTCTTTTTTGAGAATGAAAGAGACGGTCAGAATAACCTCGCCGTCGGCATAGTCCGAAAGGCTTATCGGGAGCTGAAGCTCCTGCTCGCTCATGGGCGCGACAACAAGGTCGTCAATATCGCCGCTCTGAGCCTCGCAGCCGTCAACGGTCAGGCTCCAATGGATTTTGTAATCCTCCGTAGTGATGAATACATTTTTATTCTTAATCCTGATTTTTCCGCTGCGGCAGTCGCAGTCGGCTGCTTCAAGATTTGAATAAACCTTTTTAACCTCATAGTATGAGGGCTGGGGAGTTCTGTCGGCGGTTATAATTCCGTTGGCGCAGAAATAGAAGCTTGTTCTGCCCTCGTCAAAGTCGCCGCCGTAAAGCCATTTTTCTTTGCCGTCCTCAACCTTGCGGATGGATTGGTCAACATAGTCCCAGATAAATCCGCCGCACATATGCTCAAAGGTTTCAAAATCGTCAACATATTCCTTGAAATTGCCCAGGCTGTTTTCCATAGCGTGAGCATATTCGCAGTAAATTACGGGGTGAGTTTTAAAAACCTCGGCGGGAACGGGCTTGTTATCCGCCGCAAGAATGTTGGCAACATTGTCATAAAGAGTGGTCTTGATTTCTTCCTGCTTTCTCAGCTTGTCAACGATTGACTCAACGGGATACATACGGCTGATGAAATCGCTCTTTCTGAAATCAAAATCGCCCTCATAGTGAATGGGTCTTGATTTATCGAGCGCAAGGATGGCGTTTTTCTCGTGAACAAAGTTTTCGCCGTCGCCCGCCTCGTTGCCGAGCGACCAGAAGCAGACGCAGGCATGGCTTCTGTCACGCAGAACCATTCTTTCCGCTCTGTCCTCAACGGCTTCCTTGAATTCAAGATTGTCGCCGGGGCAGTTTTTGCGGCGGACGCCGTGGCTCTCAACATCGGCTTCGTCCATAACATAAAAGCCCAGCTCGTCGCACATATCATAGAAAACCTCGGCGTTGGGGTAATGGCTTGTGCGAATGGCGTTGATATTCGCCTGCTTCATAAGATAGAGATCCTGATAATATCTTTCAAGAGGAACAGCCCAGCCGTTATCAGGGTCAAAATCATGGCGGTTGACGCCCTTGATGATGACGCGCTTGCCGTTCATATAAAGAACATTGCCCTTTATTTCAACCTTTTTGAAGCCTATGCGGATGCACTTTGCGGAAATAAGCTTTCTTCCCGCTCTCAGGCAGAGCACAAGCTTATAAAGATTGGGTTCTTCCGCCGACCATGCGCGCACATTTTCTTCAATATGGCTGAATTTGAGAACGGTTTTGCCGCTCCTTGCCTCAACCTTTTCGGAAACAAATTTTTTCTGCTTTCCGCCGCTGACGAGCGAAGCTTCAAGGGTGCAGGCGGTATCTGCGCCGTAATTATTGAGAGTTACTTCAAGATTGAGCACACCGTCTGAATAATTGTCGCTGAGCGAAGCGTCGGCAAAGAAGTCGCGTATGCAGAGCTTTTCCTCCGCATAAATATAAACATCTCTGTAAATTCCGCAAAGGAACCACATATCCTGGTCTTCAAGATATGTTCCGTCGGTGTAGCGGTAAACCTCAACGGTTATCTGATTTTCGCCCTTGCAGACATAGTCGGTTATTCTGAATTCTGCGGGGGTCATCGAGCCCTGAGAATAGCCTATGCGTCTGCCGTTTATATAAAGGAAAAAGCCTGCCTTGACTGCGCCGAAATGAATGAAAATTTCTTTACCGTCAAAATTTTCGGGCAGTTCAAAGGTGCGGCGGTAAACGCCGATTTCATTAAGATTATGGTTAATTTTTGGGATTTCACCCTTAACGGTTGAGAGGGCTGAGGGGAGATAGGCGCACAGATAGATGGGCTTGCCGTAGCCCTTTAACTGCCAGAGAGAGGGAACTTCAATGTCGTCCCACTCGGAATCATCATAATTATCCGCGTAATAATCCGTTCTCAGGTCATCAACGCCCTGCTGCCAATAGAATTTCCAGGTTCCGTTAAGCATAAGCTTCATAGGGGGCTCGGTTGCGTCAACGGCGTCTTTCACCGTGGCTCTCGGCAAAGCGGTGTTGTGACCGTCCTCCTTATTTTCCTTGATAATATAAGGATTTTCCCAATACTTAAGCTCGTTCATTATTCATCGTCCTTTCTCCGAGTATCTATTCTGAAAAGCTCCGGTGAGCATATACATTGAGCATATACATATTTATAATATCACAAATAAAAGTTTTTGTCTACTGCCGCTTCATACAAATCACGCACAATGTATGCAGACGGCAAAAACCGTGTTACAATAGCGCGCAATATGTAAACTTCGACAAAAAAACATGGGATTTAACGGGTTTATTTGACTTATTCTCTTGACTATTTTTGCATTTCGATATATATTATAAAAGTACAATTATCCAAGGAGGAATAGTCAAATGAAAGTCTTTATGATCGGCGGCACCGGCTTGCTCGGCTGTGAAGCGGCAAGAATTTTTATCGAGAGAGGTCATCAGGTTAAGAGCGTTGCTCTGCCCCCTCTTCCCGAAGGCGCACCCATCCCGCCGGAAATGGAAATCGAATTCTGCAACATTTATGACAAGTCAGACGAAGAAATCAAGGAAATGATGACGGGCTATGACTGCTTCGTTTTTGCCGCAGGCATTGATGAGAGAGTTGAGTTCCCCGCTCCCGTTTATGCGGCTTACGAGAAATTCAACATCAATCCCCTCAAGAGAATTCTTCCCATCTGCAAGGAAATCGGCATGAAAAACGCCGTTATTCTCGGCTCCTATTTCTCATATCTTGCAAAAGAGCGCCCCGATATGAAGCTCACCGAGAAGCATCCTTATATCAGAAGCCGTATCGAGCAGGAGAAAGTTGCTTTCTCATTTGCTGATGATAACTTTGATGTTGCCGTTCTTGAGCTGCCCTATATTTTCGGCACTCAGCCCGGCAGAAAGCCCGTTTGGGTTATCCTTATCGAGCAGATAAAGATGATGGATAAGCTTCCGTTCACAATGTATCCCGCAGGAGGCACGGCAATGCTTACCGTCCGCCAGGTCGGTCAGGTAATCGTCGGCGCAGCCGAAAAATCAAAGGGCGCAAAGGCTTGGCCCATCAGTATGTATAACCAGACTTGGAAAGAATTCCTTAAAATCGTTTATGCCGCAAGAGGCATGGGAGATAACAGAAAGGTTATCAGCGTTGCTCCCTGGATGATGAGAATGGGTCTGGGCAAGGTTAAAAAGGAATATGCCGCAAAGGGAATTGAAAGCGGTATCGATGTTGACGGACTTCCCGATATCATGGATATCAACCTTTTCATCGACAGAAAGTACGCCGTTGAGCTCGGCGCAACCGAAGACGATATCAAGGCTGCAATCACGGATTCAATCAAAGTCAGCCAGGCGGCTTATGACGGCAAGGTCAAGCTGCTTGAAATGAAAGGCGAATAATTTTTTTCAAAACGGGAGTTGTTTTTTCAACAGCTCCCTTTTTGAGTTCATTTACAGCTAAAACGGAGGAAATATGGCGCAGCTTAAAATGTATTGGCTCAAAGGCACTCCCGTGCAGGAGCTCAGCCTGCCGGGCGGATATTCGTTTTCACATTATAAATCTCCCGCCGATAAGACGGCGTGGGTTGAGTGCTGCAAAAACGGTCTTGTTGCCGACGATGCGGACGAGAGCGCTTTTGACAACCGCATTTTGGGGAAAGAGGACTGCGCGCCCGAAACCGATGTTTTCTTTCTCGATTTCGGCGGCGAGCATATCGGCACGGCAACCGCTGTATTTCACCCCGAGCGCCGCTGCGGCGAGCTTCACATGGTCGGCATAAGGTCTGATTTCAGAGGCAGAGGCTTGGTTAAGTATCTTAACGCTGCCGCTGTCAAAAAGCTTGCGGCTCAGGGCGTTGATTATATTTTTCTGACAACCGACGAATGGCGTGCAAGCGCGGTCAAGAGCTATTTCACCGCCGGCTTTGTTCCCGTTGAATATGACGAGGGAATGAAAGAACGCTGGGAATTTATGCTCTCGGAGCTTAAAATCGACGGCGCCGATATGGTGAATGAGGACACAAGCTTTTGCAGAAGACTCAGCCCGTCGGCAGATAAAAACGCATAACATATAAATTTTTTATTAAGAAAGGACTGATCCCGTGGAAAGCAAGAAATACATCGGTAAAAAGGAATTCTGGATGTTTGCCCTCGGCGCGGGCGGTCAGGGCATGATTTATGCCATGATGTCCAGCTACATAAGCGACTATTATGTAAATGTTCTTCAGCTTCCCCTTGTTTTTGTTTTGCTCCTTATGCTCCTCGCCAGAGTGTGGGACGCAATTAACGACCCTCTTATGGGCATCATTGTTGACCGCAGAACAACCAAGCGCGGAAAAATGAAGCCCTATATTCTCTATGCGGCAATCCCCATAGCCGTGCTCACCGTTTTGATGTATCTCAGCCCCGACCTTAATAAAAATCAGCTTATGGTTTACACGGCGATAGTTTATGTTGCTTGGGGAATGATATATACAATGGCGGATGTTCCTTTCTGGAGCCTGCCGAATGTTATGACTCCCGACGCCGCCGAGAGAGGCTCCGTTATCTCAAACGGCAGAACGATTAACGGCGTAGGCTCAGCCGTGCCCGAGGTGCTTTTCCTTGTGGCAGGTCTTGTGCTTCCGCGAATTCTCGGCGTTTCCGACGGCCTTGCCTATAACAAAACAAAATATCTCGTTATCGCCGTTGTTACGGTGCTGATAGGCTCGGTTTTATATGTCAACTCCTATTTCCATGTTAAGGAAAGAGTTGTTATCCCCGATAAAAAGCCCGCCCCCGGCGAGCCGTCAAGGCTGAGCAGAATTTTTAAATGCAAGCCGCTGATGCTCGTTATCCTCATGGGTATTCTTTCAAGCGGCAGATATATGGTTCAGGCGGCGGCTGTTCATGTTGCGCGCTACGCTTTCTATATCGGTCCGGAGCTTACCGCCGATATGACTCCCGAGAGACGCCTTGAACTGATTGACGCGAGCGTTTCTTCGGTTAAAACCATATTCCAGGTTTGCGCCATCGTTGGTATGTTCGGAGCTATGCTGTTTATGCCCGTGCTGATGAAAAAATTCGACTATAAAAAGATTGTCATAACCACCTGCCTGCTCGGCTTCGTTGCCAGCATTTTCACCACTCTCATAGGCTGGTTCACGGCAAATCTTTATATCTGCATACCGTTCATTCTCATTTCCTGCATACCTCTCGGCGTGCTTAATGTTATTTCCTATGCAATGATAGGCGACTGCCTTGACTATATGGAGCTTAAAACGGGCTTCCGCGACAATGCGCTCGGCTCTGCCTGCCAGGGCTTCGTCAACAAGCTCGGCAACGCCTTTGCAACCTGCGGCATCGTGCTGATGTATATGTTTATCGGTATCGAGCCCGAGAATATGCTTTCTTCGGAATTCATAATGGCGGCTACCGACCTGACGAGAACACAGAATTTCGCAATGTTCTCCCTTGTTTCGATTGTTCCGGGCGTCAGCCTGCTGCTTTGCTCCATTCCGATGTTCTTCTATAAGATTTCGGGCAAGGAAAAGGCAAAAATGCTTGAGGAATTGCACGAAAAGCGTGAAAAAGAGGGAATACTTTTATAATTGATGAATATTGACAAATATATGCCCGTGCGGTATTATGTCAGCAAAAGAAATTAAAAGCAGAATCAGAAAGAAAAGGTGAATCCCGTTGTCCTCAAAAAAAGATTTAAGAAACATTGCCATTATTGCCCATGTTGACCACGGCAAAACCACGCTCGTTGACGAGATGTTAAAGCAAAGCGGCACCTTCCGTGAAAACGAGCAGGTTGCCGAGAGGGTTATGGACTCCAACGATCTGGAGCGCGAAAGAGGCATTACAATTCTTTCAAAAAACACCTCAATTCATTACAAGGGCACAAAAATAAACATCGTTGACACCCCGGGTCACGCCGATTTCGGCGGCGAGGTTGAGCGCATACTGATGATGGTTGACGGCGTTCTGCTGCTCGTTGACGCCTTTGAGGGCTGTATGCCTCAGACAAGATTTGTTCTTAAAAAGGCTCTCAATCTCAAAAAGAAGGTTCTCGTTGTTATCAACAAAATCGACCGCCCGAATGCAAGACCCTATGAGGTTGTTGACGAGGTTCTCGACCTGTTTATCGACCTTGGCGCAGATGAGGATCAGCTTGAATTCCCCGTTGTCTATGCCAGCGCGAAGGACGGATATTCGAGCCTTGACCCCGATTGCCGCAGCGGAAATATGCAGCCGTTGTTTGACGCAATTCTTGAAAATATCGACCCGCCCGCAGGCGATCCCGATCAGCCGCTTCAGGTTTTGTTTTCCAGCTTAGACTATGATGATTATGTGGGCAGAATAGGTGTCGGCAGAGTTGAAAGGGGCCGCATTAAGCGCGGCGGCACGGTAACTCTGTGCAAAACGGACGGCAGCCGCCAGAACGTTCACGTTTCAAGGCTCTATCAGTTTGAGGGCTTAAAACGCGTTGAATGCGAAGAAGCCGAAGCGGGCGACATTATCTGCGTTTCGGGCATTGAAGGCATCAACATCGGCGAAACCGCCTGCGACCCCGAAAATGTGGAGCCGCTGCCCTTTATAAAGATTGACGAACCCACCATTTCGATGAATTTCATCGTTAATGACAGCCCGTTTGCAGGGCGTGAGGGCAAATTCGTTACTTCAAGGAATCTGCGCGACAGACTCTTTAAAGAGGTTGAAACAAATGTCAGCATGAGGGTTGAGGAAACGGAAACCACCGATACCTTTAAGGTTTCGGGCAGAGGCGAGCTTCACCTTTCTATATTAATTGAAACAATGCGCCGCCAGGGCTATGAATTTCAGGTTTCGCGCCCCAAGGTAATTTTCAAGGAGCAGAACGGTCAGCTTCTCGAACCCATGGAGCTGTTAATCGTTGAGGTTCCCGAGCAGTATGTCGGAGCGGTTATTGAAAAGCTCGGCGCACGCAAGGGCGAGCTTGAAAATATGGGTTCGCGCGAGGGCGGCTCAACTCACCTTGAATTTAAAATTCCGTCAAGAGGACTTATCGGCTACCGCGCCGAGTTTATGACGGATACCAACGGCAACGGAATTATGAACCAGCTCTTTGACGGCTATGCTCCTTATAAGGGCGATATTCAGACCCGTGAAAGAGGCTCAATAGTTGTTCACGAAACGGGAGTAAGCACGGCTTACGGTCTGTTTAACACTCAGGACAGAGGTCGTCTTTTCATCCCTGCGGGCGTTGAGGTCTATGAGGGAATGATAGTCGGCGAATGTGCCAAAAACGAAGATATCGTATGTAATGTATGCAAGCAGAAGCATCTGACAAACACCCGTGCATCAGGCTCCGATGACGCTCTGCGCCTTGTGCCCCACAGCGTTCTCAGCCTTGAACAGTGCATGGAATTTATCAAGGATGACGAGCTGCTTGAAGTAACTCCCACATCATTAAGACTTCGCAAGCGCATTCTTTCAAAAGAACAGCGCATGAAGATGCAGTTCAGGAAAAAATAATCCGTGAGGCTCTTTGAAGCATGATTTCAGAAAACAAAACAGCCGTAACCCTCGGCAGCTTTGACGGGCTTCACCGGGGTCATATGTCAGTTATAGCCTGCGCCTTTGAGCTTCAAAGGGAACGCGGGCTTTCTCCTCTTGTGCTTCTTTTCGATTCTCACCCGATGCTCACGATTATGGGCAAGGCTCCGAGCATGATTCTTCAGACCGAGCTGCGCGATAAGCTGCTTGCCGACTTGGGAGCGAAAACCTACATTGTGCCGTTTGCGGAAATCAAGGATATGACCTGCCGCGAATTTTTTGAAAAAATACTTATCGGCAGGCTCAATGCGGGCGGCGTTTGCTGCGGCTGGAATTACCGCTTCGGTAAGGGCAACGAGGGCGGCAAGCACATTCTTGAAAAGCTCTGCGCCGAATACGGAATGGAGCTTAAAGTTTCGCCACCGATTGATCTGGACGGCAGTCCCATCAGCTCAACACGTATAAGGCGCGCAATCGAAAACGGCGATATCCCGCTTGCCAATGCAATGCTCGGCAGGGAGTTCCGCTATAAGCTTACTGTTGTTAACGGCGACCACCGCGGCAGGCTTATGGGCGCGCCGACGATAAATCAGCATTTTGAAACAGGCTTCGTTCACCCCAAAAAGGGCGTTTATGCTTCGGCAACCGTTATTGAAAACAAGCTTTATCCGTCCGTAACCAATATCGGGCTTCGCCCCTCGTTTGAAAATGAAGATTTCAGGAGCGAAACCTGTATTCTGGGCTTTGACGGCAACCTTTACGGGCAAAAAATAGAGGTTCGCCTGCTGCAATATCTGCGCGGAGAAATCCGTTTTGAGTCAATGGACGATCTCGGTAGGCAGATACACATTGACGCGGCAAAGGCAAAAGAAATTTTTCTTAACCGAGGTGAAAACAGCAATGTATGATAATTGGGAAGCTCTGAAAGCGGACTGCATGGAATGCAGGAAATGCTCCCTGTGCGAAACCCGCACCAATCTTGTTTTCGGAGTAGGCAACGAAAACGCCGAGGTTATGTTTGTCGGCGAGGGACCGGGCGAAAATGAGGATTTGCAGGGCGAGCCGTTTGTCGGCAGAGGCGGAAAACTGCTTGATAAATACCTTGAAGCAATCGAGCTTGACCGCAGAAAGAATATTTATATTGCTAATATGGTAAAATGCAGACCGCCGAAAAACAGAGACCCTCTGCCCGAGGAGCAGGATGAATGTATCGGCTGGCTCAGGGAGCAGACAAGGCTCTTGCGCCCAAAAATCATAGTCTGCCTCGGCAGAATTTCGGCTCAAAGGCTCATTTCAAAGGATTTCAAGGTCACGAAGCAGCACGGCGAGTTCATCGAAAAAGGCGGAATATTCTTTATGGGAACATTTCATCCTGCGGCTCTGCTGAGAAATCCCAACCAGAAGCCCGACGCGCTCGAGGACTTCCTTGCCCTGCGTAAAAAAATACTCGAAATCTGCGACCATACATACTGATAACGGCGGATTTGCTGCTATTATATATAAAACATTAATATATATTGCAGAAAAAGCGCGAAAAACAATTCGTAATGCGTAATGCGGAATGCGGAATTAAGGACAGGCTCCGCCTATGACCGATTATATTGAAATCAACACAAACTCCCGTAGGGAACGCCGTCCCCGGCGTTCCGAGAAATACACTGATATTATGGCGTAATTCGTAGGGGTCGGCGTCCTCGACGACCCGCAAAAAATTCGGAATTCGTAATGCATAATGCGGAATTAACGACGGGCTTTGCCTCTGACCGATTATGTTTTATAAAGGTAGGGGCGACCCGGCGTGGTCGCCCGAATGTTATAATCAATAAAACAAAAAATTTCCGTTTAGAGTAGGGCGGGGGCTTGCTCCCGCCGCAAAAAAAACGAATCATTTTCACGGCGGCATTTGTAGGGACAGCCCTTGCGGCTGTCCGTGAAAACACGAAATTTAATCGGCGTATCGTAGGGAACGATGCCCACATCGTCCCAATCACGGCAATCCCGCGCGGTTGCTGAAATCCGATAATCAATAACACCCGCACAGCGTAGGGCGGCTTGCCCACAAGTCGCCGTGAAAATAATTTTTTTATTTTCAATCCTCCGTTACGGTTTCACAATTCGCCAAATCAGCATCACGAATCGTGTCGCAGTCCCCCGAAGCACCTGCTTTCAAGGCATTTTGGAAACATTTATATAAAATATATAATAAAAATTAATCGCAACTTTAAAATTTATTCATTTTTTGATGTAAAAAGTGTTGACAATTTGTTAAGCGTATGATAATATAAGGTAACAATTGTTGCTCTTGCAATAAAATTTGAAAGGAATGGTTCAAAATGAAAAAAGCACTTGCACTTGCACTTGCACTCGTAATGGCACTTTCTGTTTCAGTTATGGCTTTTGCAGCTGATGGCGACACTACAACTGCAGCTACAACAGAAGCAAAGCCCGTTATCGTCAATGTTTGCCCCAACTGCCAGAGAGCTTTTGCTAACGAGGCTGAGTACAACAAGCACATCGACCTTTGCAAAGGTTCAGATCCCTATGTAGCTCCTGAGAAGGACTATGTTGACCTCACAGTTAAGGAAATCCTTGCTATGATCGTTGACGTTGCTAAGGCTTCCATGAGCCAGTGGGATGCTATCGAGAGCGTTGTTATCCGTCTTGTTGACTTCCTCGAGAACATCGGCAGTGCCGTTGCTCCCGCTGATGTTGAAGGCGCAGTAGCAGACCTCGAAGCAGCTCTTAAGGATGTTAAGGGTGTTGACGGTCTTCTTGATGCCCTCAAGGCAAAGATCAAGGAGCTCTACGCTGGCGAAATCGCAACTGAGCCCGAAACCACAAAGGCTGAGGAACCCGCTAACACAGGTTCTGCTTCCGTTGGTATCGCTGTTTTCGCAGCTGTTTCAGTTGCAGCAGCAGCAGCTTATGTTTGCACAAAGAAGAAGGCATAATTTAAGCTTAGCTTAATTTTGACTTCACGCTTATTTGATTGAATTAGCGCAAGAATTTAATTGAATAGCAGGCGGCGTATCTTCGGATACGCCGCTTTTTGTTGTTTATAGAACGGTGTAAGGTGGCGATACAATTCAGAATTCGTAATGCGTAATGCGGAATTAATGAATTGTTAAATCATATCGTTTGTTTTATAAATTCATTGTAGGGCGGCTTGCCTACAAGCCGCCGCGAAAATGATGCGTTTTTTACTGCGGGAGCAAGCCCCCGCCCTACACTGTGCGGAGATATTTTCGCTATTAATTCCGCGTCACGAATTTCGCCGTAAAAACACAGCCTTGGTAGGGAACGCTGTCCTCAGCGTTCCGAGGAATCCCTCATAATTTTGTGTTGATTTTGGGACGATGTGGGAATTGTCACCTACAAATTGCGCCGTTAATTCCCGCGTTTTCACGGACAGCCGCAAGGGCTGTCCCTACGAAATGCACCGTAAAAACAAATACATTCGGGTACGGGCATAGACCGTCATTAATCCCGAATTACGCATTACACATTCCGTATTTTCTCCGTGATTGACAATTACGGATATAATATGTATAATAAACTAAATAGGCTATTCAGTGAAACGAGGTTGATATTAATGAAAATTCTGAAAAAACTTTCGGCGGCGGTATTGGCTTTTGCCATGCTGTTTTCGCTTGCCGCGTGCGGAAATAACTCCGACGGCACGGGCGAAGGAACCGAGACAACAACCGATATTACGAGAGAAGTCAAAACCAAGGTTGCGGCTCTCAACGGTCCGACGGGTATGGGGCTTGCAAAGCTTGCCTCCGACCGCACCTACGCCTATGATGTTGAATATTTCTCAGACCCGCAGGAGGTTGTTCCTCTGATAGTCAAGGGTGAGGTTGATATTGCCGCTCTGCCCGTAAATCTTGCCGCAAATCTTTACAAAAAGACCAACGGCGGAATTCAGATTCTTGCCGTCAACACCCTCGGCGTGCTCCACATTGTTTCAAAGGGCGGCGCGGTTAAGAGCCTTGCCGATTTAAAGGGCAAAACCGTTTATTCAACGGGTCAGGGCTCAACTCCCGAATATATTCTCAATTATGTTCTTTCAAAGAACGGCATTGACCCCGAAAAGGATGTGGACATTCAGTATAAAACCGCTCATAACGAGCTTGCAACCCTTGCCGTTGAGGGCAAGGCGGACATCTGCGTGCTCCCCGAGCCTTTTGCCACAAAGGTAATAACTAAAAACACCGAATACAAAAAAACGGTTGACCTGACCGCCGAGTGGGATAAGGTCTGCGACGCAAAGCTGGCTCAGGGCTGTGTTGTTGCAAGAACCGAATATATCAAGCAAAATCCCGAAATCATCAAGGAATTCCTGGAGTTCAACGAGCTTTCGGTTAATTTCCTGCTTACCAACCCCGAGAGCGCGGCAGTATTCCTGACCGAGAAAGGCTTCTTTAGCTCGGCGAATATCGCGCTTGACGCAATGCCCGGCTGCAATATCGTCTTTATTACGGGCGTTGAAATGAAAAACGCCGTAAAACAGGTTTTCGAGGTGCTTTATCAGGCTGATCCCGCGTCTGTCGGCGGCTCCGTTCCCGATGACGGTATTTACTATGGCGCATAAAAATAAACTGAAAAAAACAGCGGTTAAAGCAGGAGTTATTTTGATATGGCTCCTGCTTTGGCAGCTTTCGGCGATGCTGATAGGCAGCGAATTCCTGTTTCCGTCGCCCGTTTCCGTTTTAAAGCGGCTCTTTGAGCTTGCCTGCACAGCGCAGTTTTGGCGCTCGGCGGCTTTTTCGCTGGGCAGGATTTCTCTGGGCTGTGCGGCGGGGATTATTTTCGGAACTCTGCTCGGCACGGCAACGGCGTTTTCAAAAACGCTCTATGAATTTTTAAGCCCCCTGCTCGTAACGGTAAAAACAACTCCCGTTGCATCGTTCATAATTCTGTTGCTTGTATGGATAAAGCGAAGCGGAATTCCCGTTGTGATTGCGTTTCTGATGGTTGTGCCGATAATGTGGGCAAATGTGGCTCAGGCAATCGCGGGCGCGGACAAAAACCTGCTTGAAGCGGCAAAAATTTTCCGCTTTTCCCGCTATAAAACCTTTAAAGCCGTCTATCTGCCTGCCGTTCTTCCCTCTTTTGCGGCGGGCTGTTCAACGGCTATCGGCTTTTCATGGAAAGCGGGCATTGCCGCCGAGGTGCTGGCAATTCCGCCGAATTCCGTGGGATATAACCTTTACTATGCAAAAATCAATCTTGAATATGCCGACCTTTTTGCATGGACTGCGGCGGTGATTCTGATGAGCTTTTTGCTTGAAAGAGCGGCTGTTCATCTGCTCGGTCGCCTGTCAAAAGCGCCGCGGAGCGGTTCGGGAGGTAAAAATGCCGATAATTCTTAAAAACATATCAAAATCATACGCAGGGAAAAAGGTTCTGGATAATATCAGCCTTGAAATCCCTGACAGCGGGATTTTCGGGGTGTTCGGCGCTTCGGGAAGCGGAAAAACAACGCTTGTCAGAATTCTGTGCGGGCTTGAAAAGCCCGATGAGGGCGAAATCTCGGGCACACGGACATTTTCGGTGGTTTTTCAGGAGGACAGGCTGATGCCCGCAATGACCGCGCTTGAAAATGTTGCCGCCGTTTCGGACGAAGCGTGCGCCCGCCGCCTTTTGGCTCGGCTCGGGCTTGAGGACAGCCTTGACAAATATCCCGATGAGCTAAGCGGCGGAATGAGCAGGCGGGTTGCCGCCGCAAGAGCGTTTGCCTTTGAAGCCGAGGGACTTATTCTTGACGAGCCGTTCAAGGGGCTTGAAGCGGAGCTGAAAGAGAGCCTTGCCGAGATGATTTGTGATTATGCCCAAAAAAAGCCCGTGATACTTGTAACACATGACCAATACGGAAAGAGTCTCGCAAAAAAATTCTTAAATTTTGATTGATTTTGAACGCTTATAATTAATTTTTCGCTTGCAATCGTAATAATTTTATATTATACTTATGACATACGCCCTGCGGCGAAATTCGATAGAATTCACCGCTGGCGGCATACTTAATAAATTTTCTATCAGGAGGAAAAACCATGGCAAAGAAAATTATTGCAATGCTTCTTGCACTCACCTTCGTTTTTGCTTTCGCAGCTTGCGGCGGCAAGGATGACGGCACTACCACTACACCCGAAGAAACAACCGCAGATCCGTTTGCAGAGGTTGATGATACAACCGCAGCTCCCGTTGATGACACAACAGCCGAGGTAGCCGTAAGCGATCCTACCGCTGCTCCCGCAGACGATACAACTGCGGCATCATCTGACAGCACCGCTGCTTCCGCAGAGGAGACCACAGCTCCCGCAGCAAAGAAGCCCGAGAGCAAAGAAGAAATCGTTGCTTACTTCAACAGCGCAGTTAACTCGGTTAAGACCGACGCTAAGGTTGTTAAGCGCCAGTATTCAAAGATCACCCTTAACGGCTCACCGACACTTCCCGGAGCAGTTGACGGTATCCTGAAGCTTCTCGGCGGCGCCGATAAGTTCATCGGCGATCAGCTTGCAAAGAACAGCAAGGGCGAAGAAACCTTCACAGGCGATCAGATAAAGGCTGTTTATCCCGTTGAGGGCGAGAGCTATGCAAGCAAGCTCACCGCAGCCGATGTTAAGGAAGCTAAGATAACAGAAAAAGACGGCAAATACATCATCAGAATAGTTACCGTTGCCGACGAGAAGTCAGACAATATCAAGCACGGTCAGGGTCATGCTCCCAAGGCTTTCAATGTTGTTCTTCCCGGCGTTGTTAACGAGAACATTCCCGGTGTTGCAACAAGCCTTGTAGGTTTGTCCTCAATGAATTATCCCTCATCAACCTGCACCATCACGGTTGACCCCGCAACAGGTCGCGTAATCAATGCAGATTATGACCTCAAGTGGACTATCAACTTTGATAAGGTCGGCGTTATTATCCCCTTCACAACTCACGACTATTATACAATTACTTACTGATAAAACAAAAAGAAGCGGTGGCCGTTTTTAACGGTCGCCGCTGTTTAAAGAAAAGGTGATTTTTATGAAAAAGGAAGTTCTTGTTGAAACCTCTGCCCGCCATGTCCATGTCAGCCGTGAGGCTCTTGACATTCTTTTCGGCGAGGGATACGAATTAACCCGCAAAAAGGATCTTTCACAGCCCGGTCAGTATTCCTGCGAAGAAAGAGTTGCCGTTGTCGGCTCAAAGTCAAGCTTTCCCGCAGTTTCAATCCTCGGTCCCATCCGCCCCGCAACTCAGGTTGAGCTTTCGCTCACAGACGCTCGCAGCATCGGCGTTACTGCTCCCGTTCGTGAGAGCGGCGACATTGAGGGCAGCGGCTCCTGCAAGCTTGTCGGTCCCAAGGGCGAAATAGAAATCGAGTGCGGCGTTATCGCGGCTAAGAGACACATTCACGCCACTCCCGAGGACGCAGAGAAATACGGTCTTGAGGATAAGCAGGTTGTTTCGGTTAAGATTGACTCAAATGGCAGAAAGCTTGTTTTTGACGATGTTGTCGTCAGAGTCAGCCCCAAGTTTGCTCTTGCCATGCACATTGATACCGATGAATCCAACGCCTGTGGCGCCGTTCCCGGCATGATGGGCGAAATTCTCTGATAAATTACATATAAAAGCGAAAAAGCAGGTTCGGTCAGCCGAGCCTGCTTTTTGATATTAAAACACCGATTCAATTATTTTTTCGCTCTCGGGCGGAGAATAAAGCCAGCGGTCAATCCTGCCCTCTTCAAGAAAATATTTCGGAGGCTCGGCGGGATAATCCGCCGCGAAGGAATCAACTATTATCAGCTTTATTTTCATTTTTGCAGGGATTATGCTTTTAATGTAAACTCCCGCATGGCATCCCGGCTCTATGCCCTCAGAAAACTCGGCAAGCCCCGCAAGGTTTGGAGTCAGCTCAACGAAAATGCCGTATTTTTCAACGGAGCGCACTATTCCGGGCACGGTTTCGCCGACGGAAAACAGAGCCGCGTTTTGCTCCCATGTTCCGAGCAATTCCTTGTGGCTGAGGGTTATTCTGCCCGCGCTGTCAATGCCCTTTACAACGGCTTTTATGCTCTGCCCCGCGCTGAAGCGTGCGCTCGGGTGCGGAATTCTTGAAATTGAAATGCTGTCAATAGGCATCAGCGCGCTCAAGCCTGCTCCGATGTCGCAGAAAACGCCGAAGCCCTCTATATGTGAAACCGTGGCGGGGATTATATCGCCTGCCCTCAGAGCCGAAATATAGCTTTCCATACACTCCTGCTGAACCCGTCTGCGGCTGAGCATGGCAACGGTTTCGCCGTTTTCTTCGGTTACAAAGCCCGTTATAACAAAAACAACGGGCTTATTGACCCTTGAAATCAGCGCAATGTCGCGCACCGAGCCGTCCTCAATGCCGAGCGCGCCCTCGTTTCTCGGAATAATTCCTTTCATGCAGCCAAGGTCAATGTGCAGATTGTGCTCGCTGTCGCATCTTGTAACCCGCCCCTCCAAAAAGGCTTCGGAATAATAAGCGTCGCGCAGAGCAAAGGGGCTTGAAAGATATCGCCTGTTTTCTTCGGTTGATATGAACTGACCCTCAGGTTTGAAAATTTTCATTTCTGACCACCATTCCGTTTAGATTTGTCCGAGGAGTCGCCGATTAAAGCAATCGGCAGCATTTTGACTGTTTCAATTAGAATATATGCGGCGCGGGCTGAGGATAATTACAAAAAATTTAATATTCTGCATATACTTTTACCATAAACTATGATATACTATATTTTTAAAGAGAATATGAACATTTTGACATTTTAAATAAATTTCAAAAAAATATTTTACGGTTTAAAAAACACGGAAAACGGAGAGGTTTTTATGGATGTCAGAGTCGGCGATACGCTTATTATGAAAAAACAGCATCCCTGCGGCGGCAACAGCTTTGCCGTGCTGCGAATTGGGGCGGACTTTCGCATAAAATGCGTCAAATGCGGGCACGAGGTTATGCTCGAAAGAGTTAAGGTTGAAAAAAATATCAAAAAAATCATTCGTGAAGATGCGGAGTAATTCGGAGGAGCCATGCTTGAAAAGCTGAAAAAAATTGAAGAAAAATTTGACGATATCAACGGGCAGCTTTGCCAAAGCGATGTGGTGTCGGATATTGACCGATACACAAAGCTTATGCGCGAGCTTAAAACGCTCACGCCCGTTGTTGAAAAATACCGCGAGCTGAAAGCGGCGCAGTCCGCCCTTGATGAGGCGCGCGGAATGCTTGACGAGGGCGGTCTTGACAAGGATTTCCGCGAGCTTGTGCGCGAGGAATTCGAGCAGGCGGGCGAGCGCACGGAAAAATGCTTGCAGGAGCTTAAAATTCTGCTTCTGCCGCGCGACCCGAATGACGATAAGAATGTTATCGTTGAAATTCGCGGCGGTGCGGGCGGCGAGGAAGCGTCGCTCTTTGCGGGCGTGCTTTTCAGAATGTATTCGATGTATGCCGAGGCGAAGGGCTGGCGTGCGGAGATACTTAATTCCAACCCGACGGAGCTTGGCGGCTTTAAGGAAATCAGCTTTATGATTGAGGGCGACGGAGCATATTCGCGCCTGAAATTCGAGAGCGGAGTTCACAGAGTTCAGCGCGTTCCCGAAACCGAAAGTCAGGGCAGAATTCATACCTCCACGGTAACGGTTGCCGTTTTGCCCGAGGCGGAGGAGGTTGATGTTGAGATAAACCCCGCCGATTTGCAGATAGATACTTATCGCTCGGGCGGCGCGGGCGGTCAGCATGTCAACAAGACCGAAAGCGCAATCAGAATAACGCATATCCCGACGGGCACGGTAGTCGAGTGCCAGGACGAGAGAAGCCAATATAAAAATAAGGACAGAGCAATGAAAATTCTCCGCTCGAGAATTCTTGAAGCCGAGCGCAGCCGCAGGCAGGACGAAATTGCGGGCGAAAGGCGCTCGCAGGTCGGCACGGGCGACAGGAGCGAAAGAATAAGAACCTATAATTATCCGCAGGGCAGGGTCAGCGACCACAGAATTAACCTTACCCTTTATAAATTGGACGCCGTGCTCAACGGCGACCTTGATGAGATTATTGACGCGCTCGTAACTGCCGACACGGCGGAAAAATTGAGGAATGAAGAATAATGAAAACCCTATATCTGAAATCAGACGATAAAAACGCCGTTGAAACGGCGGCGGAAATATTGAAAAACGGCGGGCTTGTCGCCATTCCGACGGAAACGGTTTACGGTCTTGCGGCAAACGCTCTTGACCCCGAGGCGGTCAAAAAAATATTCATTGCCAAGGGCAGACCGCAGGATAATCCGCTGATAGTCCATGTTTCGTCAATGGAGGAAATCGCTCCGCTGGTTGAAAAAATCGACCCGCGGCTTTATGAGCTTGCGGAAAAATTCTGGCCCGGTCCTCTGACGGTTATTATGAAAAAATCCGACCTTGTTCCGTCCGAGGTCAGCGCGGGGCTTAACACGGTGGCAATCCGTATGCCCTCTCACGAATGTGCACGCGCAATCATAGCGGCGGCGGGTGTGCCTCTGGCGGCGCCGAGCGCAAACGCTTCGGGAAAGCCCAGCCCCACCGAGGCTATCCATGTGGCGCAGGACCTTGACGAAAAAATCGACGCGATTGTTGACGGCGGCGAGTGCGCCGTGGGCGTTGAGTCAACGGTTGTAACTCTTGCCACAGACCCGCCCACTCTGCTAAGACCCGGCGGAATAACTCCCGAGCAGCTCATATCCGTGCTCGGCGAGCTTGAAATTTCACACGCGGTTTATGAAAAGCTCGGCGAGGGCGAAAAGGCGCAGTCGCCGGGAATGAAATACAAACATTATGCGCCCAAGGCTCAGGTCACGATAATCAAGGGCAGCTTTGAGCAATATAAAAAATTTATGCTCGCTCAAAAATATCCCGTCTGCGCCGTCTGCTTTGAGGGCGAGGGGAAATATTTTGAGCAGTCGGTTGAATACGGCAGAGAGAGCGACGATATGTCGCAGGCGCAAAAGCTTTTCGGCGCGCTTCGCAAGGTTGACGAATTGGGCTGTGAAAGAGCGTTTGTGCGCTGCCCCGCTTCAAGCGGCGTAGGGCTTGCCGTTTATAACAGGCTGCTGCGCTCGGCGGCATTCAAGATTATTGACCTTGATATAAAAATCCCCGTTATCGGGCTTACGGGTCAAACGGGCGCAGGCAAATCAACCGTTGCCGCTCTGCTGAGCGAAAAAGGCTTTTTCATAGTCGATGCGGACGCGCTTGCCCGCAGAGCCGTTGAAAATCCCGAGGTTATCGCAAGGCTGACGGGGCGTTTCGGCTCGGACATAGTCAAAAACGGCTCTCTTGACAGGGCGGAGCTTGCAAGGCGTGCGTTTGCCGATAAGGAAAGCACCCACGCGCTCAACGCCGCAACCCATCCCGAAATAACCCGCCTTGCCGTCGAGGAGCTTCACAAGGCTCAGAACGCAGGCGCAAAGGCGGCGGTTATTGACGCGGCTCTGCTTTTTGACAGCGACCTTGCTTCGCTCTGCCGCAAAACCGCGGCGGTTATCGCTCCCGAAAGCGAGAGAATTGAGCGGATTATGAAGCGGGACGGAATTTCACGCGAGGATGCGGCTCTGCGCGCGGGAGCACAGCCGAGCGCTGAATACTATAAAGAAAAAGCGGATATCATTATTAATAACGGCAACGGCGCGGATACTGCCGCCGAAGCAGAAAAAATAACTCTTTAAGGATTGAGAGGCTGAGCAATGACGGCAAAGGGCAAAATAAAAGCAACAGCGGCGATTGCCGCCGCCGCGCTTATTCTTTTCGGCGCGTTCTGCATAACGGGCAGAAGTATTATGAAAATAGTTTATCCGATAAAATATGCGGAATATGTTGAAAAATACAGCTCGGAATACGGAATTGAAAAAAATTTGCTTTATGCGGTCATAAAGACGGAAAGCTCGTTCAATCCCGAAGCCGTTTCCCACGCAAACGCCGCAGGATTAACTCAGATAACCCCCGAAACCCTCGAATGGCTTCAAATGAAGCTTGGCGAGGAGGATAAGATAATCGATTTACACGACCCCGAAACCTCGATAAAATACGGTGCGTTTTTTCTGAGCTATCTTACGGAGGAATTTGAGTGCAGGGATACCGCGATTGCCGCCTACCACGCGGGCAGGGGCAGGGTCAACGGCTGGCTCAAGGATAAGAGCCTTTCGCCCGACGGCGTAACCCTGACGGAAATTCCCGTTTCCGAAACCGCGCATTATGTAAAAAAGGTTAATAAAGCGCTGAACGCTTATAATAAATTATATGCCGATTGAGAAAGGAAGTAATTTTCTATGTGCGAAAAATCAAAGGCAGATATGCTCAAAGACGAGCTTTTTTATTCGCCTGAGCATACATCATACACCTGCTCTGAGCAGGAAATAAAAACCGCCGATGAATTCTGCGGCGATTATATGAAATTTCTGAATAAATGCAAAACCGAGAGAGAAGCGGCGGCTTTCATCAAAGAGCTTGCCGAGAAAGAGGGCTATGTTCCCTTTGACCCGTCGGCAAAATACAAGGCGGGCGACAAGGTTTATTCCGACATTCATTCAAAGGCGCTCATTCTCTGCACCTTTGGCAGAAAGGGACTTGAAAACGGCGCAAAAATAGTTGCCTCGCATATCGATTCCCCGAGGCTTGACCTCAAGCCCAATCCGCTCTATGAGGATTCGGAGCTTGCGCTGTTTAAGACGCATTATTACGGCGGCATAAAGAAATATCAGTGGACGGCAATTCCTCTTTCGCTCCACGGCGTTGTTTTCCGCCGCGACGGCAGCCGCGTTACCGTAAGGCTCGGCGACGGCGAGGGCGAGCCGAGATTTGTTGTGACCGACCTTCTGCCCCATCTTGATAAAAAACAGGCTTCAAAGCCCCTTGAGGATGCAATTCTGGGCGAAAATCTCAATATCCTTGTCGGCAGCCGCCCCTTCGGGCAGGATAAGGGCAGTGAGATGGTAAAGCTCAATATTATGAAGCTGATTAACGAGAAATACGGCATTACCGAGGCGGATTTCCTCAGCGCCGAGCTTGAAGCCGTGCCCGCATTCCCCGCGGTTGATATCGGCTTTGACCGCAGTATGATAGGCGCTTACGGCCATGACGACAGGGTTTGCGCTTATCCGTCGGTAATGGCGGCTTTTGCGGCAAAGGCTCCCGAATTCACGGCGGTAACGGTTGTCACCGACAAGGAAGAAATCGGCTCGGACGGCAACACGGGTCTTAATTCCGCTTATCTCAAGCATTTTATAGCCGATATTGCGGCAACTCAGGGTCTTAAAGGCAGAGATGTACTCAGAGCCTCCGAGTGCCTTTCGGCTGATGTCAACGCTGGCTTTGACCCCACCTATCCCTCGGTTCACGATAAGATGAACGCCGCTTTCCTTAACA
Source organism: Acutalibacteraceae bacterium (assembly GCA_051881535.1). GTDB lineage: Bacteria > Bacillota > Clostridia > Oscillospirales > Acutalibacteraceae > CAG-177. The sequence continues at coordinate 41,044 of JBJEQB010000026.1, read as the reverse complement.
GAGGAATTGTTGTTACAAAATATACGGGCGCGCGCGGCAAGAGCGGCACAAATGATGCAAACGCCGAGTATGCCGCAAAAATCCAAAGGCTGTTTGACGCTGAAAAGGTTGCGTGGCAGTCGGGCGAGCTCGGCAAGGTTGACGAGGGCGGCGGAGGAACGGTTGCCAAGTATATAGCCAATCTCGGCGTTCAGGTTATCGATGTCGGCGTGCCCGTGCTTTCAATGCACGCGCCGTTTGAGGTTGTTGCAAAGCTTGATGTTTATGCGGCATTCAAGGGCTTTAAGGCGTTTTTGGAGAGCTGAAACTGATTAAAAAAGCGTAAATTCTTTGAAAACACACTGAAAAAGCGTGATTTTGGGCGAAAAAAGAAAAAATTTCATATTTTGTTTACAATTTGTTAATAAAAGCACAACAAAATCAGAGTATTAATGCAATATTATACAAATTGACAATGATACTGTCGTTGTTTGTATAATTTTTATCTTGACAGCTTCTTTTTTCATTTTTATTTTCTCTTTCCCCAAAGCACAGCCGAATGCTGCACACATTCGGCTGTGCGCCTTTTTTTGAGATTTTTATGGATTTACCGAAAAGAAAAACGAATAGGTTGAAGGGCGAACCTCCCGTGGAAAATTCGGAATTCGGAATGCGTAATTCGGAATTTTTGTAGGGGACGATGCCTACATCGTCCCGAGCAGGGGCGACCCTGTGTGGTCGCCCGAAAAACGATAATCAATAACACCCGCACAGCGTAGGGCGGCTTGCCCACAAGCCGCCGTGCATTTGATGAATTGCTCCGCAAAAACTGATAAACTCCCTCAGTCACTTCGTGACAGCTCCCTCACGAGGGAGCCTTAACATCAATCCTCATCTTCGCCGAAAGCTTACCGTAACATTAGCCTCCTTTGGCAAAGGAGGTGGCACGGCGAAGCCGTGACGGAGGATTGGAAATAAAAAAAACAATCATTTTCTCGTCAGCTTGTGGGCAGGCCTCCCTGCACCGTTTCATAAATAATTATGCACGCTTTCGCCGATAAACAATTCCGAATTCCGCATTACGAATTCCGAATTGTTCATTGGCCGCCCTGCACCTATTAATAAACAACCACGGTTCAACCGCAAATAATTAACAACCCGGAGAAAAATATGAATATCAACAATCTTCAATCAAATCTTAAATCGGGTCAGGCATATTTAATCGTCTCTCCCGAAAACAGACGTTATCTGACGGGCTTCGCTTCGAGCGACGGCTATCTGCTCGTCACAAACACCGAGGCGGTTTTTCTGACCGACAGCCGATATATCGAGGCGGCTCAAAACGAAACCGACCCTTGCGTGCAGACCGCTCTGCTGACCTCGCTTTCCGTGCAGCTTCCCGAATATATTGCAAAGCTCGGAATTAACAAGGTTTTCACCGAGGCTCAGCGGCTCAGCGTTGCTCAATTCCAAAAGCTCGGTGAAATTATTCCCTGCGATTGCTCGGCTGAGCTTGCGGACGAAGCACTGACGGCTCTGCGTCGCTCAAAATGCAAGGAAGAAAAAGAAAAAATCCTTGCCGCTCAGGCGATTGCCGAAAAGGCGTTCAGCCATATTCTCGGCTTTATCCGCGAGGGTGTTACCGAGCGTGAAATCGCGCTTGAGCTTGATTTCTTTATGCTCAAAAACGGTGCAGAATGTGTTTCGTTTGAAACAATAGCCGTCAGCGGAAAGAATTCCTCGATGCCTCACGGAGTTCCGAGCGGCAAAAAAATTGAAACGGGCGATTTTATAACGATGGATTTCGGCGCGGTGATTGACGGATATCACAGCGATATGACCCGCACGGTTGCCGTTGGCGAGGTTTCGTCAAAGCAGGCGGAGGTTTATGAAACAGTTCTTTCCGCGCAGCTTAAAGGGCTTGAAGCTCTGCGCCCGGGTCTTTGCTGCCGCGAGGCGGACGCCGCCGCAAGAGAAGTTATCGAAAGCGCGGGCTTCGGCGCTTATTTCGGTCACGGCACGGGTCACGGAGTGGGCGTTGAAATCCACGAAGAGCCGCGTCTCTCGCCCAAAAGCAGCCAAATTCTCGAAATCGGCGATGTTGTAACGGTTGAGCCGGGAATATATCTGCCGGGCGAATTCGGAGTACGCATCGAAGATATGGCAATAATAACGGAAAACGGCTGCGAAAACCTCACAAAAAGCCCGAAAAAGCTTATAATTCTGTAACGCGGCGTTATAATTAAAAAAAAGACTTGAAAAATCCCGATGAATAGTATAAAATAACTGTGAAAACATATAAACATTGTAAGGAGTAATATTTCTATGGTATCAGCAGGCGATTTCAGAAACGGCGTAACCTTTGAAATGGACGGTCAGGTTTATCAGATTATCGAGTTCCAGCATGTTAAGCCCGGCAAGGGTGCCGCTTTCGTCAGAACAAAAATCAGAAACGTAATCGGCGGCGCAGTTGTTGAGCGCACCTTCAGCCCCACCGAAAAGTTCCCCACCGCTTACATTGAGCGCAAGGAAATGGAATATTCTTATGCAGACGGCGATCTTTATTACTTCATGGATCCCGAAACCTATGATATGGTTCCCATCGGAGCGGACACTCTCCCCGAAAACTTCAAGTTTGTTAAAGAAAACGAAACCTGCCGCGTTCTTTCCTATAAAGGCAGCGTTTTCGGCGTTGAGCCTCCCACAACCGTTACTCTCCAGGTAACAAAGACCGATCCCGGCTTTGCAGGCAACACCGCCACCAACGCAACAAAGCCCGCAACTCTTGAAACAGGCGCAGAGGTTAAGGTTCCTCTGTTTATCGACGAGGGCGAAATGATTGTTGTTGACACCCGCACAGGCGAGTATCTCAGCCGTGCATAAATAATTTTTTGGAGGAAAAAGAAATGACCGTAACAGAAAAGGTTGCATATCTTAAAGGTCTTGCAGAGGGTCTTGCTCTTGATGAGAATAAGCCCGAAACCAAGATTATTAACGCTATGATCGGCGTTCTTGACGAGCTTGCTCTTTCGGTAAGCGATCTTGAGGACGGACTTGATCTTGTCAGCGAGCAGCTTGACGCGGTTGATGAGGATCTTGACGAGCTTGAGGGCTTTGTTTATGAGGATCTTGACGATTGCTGCTGTGATGACTGCTGCGATGACGAAGAAGAGTATTACGATGTTGAGTGCCCGAGCTGCGGCGAGGTTATCTGCGTTGACAGAGATATCCTTGAGGACGGAAGCATTAATTGCCCCAAGTGCAACGAGCTTCTCGAATTTGAGGTTGACTGCGACTGCGATGACTGCTGCGACGATTGCGACGACTGATAATATTTGAAGCATTAATCCGCTCCGATTCCGGGGCGGATTTTTTTATAATTCGGAATGAGGAATGCGGAATTAATGACGAGCTGTGCCCGTACCCGAATATATTTGTTTTCGCGGCGAAAAACCGTAGGGGACGATGCCCACATCGTCCCAAAATCAGCACAAATTTGTGAGGAATTCCTCTGAACGCCGAGGACGGCGTTCTTTCCGTGTAAGCAATTTTATCTTTGAATCATAATATTTGCTTTTATTATGTAGTCGTTTCAGTTCAGATTCTCCCTTTGCTTTCATTTCACGAAGTTCATCAATGGACTTGTTTTTAAGATTTGGGGTTGACATTATTTTCACATCCTCTCTGTTTTAGAGTATAAGAAAGCCGCTTCACTAAAAGTGAAACGGTTTGATGAAACTTATAATTTTTTTCGATAGGAGCTTGTATAAATCATTCAAGAATAAAGTCAAATTTATTCTTGAAGTCTTCAAAGCATTCGGTGCATATCCAATACTTTTTGTCAGTTGTGCAGTAGCCTTCGTGCAGGTCACCGTCGTTTTCGCTGAATTTATCCCAACAAAAAGCACAGTGGTCATGATCCCACTTCTCGGAAGGCTTCATATATTCGGATTTTATCAGTTTTGCATTCATCAGATAATCTTCCTGATTGAGCAGTCTCCAATCGTTTGGCATGGTGCATAACTCCTAATCAATCAAATATACACAAAATGATCTTTTCTCACCGTCTACAACTGTTGTTTCAACTTCCTCTTCCCAAAAAGGCAAAAGACAGTCTTTAAAATCTTTTATTATGTCGTCTTTCAAGGCGTGTTCTCCTTTCAAGAATAGATTGAAATTATTGATTATTAAGATAATGCTATCGGTATCAAGCCAGCTTAAATCCGTCATAATATCGTAATAGCTGTGATAATCAGGTTTCATATATGCAGGAAGTTCGGGAAACAAGAACAATTTTGACATTGCCGCCCAATAATCTTCCCAACTGTTGATTTCTGCTCCGTCGATTTCTGCAATAAAAGCTTTGTCTTTCGATTCGGTTTTTATTTTATTGATTTCTTCTTTTGTGGTATTAATAATCAAATTGTTCATTTCATATTCTCCTAATCTATTATTTCTTGTAACGTATTATAATGGTCAGGTGTATAGTAGGTTCTTCCATCGCTTCCTCTGACAAAACGTTCGGCATCTCTTAATGAACCGGGAAGTTTATTGTTAACATCAAATTCCTGATATGTTATGGGTTTTCCATTGTTGTCTGTCTGTGGTAATTGAGGCGGCTTATTATTCCATTTACTGCCGGCTTTTGTTCCCGGTGTCTGATCTTGTCGAGCACCTTTCCAACCCGTTTTATCATATTTGTTATAAGAATCTTTTGCATTTGCGGGAAGGTCATCTTTTTTTCTTTGTATTATTTGCGATGATTGTTTTGGGGAAGAATTTGAACCTCCACCGGAATTGCTGCCTGCCGAACCTCTTCCTTTTTTAACATCAACATACCCAAAAGCTCTTTTGTTGTGAATACCAAATATGTTTTTTGAAATCATTCTTTCATCCGGCTGAAGAGTAAAGTGCTTTTTATAATTGTTTGTCTGTGCGTAATCAACCGTAATTATTTTTCCTTTCATTTCTTCAAAAGGTTCGCCGTAACATATAACTGCCTTCGGCTTGATTTTACGCATCATTTCTTCATAACCCTGCATAAACAGGCTTTTTTCTTTTCTTACGCCGATTGTAGAAACAGCTACAAAACTTCCTTTGGGAATGCCGTCAAAGCAAAACCAAAATGTATTCGGTTCTCCCCAAGAAACTGTCGGAATCACTTTTATTCCCTTTGCCTGCAAATACGCACCGCACCAACGGGAACGGAAAGTATTGTAAACCTTGATTGACAACGGTATTTCGGTATACATACTGAAATCGGGAGTTAATACCGCCTTGTATGCCTTTAGCCTTTCAACTCTCGGCTCGGGATCTTTCCACATAGCTTCAAATTTGTAATCATCCATAAAGAAATGAACTATGGCTTCTGTTTTGTTGTCACATAACTTATCATAACCTATAAATTCAATTTTTTCAAGGTTGATTTCATCAGTCTGAAGTAAAGGAATATCAAATATTCCGTCTCCTTTAAACTGATTTCTCAGAAACATAGGATTTGTTCTGAAATTTTCGCTTGTCATTAATTACCTCCATAAATAGAAAGTGTAGCAAACAAATGTTCGCTAAAAATGTATTATAGACAATAAATTCAGTTTTGTCAAGTATTTTTTATTAGCGGATGTATTATACATTTTTGAAATTTTTTATTTTGCCGCATAAAATGCGGAATTACTCCGCGGGTCGTCGAGGACGCCGACCCCTACAAATTACGCCGTAAAAACATATATAAAATGGGTACGGGCACAGCCTATCCTCAATTCCGCATTACGAATTCCTCATTCCGCATTGAAAAACGGCCTGTATCGATTGCGATACAAGCCGTTTTTGATTATTTGGTTTGATTATTTATAGTATTCAACAGCCGATTCAAACAGCTTCAAATCAAATTCGCCGGGAACATTCTTATAAAGCCCTGCGCCCGTTCTTTCGGAGTGACCCATCTTGCCGAGAACTCTTCCGTCGGGTGAAACGATGCCCTCAACGGCGTAATCGGAATTGTTGGGGTTAAAGGCGATATCGTTGGTTGCGTTGCCGCTGAAATCAACATACTGCGTTATGATTTGACCGTTGGCGGCAAGCTTCCTGATAAGCGCCTCATCGGCAATAAATCTACCCTCGCCGTGAGAAATGGGAACGGTGTAAATCTCGCCCTGCTTCGCCTTGGAGAGCCACGGAGAATTGTTTGAAACAAGCTTTGTGCGAACAAGCCTTGACTGATGCCTGCCGATTGTGTTGTAGGTCAGGGTCGGGCAGGTTTCGTCGGTGTCGATAATCTTGCCGTAGGGCACAAGACCGAGCTTGATAAGCGCCTGGAAACCGTTGCAGATGCCGAGCATAAGTCCGTCGCGCTGTTCAAGAAGGCGTGTAACAGCCTGCTTGATTTCCGCATTGCGGAAAAACGCGGTGATGAATTTGCCCGAGCCGTCCGGCTCGTCGCCGCCCGAGAAGCCGCCGGGAATAAAGATTATCTGGCTTTCCTCGATTTTCTTTGCAAAATCCTCAACCGAGCGCGCAATGCTTGCCGCCGAAAGGTTGTTGACAACAAAGATTTCAGCCTCGGCTCCCGCTCTTTCAGCCGCCTTTGCGGAATCGTATTCGCAGTTTGTGCCCGGGAAAACGGGAATTAAAACCTTGGGCTTCGCCGATTTAACGGCGGGCTTTGCAAAGGATGTGGCTTTATAGTCAAAGGTTTCTATTTTCTTTTCAGGCATTTTGATGTTGCAGGAATAAATATCCTCAAGCTTATCCTCATAGATGGCGAGTAGCTTTGAAAGCTCTGCGCTCTCACCGCCGTAGGAAATCGCCTCTTTTTCGGTTGTTTTGCCCAGAAGCACGCCGCAGTCGGTATCGTCTGTCAGCTCGATGATAAACGAGCCGTAGGAATAGCCGAAAATGTCGCTGAGCGAAACGCCGCCGTCAAATTCAAAGCCGATACCGTTGCCCATAGCCATTTTGAGAACGGCTTCCGCCGCGCCGCCTGCCGTGGGAGTATAGACAGCCGCCGCCTTGCCCGCTTCAACGAGAGCGTGAACCTCGTCATAAACGGCAAGGAGTGAAGCGGTGTCGGGCAGATTATCCGCCGTGTATTCGGGTTTGAGCATAACAACTCTGTGACCCGCCGCCTTGAATTCGGGCGAAACAATGTTTTTGATGTTTTCGGTGGTGACGGCAAACGAAACAAGCGTGGGAGGAACATCGATGTGCTCAAAGGTTCCGCTCATTGAATCCTTGCCGCCGATTGCCGCGATTTTAAGCTCCGTCTGAGCCTTGAATGCGCCGAGCAGGGCCGCAAGAGGCTTGCCCCAGCGGCGGGGATCCTTCATCGGCTTCTCAAAGTATTCCTGGAAGGTCAGATAAACCTCGTTGAAGCCTGCGCCCGCGGCAATGAGCTTTGAAACGGACTCAATAACCGCAAGATATGCGCCGTGGTAAGGGCTTTTCTCGGTAATCATCGGGTTGTAGCCCCATGACATCAGCGAGCAGGTTTCGGTGTCCTCTTTTTCAACGGCAATTTTGTGAACCATTGCCTGAATGGGAGTGAGCTGATTTTTGCCGCCGAAGGGCATAAGAACGGTGTTTGTACCGATGGTTGAGTCAAAACGCTCGGAAAGCCCTCTCTTGGAGCAGATGTTCAAATCGCCCGCAAGAGCGGTGTAAAGCTCGGTGAACGAGCCGTTAATTTCTTTATCGTAATTTTCAAGCTTTGCGGGAGCAATGTCAATGTGTTTCTGCGCGCCGTTGGAATTCAGAAATTCGCGGCTGATGTTGACTATCGCCCTGCCGTTCCAATTCATAACAAGATAGGGCTTCTCCTTAACAACGGCAACAACGGTTGATTCGAGATTTTCGCTGTTGGCGATTTCGCAGAAACGCTCGGCGTCCTTGGCTTCAACAACGACCGCCATTCTCTCCTGGCTTTCGGAAATGGCAAGCTCCGTGCCGTCAAGTCCCTCATACTTTTTGGGAACGGCGTTGAGGTTGATTTCAAGTCCGTCCGCAAGCTCGCCGATGGCAACGGAAACGCCGCCTGCGCCGAAATCGTTGCAGCGCTTGATAAGGCGTGAAGCCTCTTTATTTCTGAAAAGACGCTGGAGCTTTCTTTCCTCGGGAGCGTTACCCTTCTGAACCTCCGCGCCGCAGCTTTCAAGGGATTTAAGGTTATGCGATTTTGACGAGCCGGTTGCGCCGCCGCAGCCGTCGCGCCCCGTTCTGCCGCCGAGCAGGATTACAAGGTCGCCGTCCTGCGGACATTCGCGGCGAACATTCTCTTCGGGAGTTGCCGCAATAACCGCGCCGATTTCCATGCGCTTTGCAACATAGCCGGGGTGATAAAGCTCGTCAACAATGCCTGTTGCAAGACCTATCTGATTGCCGTAGGAGCTGTAGCCCGCCGCGGCGGTGGTAACGATTTTTCTCTGAGGCAGCTTGCCCTCGATGGTCTCGCTCACGGGAACGGTCGGGTCGCCCGCGCCTGTTACGCGCATTGCGGCGTAAACATAGCTTCTGCCCGAGAGCGGGTCACGGATTGCGCCGCCGATGCAGGTTGCCGCGCCGCCGAAAGGCTCAATTTCTGTGGGATGATTGTGAGTTTCGTTCTTGAAAAGAAGAAGCCATTTTTCGGTTTTGCCCTCGATTTCAACATCAATTTTGACAGTGCAGGCGTTGATTTCCTCGCTCTCGTCGAGCTTCGGAAGCAAGCCCTGCTGTTTGAGATATCTTGCGGCTATCGTTGCGATATCCATAAGATTTACGGGCTTGGTTCTGCCCGTTGCCTTTCTTGCCGCGAGATAGTCGTTATATGCCTTTTCAAGCAGCTCGTCCTCAAACTTGACCGAATCAATGCTTGTCAGGAATGTGGTATGGCGGCAATGGTCAGACCAATAGGTGTCAATCATTCTGATTTCGGTTATCGTGGGGTCTCTGTGCTCGCTGATGAAATATTCCTGACAGAATTTGATGTCGTCAAGGTCCATTGCAAGCCCGTTTTTCTCAACGAACTCGGCAAGCTCCGCTTCCGAAAGCCCGATGAAGCCGTCAAGAGTTTTAACGGTTTCGGGGATATCGTAGTCGGCGGCAAGAGTTTCAAACTTTTCAAGCGAAGCTTCTCTTGCCTCAACGGGGTTGATTACATATTTTTTGATGCGAGCCAGATCCTCGTCACTTATATTTCCGTAAAGGCAATAAATCTTTGCCGTTTTAACAAGGGGTCTTTCACCCTTGGAGATAATCTGAATACATTCGGCGCAGGAATTTGCTCTCTGGTCAAACTGACCGGGCAGATATTCAACCGCAAAAAGCCTGTCACATTCAAGGTCGGGCTCTTCGGTTATGATATCGAGCTGAGGCTCGGAGAGAACGGTGGTTTTTGAATATTCAAAAATCTCCTTTTCGGTGTTTTCAATGTCATAGCGGTTGAGAATTCTGACATTTTCAAGCCCCGCAACGCCCAAAAGGGAAACAAGCTCGTTTTTAAGGGAGCGCGCTTCGTTGGCAAGCTCCTTTTTCTTTTCAACATAGGCTCTGTAAACCATAATCTTTAAACCTCCAATGCTTTCTTCCCTATATCGTGTCTGTAATAAGCGTTTGCAAAGCTGACTGTTTTAACGGTTTCGTATGCCTTGGCAACCGCGTCGGCAAGAGTATCCGCCGTTTCGGTTACGCCGAGCACGCGCCCGCCTGCCGTGAGCAGCTTGCCGCCGCTGAGCTTTGCGCCTGCAACATAAATATTCTTATCGGCGGGCATTGTGATTTCAAAGCCCGTTTCGTATTTCTGAGGATAGCCCTCCGACGCCATAACCACACAGCAGGCGTGCTTTTTGCTGAATTTTACCTGCTCTGCGGTAAGAGTTCCCGCGGCAACGCTTTTCATTATTGAGAAAAGGTCGCTTTCAAGCAGGGGGAGCACAACCTGGGTTTCGGGGTCGCCGAAGCGGCAGTTATATTCGATAACCTTTGGACCGTCCTTGGTTATCATCAAGCCGAAGTAAAGGCAGCCCTTAAAGGTTCTTCCCTCGGCGTTCATTGCGTTCACGGTGGGCAGGAAAATCTCTTTCATGCATCTGTCGGCAATTTCGGGGGTGTAATAGGGATTGGGGGCAACGGTTCCCATTCCGCCCGTGTTAAGCCCTTTATCGTTATCAAGCGCACGCTTGTGATCCATTGAGGAAATCATGGGAACAACGGTTTTGCCGTCCGTAAATGAAAGTACAGAAACCTCGGGACCCTCAAGGAATTCTTCAATAACAATCTGATTTCCGCTCTCGCCGAAAGCCTTATCCTCCATTATGGTTTTAACGGCGGCTTTCGCTTCGTCACGGGTCATGGCTATGATAACGCCCTTGCCCAGAGCAAGTCCGTCCGCCTTGATAACCGTGGGCACGGGAGCGGTTTCAAGATAGGCAAGCGCTTTTTCCGCGCTGTCAAAAACCTCATAAGCGGCTGTGGGTATGCCGTATTTTTTCATCAGATTTTTTGAAAAAACCTTGCTTCCCTCAATTATCGCCGCCTTTTTCTCGGGACCAAAGCAGGGAATTCCGATTTTTTCAAGCTCGTCAACCGCGCCGAGAACCAGCGGGTCATCGGGAGCAACAACGGCAAAGCCGATGTCATTGGCTTTTGCAAAATCAACGATTGCGGGAATGTCCTTTGCGCTGATTGCAACACATTCCGCGTCGCCCGCCATGCCGCCGTTGCCGGGCAGGGCATAAATTTTTTCTATTTCATTGCTTTCTTTAAGCTTTTTTATGATGGCGTGCTCTCTGCCGCCGCCGCCGACTACAAGAACCTTCATTGTTTAGCCTCCGTAATTATCTCTTTGCAGATCTTTTCAGCCGAGAGGGGAAGAATTATCCATTCCGCCTGCTCCATAACTCTTTTCTGGAGCGTTTCGGGCGTGTCGCCCGGCTCGATGTCAACGGCTTTCTGCATAATGATTTTTCCGCCGTCGGGTATTTCGTTAACAAAGTGAACCGTGGCGCCCGTTACCTTAACTCCGTAATCAAGCGCCGCACGGTGAACCCTCAGCCCGTAAAAGCCTTCTCCGCAGAATGAGGGAATGAGCGAGGGGTGAACATTGATTATCCTGTCTTTATAATGAGAGGTGAAGCGCTCGCTGAGAATGCTCATAAAGCCCGCAAGGATTATCAGGTCGATTTTGCCGCCGTCAAGCAGCTCAATGAGCCTGCCCTCAAAATCGGGCGTTTCGCTTTTAAGAACGGTTTCTGTTTTAATGCTTGCCTTTGCGGCTCTTTCGAGCGCATAAGCTCCCGCTTTGTTGGAGATAACAAGCGTTATTTCTCCGCTGGCTATGATGCCGCTGTTTTGCGCGTCAATCAAAGCCTGAAGATTTGTTCCGCCGCCCGAAACGAGCACGGCTATACGGGCTTTCCGAGCCATAACTGTTCTCCTTAATCCTTTATTTTATCCAAAAATGCGATTGCCGCAGACCCGACGAAGTTGCCGAGAATTATTATCCATATGTATATAAATGCGTCAAGGCTGACAATTCCCGAAAGCGAGAAATAAAACATATCGGCTATCGAGTGCTCAAAGCCGCTGAGAATGAAAACGGGAATACAGAAAATTACTCCGAGCGGAGAATTCTTCTTTCTGAAAACCGCAACCGCAATATACATCAGCACTCCGCAAAGCAGAGCCTTGAAAAACGCCTGAGGCATTGTTTGGAGCAGCCTTGCCGAGCAGGCGGTCATCGCCTTTTCGAGCGCGGCGGGCGAAGCCGCGGCAAACGCCTTTGCGCCGAGAAACGCACCGATAAGGTTGCCGGGCAGGCACAAAAGTAGCTCCGAGATATCTTTTTTGGTGTAACTTGCAACAATGAAGCCCGCCTTGCCCGTGAAAAGCGCAAAGCCGAGATAGCATATCGCAAGCAGGGCAACGGCGAAAAGCACCGCGCCGACATATTTATTATCGCAGGAAAGATACACAGCGCCGCCGAGAGCAACTGCAAAACCTGCGGCTATGCCGCTGAAAACGGTTTTCATCAGCAAATAACAACCTTTTCTTCCGATTTGATGATTTCGCCCATTATGTAAGCGTCCTCGCCGTTTGCTTTGAGGATTTCAACCGCCTTTTCGGCGTCGTCCTTTGCAACAACGATGCTCATACCTACACCCATATTAAAGGTGTTGAACATATCTCTTTCGGGGATATTGCCCTTTTCGGCAATCAAATCAAAGATGGGCAGAATTCTCAGAGAAGCCTTGTCGATTTTTGCGCCGAAGCCCTCGGGAATGCTTCTCGGAATATTTTCGTAAAATCCGCCGCCCGTGATGTGAGAAACCGCCTTAACCGTTATCTGCTCAAACAGAGCGGTCATGGGCTTAACATAAATCTTGGTGGGGGTAAGCAGGGTTTCGCCTACCGACTTGCCTCCGAGGCTTTCAACGGGCGATTTGATATCGGCGTTTTCAACATCAAAAACCTTGCGGACAAGAGAAAATCCGTTGGAATGAACGCCGCTTGAGGGCAGGGCTATAACCGCGTCGCCCTCGGTGATTTTTGAATTATCCAAAACCTTGTCTTTATCGACAACGCCTACGCAGAAGCCTGCAAGGTCATATTCATCAACGGGATAGAAGCCGGGCATTTCTGCGGTTTCTCCGCCGATGAGAGCGGCGTTTGACTGAACGCAGCCCTCGGCAATGCCCGAAACGATATCGGCTATTCTCTCGGGAACATTCTTGCCGCAGGCAATGTAGTCAAGGAAAAACAGGGGCTTTGCGCCGCAGCAGATGATGTCGTTTGCACACATTGCAACGCAGTCAATGCCGACCGTATCGTGCTTATCCATAATAAAAGCGAGCTTGAGCTTAGTGCCGACTCCGTCTGTTCCGCTGACGAGAACGGGCTTTGAAATGCCCGTCAGATCAAGCTCGAAAAGGCCGCCGAAGCCGCCTATATCGGAGAGCGCGCCCGCCGTGAGGGTTTTTGCGATATGCTTTTTCATAAGCTCTACCGCTTTGTAGCCGGCAGTTATGTCAACGCCCGCCGATTTGTAGCTTTCGCTGAAGCTTTTCATGGTTTATTCCTCCTGTGAAGATTCACTTATTTTTCTTTCAAAGCGGCTCTTAGCCGGCTTTTCCTCGGGGATAGAAGTGGGGTAATTCGCGGTGAAGCAGGCGTCGCAGTAGCAGCCCTGCTTGCCTATGAGCATTGACAGATGGTCAACATTGAGATAGCCGAGGCTGTCAACGCCGATGATTTTTGCAATTTCATCGTGGGTATGGTTGCAGGCAATCAGCAGGTCGCGCGAATCGATATCCGTGCCGTAAAAGCAGGGGTTGAGAAACGGCGGTGAAGAAACGCGCATATGAACCTCTTTTGCGCCCGCGTCGCGCAGGAGCTTGACTATCCTTGCGCTCGTGGTGCCTCTGACTATCGAATCGTCAACAAGCACAACTCTTTTGCCCTTGATTGTGTCCGAAACGGGATTGAGCTTGATTCTGACCAAATCCTCGCGGGATTTCTGACCCGGTGAGATAAAGGTTCTGCCGATATATTTGTTTTTGATAAAGCCCATTCCGTAGGGAATTCCCGACTGGCGGGAGTAGCCTATTGCGGCGTCGATACCCGAATCGGGAACGCCCACAACAACATCCGCCTGAACGGGATGCTCGAGCGCAAGGCACGCGCCCGCGTTAATCCTTGCGGTGTGAACGCTTACTCCGTCGATAACCGAATCGGGTCTTGCAAAATAAATGTATTCAAAAATACATATGCTCTTTTTGGCCTTGCCGCAATGGTCTTTTATGGAGCGCACGCCGTTTTTCTCAAAAACAACGATTTCTCCCGGCTCAATGTCCCTCACAAACGCCGCGCCTACCGCGTCAAGCGCGCAGGTTTCGGAGGCAACAACATATGAGCCGTCTTTGGTTTTGCCGTAGCAAAGCGGTCTGAACCCGTTTTCATCGCGCACGGCTATGAGCTTTGAAGGGGACATAATTGCAAGCGAATAGGCTCCCTTAATCTTGTTCATCGCGGCGTTTACTGCCTGCTCGATTGACGGAGCGGTCAGCCGCTCCTTTGTGATGATGTAAGAGATAACCTCTGTGTCGCTCGTGGTGTGGAAGATTGAGCCGCTCAGCTCAAGCTCACGGCGCAGCTCAAAAGAATTGACGAGATTGCCGTTGTGGGCAAGCGCCATATGCCCCTTGATGTGGTTAACGACTATTGGCTGAGTGTTGAGCCTGTTGCCCGCTCCCGTTGTGCCGTAGCGGACATGGGCAACCGCCATATTCCCCTCGCCAAGCTCGTCAAGCGCTCTTGAATTAAGCACCTCGCTGACAAGCCCGACATCCTTGTAGGAGTTAAAAACTCCGTCGTCGTTAACCACTATGCCGCAGCTTTCCTGCCCTCTGTGCTGAAGCGCACACAGACCGTAATAGGCAAGGGCGGCAACATTTTCTCTGCTCTGTGAGAAAATTCCGAAAACTCCGCATTCTTCATTGATTTTCTTCATATACATACCTTCTTCTATATAAGCCGCGGGTTCAAAAACAGACGATTATTATTCCCTGCCTGTCCAGCAATAGGTGCAAACGCAATCCTCAGGCAGACCGATGGCTTCAATAAGCCCTGCAAGGCTCTGATAGCCGAGAGACGCGAAATTGAACTTTTCGCAAATTGTTTTAAGCAGCGCCTTGCCGCGCTCGGTTGAGGCGTCGCAGTATTCGTCCATATATTTTTCGCCCTCCTCGCCCTCAAGCTCGTGGATAATTCTGCGGGCTATAAGGTCATTGTCGGAGGTGTTGCGCGAGAAATTGAGGTATTTGCAGCCGTACATAATCGGCGGGCAGGCGGAGCGCATATGAACCTCTTTTGCTCCGTTGCTGTAAAGAAACTCAACCGTTTCCCTGAGCTGAGTGCCGCGAACAATGCTGTCGTCAACAAAAAGCAGGCTCTTATTCTGAATAAGGTCATGAACGGGAACCATTTTCATTTTGGCAACCTTGTTGCGCTCTGTCTGGCTGGTGGGCATAAAGCTTCTCGGCCAGGTGGGGGTGTATTTGATGAACGGCCTTGCAAACGGTATTCCGCTTTCGTTTGCATAGCCTATGGCGTGGGGCGTTCCCGAATCAGGCACGCCGCTGACATAATCAATGCCCTCACAGCCGCCGTTTGCCTTATCTTCCCTCGCCATAACGGCTCCGTTGCGGTTTCTCATAACCTCAACATTAACGCCCTCATAGGTTGAATTGGGATAGCCGTAATAAGTCCAGAGGAACGCGCAGATGCGTTTTTTCTTTTTCGGCTTTGAGAGCGTTTCAACTCCCTCAGGAGTAACGCTGACTATTTCGCCGGGACCGAGCTCCTTGCAGAATTCATAGCCGAGCTTTTCAAAGGCAAAGGATTCAAACGAAACGCAGTAGCCCTCGCTGTCCTTGCCTATCAGAATGGGCAGCCTGCCCACCTTGTCGCGCGCGGCAATCAGAGTGCCGTCCTCTTTGAGGATAAGAACGGAGAGGGAGCCTTCTATTTTTTCCTGAGCGAAGCGGATGCCTTCAACAAAATCGCTCTTTTGATTTATCAGCGCGGCGGCAAGCTCCGTTGAATTAACTCTGCCCGCCGTCATTGCAGTGAAATGACCGCCGCTGAATGAAAGAAACTGCTGAATAAGGTCATCGGCATTATTGATAATTCCGATGGTTGAAATTGCGTAAACGCCGAGATTTGAACGAATGATTATCGGCTGCGGGTCGCTGTCGCTGATGCAGCCAATGCAGGAGTTGCCGTGCATTTCGTCAACTATTCCCGCAAATTTTGTTCTGAAAGGTGCGTTCTCAATGTTGTGAATATCGCGCTGAAAGCCTTTTTCCTCGCTGACCGCCGCCATACCTGCGCGGCGTGTGCCGAGATGAGAGTGATAATCCACTCCGAAAAACACATCCAGAACAACATCTCTTTTTGATGTTGCGCCGAAAAAGCCTCCCATGAAAGTACCTCCGGTTTAATTAAAATCAGTTGCCCATAAGTCTGCGCATAACCTCGTTATACGCTTCTTCAACGCCGCCGAGATCTCTTCTGAAGCGGTCTTTATCAAGCTTTTCGTTGGTGGTTGAATCCCAGAAACGGCAGGTGTCGGGAGAAATTTCGTCCGCAAGAACGATTTCGCCGTCAACGGTTTTGCCGAATTCAAGCTTGAAGTCAACAAGGGTGATGTTAAGAGTCTTGAAATAAGCCTTCATAACCTCGTTGATTTTGAAAGACATTGACTTGATAAGCTCGATTTCCTCGGCGGTTGCAAGGCCGAGAGCAAGAGCGTGGTAAGAATTGAGCAGGGGATCGCCGAGCTCATCGTTCTTATATGAAAACTCAATCGTGGGGGCGGCGAAAACGATGCCCTCCTCAACGCCGTATCTCTTTGCGAAAGAGCCTGCGGAAATGTTTCTGATAATAACCTCAAGGGGAACGATGGAAACCTTTTTAACGAGTGTTTCTCTGTCGGAAAGCTCCTCAATGAAATGGGTCTTTACGCCCTCTTTTTCAAGAAGCTGCATAATGTAGTTGGACATTTTGTTGTTGATAACGCCCTTGCCTGCAATCGTGCCCTTTTTGATGCCGTTGAAAGCCGTTGCGTCGTCCTTATAGGAAACGATAACGCGGTCGGGAGCGTCGGTTGCGAAAACCTTTTTTGCCTTGCCTTCGTAAAGCTGAGTTGTTTTTTCCATTTTGAGTGTTCCTCCTGGTTGTTATTATTTATTGAATTTATCTTCGATTTTTTTGTTTGCTGCCAAAACCTTTTCGGTTGCCGCCTCTCTTGCCGCGGCGAGCTTTTCAGCCAGAGCGCTGTCTGAAACTGCGAGAATCTGCACAGACAACAAAGCGGCATTGACTGCGCCGTCAATAGCAACCGTTGCAACAGGTATGCCGGCAGGCATCTGAACGGTTGAGAGAAGGGCGTCAACGCCGTCGAGAACAGAGGCTTTAACGGGTATTCCGATAACGGGGAGGGTTGTGTTGGCGGCTATTGCGCCTGCAAGATGAGCAGCCTTGCCTGCGGCGGCAATAATAACACCGAAGCCGTTTTCCCTTGCGCCCGAGGCGAATTCCTTAGCCTGCTCGGGTGTTCTGTGAGCCGAATAAACATGCACCTCGCAGGGGACTCCGTATTCATCGAGAGTGGCTATGGCTTTTTCAACAACGGGCAGATCGCTGTCGCTGCCCATGATGATTGCAACTTTCTTCATGGTTATCCTCCTTAAAAAATCAATCAAAAAAGGGCAGTCCTGCCTTGTGTAATCAAGATAGGACTGCCCAGACGGTCGACATAAAACGGCGGCTTTTGCTTCCACGCGGTGACCCGCCGAAAACAGAAAAAGCACGGCTTTTTCCGAATTCTTTCCGTCAGTTACAAAAGTCCCTTAAATTGTTGATTTTATTATACTATATAATGCGCGTCTATTTCAAGAGCCTGCCGAGTAAAATTTATTGTTAATTTATTACTTTGTTTTGTTAGTAACAACGAAAGGCGGCGCACAAGCGCCTGTTATATTGACAAAACCCGCCGAGCCGTGATAAAATACCGTTGTCTGCCTGCGGATATCCGACGGCGGAACGGATGTAAAAAAAATAAATACAAAGGGAGTAATCAAATTGTCCTTAACAGAGTTGTTTATAATCGCCGTCGGGCTTTCGATGGACGCATTCGCGGTGTCGGTCTGCAAGGGTCTTGCCGTTAAAAAAGCGGGCATAAAGGAAATGGCGATTGCCGGAGCGTGGTTCGGCGGATTTCAGGCGCTTATGCCGCTCATAGGCTATTTTCTCGGCGCGGCGTTTGAAAAATACATAACCAAAATCGACCATTGGATTGCCTTTATTCTGCTCGGAATAATCGGCGCAAATATGATAAAGGAAGCGCTTTCAAAGGACGAGGAAAAATCAACCGCGTCAATGGGTCTGCGCGAAATGCTGACCCTCGCTGTTGCAACGAGCATTGACGCTCTCGCCGTCGGAATAACCTTTGCTCTGCTGCCCGATGTCAATATCGGCGCGGCGGTCGGATTTATCGGAGTTGTTACCTTTGTGCTTTCTGCCGCAGGCATCAAAATCGGCAATGTTTTCGGCGTTAAATACAAGTCAAAGGCGGAGTTTGCGGGCGGACTTATTCTTATTCTGATGGGTCTTAAAATCCTGCTCGAGCACCTCGGCGTGTTTTAATTCGGAATGCGTAATGCGGAATTCGGAATTAAGGACGGGCTTCGCCCGTACCTAATTATATTTGTTTTTGGGCGGCACAATTCGTAGGGGTCGATGCCCACATCGTCCCAAATCAGCACAAATTTCCGTAGGGAACGCTGTCCTCAGCGTTCCGCGAAAATGATTGTTTTTTGCTTCCAATCCTCCGTCTTTTGCTTCGCAAAATCCACCTCCTTTGCCAAAGGAGGCTAATGCTACCGTGAGCTTTCGATGTAATTCGTAGGGGTCGGCGTCCCCGACGACCCGCAAAACAATTCGGAATGCGTAATTCGGAATTCGGAATTAATGAATTGTTAAATCATATTATTTGTTTATAAATCCAATGTAGGGCGGCTTGCCTACAAGCCGCCGAAAAAAAGATGTGATTTTTCGGATGGTTTGATTCGGCGGGAGCAAGCCCCCGCCCTACTCTAAACGGAGATATTTGTTTTTGTGGAGAAAAGCAACATAAAACAGCAAAAGAGGTGCGATATGCCTAAAAAAGACTCCAAAAACACTAAAATGAAAATAGTTAATGCGGCGTGGGAGCTGTTTTACAAAAACGGCTATGAAAACACAACCGTTGAGGACATTGTTTTTGAATCGGGCACCTCCCGCGGCTCGTTTTATCACTATTTTGACGGCAAGGAGGAGCTGCTCAGCTCGCTTTCGAGCCTTTTTGACGGGCGTTACGAGGAGCTGCAAGAGGAGCTTTCGTCCGAAACAAGCTGCTTCGACAGGCTTATGTATCTCAACAAAATGCTGTTTCTGATGATTGAAAACAGTATTCCCATCGACCTGCTTGCGCGGCTTTATTCCTCGCAGCTCACCTTGAAGGGCGACCGCAATCTGCTTGACCATAACAGAACTTATTATAAACTGCTGCGGCGGATTGCCATTGAGGGGCAGGAAAACGGCGAATTCCGCGATGATGTTTCGGTAAATGAGATAGTCAAAGCATATGCGCTGTGCGAGAGAGCGATAATCAGCGATTGGTGCCTTTGCAACGGCGAATATTCGCTCAGCCGCTATTCCGAAACGCTTTTGCCCGTGCTTTTTTCGGGATTTTTGAAAAAAAATTAAACTGCTCAAAAACGGTTTTTTATTTATTCTTATTTTTGTATTCGTCATTTTTCCTTATATATCAACAAATTATAGCCGAAATTTTTGCGGAGTACGGAATTTATTCTGTACTCCGTTCTGTATTTCATTCTTGTTTTCTTTGTGCTATAATCTCACATATTTCTCAGAAAAGGATTTGATATTTAATGGAACTTGCGGCATTTATACTCTATTTCGTGGTTGTTCTCGGAATAGGTCTCTTTTTCTTCTTCCGCACAAAGAGCGGCGGCGAAAAGGATTATTTCCTCGGCGGGCGCAGCATGGGTCCGTGGGTAACGGCTATGAGCGCTCAGGCTTCCGATATGAGCGGCTGGCTGCTTATGGGCTTCCCCGGCAGTATCCTTGCTTTCGGCATGGGTCAGGTCTGGATCGGCATCGGTCTTGCCCTCGGCACTTCGCTTAACTGGATTTTCGTTGCGAAAAGGCTTCGCAGATTCTCAAAAGCCGCCAACGATTCCATCACCCTCCCGCAGTATCTTTCAAACCGCTTTTTAACCAAAAATCCCGCTTTGCAGATAATCTGTGCGCTTGTTTTCCTCGTATTCTTCACGATTTATGTTGCATCAAGCTTCGTTGCAGGCGCAAAGGTTTTCGGTCAGGTTTTCCCGCCGCTTGCAGAGAAGCCGACGGTTGCTCTCCTGATTTTTGCGGCTATCATTATTGTCTACACCTTCCTCGGCGGCTTCAAGGCTGTTTGCTGGACTGACTTTTTCCAGGGCATTATGATGCTCGTTGCTCTTCTTGCCGTTCCCATCGTTCTTTATTGGGCAAAAGATCTTGATATGTCAGTTTTCGACACTACTCTTGAAAACTCGCTCAATCTCAATCCGTTCTCCGCAAGCTGGCAGGATATCGTATCCGGCCTTGCATGGGGTCTCGGATATTTCGGAATGCCTCACATTCTTGTCAGATTCATGTCAATCAAAAACTCAAAGATGATAAAGAAATCTGCAACAATCGGCATTATATGGGTTGTTCTTTCGCTCGGCGCAGCAATCGCAATGGCGCTCCTCGGCAGAGCATATGCAACAAGTGCCGCTCTTGTTGAGGCAGGCAAGCAGGAGCTTGTTTTTGTTACTCTTGCAAAAGACCTCTTCCCCGCATTTATTGCAGGTCTCCTGCTCTCGGCTATCGTTGCCGCGGCAATGAGCACGGCTGATTCTCAGCTTCTTGTTGCTTCTTCATCTTTTACGAGCGATATTTACAAGCCCATATTCCGCAAGAAGGCTTCGGATAAAGAAACCCTCTGGGTCGGCAGAATCGTTGTTCTTATCATTGCCGTTATCGCATTCTTCATCGCCAACAGCAAGGGCGACGGCGCACAGAGCATCATGGACATGGTCGGCAACGCATGGGGCGGCTTCGGCGCAGCGTTCGGACCGGTTATCATTCTTTCTCTGTTCTGGAAGCGCTTCACTTACAAAGGCGCTATCGCAGGCGTTATCGGAGGCGCTGTTACCGATGTTCTCTGGCTGGTATTCCTCACGGCAAAAACAGGCGTTTACGAGCTGCTTCCCGGCTTTGTTGTGGGCGCACTTTGCTGCATAATCGTTACCCTGCTTGACAAAAAGCCCGGCAAGGATATCGAGGAGCTTTATCAGAGAGCCGTTGACGCAAGTATCGACGACTGATAATCCCGGATTATAATTAAAGGACTGCCGTTTATGCGGCGGTCCTTTTTGTCTTGCAAAACGCAATAATAATGGTATAATTGAAGCGAAAAAATATTGGATGGTGACAGCCGTGCAAGGAAACAACAAGGGAATAATTTATGCTTTAATCGCCGCGGCGCTTTATGCCCTGAATTCTCCGCTTTCAAAAATATTGCTTGATTATATGCCGCCTGTTCTGACTGCGGGATTTCTTTATATCGGCGCGGGGTTAGGTATGCTTGTTATCGCCCTTGCACGAAAGGCGCGCAAAAAAGCCGACCGGGAAGCAAGGCTTACAAAAGCAGAGCTGCCTTATATTGTTGCAATGATTTTATTGGATATCGCCGCGCCCGTTTTTCTTATGCTCGGCTTAAAATCAACAACGGCGGCAGCGGCATCTCTGCTCAATAATTTTGAAATTGCGGCAACCGCTCTGATTGCTTTGGCATTTTTTAAAGAAAAAATAAGCGGCAGACTGTGGGTGGGAATTGCTTTTGTAACGGCTTCCTGCGCGGTGCTTTCTGTTGACGATATCTCAAATATGAAATTCTCTTACGGCTCATTGCTTATTCTGCTTGCCTGTGTTTGCTGGGGTGTTGAAAATAACTGCACTCGCAGGCTTTCGTCAAAGGATCCGCTTGAAATTGTTGTTTTAAAGGGTATATTTTCGGGGCTCGGCTCCGTTATTCTGGGGCTGTTAAGGGGAGAAAGGCTCGGCGCGGCTTGGTGCGTTCCCGCAGTGCTTGCGGTAGGCTTTGTTGCCTACGGACTGAGCATCTACTTTTATGTCTACGCCCAGAGACTTCTCGGCGCGGCGCGCACAAGCACCTATTATGCAATAGCGCCTTTTATCGGAACTGCGCTTTCACTTGCGATTTTCAGAGATTTGCCCGATGTTTCATATTTTGTAGGACTTGCCCTCATGGCGGTCGGCGCTTGGCTTGCGGCTGACGATAAGCCCGTGCTTGCAAAGCGCAGACAGCAGTAATTTCAGTAACAAACTGCCCATATTTTTAATATAATACCGTGAAAGAGGTGATAATATGGGCAGCAAAAAAGACGGATTCACGGAGAGAAACAAATCAGCGGATTTCGGAGGAGAACCGTTTGTTGTGCGGATTTCGGACGCCGTTGAGCGCAATGAATGTTTCAGAGCGGCACTATGGAGCGGATGCCATCTTCAGATGACGCTGATGTGTATCCCGTGCGGCGGAGAAATCGGAGCGGAGGTTCACCCCGAAACCGACCAGTTTTTGTGCGTTGAATCGGGCAGCGGATGCGTTAAAATGAGCATATGCGGAGCAAATATTTGCAAAAACATATGCGCGGGAGACGGTATATTTGTCCCCGCAGGCGCGCGGCATAATCTTATAAACACGGGCGAATGTCCGCTGAAGCTTTATTCAATCTATGCTCCGCCGCAGCACCGCAAGGGAACGGTTCACCGCACCAAGGCTGATGCGGACGCCGCAGAAAGGCATTAAAAAAGACTGAAAAGAAACACAAATAAATCAATCTTAATTCCAAACAAAAAAATAAATGGCTTGTATCGGTTAAATTTCCAATACAAGCCATCTTCTTTTATATTAGTTTCTTTTGGTCTTCGCTTAGTGCGAAAGCCCCCGTTTTTTTATTCTTCAAATTTTAGCTTCTCTATCATTTCGCAGACCGTCAGGTCGGTTTCGGAAAAAATCCGCCTGCCGAGAGAAACAAAGCCCTCGTCATCGTCCCTTTCACAGAGCATGGCAAAGTTTTTGCCGATGCTATCTTCAACATTTCTGTTTTTTCTGACGGAAAGATAGTAGAAAGTGAAGGACGAGCCGTCGGAAATGTTGGCGAAAAATCCGGGTGAATTTTCGCTGATTGCGGCATACATGGAATTGACCGCCTGTGAGGACAGCATGGCGTGCGGCAGATATTTATGGAGCGATATCTGCGCCGAAAAAACCATCAATGCTCTGAGCTGAAGCAGCTCGTTGCTTTTGAGCTTTTTTGCTTCATCGGGGCAGAAATTCTCGGGAGTAAGCTCCGAGAGCGCCTTGCCCAGCTCCGCCGCCTTTTCCATATTGCCGTTGCCGCGGTATTTATCCATCAGCAGGGCAAGCTCGGCAAGGTCAGCGCCGCCCGAATCCTTTTTTTCGGGGTGAAAAATTTTAATGTCGTCATCATTTGGTTTCATTTTTATTTATTCTCCGTTGCTGCTTTTTTCTTTTTCATTCTTGTTTTATAGGTTAACAGAGCCTTAACGGAAGCCTCGGGAGTGGAGTAATCGCCGACTGATATGGGCGACTTTGAATACATTCCCATAAACTCCGTTCCGCCGACGGTGAGCATACCGTTTTCGGCGGCAAAGGCAACGAGCTTTTCCTGAAGCTCGTCTGAATTTTCGGGATGCCATACCTCAACGCCGTCAAGCCCATGCTCCGCAAGCTCGGAGACAAGGCTCATATCGCCGTATTTTCCCGGGTGAGAGAGCACGGCAATTCCGCCCGCCTCGTGGATAGCTTCTATAACCTGCTTCGGCTCGGGATAATCGGTTTTAACAAGAATATTATCGGGGCTTTCGGGTGAAAACAGCTCCGAATAAAGCTCGCTGTAAACCTTGTCGGTCATTCCGCATTCAAGCAGAGCGTGCATAATGTGCTGCTCAAAAACCGCCGTTGCGCCCGAAGCACATTTGAGCACAAGCTCGGGAGTTATCGGATATTTTCTGGCAATTTTGAGGGTCATCATCTGGCTCGCTTTTTTCCTTGCGAGCATATTTCTGTGGCAAAGACCCTCGAGCCTGTCGGGGCTGTCGCACAGATAGGCAAGAATTTCAACGCACTTGCTTCGCCTTGAGTCATAAGCGGAGATTTCAACCCCGGGAATAACGGTTATTCCGCGGCGCTCACCGATTATTTTTCCCCTGACGGTTCCCGCCTGGCAATCACGGTCGGTGATGGCAATGGTTGTTACTCCGCGCTTTTGGGCGAGCACGATGAGATCGTCAATACCCATCGAGCTGTCCGAAAGCTTTGTATGGCAATGCAAGTCTGCTGGCATAATTCTAACCTCTTTCAAAAAATCGCAAATCAATCAATATATAATGTAATTATATACCATTTGTTAATTTTGTGCAAGCGTTTTTTGAATTTTCACCATTATTATGCCTTGTTTCGACAGCAAACGCATTTACTGTTGCGCGGCGGCTCATAATTGTGATATAATGAGCAAAAGAAACGGAGGGCGAAAGATGAAAAAGGTTGCAATCGGGCTGAGCGGAGGAGTTGACAGCGCCGCGGCGGCACGGCTTTTGCTTGAAAAAGGCTGTGAGGTGACGGGCATAATTCTGCGCCTTAAACCGGGAGAGCTTGCCGACGCGGATATTGATGACGCGCGCCGCATTGCGGCGAAGCTCGGCATTGAGCTGAAAGTGCTTGACCGACGGGAGCTTTTCAGAGAAAAGGTTATCGAGCCTTTTGCCGCCGAATATCTTGCGGCAAGAACGCCAAACCCCTGCGTTGAGTGCAACAGCTCCATTAAATTCGGCGCAATGCTCGATTATGCGCTTGAAATCGGCTGTGACGGCATTGCAACGGGACATTATGCCAAAATAGAAGAAAGCGGCGGCAGATATCTGCTCAAACGCTCCGCAAGCGCAAAAGACCAGAGCTATTTTCTCTGGCGGCTCACGCAGTTTCAGCTTGCTCACGCAATTTTTCCTCTTGAGGGTGCGGAAAAATCCGAAATCCGAAAAATCGCCGAAAATGCGGACTTGCCCGTTGCAAAAAAGAGCGACAGTCAGGAGATATGCTTCGTTCCCGATAACGACTATTCCGCCTATCTCGCCTCGCTCGGCATTTCAAGCCCCGTCGGAAATTTTATTGACGGTGACGGCAGGGTTATAGGCACTCACAGCGGAATTATCAACTACACGATAGGTCAGCGAAAGGGGCTGGGAGCCTTCGGCAAGCCGATGTTTGTGGTGGGCATAAACGCTTCGGACAACACGGTTATCCTCGGCGAAAACGGCAGCCAATACAGCCGCGGGCTGATTGCCGACAGGCTGAATTTCATTGCCTTTGACCGCCTTGAAGCTCCGATGAGGGCGGCGGTTAAAATCCGCTCCCGTGCGGGAGAGCAGGCGGCGGAAATAATTCCGCAGGGCGACAAAATGAAAATTATCTTTGATGAGCCTCAGCGCTCCGTCACTCCCGGTCAGAGCGCGGTTATCTATGACGGCGACACCGTTATCGGCGGCGGTCGGATAATTGAGGCAATTAAGTAAAAACATCGGCGGCACAGTTCGTAAACCGTGCCGCCGTTTTTTATTTATCGATATCAGTCAGCCTTGGGAGCATAGAGCTCTTTAAGGCGGAGAAGATGCTCATATCTCTCAACAGATGTCTTTTCCGCAAGAGTGAAGAGTGATTCTGCTCTCTCGGGGAAGGAGCGGGTCAGTGAGGAATAACGAGCCTCGTTCATGATGAAGTCTCTGTAGCTTGCGGTAGCGGGCTTGCTGTCAATCGTGAACGGATTCTTGCCCTCTGCCTTGAGTGCGGGGTTGTAACGGAACATATTCCAGTATCCGCAGTCAACAGCCTTCTTCATCTCAGCCTGGCAGTTAACCATGCCGCCCTTGATGGAGTGCATCTCGCAGGGTGCATAAGCGATAACGATTGAAGGACCGTGATAAGCCTCAGCCTCGGTGAGAGCCTTGATGGTCTGATTCTGGTCAGCGCCCATTGCTATCTGAGCAACATAAACATAGCCGTAGCTCATTGCGATTTCGGCAAGGCTCTTCTTTGCAACTGCTTTACCTGCTGCTGCAAACTGAGCAACCTGACCGATGTTGGAAGCCTTTGAAGCCTGTCCGCCGGTGTTGGAGTAAACCTCGGTATCGAATACCATGATGTTTACATCCTCGCCCGAAGCAAGAACATGGTCAACGCCGCCGAAGCCGATATCATATGCCCAGCCGTCGCCGCCGAAGATCCAAACGGACTTCTTGGCAAGATATTCCTTGCTTGCAAGGATTTCCTTGCAGGTGTCGCAGTCAACGCCCTCAAGAGCTGCAACGAGAGCCTTGGTAGCCTCTGCGTTTGCCGCGCCGTCATCAACGGTGTCAAGGTAAGCGTTAGCGGCTGCCTTAACCTCGTCGGAAGCGCACTCTGCTTCTGCAACCGTCTTAACCTTTGAAATAAGGCTGTTGCGGATAGCGTTCTGACCGAGGTACATACCGAAGCCGTGCTCTGCGTTATCTTCAAAGAGGGAGTTTGCCCATGCGGGACCGTGACCCTGCTTGTTGGTTGTGTAGGGTGAAGTTGCTGCGGGACCGCCCCAGATTGAGGAACAGCCTGTGGCGTTGGAGATATACATTCTGTCGCCGAAGAGCTGAGTGATAAGGCGTGCATATGAGGTCTCGGCGCAGCCTGCACAGGAGCCGGAGAACTCAAGCAGCGGAGTCTTATACTGGCTGCCGATAACGGTGTTGTCAGCAAGGTCAGCCTTAACGGTTACATTCTCAACCATATAGTCGAATACGGGCTGCATAGCGTCCTGGCTCTCTCTGGAAACCATCTTGAGCGACTTAGTCGGGCAAACGCCTACGCAGACGCCGCATCCCATACAATCGAGGGGAGAAACGGCGAGAGTATATTTATAAGAATCCTTGCCCTTGCCCTTCTTGTCAACGATGATTGCGTTGGCGGGAGCGGCAGCGGCTTCTTCAGCCGTAAGAGCATAGGGTCTGATGGTTGCGTGGGGGCATACATAGGAGCACTTGTTGCACTGTGCGCAGGTTGCGCCGTTCCACTCGGGAACCATAACTGCAACGCCTCTCTTCTCATAAGCGGAAGCGCCCTGCTCGAATGTGCCGTCTGCATGGTCAACGAATGCGGAAACGGGAAGTGAATCGCCGTTCATAAGTCCGACGGGCTTCATGATGCTGTCAACCATCTTAACAAGCTTTGCGGGGCCGTTTTCAACAGTGGCAGCGGGAGCGTCAACAGCGTCTGCCCAATCTGCGGGAACGTCAATCTTGACATAAGCGGTTGCGCCTGCGTCGATAGCCTTTTCGTTCATCTCGACTATCTCTTTGCCCTTCTTCATGAACTTCTGGGCTTTTTCTTTCATGTAGCCGATTGCTTCGTCAACGGGAAGAACCTTTGAGAGTGAGAAGAAAGCGGACTGAAGAACGGTGTTTGTGCGCTTGCCGAGGCCGATCTTTGCGGCAAGGTCGATAGCGTTAACCGTGTAAAGCTGAATGTTGTTCTTTGCGATGTAGCGCTTTGCCTCTGCGGGCATCTTTGCGCTCAGCTCGTCAGCATCCCACTGGCAGTTGATAAGGAATACGCCGCCGGGCTTAACATCGTTAACCATCTTGTAGCCCTTTTCAACATATGAGGGATTGTGGCAGGCAACGAAGTCAGCCTTATTAATGTAATAGGGGCTCTTTATCGGGCTGTCGCCGAAACGAAGGTGAGAAATTGTGATACCGCCGGTCTTCTTTGAGTCATACTGGAAGTATGCCTGAACATACTTGTCGGTATGGTCGCCGATGATCTTGATGGAGTCTTTGTTTGCGCCGACTGTGCCGTCGCCGCCAAGACCCCAGAATTTGCACTCGATTGTGCCTTCTGCTGCGGTGTTGGGAGCTTCCTTCTCTTCAAGAGAAAGGTTGGTAACATCATCGTTGATACCGATAGTGAACTGAGCCTTGGGAGCGTCCTTTGCAAGCTCGTCATAAACAGCGAATACGCTTGCGGGGGGAGTATCCTTTGAGCCGAGACCGTAGCGGCCGCCGATTACCTGAATGCCTGTTCTGCCTGTTGCGGCAAGAGCGGCAACAACATCAAGATAAAGAGGCTCGCCGAGTGAGCCGGGCTCCTTTGTTCTGTCAAGAACAGCAATCTTCTTAGCGGTTGCGGGGATAGCTTCAACAAGCTTCTCAGCCGAGAACGGTCTGTAAAGACGAACCTTAACAAGACCGACCTTTTCGCCCTTGGCGGTGAGATAATCGATAACTTCCTCTGCAACATCGCAGATTGAGCCCATGGCAACAATTACGCGGTCAGCATCGGGTGCGCCGTAGTAGTTAAACAGCTTGTAGTTTGTGCCGAGCTTTGCGTTAACCTTATCCATATATTCTTCAACAACTGCGGGAAGCTCGTCATAATACTTGTTGCAAGCCTCGCGGTGCTGGAAGAAGATGTCGCCGTTTTCGTGAGAGCCGCGCATAACGGGTCTCTCGGGGTTGAGAGCTCTCTTGCGGAAAGCCTCAACTGCGTCCATGTCGCACATCTCTTTGAGATCCTCATAATCCCAAACCTGAATTTTCTGGATTTCGTGTGAGGTGCGGAAGCCGTCAAAGAAGTTGATGAAAGGAACTCTGCCCTTGATAGCTGCAAGGTGAGCAACTGCGCCGAGGTCCATAACTTCCTGCGGATTGGTTTCGGCAAGCATTGCAAAGCCTGTCTGGCGGCAGGCGTAAACATCGGAATGGTCGCCGAAAATGTTAAGAGCGTGAGATGCAACGCAGCGTGCCGATACATGGAACACGCAGGGAAGCAGCTCGCCCGCGATTTTATACATATTGGGGATCATCAGAAGAAGGCCCTGTGAAGCCGTGTAAGTGGTAGTGAGAGCGCCTGCTGCAAGCGAGCCGTGAACCGTACCTGCCGCGCCTGCCTCCGACTGCATCTCGGCAACCTTAACGGTTGTGCCGAAAATGTTCTTCTGACCCTGTGCCGACCACTGGTCAACATAGTCTGCCATGGGGCTTGACGGAGTGATGGGGTATATGCCGGCAACTTCTGTGAAAGCATATGACACCCATGCAGCAGCGTTGTTGCCGTCCATGGTCTTCATTTTTCTTGCCATAGTCTTTTTCCTCCTAATAAAGTTTTGAGCCAAAACAGTGATTCTTTGTTTATCGGGAGCTTTGCCCCCTCATCCAACAAGCGGCAATAGCCGCAGTTTCAAAACACCACAGATAATACTATCACTTTTCAAACTGTTTGTAAACCCTTTAATTATTCCAAATTGAAGAACTTTTTTGTATTATATTTGTATAAATCTGTTAATTTACGATAAAAACAAGAGTTTTTAATACTTTGATTTATTGACATTTTCAGGATTTAGTGGTAACCTTTTATTCAAAGAAAAGGAACGGAGGCATATTTATGCTGCTTACAACAACTGTGCAAAAATTCTTTTTTAAGCTCCTGTCGCTCCTCATAGCGGCGTTTTATTCAATCAGCGGAGCGCTTGTTCCTCCCTCGGAGCAGACGCCGATTCAGGCAAAAAATCCCGACGATGTCAAGCTTGTTTTCGCCGCGATTGCCGACCCTCAGATGTCAAACTACATTCTCAGCAGGGTTCCCACCTTCCAGGCGGCGTGCATGGATCTCAAAAACGCCGAGTGCAAGCTCGACGCCATTGTCGGCGCGGGAGACATTGCGGAAAACGGACTTGCCGAGGAATATCAGCTTGTTTATGACAATATTTCGGGCATTAATACCCGCTACATAATGGCAGTCGGAAACCACGATGTCAGACTTCGCAACTACAATGCCGTCGTCAGCCGTTTCACGGGCTTTATCAACGCTCTCAACGGCGACAATGCGGTTTCTTCTCTCCACTATTCCGAAACAATCAACGGCTATAAAATCATTGTTCTCGGCACGGACAGAACGGAGTTTGAGGAATCGTATCTGAGCGACAGCCAGCTTGCATGGCTTGACGCCGAGCTTGAAGCGGCAAACGGCGAGCCTGCGTTTGTTGTCTGCCATCAGCCGCTCAGAGACACACACAATGTTGATGTTGCCTGGAACAGCCCGATTGACGGTGCAGGAACTATAGGCAAGCAGAGCGCGGCTCTCAGAGAAATTCTCGAAAAGCATAAGAATGTCATTTATATTAACGGTCATCTTCACGAGGGCTTCGGAGCCTGCAGCTTTGAAAAACTCGGCGAAGACTCATATTCGGTCAATGTTCCCTCTTTCTCGGTCGGAAACAGCGACGGTGAATACAACGACGCCGGCACCGGCTTTATCGTAGAGGTTTATGACAGCGAGGTTATTTTCAGAGCAAGAGATTTTGCAAAGGGAATCTGGGTTCCCGAATATGATATCACCATTCCCATCGCAGCATAATAAGCTTTAAAATAAACACTTTGGAAAGGAAACAGAAAAGATGAAGAAGAATGTGCTTAAAATTCTCAGCGTTATCCTTTGCCTTTCGCTTGTGTGCGGCTGCTTAGTATTTTCCGCTTCCGCCGAAACGGAAGGAGCAGAACCCGTAACGGTTTCTGCCGAAAACGCAACAGCTCCGACCCGGATTTCCGTTGTTATGAATGGTGACGCCCAAACCTCAAGAGGCATCACTTGGTATACAAAGGAAAATACGGCAAGCGTTGTTGAAATTGCGGCAGGCATTATCGGCGGCGCGGCGGACTGTGAAATCAGCTATGCAGAGGTATTCGAGTGGGAGGGCAATTTTGTCCACAAGGCAACCGTAACAAATCTTGTTCCCGGCAAGCTTTATTTCTACCGCGTCGGCGACGGCACGCAGTTCAGCGATTGGGGCAGATTTTATACCGACAACGGCGACAGCTCCTTTACCTGCATTGCCATTGCGGATATTCAGGCAGGCAGCCTTGAAAACTTCCAAAAGGGCGCGGACACCGTAAAGGCGGCGTTTGCAACCTCTCCCACGGCGGAATTTATGCTCAATATGGGCGATTTCACCAACGACAGCACCAACGAAGAGTGGGACTACTATGACGAGGCAATGAAAGAAATCAATCTTTCAACCACTCTTGCTCCCGTTGCGGGCAATCACGACGGCTTGGGAGTTCATAATTGGTTCAACAATATGTTTAACCTTGACACAAGCGAAAGCGTTCAGGTTAAGAACGGCGTCAATTATTCGTTTGACTACGGCAATGCTCATTTTGCAGTTCTCAACACAAACGATATGCTTTCAATCTCAATCGCTCAGCTCAAATGGCTTGAAAACGATATGAACGGCACGGACGCCGATTGGAAAATCGTTTGTATGCACAAGTCACCCTACACTCTCGGCAAGGACGGCAAGTGGCCCGACGCTCTTTATCTTCAGGAATCTCTTGCAAAGGTGCTCGACAAATGCGGCGTTGACCTTGTTCTGAGCGGTCACGACCATCAGTATCTCCGCACGAAGCCCCTCAAAAACAACAAGGTAAATGAGGACGGCACGGTTTATGTGCTTGCGGGCACAGCCGGCACAAAGAGATATGAAGTCCGCTCCTTCCTTGCAAATCACTTTATGAAAACCGAGTGGATTGACGCTCTCACCATTCAGAAGAACAGCTACGGCAACTATTGGGACGGCGAAGATTGGGATCAGACCAAGCAGTCAAACATCGGCGGCTGCTTCAACTGCATCTCCGTTGACGGCGGCAAGCTCACCTTTAAATCATATATCCTTGCCGACGAGCCGGACGCTCAGGGTATGCCCGTTATAACAATGCACGATTCCTTTACACTTGAAAAGGAAGTCGGTCAGAACAAGATAACCTTCACGGGCGATAACACAACGAGCGCGGCTGAATATTATCTCGGCGCCGTTCCGAGCTTTATGGGGCTTGCAACCTATGCTTTCTGCAACTGGCTGCCCAGATTTTTCTGGATGCTCCCCGACCTTCTCAATATTGTTATCAATGAAGGCACATTTTAAGATGTAATTCAAAAGCAGGCAGGGCTTTGGCTCTTCCTGCTTTTTTGAATGTTGAATTAGTAATGCGTAATGCGGAATTAATGAATTGTTAAAGCATATTGTTTGTTTACAAAATCAATGTAGAGCGGCTGGCCTACAAGCCGCCGTTAAATTCGCTGTGTTCTCGCGGAACGCCGAGGACGGCGTTCCCTACGGAAATTTGTATTTATTTTCGGGACGGTGTGGGCATCGTCCCCTACGAATTTCGCCGAAAATTTACGGCAACATTAGCCTCCTTTGGCAAAGAAGGTGGATTTTGCGAAGCAAAAGACGGAGGATTGAAAATAAAATCCATAATTTTCGCGGTGAAGCAAATGTAGGGCGGCTTGCCGACAAGCCGCCGAGAAAATGATGTGATTTTTCGGCTGGAGCAAGCCCCCGCCCTACCCTTTGCGGGAATGTTTTATATTATCATATTTCGGGCGACCACACAGGGTCGCCCCTACCTTTATGAAATATAATCGGTCATAGGCGGAGCCTATCATTAATTCCGCATTATGCATTACGAGTTGTTTCGCGGGTCGTCGAGGACGCCGACCCCTACAAGTTACGCCGTGAAAATATGGCTTCGGTAGGGAACGCCGTCCTCGGCGTTCCGTGGAATAATGACAAATATTCGGCGGCTTGTGGGCAAGCCGCCCTACACTGCCCGATAAATAAATTGCAGTGTTTTCACAATTCGCCAATTCCGCATTACGAATTTTTTGCGGAACGCTGAGGACAGCGTTCCCTACGGAAATTTGTGCTGATTTTGGGACGATGTGGGCATCGTCCCCTACGAAGTGCTGCCGAAAAAACAAGGTTATTGAACAAGCAACATAACAGCAGTCAGGCAGGCAACATCCGTCGCGGATGTTGCCTGCCTGTTTCATTTGCGTTCTGTTTTGTTTTTGCTATTTTCTGTACGGGTTATTCATACACTTTGATTTCAGCCTGTATTTTGGCTCAGCAGGCTTTTAATATGGATGTAATGACATCTGCAAAGAATTCTGAAATAATGCCGTACTTCCAGAGCAAGCAATCCCAGATGAGATAGAAGAATCTGAGTGAAAGATACTTGACGGGATTATTGATAATTCCGAGGAGCTTTTCCGCCTGAGCCTTATATTCGCCGAGCTTGATAATCTCGGAGGGGCTCAGATTGTCGGTTGCAAGCAGAGCATTAATCTCATCAATGAACTCTTTGATATCGTCCTCCCAGAAAGCGGTTGCTCTGTCGAAATCAAGGATTGACGCATCAATATCAATCTTCTCGAGAGCTTTTCTTGTTTCGTCAATCTTATCAAGAAGCTTGTTGCACTTGTCGAGAGCTTCGTCAAGCTGTTTCTGCTCTTCCTCATTTTCGGGAGTGAAGCCGCCAAGCTCTTCGATAACATCCTTGATTGTTTGCTCATCATCGGAATTTACATTCTCTTCGGTGATGCCGTCAAGAGGATCGGTCATCGTTCCGACGGATACCTTAACTATTGTAAGGTCTGCGCCCTCGCCGTCCGTATAAGCAACGGTTATTGCGTAGTTTCCGCTCGTTGCAAGGGTATCAACCGTTATAACATCCTCATATTCGCCGATGGGAGACTCAGTGGTTATTGAGCTGTCATACTTGAATTTAAGCTCGCCCGAGAGAACGCTTGCGTCCTCGCCGTTAACAAAGCCCGAGTATTCATATTCGGGGTCTGTATTTTCAAAGCCGTATTCACGCTGAACATCCTTTACGCTGAGGGTCAGCGGAGCGGGCTTAACGGTGAGCTTGCCTACGGTTTCATCGGCATAGAATCTGATGTTATCATTTTCTGCCGATGTGAAGGTGATGTTGATATCATATTCACCTACGGGAGCGGTTGCAGGCTCGCCTTCGCTGACATAGCCGACAACAGCGTCAACCTCCTCGGTTGCTCTTTCGATGTCTGCGCCCGTTGTGATTTCATAAGCATAAACGGGAGTGTCGCCGTAGGTTTTCTCAATGTCCGCAGCCTTGACAATTATAGTGCCCTTGTTGATAACCATATCAAGGTAGCCCGAACCCGTAAATTCGTTATCAACTATGTCATAATAGACTTTATATTTGCCTGCGTTGATGGGATCTGCAAAATCGGTATCCTCGCCGCTCTCGCAAACAAAAGTCAGAATAACATTATCCTCGGTGGGAACAAAGTCCTCATCGGGTGAAAGAATTTCGGGAATCTGAATTCTGCCGTTATAAGCCTTGATAAGCTCATCGGGAGTTGAGTAAAGCTGAATGATTTTCTTGGTAGCGTGGAGCGGGAACTGAGCGGGATCAAGTCCGTAGCCCTCGTCAATCGCCGCATAAATGACTGCATCGCCTGCGCCGACAACGGTAACCTCGCCCGTCTGTGCATTTACGGTTGCAACTGATTCATTGCTGCTCGACCATTCAACATCGGTAACTTCATTTGCATAGAAGGCTCTGAGCTTGAACTGCTCGGAAACGGTAACATTTGAATAGTGACCGCTGATGTAGAAATCCTTGGGAGAAGCCGCAACAATGCTTGCAGTGCAGGTTGCGGTCTTTGCATTATCGGCAAGAACATAGTTGCCGCTCTTGTCGCCCGAAAGACCGGTTGCGGTGAATGTAACGGTCTTGTTTTCGCCTCTGTCCTTGGTGTCAAACTGAGCGGAGCCGATAACAGTTACATATTCCTTATCCGCATCGAGAACGCCGTTAACAGCCATTACGGTTGCATTTGCGGCGGTGGTCTTGTCATAAACCTTATCCTCGGCTGTTATTTCAAAGCTTGTAACGGTGCGCTTTTCAATGTCAACATTTGCCTGAGTTGAGGTGATAGCAGGCGTATACTTGCTGCCGTCCGAAAGAACGATGTTGCTGATGAATACCGTCTTTGCCTTGCCTGCGTCGGGAGTTGCAACAACGCCCTTGGCTGTTGCGGTAATTCCCTCGTCGCCGGGAAGAAGTCCGTCAAGCGTTACGGTAACGGCAATATCATTTGTGCCGTCATAAATCTTTGAAACGGGAGTTGCCTTAACGGCGAGAATTCTCTTGCCGACCGTGAAGGTTCTCATTGCGGTCTTGTCATTGTAGTTGGCAAGAGTTGAAGTTGCCGTAACGGTAACCGTGCCCATGCCCGTGATTTCAATATAGGTCTTGCCGTTTTCGGTTAAAAGCTTTGCGTTATTGACGGGATTTCCGTTTGCGTCAACGCCTGAAACCGTATAGGTAATCTTGCCGCCTGCCTGTGCGCCTGCGGTCTGAAGCTCGAACTTGTCGCCGTAGGTTACGCTGTCGGGTATGCCCTCAATGGTGAATACATCCTGAGTTGCAGACTTGATGACAAGGGTTGAATCATACGAATTCTTGATTGTGAAATTATCGGGGTCTTTAAGCTCAACAACAACTCTGTATTTGCCGACATTAACGGGATCTTCGGTTACGCTGCTGTCCTCGGCAATATACTTAACGGTATAATCGTTATAGTAAAGTCCGTTTGAGTAAGCGAGAACATTAACC
The DNA here is from genome assembly GCA_051881535.1 of Acutalibacteraceae bacterium. Classification (GTDB taxonomy): domain Bacteria; phylum Bacillota; class Clostridia; order Oscillospirales; family Acutalibacteraceae; genus CAG-177. The sequence continues at coordinate 5,872 of JBJEQB010000026.1, read as the reverse complement.
GATTTGATTTCGCCGTCATAAACAACCGACGTTGTCTTGGGAGCGGTAACCGTGATGGGTGCTTTGGCTATTGTGCCTTTTGAAGTGCCTGCTGTGCCTGCCGCAAGCTTATAGTTGCCGCTGTTTGCGCCTGAAAGACCCGTAATCTGATAGCTGACAAGCTTGTTTTCGCCTGCCGCTGAGGTATCGAATTTGCCCTCAACCTCTGCAACAACAACATCCTTGCCGACTATTACGCCGTCCTTGAAGGTTGCGGAGAGAGTAGCATCTGTGGTGCCGTCATAATTCTTGGTCTGAACATCTACCGATTTGATGTCATTGTTGCCGATTTCTTTATGGACAACCTCGAAATAACCGCCGATGTTTGTAACCTCATAAAGTACGGACGATACTTCGTCAATCGTTACCGAATATCTGCCGATGCCCGAGCCTTCCTGATAGCTGATTGAATAAGAGGGAACATCGTTTGCTTTTCCGGTAATATCGCTGTAACTGATGCTGTCGGTAACTCCGCCGTTAGTCTTGACAACAACGCCTGCCGCCTTGATGATTGCAAGCGCCTCTTCCTTGGACTGACCGTAGGTTACGGTGATTCCCTCGGGAACGGAAAGAGTCAGAGGCTGTTTGTTGATATAGAGCAGATAGGTTGCCGAAACATCTTCTTTGCCTGCAACGCTTGATGTTGCAACGATGCTTGTGATACCGCTCTTGAGGATTGTTACAACGCCGGTATCGTCAACCGTTGCAACGCTTTCGTCAGTGCTCTTGTATCTGACGGTTGCGCCTGCGTTGAAGTTTGAAAGCTCGTTTTTAACGGTTTTCTGAGTTGTATAAACCGTCATTGATGCATTTCTGAAATAGATGGGCTGCTGTTCGCCTGCCGTTGAAACAACATCAATTTTCTTGGTGTAGGTGAAGTTCTGAGCGCCCTCGCCCTCACCGTCGGTATAATTCGCCGTAATGAGGTAGGTGCCGTTAACGGTAGCCGTGAACACATTCTTCTCTATTGTGTAGCTGCCTTCGGGAGCTTCGCTGTATTCCATTCTGACATTATAAGCAACTTCTTCGGAATCTTCAAGGCTGTGCGGGGTTGTAACAACATTTTCAATATCCGTTGCGCTGCTTGTTACGGTTGTAACCTTGAGAGCGGGAGCAAGGTTGATTGAAGTGTTGTTGATAACCGTGTCGCCGCAGTCCATAATGAGACTCTTGACTTCCTGGGTTCCTTCGCCTTTGACATCATAGGCGTCATAGGTCTTGCTTTCGGAAGTTGAGGAAAGGAGAGCAGAATCGCCGTAATAAGTTGCAACGATTGTGTAAGTGCCTGCCTTTGAGGGAGTCCAGGTTGCGGTTGCGGAAGCCTGATTTGTGCCGGCATATGAAATCCTTTTCTCAATTTTAACCTCGGTTTTTGAGTCGCCGTTAAGCATAATTTTGAAGCAAACCGTTCCTGTGGGGGTCTGATTTATGCCGACGCTGAGGCTCTCAACGAGAGAAACGAGAGTTACGGGGTCACCGGGAACGGTAACGGTTGTATAAACCGTGTTGCTGATTTCCTTATTAACCGTAACCGCTGCGATTTCGGCTTTCATTGAGTAGGTCTTTGCGTGGTCAGCAACATCCGCATAGCCCATTGCCTGAGCGGAAACTTCAACAGGCTCCGTCATTGATGAATCGGCGGTATCAATGTAATAATAGGTGTCATAGGAAGTCTCGATTGTATTAATTACATTGCCTTCGCTGTCTTTTTCTTCCGTTATTTCCTTAACGGGAACAAGATAAACGGTCTTTGTGCCGTCGGTATAGGTCTTGGTGTATTCAACCGTAGTGTTAACGGTTTCGGTTTTCGGAACATCGGGATTTTCGGGGTCTTCAATGCTGATTGTTTCGCTGATAATGAAGGTGTTGTTGCCTGCAAGAATATCATCCTCGCTGACATCCGTGAAAACAGCGCCGGCATCAATGCCGATTGAAGCTCCGTCCTGCGTTGCGAATTCGTAATAAATCTCTATTTCGGAAAGGTTTGCCGCGTCAATCGAAACCGTATCCTGACCGTTTGCAATCGCCGCTTCGATATCTGCCGCTGCCGAAGCATTTGCAATATACTGATAAACCGAGGCTTTGGTTGCATCTTTGGCGGTGAGCAGATAATTGCCGTCGGTAAGCTTTGCAACCGAGTATCCGTCCGCTCCGACCGTTGCGGCCAGTTCAACAACCGTTGTGCTCTTGTTTACCGTTCCTTTCTGATAAGTTCCGCTTGCTGCGCCGTAAGAGGGAAGGGAGATGGCAAGCTTGGTTGATGTGCCGCCCTTGCCGACATAGAGAGAGGCCGTGTTGGAATAAACATAAGCTACCTCGCCGTTAAGAAGCTGACCGACTTCGCAGCGGAATCTCTTTCCGTTTTCTGCTGTGCCGACATCAAGTATAGCAAGGGTCGGGTTGATTTCATTTTTAAGGTTTTGCCAAACATAAACATCGTTGTTCAGAACCTGCTCCTGCCACTGATAGGTCAGCTTGCCTTTGCCGACAGGGGTTGCGGTAACCGTGAATTCAGCGTCCGAGCCTGAAAGCGCGTGGACATCGGAAACCTGTGAAACATAAGGCACTTCAACGCCGTCGGCATATTTCGTTTTGCCCGAAACGCTGGCGGTGTATACGCTCGCCTCGGTGCCTACGATATCTGTTGCTCTGAGAGCGAATGAATATTTTGTGTTGGGAGAAAGTCCCTCAACCGTGTATTCGGTAAGGTCGGAATCGATGGTATCAATCTTGAAATAGGGGCTGATTTCATTGTCGGTTATCATGAAGACCTGAATCCACTCGCCGCCCGCTTTTGACCAGTTAAGTGTGATGCTGTCAGAGGTTGAATCCTTGATTGAAAGATTCTTGGGCGCTCTGATGGGCATTTTGCACTCCTTGGTAACATAGCCGAGCACAAGACAATCCTGATTGTTGAGCTTTTCTTTCCAGCTTCCGAAACGCCATTTGAAATCAAAACCTGCGGTTTCATTGTTTTCAACTTTGGGCAGACCGCAAACTGTGCCGGCGATGAATGTTGATTTGTAATTCATCGTTGTGTAGCTGCCCGAGTATTCTGCGCTGACTCCTGCACCAACCTTGACGCCGCCGGCGGTCTTGGTGACTAATTCCGTTTCTACTCCTGCGCCCCAGGTAACCGATGAGGAGCTTGATTCGGTTGTTTCAATAGTCTGAGTTATGGTGCCGCCGCCCTTTGAAACCCAGATATAGGAGGAATCATCCATCTGCGCTTCTTCGCTGACAACATCGGTACCGCCCGAGAAATCTCTGAGAGACGATTCACTGTGAGGATATGATGAAGGATCGCCGATCTCATGGTTGAGAACATTGCCTCTGATAGGTTCAAATTCGCCCGTTGCATCTGCAATTTTGTCAAATTCCGTTACCGTTATCATCGATGTTCTGGGCTTTTCGGGAATACACATAACATAATCCGACCAGCCTGCGGGAACGGTTGCGCCCCAGCCGTAAGCTTCCTGCGAGCCTTTAACGCTTCTCTTATATTTTTCAAGAGCCTCTTTGTCGCCGCTGAGGGACTTGCAGGTTGCGTCATATTCATCCTTGGTGGGAACGGTGAATTCGGGGGTCCACATCTTATAAAGATATCTGATATAGGGAGTCATCGAGAGAATGACTCTGTCCTCGCTGCTCGGCGAAGCATACTCAACCGAAACGGTTTTTTCGGATGCATTTTCAAACTCTCCGCCGACGGAAGCGCTGACCTTAGCCTCAAAATCAACGCCGCCGAGAGAAATTCCGAAGAAGGAAGCTTCTGCCTCATATCCGGCGATAACCGAAGCAGTAACATCGAAACCGTGCGTTTCCGAGCTTCCCGAGCCTGAAGATTTGCCGAATACGGTTTCGCCGTCCTCCTCATAGTCGTCATTATACAAGGTCAGGTCTTCAAAATAAGGAGCCGCCTGAAGGATTGCGATGACATTCGGGTCAGAGAAATATGCTTCCTTTTCGACAAATTGAAGTATCATGCCGTCGTCGTCAATATCAATTGCGGTAAAGGACATATTTCTCTTGTAGCTCGTGCCGCAAGCGTTATTGATCTTTGTTCTTTTCGAATAAAGATTGTCTTTTGCATCGGTTGCAACCTGAATAAAATCATGTCTGTAGTTATTTGCATCCGACTGCTTTCTGCCGACAATCATGATAAGCTGTTCGCCTGCATTTTCGTCATTCAGGAAGTTGCCGGTTACAACCGATTCAATCCATATGTTTGAATGTGATTTGTAATTGCTGCCGTAAGTTTCGGTATAGTACTGAGAATAAATACCGTTCCCGTCTGATAATTCAAGCTCAAGCTTGAAGCCGTAGTTTGCGGCAGGATGATTATGAGAAAGTGCAACGGGGGTGTTGCTGCCGCCGTCGGTACGGAATGAATAGACGCTGCCGCCGATTAAAATATAATCTTTGCCGCCCGTGCCGACGGGGTTAAAGCAGGCAAGTGAAATGGGAGACTGACATTGGGATTCATACATGCCCGCAGCAATATTCGGGTTGATTTTTACGGATTGGCAAACTCCGCCTGCGCCCTTAACATAGTTGCCGCTTTCATATTCAATAACGCCGACATTGGCATTCCATTTATATATGCTTGATGAATCGCTGTTTCTGTTGTCGCTTCCGAGGTCATAGCCTGCATAGACAATTTCTTTTCTGCCGTCGCCGTCAATATCGCCGATTGCCGCAGAGCCGTAGCAGCTTATCTGAGTCTTGCCGCTGGTATCGCCCGAATCGAACTCGGTATAATCCCATGCGTGCTGAAACTGTCCCTTAACCTCGCCGGAACTGTTTCCTTTAAATGCCACTATCGAGGTTACGGGCATTGCATAATCCGTATTTTTGGTGTTTGACCATCTTGCGTGCGGGAAACCTGCCGTGATAACAAGCTCATCGGCAAAGTCATTGTTGATATCTCCTGCCGTAAGCTGAACAACAGGCCAGTTTGTGGTAACACGAACGGGAAGGTCTCCGTCATAGTTCGTGTCTCTGATATACAGCCTCTTTTTATAGGAAATGCTGTTGTTTCTGAAAGAATAAAGTTCAACTGCACAGCTGTAAATGCCTGATGTGGGAGCATAAACTGCGATTTCTTCTTTGCCGTCTCCGTCAAAATCGCCGGCTGTTATGGCAAGAAACGCATTTATCTCGTAACCGTCGGGAAGATAGTAGTCATCATCGTTAAAGCTGTCGCATATTTCATTAAGATCTTCTGTATCGAGGACATTTCCGTAGCAGTCCTCAACAAGCAATTTATATTTCAAGCCCTTTTTGCCGCTTGAGTTGGTGTATTCATTATAGCCAACGGTTGCAACATACTGACGCTTGCCGCTGCCGAAAGGATCAAACGCCGCACTCTGAGAGGCGGTGAACTGTCTTGTCGGCTGAGAACACCATTCGTGATTTTCCCATATTTCTGACTTATGATTCTCATCGTAGTCATAGATTCTTCTGTAATAGCTTGAATCACTGTTATGAACATTGTCATAATAGAGAAGCTCCATTCGGGAAAACATATTCATGCTTCCCGGCCCGTAAGGGTTGCTTGTGGAGTCACCGGTATTAACCGGCGAGTCATTAATCTGAAGCATCTGAAGAAGTGACTGCCCTTCTTCAGCCGCTTGTGCAACGCTCAGCGATTTGATGCCCTCAAAAATATTGCTGAGCGGAGCTATGCCGAAAAGCATAACCGCAACGAGCACAACGCTGATGATTCGTTTTTTCATGAAAGTTCCTCCGTTTCTTTTTTCGGAATATCATCCTATGTGAATACGGCGGACAAGAATGAACAGCTCGGCCGCACGGGTTGAACAGTATCGTC
>JBJEQB010000025.1:0-50798 GCA_051881535.1 Acutalibacteraceae bacterium | reverse complement strand
TATTTTTTTGATTTTTTCTATTTTAGGGCTTGACTTTTAATAGTTAGTCTTTTCTTCCTGAACTGCAAGCCTTGCAATTACCGTGAGAAAATCAAACAAAAAAGCAGATTATCTAAATAATACAGCATTTTTTCTTAACTTTTTTAAGGCTATTTATAGTATAATATATGTTGCGGATTTTTGATTTTAAAAGCAAAAGCTTTAAAAATCCGCTGCCGTACTTGAACAACATCATTATAGAAATTATCGCTGAGAAAAGCAAGTATATTTTCGAAAATCACGCTATTATTTCAGATAAATGAAAAAATATTTTTCAGCAAACCATTGAAAGGACTGATTAATAATGAATCTGAGCGACAGAGACAGGCTCCGCGCTCTTGCGGCGCATCAGCTTGAAATCGCAAACTCACCTAAAAACCTTGAAAGGACAGAGCTTTGGAAACGCCATAACGCCTATAAAGGAGAGCGCCCGGTAATCCACATTGAAGTGGGCACATTTGCCAATGAGGTAATCACGCCTATGCTGCAATGCACCGACAGCACCGCGCGAGGAATAGAATATCAGCTTATTCATAATTTCATCAACCTTGAAGCCTTTGATGACGATATGGTTGTTGCACCTTACTTTCAGACGGGGTATGACACCTACTTCAATCTGTTCGGCCATGTAATAAACGAAAGCATAATTAAAAACGATGACGGAACTGAAATGGGGCATCATTTTGACCATATAATCGGCGACCTTGCGGACGATTTTGACAAAATAACCTCCGAGTCCGAATTCGGAGTTAATAAAGAGAGTACGATGAAAAGGGTTGAAATGCTCAACGATATTTTCGGAGATATTCTGCCTGTTAAGCTTGTCAGCGGCTGTCTTTATGCCGTTCCCACCCAAAAGGTTGTTCACATGATGGGCATGGAAAATATGCTCTATTCGATTTATGACTATCCCGATGAATTCAAAGAGATGATGAACAGGATTGCGGATTCATACACGGCATATTTCAAATATCTTGAGAGTGAAAATGCGCTTTTGCAAAATCACGCATATGAAAATCTGGCGCAGGGTTCTCTGTGCTTCTGGGACGAGGAAGAAAAGCAGGGGCAAATCAAAACAACCGATTTGTGGGGCTTTTTGGACAGCCAGGAAACCGTTGGAATGTCGCCTGAAATGTTCAGCGAATTTATTTTCCCGTGCTACAAACGGGTTGCGGAGCTTTTCGGCCGCCTGAGCTACGGCTGCTGCGAACCAGTGAGCGCTTTTTGGGATGATATAAAAACTCTGCCCAACCTTAAAAAGGTTTCAATTTCGCCGTGGTGCGATGAGGAATATATGGCGGAAAATCTCAGAGGCTCGGGAATAATTTATCACAGAAAACCAAGCCCGAATTTCCTCGGAGTCGGGGCAACGCTTGACGAGGACGCTTTCAGAAAGCATATTGAAAAAACCGTCAAAACCGCCCGCGGCTGCAAGCTTGAAATAGCGCAGAGAGATGTTTACACAATAAACCACGATATTAACAAAGTAAGACGGTATGTTGAAATCATAAGAGAAACAATAGATAAATATTGGAAATAAAAATTTGACAGAAAGGGTGTTTTTTCATGTCAGTAATAAATGAAATCTCGGAATTTGTCCAAAAGGGCAGAGCAAAAAATGTTAAGGAATGTGTTCAGCAGGCGCTTGACAGCGGCTTTTCGGCAAAAGAAATCCTTAACAAAGGTCTGATTGCCGGAATGATGGTTATCGGCGAAAAATTCAAAAAGAACGAGGTTTATGTGCCCGAAGTTCTTATCTCTGCAAGAGCCATGAATCAGGGCGTTGCCATCCTGAAGCCCCATCTCACCTCCGAGGGTGTAAAGCCCGTCGGCAAAGCGGTTATCTGCACCGTTAAGGGAGATTTGCACGATATCGGCAAAAATCTTGTAAAAATGATGCTTGAGGGTGTCGGAATTGAGTGCGTTGATTTAGGCGTTGATGTTTCGGGCGATCAGGTTGTTGCCGCCGTTAAGGAAAGCGGCGCAAAGCTCGTTTGCCTTTCATCTCTGCTTACAACAACAATGACCTATCAAAAAGATATTATTGAGGCTTTGGAAGCCGCAGGAATTCGCGCTGATGTTAAGGTAATGGTCGGCGGAGCACCGCTCACTCAGGAGTTTGCCGATGAAATCGGAGCAGACGCTTACACCAAGGACGCCGCCGAAGCTGCTGAGGTTGCTCTGTCGTTTTTCAATTAATCATAAATCGGGAGATTAATTAAAATGAAATCAAAGGTAATTAAAATTTCGGAAAGCAAAGAAAAAACAATCCCCGTTTTGTCCTTTCCTTCAACTCAGCTTTTGGGCATAAGCGTAAAGGAGCTGATATCCTCATCGGATATGCAGGCTCGGGGAATGAGAGCCGTTGCCGACCGATGCGGCATAGGTGCATCGCTCAATATGATGGATTTATCCGTTGAAGCAGAGGCTTTCGGCGCAAAAATCCTTTTCTCTGACGATGAAATTCCGACGGTCACCGAGGGAATAATATCGGATATTTCTCAGGCGGCGGATATAGCCGTGCCGCCCGTTGGCAGCGGCAGAACCTCAATATATATTGAGGGAGTTGAGAAAGCCAAAAAAGAGATTGACTCCCTGCCCGTTTTCTGCGGCGTAATAGGTCCTTATTCGCTTGCAGGCAGGCTTTTTGATATGACCGAGCTTATGCTCGAATGTTTTGACAGCCCCGATGAAGTTAAAATTCTGCTGTCAAAGGCAACGGAATTTATTATCAAATACATAAAGGCGTTCAAGGCAGTCGGCGCAGACGGCGTTATTATGGCTGAGCCTGCCGCAGGTCTGCTTTCCCCCGCTCTTGCCGATGAGTTTTCAACTCCGTTTGTAAAAGAAATAATCGACGCGGTTAACAGCGAGGATTTTGTTATCTGCTATCACAACTGCGGCAACGCCGTTGTGGATATGGCGGATTCCATTGCGTCAATCGGCGCGGATATTTACCATTTCGGCAATGCCGTTAATTTAGCCGATATCATCCCTCTTATGCCCGAAACAAGCCTTGTTATGGGAAATGTTGACCCCGTGCTGTTCCGAAACGGCACTCCCGACGATATCAAAAACAGCGTTCAAAAGGTTTATGACGCTTGCTCGGGATATCCGAACTTTATGATTTCTTCAGGCTGTGATATTCCCGCTCAGGCAAAATGGGAAAACATTGACGCATATTTTGAAAAGGTAAACGAGCTTTATGCACAAGGTTAAAATAACGCAAAGCGGTGAAAGCTCGGAAGTTTTCGCCGAAAACGGCGAAAAGCTTTCATCTGTTTTAATACGCGGCGGCTTTTATGCGGAGCATCCCTGCGGCGGCAGAGGTCTATGCAGAAAATGCACCGTCACCGTTAACGGAGAAAAAGAGCTTTCCTGCCGATATAAAATCAATTCCGATATTTCCGTTATTCTGCCTGACAGAGATAATATATTCTCCGCCTGCGGAGTTACCGAAACAAAACGCAAAACGGATAAAATGTGTTTTGCATTTGATATCGGAACAACAACACTCGCTCTGGCGCTTGTTTCCGTTGACGGTCAGAACATAATTGAAGTAAAAACAAAGACCAATCCTCAGCGGCTTTACGGCGCGGATGTTATGTCGCGTATCGAATACTGCCGCAAAAACGGGGCTGCCGACCTGCAAAGCTCGGTAATATGCGCTTTGAACGAAATGACAGCAGAGTTTTGCCGTGAATATGAGCTTGACTGCATTGAAAAGCTTTATGCCGCGGGCAACACAACCATGCTTCATCTGTTTTTCGGCATTGACTGCTCCGCCATGGGCGAAAGTCCCTACACGCCCGCGTTTCTTGACAGCCGCCGTGAAAAAGCGGCAGTCCTCGGAATTAGCCGCGTGGAAGAAATCATATCTCTGCCGAATATTGCCGCGTTTATCGGAGCGGATATTTTTGCAGGGCTGAATTTTGCGGGTTTGCCGCAAGGTGAAAAATATAATATTCTGATTGACCTCGGCACCAACGCCGAAATAGTTCTATATTCAAAAAATCACTCTGTCTGCACCGCCGCGGCGGCGGGTCCGTGCTTTGAGGGAGCAAATATATCCTGCGGAATGAGCGCGGCAAACGGAGCAATCTGCTCTTTTTCGCCCGACGGCAGTTATTCGGTTATCGGGGGCGTTAAGCCCTGCGGAATATGCGCCACGGGGCTGATTGATATTGTTGCGGCGCTTATTGAAAACGGCATTGCAGACGAAACGGGATTTATGGATTGCGGAGCCTTTGAAATTGCCGAAAATGTGTCGCTGACGCAGGAAGATATCAGGCAGTTTCAGCTTGCAAAATCTGCGGTTTATTCTGCTGTTTTGTCGCTGATGAAATCGGAAAAAGTATCCTTTGAAGAAATTGAAGCGGTTTTTATTGCGGGCGGATTTGCGGCAAAAATCAACATTGACAATGCAGTAAAAACAGGGCTTATTCCCGCAGAGCTTCGGAAAAAGGTTGTTACGGTTGATAACAGCAGTCTGCTCGGCACGGCGGAATTTGCCTGCGGCAAAGAGCCCGTTATAAGCATAGAAAATGCGGAATACACCGATTTATCGCAAAGCTCCGTGTTTTCCGATTTGTTTATCGAAAATATGCTATTTTAAAATACGAAAGCAGGGAAAGGCAAAAGCTTTTTCCCTGCTTTCATACTTCTTGAAATTCAACAAGCGTTGTGATATAATTCAGTTATCGGGGTTGCCTCTGCGCCTCGATGAATACTCAATGCCCAGAGAACCCGCACACACGGCAACGCCGAGCGGTCTGACGCTTGCAAGCAGCTTTTCGCTGATATCCATAGCGCCGTAATAATCGAAGAACCGCCCTGCACCTAAGTAAAGAAAAACCGACGCCGCAAGCACGGCGGCAATAAGCGCTCCGCCTGTTATCAGCGTTCTCCTTGCGCCGCGGTTAATCTCTTTTAACAGCTTTTTCATTCGGAACCTCCTGTGTTTTTTCTGATTCAAATTATACATCATAGCCTTTGGGTATTCAAACATTAAATATTACCAATTAAGGACTGAACGCAATGTCATTCGGAGTTTCTACCGCCTGCCTTTATCCTCAGAATACGGAAGACGCCCTTGAAGAACTCGGAAAGCTCGGAGTTAAAACCTGCGAGATTTTTTTGAATTCTCCGAGCGAAACCTCGCCCGAATTTGCAAGAATTCTCAGGGAAATTGCCGAAAAATACGGTATGCATATTGTTTCGGTTCATCCGTTTTCTTCTTTTTCCGAAACATATATGCTTTTCGGCGAATACAAAAGGCGATATCTTGACGCTCTTGATTTCTATAAAAGATGCTTTGATTTCACGGCATCTCTCGGAGCGGGCATATCCGTTATCCACGGCTCATTGCTGCCCGGCAAAATCACGGGGCTTGAATATATTGAGCGTTTTTCCGAGCTTGTCAGAGCAGGCAAGGAATTCGGCGTTACGGTCTGCCAGGAAAATGTTAACCGCCATTACAGCGAAAATCCCGTATTCCTGCGTATGATGAGGAAATCAATGGGCAATGATTTTAAAATGGTTTTTGATGTTAAGCAGGCTGTACGCGCAGGCTTTTCGCCGATTGAATTTGCCAATGAGTTCAAAGACAGCATTATTCATATCCATCTGAGCGACCATGACCGAAAATGCGACTGCCTGCCCCCCTCCAAGGGCTGCTTTGATTTCAAAAAGCTGATTGAGGTTATGGACTCGGCAGATTATCGCGGAAATTACATCATTGAGCTTTACCGCTCCAATTTCAAAGAGCCGTCCGAGCTTGCGGACGCTCTGAACTATATGCAAAATTTATAAAATACTCTTGAAAAATAAAAATGATATGATATACTTAAATTGTATATTAATAAAAATACCGAATTTTAAGGAGTGCTGAAAGCCTATGAAATGTCCGTTTTGCGGCTGCGAAGAAAGCAAGGTTATTGATTCAAGGCCTACCGACGAGGGCGAGCGCATACGCCGCCGAAGAGAATGCACAGGCTGCCAAAAGCGTTTTACAACATATGAAGTGATCGAAAGCGTTCCTGTTATTGTTGTTAAAAAGGATAAATCCAGAGAGGTTTTCGACAGAAACAAGCTTTTCAACGGTATGCTCAGAGCGTGCGAAAAGCGCCCTGTTTCGCTTGAAAAAATCGAAACCGCAGTTAACGAAATCGAAGCCGCGCTCCAGAATTCGCTTGACCGCGAGGTAACCTCCGTTCACATCGGCGAGCTTGCCATGGATAAGCTCAAGGATCTTGACGAGGTCGCCTATGTCCGCTTTGCCTCGGTTTACCGCCAGTTTAAGGATATCAACACCTTTATGGACGAGCTTGCAAAGCTGCTCAGCGAAAAATAATATAAAAAGCAAGGAGCATTTCCCGCAATCGCGGAATGCTCCTTTTTTACGGGAGTTAATGCTGATGAAAAAATGTATTTCCCTGTTTATTGCGGCGGCGCTTTTGCTTCTCTGCTCCTGCTCGGGGAAAGAAACTGAGCAAAAATTCAAAACCGCCGATATGCTCAATATTACAAACACCGATAAAACCTTTATCGGCTGCCGCGAAAGATATTTTGCGGTTATTTCGGCAATGAAAGCCAAGGTTGACATTCTTGAAAGAGAACACAACAACGCGATAAAGCTTGAGAATGAAAACAATTTCTTTCTTGAAAAGGATTATATTCTCACCGCATTTGAGCCTTTCAGCCTTGAACATTTTGACATAACCGCAGATTTCACCGCCGATTTGACAGATGAGGCGGCAAAAGCCGCATATAAGCTCAAAAGCTCGGGCGCGGATATCATTTATGATTCCGACGGCGAAGCCCGCTTTTCGCTTCGCTTTGTGTCCGAGGAGGCGTGCGAAGAATACCTTGCGGAATACGATGCCGACGCCGACAGCTTCCGTTATTCATTTATAACCGAGGACAGCCAAGGCTCTCATACGGAAGAATTTCTTGAATTTTCAAAAACTGCCGACGGCGCTTATGTCATTCAGAGCGCAGACTCACGCTGTTATATTAAATTTGACGGTGACGACAAAATAGTTTCCTTTGTCTGCGGCGAGCTTCGCAGCGAAAATTTCACCGCCGAGGAAAGCATTTTCCCCGCGCCCGATGAAACGGTCAACATTTATTGGGTGCTCTCAAAAGGAAAATCAAGCTTTTCAAATATCCACTCCTATGAGGACGGAATTCTGACCCACGAGGATTGCAGCAGCGGTCCGTGGAAGTCAATTAAAATTGATTCAAAGAATTATGAATCGGCCTTTTATTCATAATGTGTCTTGACAAATGAACACAAATACTATATAATGTATAAAAAATGAAGGAGTGGTATTATATGAAGAAATTCATTTCAGTTTTGCTTGTATTCGCAGCTCTTGCCGCTATGCTGTCTGTTTGCGGCTTTGCTGCCGACGCCGATGTTGCAGGCTCCGTTCAGGATGCAGTTGCAGAAGTTACCGCCACGGTCAATAACTATGTAGGCGACTTCTTTGTTACGGTTTCCGACCATATCGCGGCTTTCAACGAAACGGCAAACGAAGCTTTCGGCGGCATCAATTTAAACGGCTTCCTTGCTCAGATTGACGCTTTTATTGAAAGCATCTGCGCCGCAGTTGTTGAAGCGATTGCAAAAATTGAGCTTCCCGCAATTCAGTTTTAAAAAAGCAAACACTCTCCGCTGCATCGTAAATTTCGGTGCAGCTTTATTTTTATAGTTCGGAAGGTCGGTGCAAAAAATGCAAAGTGAAAACACGGCAGCTGTCTGCTCTTTTTTGGACGGACTTGGCATAAAATATAATATTTTTCACCATTCCCCTGTGCAGTCTATTAAAGAATGTAAAAAGATAGAGAAAGCTGTCGGCGGCGAAATCTGCAAAAATCTGTTGCTGACAAATTCCGCGCAGAGCGTTTTTTATCTGCTCATGCTCAAAGGAGATAAAAGATTTGTAACGAGCGAGGTTTCAAAAAAGCTCGGCTCCTCCCGCCTTTCGTTTGCAAGCGCCGAAGCAATGGAAAAGCTTCTGAACACCCGCCCCGGCTCGCTGAGCATTACAAGCCTTATTTTTGACAAAGACCGAAAAGTTTCGCTTGCGGCTGACAGTGAGGTTTTCAGCGCCGAATACATCTGCTGCCACCCGAGCGACAACACCGCAACGCTCAGAATAAAGACATCGGATATCGTTGATATCTTTCTCCCCGCCCTCGGTATTAAGGCAGAAATAATTAATATATAAATACTCGCACAAACAAATCCGCCCTGCTTTCGCAGAGCGGATTAATTAATATGTTCAGTTTTTCTCCATATACTTTCTGACTATTTTGAGAGTTGTTGTTTTGGGGAACTCATCATCGCGGATTTTAACCTTGCCGATATTCTTGAACAGCGGCATTTTGCGGTTAAATTCGTTGACATCGCCCTTAATTCTGCTTCTTGCATCAGGATATTCTTCCTCGTCAAGGAAGAACTCGGCAACAATCTGCTTGTTTTCCTCGTAAACAAGAACTTCTTTTACATAGTCGATGGTTGAGAGCTTATCCTCAAGCTCCTCGGGGGAAACATTTTTGCCGTTTGAAAGAACGATAAGGTTTTTCTTTCTGCCGACCATAAAGAGGAAGCCGTCCTCATCAATTCTGCCGAAGTCGCCCGTCTTGAACCATTCGCCGTCAAAAGCCTCGGCGGTTGCTTCGGGCTCGCCGTAATAGCCGACCATAACATTAGTGCCCTTAACATATATCTCGCCTACGCCCTCTTCATCAGGCTCGTGAATTTTTATCTCGCAGCAGTCAATGGGAACGCCGACGCTGCCGAACTTATATTTATCGGGTCTGTTGCAGGTGATTGCGGGTGAGCACTCGGTAATTCCGTAGCCGTTATAAATCTCAATGCCGAAATCATGCATTCCCTTTTCGTATTTCGGGTCAAGATTTGCGCCGCCGCAGATTATCATTGTCAGGTTTCCGCCGAGATTATCAAGAATCTGCTTGAAAATCTTGCGTCTCTTATCAATGCCGAGCTTCATAAGGAAATTGCTGATTTTAAGACCCTTTTTGAGGATATCTTCTCTGCCCGTTTTTCTCGCAGTTTTCCAAATTCGGTCATAAATGGTTTCAACAACAAGAGGAACTGCCGAGAAGTTATAGGGCTTGTATTTTTTAAGATCGCCCTGAATATCCTTAATTCCGTCGCAGAGATAGCCCCACTCCGTTACAATGTAGGTTGAAAACAGAGCGCTGACCCACGCATATGTGTGGTTAAGCGGCAAAAATCCGATGGCGTGCCTGCCCGAAAGAATACGGCAGGATGATGAGCAGTTGCTCGCAATGTTCTTGTGGGTAAGCATAACGCCCTTGCTCTTGCCCGTTGTGCCCGAAGTATAGGCAATGCAGGCAAGATCCTCGGGCTTAACCTCGGCGTCTGCAAACGAAGTGTCGCCCGCGTCAAGAGCCGCAGCGCCCTCATCAAGGAATTTCTGAAAATCGCCTATGCAGAAATACTGCTTAACGGGCATCTGAGGATTGGCCTTAAAGCCTTTAACCATTTCTTCAAACTTTTCTGTATAAACCAAAGCGTCGCAGTCGCAACGGATAAGCTGATCGGCAAGATCGTCTGCGGGAAGCTTGCAATCCATGGGAACGGTAATATTGCCGCCGCAGAGAGTTGCATAATAAGCAACCATCCACTCATAGCAGTTTTCGCCGATAATTGCGATTTTCTTCTGATTTTTTAAGCCGTGAAGAAAGAAAAATGTGCCGATTGATGAAATTTCGCGCCAGGACTGGTTATAGTTCCTTGTGCACTCATTTTTGTTTTTATCAAGGAACACAAACTGCTTTTTATCGCCGCCCATTGCGGTTCCCTTAACGACGATTTCTTTGATTGTTGAGTATTCGGGTATGTTTTTATTACCCATATTCTGATTCTGTTTTTTCAACTTAATCCCCCATTTCTATTCATTTTTCGCCAGTCAAGCAACAATCTGTCGAGTATAATACCATAATTTTTCCGAATTTTCAACAAAAATCTATTGCAATTTTTCAGGCAATAGTGTATGATTAACTGACTTATGTTTTCTGATGAGGAGAAATTAAAGGAATGAAAATCTTTTTTGTGTGTCTTAATGCTTGGTTCATCGCCCAGCTTATCAAAGTTATAATCAACACGGTTACATATTATTATAATAAGAAAAAAGGCATTTCCCGCGGCAAGGTTACAATCGGAACACTCTTTAAGCTCGGCGGTATGCCCAGCTCCCACACTGCAACGGTTATTGCCCTTTGCGGCTGCGTCGGGCTTCACAGCGGATTTGACACCGACCTTTTTGCCGCCTGCGGAATTTTTGCTTTTATTGTTATGTTTGACGCTTTCAAAGTAAGGCTGCCGATAAGCAGGCTTACCGACGCTTTCAACCGACTTCAGGGCAAGGTTTGCGGAGACGGAGTTGAAGATGTCAAAAAGGTTGAGGGGCACACAATTCCCGAAATTATAGGCGGATTTATCGTGGGCGTATGTGTTTCTCTCTTTTGGGTAAAATGCATCGGAATATTTAACTAAGCAGTAATTTATAATAAAACTAAATATTTTACAAAATTATACATAACCGACGAAAATTTGATGATTTTTGTCGGTTATTAGACTTTTTGTCGGTTTTGTCTGTTTACAATTTCCCCCGTCTTGGATATCATAGGGCTAAAAAAGCGACCTTTTCGCTGTCAAATCATTGGGGGGATTTTTATGAACAGCGCGAGCAATGCAAGAAGCTATTATTCAAGAATTCACACGGTCAGAGATTTGATTGACAACAGTGCGGATTTATACGGTAATAAGCCTTTTATTAAGTATCTCATCGGTGAGGAAATAATCGAAAAAAGCTTTATTGACCTGCGTGAAAACAGCCTTGCCGTTTGCCGTTATATAAGAGATATATGCCCCGAAAAAATGCACATTGCGGTTATCGGAAAAACCACATATGAATATATAACCGCCCTGACCGGCACGCTTGTCAGCAGCAATGTTTTTGTTCCCTTTGCGCCCAACACTTCCGTTGACGAAGCCTGCGAGCTTTTTGAGGACGGCGACATTGACGCGCTTTTCTATGAAAACGCTTATGAAAACAGCGCAAAAGAAATACAAAAAAGATATCATAAGCTGAAGACGGTTGTAAACATGGGCGATGCGGATTGGTTTGACGGTATTTACCGCAGATACAATTCCGACTCTGTTTACGCGCCCCTGTCTGAAATTCAGCTCAATCCCGCCGAGTGCGCGGCAATTATCTATACCTCGGGCACAACGGGAGTAAGAAAAGGCGTTATGCTCTCTTCCGAAAATCTTATCGCAAACATAACCTATCCCGAGCTGGAGCTTGCCGATGACGATGTTTATCTTTCCGTTTTACCCATGCATCACATTTTCTGCTTTTCCTGCGATTATTTCAAGCCTTTGCTTGACGGCTTGACCGTGTGCCTCAACGGAGATATCGGCAATATCGGCAGAAGTCTCTCTGTTTTTCAGCCCACAACAATGCGCGCAGTTCCGATGATTTGCGAAACCTTAATCAGAAAGGTTGCTATTCTTCATAAAAAATTCCCCGAGCTTACCGACAGGCAGGCGGCTGAAAAGGTTTTCGGCAAAAACATCCGCTGGATTGCAGTCGGCGGCGCTTACCTTGCGCCCGGGCTTATTGCCGAATATGAAAAGCACGGCATTATGCTGCGCCAGGGCTACGGAATGACGGAAACAAGCCCCAAAATTACAACCGCCGATTACGGAGAGAAATGCAAAGACTCAAGCGGAAAAATACTGAAAAGCATATGTGATGTGAGAATACTTGACGGCGAAATTCAGGTTAAAGGCAAGTCGGTTATGATGGGATATTACAAAAAGCCCGAAGAAACGGCGGCGGTGTTTACCGATGACGGATATCTCAAAACAGGCGACCTCGGAAGGATAAGCGATGACGGAGAGCATCTTTATGTTACCGGAAGAATGAAGAATCTTATCATTCTTTCAAACGGAGAAAATGTTTCTCCCGAAGAGCTTGAAAAGAAATTTGCTGACGAAAAGGTTATTAAAGAAATTGTTGTCAGCGCCGAAAATGACAGAATTATCGCCGAGGTTTATCCCGATTCGGAGTTTGCGGCAATGATGGGTATTGACGATATTGAAGCGTATCTTAACGAAAAAGTTAAAGAAGCCAATAAGGGAGAAAGACCCGAAAGAGAAATCGCTATACTTCGTTTGAGAGAAACACCGTTCCCGAAAACAACAACAAACAAAATCAAGAGAGCCCATGTTAAATATTAAAAACGGAGGGGACACAATGGAAGTCAAGCTTAAAAACGGCAAAAAGGTTAAGGCGTACCCTCTCATTCCCGCTCAGTCTCTTATGCTCTATGTTTCCCAACATCACAGCAAGGATGCGCCCGTGCTTAATATCGTAACAGGCTACTATTGGCAGGGCGATTTTGACACCGAAACAATGAAAGAGGCTCTCTATGAGGCAATGGACAGATGCGATACAATGCGTCTGCGCTTCACCAAGCGCCCGTTCAACAAGGTTTATCAGTATCTTGCGGATAAACACGAAATAGAAATCATCGAAGAGGATTTATCCTCGATGTCATGGGATGACGCCCACGAATTTCTGAAACAGCGTTCCCATTCAATCATTGATATGTACGAAAAGCCCGTTAACGAAATCAGAATAATTCATCTTGAAAACGGATATAACGGCATTTATATGAAGCTTCATCACCTTGCATTTGACGGTTATTCATCAAAAGCTTTTCTCGCTGACGCACTTTCGATTTATTTACACAAGAAATACGGCACGGCTTATCCTAAGCCGATGCGAAGCTACATTGAAATGGTTGAGAAAGAATTGGAATATCCGAAATCGGAACAGCACAAAAAGGATGTTGCATTCTGGAAAGGCACAATCAAAAACGAGCCGGAACCGATTTATACGGATTATGTTCGCCCCAGCCGTCTGATTCAGCAGAGAATTGATAAAAAGAAACCCAACCTAAGAAAAGCGGAAGTTCTTGACGCCAACCCTGAATCAAGAACCCTCAGATTCAGCCTTGACGCCGAAACATCGGAAAAGCTTATAAAAATGTGTTCGGAAAGAAGTCTTTCCCTGCCTTGCGTTCTGATGATGGGTATGAGAAGCGCACTTTCGTCATTCAACAATGACGAAAAAGATATTTCATATAAGCTTATGGTTAACCGCCGTGCGACCCTGCTTGACAAAAAATCGGGCGGAGTAAGAATGCACTTTTTCTCAATGAGAAACATTGTTGAGCCAGAAATGACCTTTGAAGAAGCAGTCAGGGTCATTGAAAAGGCGCAGAACGATATATTTGAACATTCAAATATGGGTTCAATGGAAGCGGTTATGCTCAGGCACCTCGCCATGAAATGCGGCACACGTTATACATATGAATGCATAACATTTTCTTATCATCCTCATTTTCCGATGCCATATTACGGCGAAGAAATGAAAAAATCAAGCCGTGGCTTCTGGTATAACAACGACGCATCCGTTCAGCCTCTTTATCTGACGGTTATGCACAGAAGCAATGACAACGGCCTTGATTTTAACTTTGAATACAGAATCGTTAACAGCCCCGTGGCTGAGCTTCATCATTTCTACGATAAAATGCTTGATACATTCCTTTTGGGCATTGAAAATCCCGATATCAAAGTGTCAGAAATTCTTGCAAAAATCAAGGAAGATAAGGTGAAATAATATGAAAAAAATTATTGAAATGCTTCTCAACTATGTTGAGCCTGACGATGAGATTACCGCCGACACGCTTATCAAGAGCGATCTGGGGCTTTCCTCCTTTGACCTTGTCTGCCTCGGCGAGGATATTTTTAACGAATTCGGCGTTAAATTTACTGCCGACGATTTCCGTGCTTATAACACGGTTGGCAAGCTTTCAAGCTACATTGAAGCACATGCCGTATGATTACCGTTAATTCAATTAATATAGCCGAGCTTTCTGACGAACAGCTCGGCGTTTGGTTCAATGAAATGAGCGATGAGCGCAAAGCTGAAACCGAGCGCGTCGCCGTAAAAGAAAAACGAGCCGCCAAAATTGCGGCGGATCACCTGTGCCGGGAGTGTATAGGCAATTTCTGCAAAGCTGACCCCAAAAGCATAGTGTTTTTAAAGGGTGAGCACGGCAAGCCGTATGCGGAAAATCTGCCTGTATTTTTCAGCGTAAGCCACAGCGGAGATTTTGCGGTATGCGCCGTATCGGAGCGTGAAATCGGCATTGACATTGAAAAGATCCGCCTGATTAAGCTTAAAACGGCTGAGCGCTTTGCCGCGCCCTCGGAGCTTGAATACATCACGGAAGAAAAGCGTTTCTTTGAAATATGGACTCTGAAAGAGGCTTATTTCAAATGCATCGGCACGGGGCTGGGAGCAGACATCAAGAGTGTTTCTTTTGAAATCTGCGACGGCAAAATCAAATGCTCGCAGGGGGGCTTCAATTGTATGTTTTATAATATCTCAGAAGAATATCTTTGCTCTGTATGTGAAAAAGCAGTTTGAGTTACATAAACATAACGGAAGCTGCAATCAGATATTGTGCCGCATAATAAAAAATATGATTTATAAATATATCTGAGCTTTTGTTTTTATTCTCACCGAAGAATATGCCACAAAGGACAGCGTCAGAAAGCATAAACATATTGGCGCCTATCATCATGAGCACATATTCCTTTCGGAAATTGGTTATAATGCAGGCTGCCAACGAAACAGCCGCAGTCAGACCCAGAAACGCTCCGTAGGCAAAAACTATTTTCTTGTATTTTCCGTAGTTAACCTTTAATAAATCCTGCCCCAATATACCCAACGCTCCGAGAATCAATCCTGCTGCAACGCTCAGCAAAACGACCCACCACTTCATCATTACCGAGTTTATTACCGCCGCCGTATATAATATGTGCCCGACAATAAAAAACGCAAACCCTGCTTTCAGATACTGTGACTCATCTTGCTGATAAATCCCTTTTAAGTCAAGGGCAATATCCCCCACTAATCCCATCGCTCCGCCAATTACAATAAGCGCTCCGTAAATGTGTGCGTCGGGGTTAGAAGCAGTTGCAACTGCACAGGTAATCAGGTAGCAAAGGCTGGACGCTGCTTTAAAAATCATATTTTCAACAGTACAGCCCTTTCTGCGTTTCAAGCAGAAAACGAATGACACAATCAGTCCGGGAATCAATGCACAGTAATAAGCCATAACAAACACCTTTCTGATTTATAAATCGGTATCTAACGGGTTTCTTACCTTTTTATTTAATCATATCATAGCAGGAATATTTTGTAAAGTAATAAAAAACAAATTCGACTTATGCACAATTCACATTAATCCCCGTCGGTGCGGCGGGGATTTCTTATGTTTTTGGCATTGCCACAAATTTTAAAAAGCGATATAATATGACTCGGATTATAAACGGTTTATTCGAGGTTTTTATGGCTTTTATTACAAAATTTTTCAAAGGCGGCGACACCGTTTTCATCGTATCTCAGTGCATAGGCGTTATTGCCGCCGCCCTGCTCCTGCTCTCGTTTCAGCAGCGTACCCACAGAAGAATAGTGGTTATGCAGGCTTTTTCGGGCTTTCTTTTCGCCGTTCAGTATTTTATGCTCGGTGCGTTTGAGGGAATGACGGGCAACATTGTCGGCATGGCGAGGGCCGTTGCTTATTCTTTCAGAGGAAAATCAAAATTTGCCGACAGCCGAGCCTGCCCCGTTGTTTTTGCCTGCCTTGCGGTAATCGGCGGCGCGATAACTTATTCAAGCCCCGTTTCTCTGCTGCCGATGCTTGCCATGGCGATTTCATCTTTCGTTATGTGGAGCCCGAAAACGCAGAAGCTACGAGCGCTCACGCTCCCCACCTCGCTTATGTGGCTTGTCTATAACATAATCTGCCGCTCATATTCTGGAACGGCAACCGAAATCTGCTGTGAGATTTCAATAATAATCGGTCTGATAAGATTCAGAAGCAAAAAACCTGATAAACAAAAGGTTGTGGAGGCAAAAGAAATTGGTTAAGGATTTAACAACGGGAAAGCCGTCGGCTGTTCTGTGCAGCTACACCATTCCCATGTTCCTGAGCGTTATTTTTCAGCAGCTTTACAATATTGCGGACTCTGTTATTGCGGGGCGATTCGCGGGCGAGGACGCACTCGCCGCCGTCGGCGCTTCATATCCCATAACCATGATTTTCAACGCCGTTGCAATCGGGTGCAACATCGGCTGCACGGTTGTTATTGCCCGGATTTTCGGCTCGCACGACTATCCGCATATGAGAACCGCAATTTCAACCACGATTATTTCTTCCGTTGCCGTTTCGGGCACATTGACCGCCGTTGGTCTTGCGATATGCCGACCCGTTCTTCAGCTTTTGAATACCCCCGCAAATATTTTTGATGACGGTGCGCTTTATCTCAACATTTACATAGGCGGATTTATATTTCTGTTTCTTTATAATATAGCCACCGCAATTTTTGTTTCGGTCGGCGATTCACGAACTCCGCTGTTCTTTTTGATTTTTTCATCGCTGAGCAACATTGCTCTTGATTACCTCTTCGTCAGATTTTTAAAGCTCGGCGTAGCGGGCGTTGCGTGGGCAACCTTTATTGCTCAGGGCGTTGCCTGTGTGCTTGCTCTGATAACGGTATCGGCAAGAATTAAAACGATAAAGGTTACGGAAAAATATTCAAAGTTTTCTTTTAAAACGCTCGGTGAAATATGCATAGTTGCCATTCCGAGCATCTTACAGCAAAGCTTTGTTTCGATAGGCAATCTGTTTATTCAGAGGCTTATCAACGGTTTCGGCTCGTCTGTTGTTGCGGGATATTCTGCGGCAATCAAGCTTAACACCTTCTGCATAACGAGCATAACAACGCTCGGAAACGGCGTATCGGGCTACACGGCTCAGAATGTGGGCGCAAAGAAGCTTTCGAGAATTGACTCGGGCTTCGCGGCGGCAATTATAATGTCGCTTTGCATAACGGTTCCGTTTTCCGCCGCCTACTTTTTCGGCTGCGATCCGCTTATCACGCTCTTTATGAAAGGCGGAAACGCCGCCGCGCTTGAGGTCGGCAAAGCTTTTCTGAGAATTAACTCTCCGTTTTACTGCGTTATTGCGGTGAAAATACTTGTTGACGGTGTTCTGCGCGGCACGGGCTGGATGAAAACCTTTATGGTTGCCACCTTTACCGACCTTGTGCTGAGAGTTGTTTTTGCATATCTTCTCTCTCCTGTTTACGGAACAAACGGAATCTGGGCGTCTTGGCCGATAGGCTGGCTGACTGCCACGGTAATGTCGGCAATATTCTATGCGCTTAACTATATGTCAAGAAAAAAAGCCGCCGCATAAGTCGGCGGATAAAAAGGGCTGCGCCTGATCCGTGTAATGCGGATAAGACGCAGCCTGTTTTTATTCTGTCACAGCCGCTCCGTGGTCAACGGGAACGGTCACAAAAACATCTTTGCATATTTTCTTCAATTCTGCGGCGCAGCTTTCGGCGTTTTCACGGCTTTCAAAAATGGCGAAAACCGTCGGTCCGCTGCCGCTCATCTGGCAAAGCGAACAGCCGTGCTTTCTCATAATTCTTTTGAATTCAACACGGTCAACCACCTCGACCACCTGCTCAAAAACATTGCCCGCATATCTGCACATTGCCTCAAAATCGCCTTTTTCGCACGCGTCAAGCATTCGCATACTGTCGGGACGGTAAAGATATGTTTTATCCGCCGCCTCATATGCCCCCGCGGTTGAAACTCCCGCTTCGGGCTTTGCAAGCACAATATAACACTCTTTCAGCGGCTTTAACCTTGAAAGAACTCCGCCTGTATTCTGAGAAAGGCAGGTGCCGCCCGCAATACAGAAGGGCACATCGCTGCCGACCGAAAGCCCGATTTCGCAAAGCTCCGTTTGGCTCAAACCGGTTTTGTAAAGCTCATTAAGCCCCGCAATCACCGCCGCCGCGTCTGCGCTTCCGCCCGCAAGCCCCGCCGCAAAGGGAATTCTTTTTTCAATGTCTATTTTAATTTCAGGCTCAATTCCCGTGCAATTATAAAACGCCGCCGCCGCTTTATAAGCAATGTTGCTTTTATCCGAGGGCAGGCGCGGCTCGGAGCAGGAAAGAAAAATTCCTTTATTTTCGCTCTTTTCAAGCGTTATTTTATCCGAAAGGGCAACAGACTGCATTATCATAAACAGGCTGTGATATCCGTTATCAAGCCTGCCAACGATATCAAGAAACAGATTGATTTTGGCGGGTGCGTCAACAGTCAGCTTCATTTTGCTCTCCTCCACGATTATTCAATCGGAATCATTGTGGGCATTCTTCTCTGATAAACGGCAACGCTGTCAAAGCCGCATTTAAGCGCAAGCTCATAGCCCTGCTCAATGCCCGCTCCGAGATGCTCGGCATAATGAGCATCCGAGCCGATTGTTATAAGCTTGCCGCCGAGCTCCTTATATCTTCTGACAATGCTTTCATCGGGCGAGGTTACTCCAATGGGCTGCCGTAAACCCGCCGTATTGATTTCAAGCGATTTTCCGTTTCTTATGAGCGTTTGCAGAATTTCATCGATAATTTCGGAAAATGCCGACATATCAACGCCCTTTCCGTAATTGCCGACAATATAGCGCAAAGGGTAGGTCAGATGAGCGAGGGTATCGAATTTATCCCATTGGGCAAGCTTCAGCTCCCACTCGAAGTATTGGCGGAGCAAATCCATATAATCTATGCTCTCATCGTTGAAATCCATATAATAAAAATCCTGAACCTGCGGCAGATTATGTATCGCTCCGATAACAAAATCGTAATTCATCGTGTCAAGCAGTTTTTCGGCAACGGGCTTATCATAAACCGCCTGACCCAGCTCCGCGCCCACGCAAACCATCAGCTTGCCGCTGAACGCCGAGCGCGCCTTGGCAACCTCAAAATAAGACTGAATTGCCGTTCTGTCAAAATTATCGCGGTAAAACGCATCTATTTCTATATGGTCGGTAAACGCAACGGCACGCAGACCTTTCATAAACGCCGTTTCGCAAAGAAACATTGTTGAATGATGCCCGTCAAACGAATTATCGGTATGCGTATGCAAATCCACAAGATTTTTAAATTCCATTGATTTCACTCCTGAAATTTGTTTGTTACAGTTTATAATAGCACATATTTCAAAAATATAACAGTCAAAATCAAAAAAATATTGTTATCGGATGCAAAATATGTTAAAATATCAAATAAACATAAAAACTCTTGCATCAGTATAGTTAAGGAAGTTTGCCATGAAAATAATTGTTACGGGCGCAAAGGGTCAGCTCGGCTCCGATGTTATGCAAAGGCTGAGCGAAATCGGAGCGGAGGCAATAGGCGCTGACATTGACAGGCTTGATATAACCGACGAAAAAGCCGTCGATTTGTTTTTTAAAGAAAGCCGCGCCGACGGAGTTATCCATTGCGCCGCTTACACAAATGTTGACCTTGCGGAAATCCAAAGGGAAATATGCCGCAAAATCAACGCCGACGGAACCCGAAACATTGCCGCCGCCTGCGAAAAATACGGAATGAAGCTGCTTTATCTGAGCACGGACTATGTTTTCGACGGCCGAGGAACCGAGCCTTTTGAAACCGACAGCCCCAAAGCCCCCTGCAATTTTTACGGAGAAACAAAGCTTGAGGGCGAAACGGAAGCCGCAAGGCTGTGCAAAAAGCTTTTTATCGTCAGAATTTCTTGGGTGTTCGGTGAAAACGGCAAAAATTTTGTTAAAACCATGCTGCGCCTTGCTTCCGAAAAGCCCGAAATAAGAGTTGTGTGCGACCAGACAGGCTCTCCGACATACACAAAGGATCTTGCGGTTTTGCTCTGCGAAATGATATCGGGCTGCAAATACGGAGTTTATCACGCCACTAACGAGGGCATTTGCAGTTGGGCGGAATTTGCGGATAAAATAATGGAGCTTTCAAAGTCCCAAGCAAAAATAATCCCCATTCCGAGCAGCGAATACAAATCCGCCGCCGTGCGCCCCGCAAACTCCCGCCTTTCAAAAAGCTCGCTTGACAAAAACGGCTTTTCACGCCTCCCCCATTGGGAGGATGCCTTGCAAAGATTTCTCGGCAATGAAAAATAATCCGTTTGTGTTAACGGCGTGTTAAATAACCGTGAGCGGCATTATATTTCTTTTTAAGACTTGTAAACAAAACCTGAAAGTATTATAATATATCAGATATTTTAATTTCGGAGCGTTTATTAATGGATAACGAAAGCAAAAAACTGAATAACGCCCCGCCTTCGGATGACTCAAAAGCTTCAAATGATGTTATTGCCGACGGCTTTTATGACCTGACCCGCCTTTACGCCAAAGACCCCGATATCAAGAAGCGTGAAGAAGAGCTTCGCAAAAGAGATCAGGCTCGCCGTGAGCTCGAGATGGAGGCAATAAGAGAGGATATTAAAAGAAGATATTCTCTTGATGTTGAAAATGCCCCGAGCAACTCAATGGGCGGCGCAGAAAAGCCGCGCCGTTCCGTAAGCGGAATAATGCCCGAAATCGACAGCCGGGAGGCTGTTCGCGAGGAGCTTGAGCGAATAGATGAAATCATGAACGGTACTCCTCTGACCGAGTTCCCCGAGCAGGTCGATGAAGCTGAGGTTACAGAGGCAAAAGCATCTGCATCCGAGCAGGATTTTGACATTGAGGATAAAAATTCGTTTTATGCCTTCTTCTATAATTTCGGAGACGGAATTTATCGCTTGCTTTCGCGGATATTCCGCGTAGTTTTCGGCGTAATTGCCGCTCCGTTTAAGCGACTGCACACCGCCTTTTCGCACGCAACGGAAAGCACAAAGCGAAAAGTCGAAAAGCAAATCAGAGCAACGCTCAATGAAATTCTCCGTTTCCGCAAAGAAATAAAGCAAGCGGGCAAAACCATAAAAAAGGCTTTGAAATCTCCTCTTTCTCTGCCGTCCGTTATAGCTCATTATTTCAAAAAAGCATTCAGCACTCACACGGGGCTTCTCAGAAGCACGGCTAACATACTTATGCCTGCCGCCGCACTGCTGATACTTATTTTTACAATCAACTATTGGAACGGCGTAACCTTTGCTCTTGAAGTTATTTATAACGATAAGAGCATAGGATACATCAGCGGAGAAGAGGTTTACATTGAGGCGATGGATCTTGTGCGCGACAGGTTAAGCTCCGCCGCATATTCATCCTCCAAAAACAGCAGCAGCACGGAGATGACTGTTGCCGCCTCCCCTGCCGATAATTTCAACGCAAGATATGCTCTGAGCCTTGTTTCTCCCGAAGAGCTTAATGATGCTCAGGCTATATCGGATAAAATGATAGAAAATTCCGTTGACAACCTGACCCACGCCTGCGGTGTTTACATTGACGGTGAATTCATCTGCGCCGTTAAAAACGAAGCGGACGCCAAAACCGTTTTCTATGATAT
The DNA here is from genome assembly GCA_051881535.1 of Acutalibacteraceae bacterium. GTDB lineage: Bacteria > Bacillota > Clostridia > Oscillospirales > Acutalibacteraceae > CAG-177. The sequence continues at coordinate 29,263 of JBJEQB010000025.1, read as the reverse complement.
TCTTGAGCCGTATGAAAAAGACGCTCAGGCAAACGGCTATGTTGTCGGCTTTGCGGAAACAATCGACTATGTTCAGGGGCTTTACCGTGACGATGAAAGCGTTATGTGGGACGCTTCACGCCTTTCCTCCGTTTTAACGGGCGAAAGCGCCGCGGCAAAGACATATATTATTCAAAGCGGCGATTCAATCGAATCGGTTGCCGAGGATTTCGGCGTTGACGAGGATTATTTAAGAGATAATAACCTGGGCTATGATTGGGACGATGTAAAGCAGGGCGATTCGGTTGTTGTAAAAGCATCCGTTAAATTCATCAGCATCAAAAAAATCGTTTCATCATCCACAACGCGCGAAATCGAATTCAGCACAGTTAAAAAGCGCGACGCCACAAAATACAGCGGATACAGGCAGGTTCAACAGAAGGGCGTCAACGGCACTCAGCGCGTTACCGAAACAAAGATTTACATTGACGGCATTTTGCAGGATACCGATTATTCCTATGAAACGATAAAGGAACCCGTTGACGAAATCGTAACCGTCGGCACAAGGACATCCTTTAACGGAGTTTATATCGGCACGGCGTCCGAATCAGGCTTCCTCTGGCCTGCACCGAGCTGCCATTATGTAAGCTCGCCTTACGGCTGGCGCAGCAGCGGCTGGCACAACGGCATTGACCTTGTTAAATCGGGCGGCGGCGCTCTCGGCACTCCCGTTATCGCTTCAAGGAGCGGCAGAGTTGAGGTAGTCCAGCGAAGCAGCTCGGGCTACGGAAATATGGTTCTCATAAACCACGGCGACGGCTATAAAACCCGTTACGCCCATATGATTAAAGGCTCGATAACCGTTTCGGTCGGCGAATATGTTGAAGCGGGGCAGACAATCGGCAAGGTCGGTTCAACAGGCAACTCAACGGGTCCGCATCTCCACTTTGAGGTAATCGTGAACGGTGAAACTCAAAACCCGAAAAACTATATTTCATAAAAAACAAAAATCTGATTTTAAAAATCCTTTCGGCTTCACGCCGAGAGGATTTTTATTTTTGCCGTGCATTAACAGCCTTTATGTTTATGAATTATTTTCCGCCGCTCAGTGCATAATACTATTGCATCGAAGATTTTATTTTAACGGAGGAAATCAAAATGACAAAGAAAATACTATCCGTTCTGGCGGCGGCATTAATTTTGCTCGGAGTTTTTTCGGGCTGTAACAGAAACAAAGGCGGGCTTAATACGCCGAGCGGCAACAACGCAGGCACGGCAACGGTAAAAGAAATCAGATATCTTAATTTCAAGCCTGAAATTGCAGAGGTATATGACCGCATATCCGCCGCTTACGAAAAAGAAAAGGGTGTAAAGCTTATCGTTGAAACCGCCGCTTCGGGCACTTATGAATCAACCCTGACGGCAAGAATGGCAACAAGCAGCGCACCCACTCTGTTTCAGATAAACGGCCCGATAGGCTACACCTCGTGGGCGGATTACTGCGCCGACCTGAAAGATACGGAGCTTTACAAGCATCTTAAAGATAAATCTCTTGCCATATCCTCGGGAGACGGCGTTTACGGAATTCCCTATGTTGTTGAAGGATACGGGATAATTTATAACAAAAAGATACTCGACGCTTATTTTGCTCTGCCGAACAAGGCAACTGATTATTCCTCGGCAGACGAAATAACGAGCTTTGCCGCGCTGAAAGCCGTTGTTGAGGATATGCAGAAAAACAAAGACAAGCTCGGTATCAGCGGCGTTTTTGCTTCCACGTCGCTTAAAACCGGAGAGGATTGGCGCTGGCAGACGCATCTGATGAATATTCCCCTGACAATGGAATTCAAAGAAAAAAACATCGACCTTACGGGCGAGGGCTATAAAACAATCGATTTCACCTATTCCGATTACTTCAAAAACATCTTCGACCTTTATATAAACAATTCCACAACGGATAAAAAACAGCTCGGCACGCTTGATGTTACCTCCTCAATGGCTGAGTTTGCGCTTGGCAAATGCGCCATGGTTCAAAACGGAAACTGGGGCGCATCGCAAATTCTGAATGTTTCGGGCAACAAGGTTGCGCCCGAGGATATCAAGTTTATGCCGATTTATACAGGCGCTCCCAGTGAAGAAAAAACGGGAATTTGCATCGGAACAGAAAACTTTATCTGCATTAATTCAAAATCAAGTGAAGCGGAGCAAAAGGCGGCGGCTGATTTCCTCTATTGGCTTTTCAGCTCCGAAACAGGCAAAAAATTTGTTACGGAAGAGCTTGGCTTCATTTCTCCTTTTGACACCTTTGAGGAGGGCGAAGCTCCCGATGACCCGCTTGCACGCGAGGTTATCCGCTGGATGAACAAAACGGATGTTACAAACCTGCCGTGGAACTTCACCGTTTTTCCGAGCCAGCATTATAAAGACGATTTGGGCGCCGCTCTGCTGAAATATGCACAGGGCAGTATGACTTGGGATGAGGTTAAAAAGCTCGCCGTTGACGAATGGAAGAGCGAATTCGGGGTATAATTTTCAAAGGAAGATTTCGGGCTGCTCCGTCCGGAGCGGAGCAGCCGTTTTTTATTTTCGGAGTTGATACAGATGCAAAAAACACTAAAAAAATATTTCCCCGTATTTCTGCTTCCGACCCTCGCCGCTTTTTTGATTTCATTTGTAATACCGTTCATTATGGGCGTTTGGCTCTCCTTTACGGAGTTCAAGGTCGTAAACGACAGCAAATGGGTAGGGCTTGCCAACTACATCAGAATATTCACCGAAGACAAAACCTTTATAAATTCGCTCAGGCTCACCGTTAAGTTCACCATTGTGTCGGTTATAACAATCAACATTCTTGCATTTCTGCTTGCCCTGCTCCTGACGAGAGGGCTTAAAGGAACCAACGCTTTCAGAACGGTTTTCTTTATGCCCAATCTTATCGGCGGCATAGTTCTGGGTCACATCTGGAGCCTGATAATCAACGGCGTGCTCGGCTTTTTCGGCGTTGATATCACCTATGACCCGAATTACGGCTTTTGGGGGCTTGTCATTCTGATGAACTGGCAGCTTATCGGCTATATGATGATTATTTATATTGCAGGGCTTCAGAATATACCCGACCAGCTCAGCGAGGCGGCGGCAATCGACGGAGCTTCGCCGCTCCAAACCCTGTTTCACATCACAATACCCATGGTTATGCCCTCGGTAACAATCTGCACCTTTCTTACCCTCACAAATTCCTTTAAGCTCTTTGACCAGAACCTTGCTTTAAACGGCAAAAGCGCGGACACCTCGCTGCTTGCCCTTGATATATACAAAACCTTTTATGACCACACGGGGCTGAAGCTTGCTCAATGGCACGGCATGGGTCAGGCAAAGGCTGTAATCTTCTTCCTGCTTGTTGCCGTTATAGCATTTATCCAGCTCAGGGCGACAAGGCAAAAGGAGGTTGAGCAATAATGAAATCAAAAAGCTCCTTCCGTGAAGCTGTGACCTATATTTTCCTTTTTATTCTTGCTCTCGCCTTTCTTGCGCCGATAGCAATAATAATCATGAACTCGGTCAAGGGAAATTTCTATATATCCCAATCTCCGTTTTCGCTTCCGAATTACGAAACCTTTGTGGGTGCGGAAAACTTTATCAAGGGCTTTAAGCAGTCCGATTTTATGAAATCCTTTTTCAATTCCGCATTCATAACTTTCTTTTCCGTTGCGGGCATAGTTCTGATGACTTCCATGACCGCATGGTTTATTGTGCGGGTAAAAAATAAGCTCACAAAGCTTCTTTATTATCTCTTCGTTTTCAGCATGATTGTGCCGTTTCAGATGGTTATGTACACCATGACCTACTATGCCTTTGAGCTTAATCTCAACAACCGCATAGGCATAATTTTCATCTATCTCGGCTTTGGCGCGGGGCTGTCGGTTTTTATGTTCAGCGGCTTTATAAAAAGCATTCCGACGGAAATTGAGGAGGCCGCAACCATTGACGGCTGCAGCCCCGTTAAAACCTTTTTTCTGATAGTTTTCCCGATTCTGAAGCCCACTGCGATAACCGTCGCCATTCTCAACGCCATGTGGATTTGGAACGACTATCTGCTGCCCTACCTCGTTCTCGGCTCGGGCGAGAGCAAAACCCTGCCCGTTGCCGTTCAGATGGCTTTGACGGGAGGCTACGGCAACAAGGATATGGGCGCTCTGATGGCAATGCTCGTGCTCGCAATTCTGCCTATTATAATATTCTATCTTTTCTGCCAGAAATATATTATCCGCGGCGTTGCGGCAGGCGCCGTTAAAGGATAGCAGTCTACGGAGGCTTCTAAATGGCGACAATAAAATTCAACGATGTTACAAAGGCTTTTGATAACGGCAAAATAACGGTAATTCCCGGGCTTTCGCTTGAAATAAAGGACAAAGAATTCGTTGTGCTCGTCGGGCCGTCGGGCTGCGGCAAATCAACAACCCTGCGAATGATAGCGGGGCTTGAGGATATCACCTCGGGCGAGCTTTTTATTGATGACAAAAAGGTCAACAACATTCCGCCGAAGGACAGAGATATAGCAATGGTTTTTCAAAGCTACGCCCTTTATCCTCATATGAGCGTTTATAAAAATATGGCGTTTGCCTTAAAGCTAAAAAAGATGCCCAAGGCAGAAATTGATGAAAAGGTCAGATGGGCGGCAAAAATCCTCGACATCGAGCCTTATCTTGACCGCAAGCCGCGCGCGCTTTCGGGCGGTCAGCGGCAGAGAGTTGCGCTGGGCAGAGCCATGGTCAGAAATCCCAAGGTATTTCTGCTCGATGAGCCGCTGTCAAATCTTGACGCAAAGCTCAGAACGGAGATGCGAAGCCAGATAACCATGCTTCACAAGCGGCTTGAAACAACCTTTGTTTATGTCACCCACGATCAGACCGAGGCAATGACAATGGCGGACAGAATAGTGGTTATGGATAAGGGCGTTATTCAGCAGTTTGACACTCCGCAGAAGCTTTACAGCGAGCCTGCAAATATGTTTGTGGCGGGCTTTATCGGCTCGCCTCAGATGAATTTTATAGACGCGGCGGTAGTTGAAGAAAAAGGCGTGTTAAAAGCCCGTTTCTGCGGCTTTTCGGTTAATATTCCGAAAAACAAGGCAAAATATATGAAAGAATATATCGGAAAAGACATCGTTATCGGCATAAGACCCGAGCATATTTTTTCCGCAGGAGAAGCCGAGGTCAAAAATAAAGCTCCGATAACCGTAAGCGTTGAGATTGCGGAAATGACCGGCAGCGAAACCAATGTTTATTTTGAACTCGGCGGCAAAAGACACATTGCCCGAATAAAAGCCGAGGAAAAAATCAATCAAGGTGATTTTCTCAAACTCTATATAGACGAGAATGAAATCCGCTATTTTGACAAAGAAACCACTCTTGCCATATGAGAAACAGCGGAATTTTGCTTCATATCACCTCTCTGCCCTCACCCTACGGAGTGGGAACTCTCGGCAGGGAGGCATATGAATTCATAGATTTTTTAAAGGCGGCAAAGCAAAGCTGCTGGCAAATACTTCCGCTGAATCCCACGGGCTTCGGCAATTCGCCATATCAGTCTTTTTCAGCGTTTGCGGGAAATCCTTATATGATTGATTTTGACCTGCTTTGCGGCGACGGTCTGCTGACAGAAGATGAATTCAGCGGAATTGATTGGGGCGGCGACCCTCATTCCGTTGATTACGGCAAGCTTTATCTTAACCGCCCCGCCGTTCTCAGAGCCGCCTGCTCAAGATTTGAAAAAGATGATGAATATGCCGAATTCTGCGCCGAAAACGCCTTTTGGCTCGATGATTATGCACTTTTTATGGCTTTGAAGCATTCTTTCGGCGGCAAGCCGTGGTATCAATGGCCGCTCGGGCTGAAAACACGCAACGAGCAGGCTGTTGACGGCGCAAAATCCTTGCTTGCCGATGAAACGGAATATCACAAAACCGTTCAGTTTCTTTTTTTCCGCCAATGGAAAAGGCTGAAAGGCTATGCAACAGAAAACGGTATAAAAATAATCGGCGACCTGCCGATTTATGTGGCGCATGACAGCGCGGATGTCTGGGGCAGCCCCGGGCAATTTGAGCTTGACGATGATTTTAATCCCACGCGCGTTGCGGGAGTGCCGCCCGACGGTTTCAGCAGCGAGGGTCAGCTATGGGGCAACCCTGTTTTTGACTGGGAATATATGCGTAAGGACGGCTACCGTTGGTGGATAAGGCGGCTTGAACACTCGCTGACCCTTTTTGACCGATTGAGAATCGACCATTTCAGAGGTTTTTCGTCATATTACGCCGTGCCCTACGGAATGACTAATGCCGTCAACGGGCTTTGGTATAAAGCTCCTGGAGCGGAGCTTTTCAAGGCGGCTCGGGCGGCGCTCGGCGAGCTTGACATTATAGCCGAGGATCTCGGATATATTGACGAGGGAGTTATTTCTCTGCTTGAAGAAACGGGATTTCCCGGAATGAAGGTTTTGCAGTTTGCCTTTGACAGCCGTGAAAACAGCGACTATCTGCCGCATAACTACGGCAAAAACTGCGTGGTTTATATCGGAACTCACGATAACGACACAATAGAGGGCTGGTTTGAAAACGCGGACGCCGCCGATGTTGAATTTGCGGAAAAATATCTGCGCCTTAACGAAGTGGAGGGCAGATGCGCGGGAGTTATCAAATCAGCGCTTGCAAGCGTTGGTGAAACGGCGATTATCACAATGCAGGATTTGCTTTCTCTCGGCTCATGGGCAAGAATGAACACGCCCTCCACCGTCGAAAATAATTGGCAGTGGAGAGCGCTTAAAGAAGATATTAACTTTAACCTTGCGAATTGGCTTGCCGAGCTTACCGAGCTTTACAGACGGGCATAAGAAACTCAAACCGCTTATTAAGCCATGTTATGCACAAATCAAACCAACCCTTGATATGGGCGTTATATTCTGCGGAATCACGGTAAGAAAACAGAGTGGGCTCCGCAAGCGAAAAGCCGTGATGTCCCTTTCATATATGTGCATTTCAAAGGGAATTCCCGCATTTTCAAGCGCGTTTGCATAGGCAAGGGAATTTTTGATGGGAACGGTTCCGTCCTCACAGGCGGCAATGATAAACGCCGCGGGAGTTTCTGCGTCAACCTTAACATCAAGCGACGGCACAGGGAAAGCAAGTATCTCGCTTGTTGAATCAAGAATACAGGGATAAACAAGGATACTTGCCGCAGGGCGTGTTTTGCCCATAACGGACAGTGCCGCGCAAAGATGACCGCCCGCTGAAAAGCCTATCGCCGCTATTCTTGAAGCGTCAACGCTCCATTCGGCGGCGTTGGCAGTGATGTATTCCATAGCCTCCTGAACATCGGCAAAGGGCATTGAAAAATCGTGTTCCTTACCGACGGTGTAGCGCAATATGAAGGCGGCATAGCCCTTTGCGAGAAAAGCAAACGCCACAGGCTCCGCCTCGCGCGCAGAGCACATATGATATCCGCCGCCGGGAATTACGAGAACTCCCGGGCGGTTTTCAAGCTGAGGCATTTCGGGAGAAGGCTCCGGCAGATAAACCGTCAGGGAAGCGCCTTCGTTTTTCAGCTTAATTTCAAAAGTTTTCACTTTTTCACCCCATCAATCGGTTTATCAGTAGCTTATCTTGAGAGTCTTTATCTCAAACGGACGGAAAGCAAGCTCCGAGCAGTCAATTTCGCCCTGAGATTCCTCAAGCATATTGGTAAGCTCAACTTTCTTTGCTCCGTCAAAAATTCTGACGGGGCAGTTTGTATATGTTCCCTCTGCTTCATAAAGCCTTGCGATGAACGCCTTTTCGTTGTCTTCGCAGGGTTTTATTACTTCAACAATAACATTGTCCGCCTCGGGAACAACGAGCGCAACGGCTTCATAATCGCCCTTGCCCGCAACAACGGGAACATTCAGCTCATAAGCGGGCTTGATAACCGCATCAGCCGAAAATCCGCCGTCATGGGGCAGGAACGAATAAACCGTTCTGTGAAGTCCTCTGTCGCCGTTGAAATCGGGTCTTGTGCCGCCCTTGTGGAGCGAAAGGCGCATATTGCCGCCCTCAACCGATATGGCATACTTGCCGTCATTGAGAACCGAAACGCCGCAGCGGGTCTCCGAAAGGTCGGTATACTTATGGTTAACAACCTCAAATTTTGCTTTTTCGATTGAATTATTGCGCGTTGTGGGTCTCTTGACATTGCCGTACTGAATTTCAAAGCGGGCAAAATCATTGTGAACGGAGGTATCAAACGCAGCTTTAAGGAAGCGGTGATTATCCTGCCAATCCATAAGAGTATCAAAGCGGATTTCGGCGGTATCGGCAAAATAGATTGCGTCCTGAGTAACGGTCGATTTCTTTGAAACGCGGTATTTGCTTCTGATAACAACAGCCGCCGCGCCGCAGGAAACAACCTCTCTGCTAATAAGCTCGGATCTGTCCTCAAATTTGCACTCAATATCCGCGTCAACATCCCAGTTATCCCACGCTGAGGGGAGATCCTCTGCAATTATGAATGTGTTGAGCGGGTAGCCCTCTCCTCTGAGCTGCCTGTTCATCCGCTTATCCCAAAGGGAAGAAATAAAGCCCTTTTCGTCAAATTCGATATCGGCAAACGGAGTTGAAAGCTTGTTTCCGCTGAGTGAAACAACGCTCTCGCCGCTCGGCTCGCCCTTTACAAGCTCAAGCTGAATGCTTGAAAATGCGGGAACGGTAAGCCCGCTGATGATAAGGATATTCTTGCCGTCAATGTTTTTATAGCTCTGCTGTCTGAAATCGCAGTTAGCCATTAAGCCCTCGTCACATTCAAGGAAAATCGGGTCGCTTCTGTCAAACGAAAGCGTGTTTGTGACGGTGATTTTCTCTCCGCTGCCGCTCGCCGCCTGCTTTGAAAGCTCTCTTGCAGTCTTGATAATATATCCCGTTTCTTCAAGTGACTGCTTGTGAGCCGCGGGAATACAGGTGCCGGGGAGAATATCGTGGAACTGATTTATAAGCAACAGCTCATAAAGCGGATGCGTTTTTTCATCGCTTGCAACCGCGCCGTCACGCACGGCGTTGCTGACCGTCAGATATTCAAGGTCACGCAGAGCAAGCTCCGCTTTTCTGTTATGCCTCTTGATATTATGCTGATTGGTAAGAGTGCCTCTGTGAAGCTCGAGATAAAGCTCGCCCGCATAGGTTGAGGGATTTTTTGCCGCGCCCTCAAGCTTATTCATAAAGTCTGAAACGGTCATATGCTCCGTTTTGCAGCAGCCGTTGAGGTCCTTTACACGCCTTGCGGATTCAATCATCTCAAACTGCGGTCCTCCGCCGCCGTCGCCGTAACCGTAAGAAATAAGGCGCATATTCGTAACGCTTCTCTCGCGGATGGAATCGGTATTCTTCCTGTCGCCGTAAACCGTATTGCAAAGATCCTCGGGAGAAGGCCAGCAATGAGTTTTGTTGAAATGGGTGAACACCTTTGTTCCGTCAATTCCCTGCCAATAGAATGTATCGTAAGGGAAGGTGTTGGTGTCGTTCCAATCTATTTTGGTAGTCAGGAAATAATCGACGCAGCAGCCCTTCATAATCTGAGGAATTGCGGCGCTGTAACCGAAGGTGTCGGGCAGCCAGAAGCAGTCGGATGTAAAATTGAAATACTTTCTTGTAAATCTCTGACCCCAAAGGAACTGCCTGACCATTGATTCGCCCGAGGTTATGTTGCAGTCGCACTCAACCCAAACTCCGCCATTAGGCTCATATCTGCCCTCGGCAACCTTTTCCTGAATTTTCTTGAAAAGGGCGGGATAATTCTTCAAAATCATATTCGAGTGGCAAGCAGAGCTCTGAACAAATTTATATTCGGGATACTGCTCCATAAGAGATATCTGATTTGAATATGTTCTCGCGCACTTCTTAACCGTTTCGGGAACATGCCAGAGCCAAGCCGTATCCATATGCGAATGGCCGATAATGCCCGCAAACGGCGCTTCGGGTCCGTTTTTAACCGCAAGCGCTTCTTTAAGATAAGGCTTTGCGGCTCTTAATGCCTCACGGAAGCTCTCATCATCTGTATCATCATAGGAATAAAGCAGGCGTTTATGCGCCTCATAAAGAGCGTTGACAAGCTCGCCCCTGCGGAATGAGCTTTTTTCAAGGCTTGCGGTAAGCTCATTGAGCACTTTGAGGTCAAAATAGAACTCCTGAATTTCATAATCCTTAACGCAGATATCAATTCCGCCGTAATGATAAATATAATCGAGCAGCGGGAGATTTTCAAGCGGTGCACAACCCTTATAGGAATGACCTGCGTAAACCTCGAGAGCTATATCTATCTTTTCACCTGCGCTGACATTCATTTTAAGCAGGTCGCAGTAATGATTGCCGTGACCCGTAAAAACTATTTTGGTTGCAAAGGTGCCGAAAGGCATACCGTTGACCCAGAGCAGGGATTCATAGCCCTGTGTTTCGGGTCTGATAAAAAGGTTTTTGCCGTCAAGCTCATCGGGAACGGTGAACTCGGTTTTAAACCAGCAATATGCACACTCGCCGCCCCATGTGAAGCCCTTTTCAACGGGCTTAAAGAGAGAGTCATCGGGAATTTCATGAAGACGCTCCGTGGTTTCGTATGCCTTGGCGCCGATTTCGGCAACCTTTGTGAAAATCATCGGCTCAAGCGTATTCTCAAACCTGTTAAGCTTGCTGAGCATACGCTCAATCTGTTTCTCTGTCAACATTTGTTTGCATCATCCTTTCGAGATAGGTTGTTTTTTATTCATCGGGCAAACCTTCATGCAGATGCCGCACACGGCGCCTCTGCCGATTGCCTGAAATTTCGTTTTCATATATTTACTGCAAGCCTCGGGGTCAAAGATTTCTTCCCTCGGCGTGCCGGGAGCCCAATCTCCTCCCTTTATGGCGTGGGCGGGGCAAGCCTTAACGCAGATGTCACAGCCCGAGCAAATACTGCTCGCAAGCGTGTTTTCGCACTCAAACGGGCAATCCGTAAAAAGAGTGCCCAAACGCACAAAGCTGCCGTATTCATTATGCAGAAACAGCGAATTGCGCCCAATCGAGCCAAGCCCCGCAAGGCAGGCTCCTTTTTTATGGGAATATCTCGCCCGATAGTTCCAGCCGTCCTTGTTAATGCTCTGAGAAGCGGCAACGGTTATGTATCTGTAGCCCTTGCGCTGAAGAAACATACCCGCCTGCAAAAGCATGGAATCAATGAAAGCATTGACATTTCTGTAATGATTGAAATAAGTATGAGTCGGCTCATCCTCGATTTCTTCTATTATGCTCTCAGAAAGGCGCGCAACAATGCTCACGCCGAAAGGCAGCGCTTCGCCGTCCGCTTTAAAAAAGCCGACATCTGCAACGCCCTTTTCAAGCAAAAAAGCCTTTAATTCTTCCTGCACGCTCATTTTATTTCACCCTTGCTTCAAAGCAGAGCCAGCCGCCGCTTTCGTGGCGGGCAATAACCTCAAGCCCGTTTTCGCTGAACGCGCGCAAAACATCGTCCTCACGCGGCGTGATTATTCCCGAGGTGATGAACACCGCGCCGGGATTCATATAGTTCTTTACATCTTTGCAAAGGCTGATTATGATATCGGCAACGATGTTTGCCGCAATGATATCATATTTGCCCGTTACCTTATCGGTTGTTGAGCCCTGCAAAACCGTAAACCTCGGCTCGGAAAAGCCGTTGGTTTTTCCGTTTTCCTTTGCGGTTTTAACAGCAAGTGCGTCAATATCAACACCGAGCGCGCTGTCCGCTCCGAGCAGCAGGCAGGCAACCGAGAGAATTCCGCTGCCGCAGCCGATATCGAGAACGCTTTTGCCGGGAGCGGCGTATTTTTCGAGCGTTTCAAGGCAAAGCCGCGTTGTGTCGTGAGTTCCCGAGCCGAAAGCCAGACCCGGCTCAAGATGAAGCACGGCGCGGTTGCCCGCGTCATATTCCTGCTCCCAAATCGGTCTGATGAGCAGCTTTTCGCCGACGGGCATGGGCTTGAAATACTTTTTCCAATTATTTTCCCAATCGGCGTTTTTGCAAACCGATTCGTCAATATCGTTGGCTATTCCCTCGGCTGTCAGCCTTTCGGTCAGAAACGAAACTGCCTCTGCGGGATTTTCTTCAGGCGAAATATAGATATGCACAACGCCCTTGGTTCTGTCCTTTGCCAGCAAATCCTCGTCGATAAGGTCGATTCGCGCGATTTCCCAAGCCTCCTGCTCAAGATTGCGGTAATCCTCAATATATATTCCGTAGGGAACAACCATCTGAGCTATATCGCCCGCTCTGTCAACATCGTCTGCGTTAACTGTTATTTTTATCTCGGTCCAATCCATTTTTTATCTCCGTGTTATTAATATTTATTATGTACATCCTCGGCAAAGCAAAGCACATCTTTAACCTCAATAACGGTTCCGTCATCAAGAACCGCCTTGCCGCTGAGCCTGCCGAAAACCTGATGCTGGTCGGTAACGATAACCTTAACATCAATTTTAGCCGCGCGGTCGATTATCGGCACAAACTCCATTTCAAATCTTCCGTCGCTCGAGGTGAATGTCCACGGGTCGGTGTAGCTGCTCGCGGGGATATTAAAGGTTACATCGTCAAGCTTGTGGCACTTTCCGTCATAAAAGAGCATATTTTCGCTTGCCGCGCTTGTGTCGCCGAAGCCGTAGCCGATATTGAAGCCGAAAGCATGGCCGTTGATATCGGCGTTGCCCGAGCCCCAATACCAGGTGTTATCATAAGTCCAGACTCCTCTGCCCCAATCAAGAGTTCCGAAATCGGTTGCAGGGTCAAAGATATATTCTTTTCCGTCATAAACGGCTTTGCCGCTCGCTCTCATACAATTAATTTTTTGATTGTAATAGAAAGCGGTCTTTTTTTCTTTCCAGGGAGTTGCAATAACCATGGTGTCCATTTCGGGCTGGGCAAGCGTTATGTCGCACGAAAAGGTTTTGCCCTCATGGAAATTTTTGAAATTGCATATCAGCCTGCGCTGACCGTTTGAAACGCGGAATTCCATATCAAGGCGTTTATCGTGATAAACCGTGTTCCCTTTTGCGCTGGTTGAGGGAAGCTTGAATTTGCCCATAGGAAAAGCGTTAAGAATTGTTTCCGTGTGTTCCCACGGGATTGAAAAATCAAGCAGGGTTGCCGACTGAAGCCCGATATATCCGTCATCGGATATGGTGAGTGCAACGCCGAAATTATTCTTTTCAGAGATAACAAGATAATAGTCCCATTCTTTAATTCTGAACTTGGGCGCTTTGATTGCGCTGCGGTCATAAACCTGATAAAGCTGTTTTGACCAACCGGGTTCTCTCAGGCTTCCGTCCGCCTTGAGCAAAGGCTGAACGGCTGTTACTTCATGGTTTCGCATTACTGTTCCTCCTTAAAAATTATATAAAGCGCGCTGATAATAAACGCGTGTTTATTCCTCACTGATAAGCTTAACATCGCCGTCGGGAGCAATGCCGTGGTTATAAAGACAGCGGTTATCGAGCGCCCATTGGCGCGGAGTGAATGAACCCGGCTCAACCTCTTTGACCGCGTGACGCATTTCATAAAGCCTTGCGTCCAAAAGGTCAAGCTGAGAGAGCAGCTCCGCTTCAATAAACATCGGCAATTTTGCCGCTCCGAATTCGGGAGTGCCGTGATGCGATATAAGCATATGCTCAACAAGCGTGAGCGTTTCCTGCGAAACGCCGTTTGCCTTGCCGATTTCGTCAATTCTTATGGCACCCATAACAAGATGGCCGAGCAGATTACCCCTTACGGTGTATTCGCTTGCAATTCCCGTTGAAGAAGCCTCAAGCTCGTCAATCTTTGCAATATCGTGAAGAATTGCGCCGCTGCAAAGCAAATCATAATTGACAAAGCCGTAGATTTTGCAAACTGCATTCGCAAGGCGAAGAATTGAGAGCGTGTGCATAAGCAGACCGCTCCTGACTGCGTGATGGAGATTTTTTGCGGCAGGCCAATAGATTATTTTTTCTCTGTATTCATCTATCACGGCGGAAACAAGGGTTTTAAGCTCGCCGTTTTCAAAGCCGTCCACGATTTTCTCAATCTCGGCAAGCATAACCTCGCCCGTCAGGCAAGCGCTCGGAACATAGTCCTCAATGGCGACATCATCCTCGGGAAGCACCGCGCGGATACGCTCAATTCTGAACTGCGTTGTATCGTTAAACGGTACAAAAGTGCCCCTGACCTTAACAAAATCAAACTTTTTAAACTGATTTGACGGCGTTTCCCTGTAATCCCAAAGCTTTGCGCTGATTTCTCCGTCATTATCGGCAATAACGAGATCAAGATAAGGCACGCCCTTGGCGGTGAGCTTTTTTTCGACCGATTTTATCAGGCAAAAGCCCTCGTGAGTTCCAGAACCGCCGAGCGGTGTAAAATTCATAAAATTCTCCTTTTCGGCAAAACTGCCGCCGTATTTTATTTGATTATTATAACATATAATGATTGAAAACACAAATAAAACATAAACATTTTTTTAAAATCATTCTTCAAAATTTATGCAACTCACCGTTATCGACTGATTGACAGTATTCGGGAAATCTGATACCATTATACTCATATTTTAAAAATCGAGGTGCGGCTATGAATTATGTTGAAAGAGAAACGCCCTGTGGTTCAATAAAAGGGCTGGAAACCGAGCGATGCCTGGAATTCAGAGGTATCCGCTACGCACGGGCGGGAAGATATGAATATCCTGAACAGGAAAAATCGTGGAAAGGCATCTATGACGCAACCGAATTCAAAGCCTGCTGTTATCAGCACCGTGCTTTTGAAGAAGATGCCAAGGTTAATCCGTTTTACCACATAGAATTCCGCAAAGGGCTGGAATTTACATACAGCGAGGATTGCTTTTTCCTGAACATATGGGCGCCTAAAAATGCCGAAAACTGCCCTGTTTTGGTTTTTATCCACGGCGGCAGCTTTACGGGCGGAAGCACAGACGAGGGTCACATTAAAGGTGAGCGCTTTGCAGAAAAAGGCATAATTATGGTAGCAATGAATTACCGCTTGGGACCTTACGGCTTTTGTGCACACCCCGATTTAGTAACCGAAAACGGCGTTTGCGGAAATTACGGATTGTTTGATCAGACCGTTGCAATTCAGTGGGTAATTGACAACATAGCTTCTTTCGGCGGAAATCCGAACAATATCACCTTGATGGGTCAAAGTGCGGGAGCGATGAGCGTTGACATTCATCTTAATAATCCCCTGCTCAAGGACCGTATTTCGGGAGCAATAATGCTCAGCGGAGCGGGCTTACAGAGATATCTGCTGAAACCCTTGACCGTTGAAAAAATCGCGCCGTTTTGGAACGGAATTATGAAGAATGCAGGCGTGCAGACAATGGAAGAGCTCAAAAAAACCGACGCTGAAACTCTTTATTATGCGTGGCTTAAAGCCTGCAAGGATAGCAAATTCAGTATGCCGTACACCTTCCCGGTTTATGACGGAATGATTTTAACCGAAAGCAACTTTAAGCTGAAAAAAATCCCCGATATTCCGTATATAATCGGCTCAACCTGCACTGATATGATACCCATTGTGCTGGAGTGTGTCATAAAAAAGTGGGCTAAATACGCTCAGAAGCACAATTCAAGCCCTTGCTATATTTATAACTTTAACAGATTTCTGCCCGGTGACGATATGGGCGCATGGCACGCTGCGGATTTACTTTATGTTTTCTCAACGCTCGACTTCAGCTGGCGTCCTTTTGAGGATATAGATTACAGAATTTCAGAGCAAATTTCTGACGCCGTGTGCGCCTTTGCAAAGAACGGAAATCCGAACTGCGATTCTCTTCCCGAATGGACGGCAAATTACCGCAAGCCGATGTCACTTTGCGAAAGCTCCAAATGCTCCGATTGGAAAACAAAAGATAATATCAAATATACATTTTCAGGAAAAGGAAAAACGGTATAAACAAGTATCATAATAAGTTAAAACAAACAAAAAACACAAGGAGAAATTAATATGAATGATAACCGGCAAACCCACGGAATAAAAGCCATTGATAAAATCGGCTATGCCTTGGGCGACATGGGAGGTCTGCTGACCTTTTCCCTCGTAAATTCGTTTCTGACAATGTTTTATACCGATGTTTTGGGAATTGCAAACGCCTCGATAACGGTGCTTATGCTTGTTGCAAGAATTTGGGATGCAATCAATGATCCCATGTGGGGCGCATTTATCGATTCACGCCGCCCCACAAAGCACGGCAGATTCCGCCCTTACATTCTCGGTGCATCAATTCCTCTTGCCGCGTCGGCATTTTTGATGTTTCTTAAAATCCCCGGTCTTACCGAAAGCCAGTATCTGATTTATGCATACATAACCTACATTATCTACGGAATGATGTATACAGGAGTTAATATTCCTTTCGGCTCACTCGCTTCGGTAATTACAGACGATGAAATTGAGCGTTCTTCTCTTTCCATGTGGCGGTCAGTCGGCGCAGGAATGGGCGGTCTTCCGGCTCAGATACTGCTTCCGCTGTTTGTATATTCAACCGTTGCAGGCATAGGCGGCTCGGTTAAGGTGCTCGACGGAAACAAGCTCAGCATTGCCGTCGGCTGCCTTTCGCTGTTAACGGTTGTAACATTTTTTGCTCATTTCAAGCTGACCAAAGAAAGAGTTACGGTTTCCGAAAGCCAGAGCAAGAGTAACTACAATCTTTTCCGCAGTATCCGTATGCTTTTAAAGAACAAGCCATTCCTTGCTCTTTGCGGCATCTCAATGCTTTTGATTTGCTTCCAGATGTACACGCAAACTGTTTACAACTATCTGTTTAAGAATTTCTATGAAAAGCCCGGTCTTTACAGCATCGTAACAATCTGCACATATCTGCCCATGGCTATGTTCCTTCCCGTTATGAGCAAGCTTGTCCGCAAATTCGGCAAAAAGGAAATATGCAGCGCGGGAATTGCATTTGCAGCTGTTATCAACATAATAATGTATCTTTTCGGCTACACCGCCCTTGCTTCAAGCCCTTATCTCTTCCTTGTGATGACCTTCCTTTCGGGAGCAGGTCAGACCTTCCTTGTTATGGAAATCTGGGCAATGGTTATGGATGTTATTGATTACCACGAGCTGCTTTCGGGCAGGCGTGAAGAAAGCACGGCTTATTCTTTCTATTCTTTTGCGAGAAAGCTGGGGCAGACCGCCGCAGGTGCAGGTGTTCCCGCAATCCTCGGATTAATCGGCTACAACGGCAAGCTTGCCGCTCAACCGGCTGAGGTTGTTGAAAAGCTTTACGAAATATCCACATTGGTGCCCGCAATCATTTTAACGGGTCTTTTTATACTGCTTTTCTTCGGCTATAAGTTCTCAAAAAAAGAGCTTGAAAAGCTGCACACCGAGCTGCAATCTTCACGCAGCAGCGAAATAGGATAAAATCTGCAAAAATTTATGTTGACAAATCGCGGCTGAGGGATATAATAGATAATAACAATAAATTCTCGGGGCGGGGTGAGATTCCCCACCGGTGGTTAAAGTCCACGACTCGCAAAAGCTCTTTTGCGACTGATGCGGTGAAACTCCGCAACCGACGGTTAAAGTCCGGATGATAGAGAATGTGCTCATAAAAAGCATTTCGCCCTGCAAGATTTTTGCAGGGCGTTTTTATTTTTTCGGCACACTCCGAGGGAAATGGAGATTTATTATGAAAAGCACATCCACATCAAACAAGGTTATCAAAACCGCAATTATGGCAATGCTCACCGCGCTGTCGATTGTATCGGTTTACGCTCTGCGCCTGCCGCTCATTCCCGCCGCACCGTTTCTTGAATATGACGCGGCTGACATTCCCGTGCTTATCGGCTCAATGCTGCTCGGCCCCGTTTCGGGCATTGTAACTCTGCTTGCCGTTTGCGCCATTCAAGCATTGACCGTCAGCGCATCAAGCGGCTGGATAGGCTTTGTTATGCACTTTATTGCCTCGGGCGTTCTTGTGCTTATATCATCAATGGTTTATAAAAAGAAGCCGACAAGCGGCGGACTTATTTTAGGGCTTGTGCTCGGCTCGCTCGCCATGGCGGCGGTTATGATTCCTCTCAATCTTGTTTTCACGGGCATTTTCCTCGGCGCGGGCACAAAAGCGGTGGCTCAGATGCTCATACCCGCAATCATTCCTTTTAATCTGCTCAAAGCGGGCATAAACTCCGCCGTTACCTTTGCAGTATTTACTCCGATTTCAAAGCTGCTTAAAAAATACATAAAAAGCGGTGAATAATAATGCAGGTTCATCCCATACCTCCCCTGTTTTCAGAAAAATCGGAAACTCTTATACTCGGCTCTTTTCCGTCGGTCAAATCAAGAGAAGCGGCGTTCTTTTACGGTCACCCGCAAAACAGATTCTGGGCTGTGCTCGCCGCGGTTTACGGCTGTGAAAAGCCCGGAACGGTTGAAGAAAAAAAGCGTCTTGTTCTTGAAAATCGCCTTGCGCTGTGGGATGTTATAGGTGAATGTGACATTCAGGGCAGCGCGGACAGCTCAATTAAAAGCGTTACCGCAAACGACCTTTCGGTTATTCTTGACAACTGCCGCATTGAAAGGATATTTGTTAACGGAAAGACCGCCGAAAAATATTACAACAAATATACTCTGCCCAAAACGGGCATAAAAGCGGTTTGCCTGCCGTCAACAAGCCCCGCAAACGCCGCGTGGAGCTTTGAACGGCTCGTTGAAGCCTGGAAAATTATAACACTCTCCGAAAATCCGAATAAAATGTAGTAGGCTTCCATATTAAGGACAGGCAATTTTGAAATTTTTTGCTCCCCGATTTCAAAAATGCGTTTATTTTGCCTGCCGAGTGCCAAAAATAATGTTGCGAAACAAACACGGTAACCGAAGATTAAATCAGCGGTTGCGCCAACGGAGAGTGATTACAGTGACCGTTAAACGGGGAGAAATCTATTACGCCGACCTGAGCCCTGTTATCGGCTCGGAGCAGGGCGGCACAAGACCGGTTCTGATTGTTCAGAACGATGTAGGCAACAAATTCAGCCCAACGGTAATTGCCGCCGCGATAACAAGCCAGCGGTTCAAAACCAGCCTGCCCACACATATCAGGGTCAATGCTGACGGCTGCGGACTTGCAAAGGACTCAATCGTTTTGCTTGAACAGGTTCGCACACTTGACAAAAAACGGCTCAGAGAAAAAATGGGCATACTTGATGAAAGAGATATGGTCAGAGTTGACCGCGCTCTTTCGGTCAGCCTCGGAATAGGGGCTGCAGTTCCCGCAGAATAGAATATATAAAAAAACAGGTTGTCGCAATAAGATGAAGAAGCCGTTTTCTTCCGACGACGGCGTATCAAGATACTCCGAGTCGGAAAAAACGGCTAAAAAGAAACATAAACAATTCAATCTTAATTCCACACAAAAAATTAAATGGCTTGTATCGGTTATATTTCCAATACAAGCCATTTTCTTTATATTAGTTTCTTTTGGTCTTCGCTTAGTGCGACAGCCTTTGCTTTGATTATTTAACGGGAACAAGCTTTTCCTTGCCGCCCATATAGGGGCGCAGGGTAACGGGAATGTTTACGCTGCCGTCCTCATTGAGATTGTTTTCAAGAAAAGCGATAAGCATTCTCGGAGGAGCAACAACGGTATTGTTGAGCGTATGTGCAAAATACTTTTTGCCGTCCTTGCCGTTGACTCTGATTTTAAGTCTGCGCGCCTGAGCGTCGCCGAGATTTGAGCAGGAACCGACCTCAAAGTATTTCTTCTGCCTGGGTGACCAAGCCTCAACATCAAAGGATTTAACCTTCAAATCCGCAAGGTCGCCTGAGCAGCACTCAAGAGTTCTGACAGGGATATCAAGAGAGCGGAAAAGGTCAACGGTATTCTGCCAGAGCTTATCGAACCACATCATGCTGTCCTCGGGCTTGCAGACAACTATCATTTCCTGCTTCTCAAACTGATGAATTCTGTAAACGCCTCTTTCTTCAATGCCGTGAGCTCCCTTTTCCTTGCGGAAGCAGGGGGAATAGCTGGTAAGAGTATGAGGCAGAGTGTCCTCGTCAATAATCGTATCAATATATTTGCCTATCATTGAATGTTCGCTTGTGCCGATAAGATAGAGATCCTCGCCCTCAATCTTATACATCATCGCGTCCATCTCCGCAAAGCTCATAACACCCGTAACAACATTGCTTCTTATCATAAACGGAGGAACGCAGTAAGTAAAGCCGCGGTCAATCATAAAATCTCTTGCATAAGAGATAACTGCAGAATGCAGGCGGGCGATATCGCCGCAGAGATAATAGAAGCCGTTGCCCGCAACGCTTCTTGCCGCGTCAAGGTCAATGCCGTTGAAACGCTCCATAATATCGGTATGATAGGGAATTTCAAAATCGGGCACAACGGGCTCGCCGTATTTGGTGACCTCAACATTCTCGCTGTCATCCTTGCCGATGGGAACGCTCGAATCGATAATGTTGGGAATAACCATCATTATCTTGGTTATCTTTTCGGAATACTCCGCTTCAAGCTTTTCGCACTCGGCAAGTCTTTCGGAAAACTCGGTTACCTTTGACTTTGCCGCCATTGCCTCGTCCTTTTTGCCCTGAGCCATCAACATTCCGATTTCTTTTGAAACCTTGTTGCGGTTGGCACGCAGACTGTCCGCCTCGCCCTTTATTGCTCTTGATTTTGCGTCAAGCTCAATAACCTCGTCAACGAGAGGCAGCTTGCTGTCCTGAAACTTTTTCTTTATATTTTCTTTAACAACATCGGGGTTTTCTCTTAAAAACTTGATATCAAGCATATTTTTCAGCTCCTAAATGTTTTTACATAGAACTATTTTATTACATTTTTTTCAAAAAATCAACTGCATCCGCAACATATTTATCATCGGCAAGCTCAACGGCACCCTTATCGACAAGGGAAGCGTTTTTCGGGTCGATGGGGATTTTGGCAAGCACGGGCACTCCGAGCTCTGCGGCGATTTCATCAATCTTGCTCTCGCCGAAAATATTGATTTTTTTGCCGCAGTCGGGGCAGACGGCGTAGCTCATATTTTCAACAATGCCGAGAACGGGAATATTCATCAGCTTTGCCATATTGAAGGCTTTTTTGACTATCATCGTTACCAAATCCTGAGGAGTTGTGACAATGACTATGCCGTCAACGGGAAGATTTTGGAAAACCGTGAGCGAAACATCGCCCGTTCCGGGAGGCATATCAACAAACATATAGTCCACATCGCCCCATGCAACATCTTTCCAGAACTGCTGAATAACTCCCGAGATAACGGGTCCTCGCCAAACCACGGGCGATTCCTCGCTCTCGAGCAGAAGATTTATCGACATTATTTTAATGCCCGTTTTGCTCTCCTCGGGCAAAAGTCCGCTTTCGTCCGCCTTGGCTCGGCTCTTGATTCCGAATGACTTGGGAATTGACGGACCCGTAATATCCGCGTCAAGCACCGCACAGGCATTTCCTCTCGCCTGCATTGCGCTTGCAAGCATCGATGTAACAAGCGACTTGCCTACGCCGCCTTTTCCGCTGACGACGCCGATAACCTTTTTTACATTGCTGAAAGGTCCGCAGGGAATTCTCATATCCTGCGCTTCTTCTCTTGATGAGCAATTACTCGAACAGCTCGAGCAGTTGCCGCTGCATGCTTCACTCATAATTCTTTCTCCTGTCACTTAAACAAATTTATTATTAGCTCCGCACAGTATGCCAAAGCAAAAATTATCGGCATATGGGCGATATATATAACAAGCGCGTTGCGCCCGAGAAATCCGAAAAAGGGAATTCTCTGAGGTATGCTCCACTTCGGGAAGCCGTTCTTAACGCAGTAAGCTCCCGTGAAAGCTCCCGCAAGGAATATAAAAATATCCGGAAAAATCGGGAAATAATCCGCCGAGAAAAACCCGGGCGAATAAATACCCAGAGGCATAAGGATATCCGTTTTATAAAGGCTTTCGGGCAATGAAAACGAGATAAGCTCGCCGTAGCTGAGCTCTCCCCTGCTTATACCGCTTGTAAAAGCGTAAAGCACGGCGCAAAGCAAAATTCCCGCAAACGGTGAAACCCTGCCGAGCGGCTTTTTAAGCAGCGCGTAAATGATTATCGACACCGACAGAAAGTGCAGTATTCCGAAATATATCTGCACCTCCTCAAAGCCGAGAGCAGGCATAATAACCGCAGTAACAAAAGTTAATCCGAGGGCGATTGCAAGCAAAATTGCGCCTCTTTTAAAATTATTTCTCGACAGAGTGCAGGAAATTCCGCAGATAAAAATGAATATTCCCGCAAAAAACGGCTCGACGGGCATAAAGAAATCAAAAAGCGCATCCGCCCATTCCCATTCAAAAAAAGAGCCGAGCATAAAGAATGCATGATAAAAAATCATACAGAAAACGGCAAGACCGCGCGCCTCGTCAAGAAAATTTATCCTGTTTTTCACTTGGGGCTTATTATGCATATAATTACCTCGCTATCTTATCATTTTATCATAACATATTAAAAATGCAAGCATTTATTGACTTTATTGTTTTTTTGTTTTAAAATAAGGGGAGAGTTTCGGCTCACTTTGCGGCAAATAAAGATTACGGAGTTAAATATGACAGAAAGAATCAGAGAACTGCTTTTTAAGATTTTTAAAAAAGAGAGCTTCATCGGCAAGCTTATTGACAAATTCTTTACCCGCGAAATCGTAACCTACATTATTTTCGGCGTGCTGACCACCGCCGTCAATCTTGTAACTTTCTATATCACAAAGCAAATCTTTATTTCAATCGGATGGGAAGGCGTTTTCAACGCCATGCTCGGCTCTGCGGGCTGGGAAAAGGCGCTTGCTCTGCTCGGCAGCGGAACGGACTATCTTGACGCAACCGTTATCGCATGGACGGTGGCTGTTATATTCGCCTTTGTTACAAACAAGCTGATAGTTTTTGAATCAAAAAGCTGGAAGCCCGCCGTTGCGGGAAAAGAATTTGTCGGCTTTATCGGCGCAAGGCTGTTTTCGCTTCTGGTTGAGCTGCTGTGTATGTTCATCATGGTAACTCTCCTCCATTGGAACGAATTTGTTGCAAAGGTAATCGTTCAGATAATAGTTGTAATTCTCAACTATGTATTCAGCAAATTAATAATCTTTAAGAATAAGTAAGGGATCAAAATGAAAATTTCCGAAATAATCAAAAAAGACTCTCCCGCTCTTTCGTTTGAGGTTTTCCCTCCCAAAAACAGCGAGAGCTACGAAAGCATAGCAAATTCCGCGTTGGAAATCGCGAAGCTAAACCCCGATTTTATGAGCGTTACTTACGGCGCGGGCGGCACAACGGGTTCCTACACGATTGATATTGCAGAAAAAATTCTTGCCTGCGGAGTTTCACCCGTTGCCCACCTGACCTGCGTTTGCTCGGGCAGAGATAAAATCCGTGAAACGCTCTCACAGATAAGAGAAAAGGGAATTGAAAATATTCTTGCTCTGCGCGGCGATATGCCCGCAGGCATGAGCGAAAAGAGCCTTGATTTTGAGCACGCAAGCGACCTTGCGGCAGAAATAAAAGATTTCGGCGGCTTCTGCATAGGCGGAGCATGCTACCCCGAGGGTCATCCCGAAAGCTCCAATCAGGCGGAGGATATTAAAAATCTCAAATTAAAGGTTGACGCAGGCTGTGAATTCCTGACCACACAGATGTTTTTTGATAACAATATCTTCTATAATTTCCTTTATAAAATCAGAGAAGCGGGCATAACAGTTCCCGTTATCCCCGGCATTATGCCCGTCACAAATCCCGCTCAGATAAAGCGCATCTGCTCCCTTTCGGGAACAATTCTGCCCAGAAGATTTATTCAGATAGTTGACCGTTTCGGCAGCAATCCCAAGGCTATGAAGCAGGCGGGAATTGCATACGCCACGGAGCAGATTATCGACCTTTATGCCAACGGAATTAACGCCGTGCATGTTTATTCAATGAACAAGCCCGATGTTGCGGCTCAAATCCAATCTAATCTCAAGGATATTATTGCATAATGGAAATTATTAAATCAGCGGCAGCCGAGATAAACATAGATCCTAAGCAGGTCGCAGTTTATCTCGGCTATTATTCGGCAAACGCCGATGAAGAATCAAAAAAGCTTATAAATGAATGTATCGCCGAGTTTAAGCGGTGCGCGGATTTCAGAGCCTGCTTTGAAAAAGTCGGCGTTTCCGTCAGCGATGATGAGGTTGACCTCGGCTTTATGAAAGCCGAGAGCCGTTCACTTGCCAAAAATCTTGACGGTTGCGTCAGCGCATATATTTTTGCCGCAACTGCGGGCGCAGGCTCACAGCGTTTTCTTGACCGATGCGCTCTGCTCTCCCCTCTGCGCGGCATTGTTGCAGACTGCGTAGGCTCCGCCGCCATTGAAGCGTTTTGCGACAAAATCAACTTTTCTTTTGAAAATCCCGATTTTCTGCGCCCGAGGTTCAGCCCGGGCTACGGCGATTTGCCGCTTGAATATCAAAATCAGATAGTTGAATTTCTCAACACAAAAAAGAATATAGGCATGAGCCTTACCGACAGCCTGATGATGGTTCCTCTGAAATCCGTTACGGCGATTATCGGAATAGGCGATGAAAAAAATAAATGCAAAGGACCCGGATGTATGATTTGCAGCGGCAAAAACTGCCCTTACAGGGACTGAATGGTGGTAAAAATGAGAATTCTTGAAAAAATCCAAAAGGAAATAACCTATTTTGACGGCGGCGCAGGCACTCTGCTCCAATCATGGGGACTCGGTGCAGGCGAAAAGCCCGAGCTTTGGAATATGACCCATCCCGAAAAGATTGTTGAAATGCATCGGCTTTATCTTGAAGCCGGAGCGCAGATAATCACCTCCAACACATTCGGAGCAAACCGCCTGAAATTCGATAATCTCACCGAAATAATAACTGCCGCAGTCAACAACGCAAAGGCGGCGCGTGAGGGCTTTGACGCATATATCGCTCTCGATATCGGTCCGCTCGGCAAAATGCTCGAACCGCTCGGCGATATGCCGTTTGAAACCGCCGTTGATATTTTTTCCGAAAGCATTAAAATCGGAGCGCAGGCGGGCGCAGACCTTATTCTGATTGAAACAATGAACGACAGCTACGAAGCGAAAGCGGCTGTTATTGCGGCTAAGGAAAGCTGTGATTTGCCCGTTTTTGTTACCTGCGTTTATGATGAAAGCAAAAAGCTGATGACGGGAGCCGACCCTGCCGCCATGGTTGCAATGCTTGAAGGTCTCGGCGTTGACGCAATCGGTATGAACTGCTCGCTCGGACCGAAGCAGATGCGCGATATTGTTCCCATTTTCGCCCGCTGCGCAAGCGTTCCCATAATAGTTAATCCCAATGCGGGTCTGCCCGAGAGCGTTGACGGCAAAACCGTTTTCAGCGTGGGAGCAGATGAATTTTCCGACATTATGTGCGATATCGTTAAGGCGGGCGCAACAATCATCGGCGGCTGCTGCGGCACAACACCCGAGCATATCAGAAAAACCGTTGAAAAAACAAAGGGTCTGCCCTTTAAGCTCCCCGAAAAGAAAAATCTGACCGTCATTTCATCTTACACTCACGCCGTTGAAATAGGAAATGCACCCGTTATCATCGGCGAAAGAATAAATCCGACGGGCAAAAAGAGATTTAAAGAGGCTCTCAGGCAAAACGATATCGGATACATTCTTAACGAAGGTCTTGCTCAAAATAAAAAAGGCGTTTCCGTGCTTGATGTTAATGTCGGTCTGCCCGAAATTGACGAAACCGAAATGATGACAAGCGTTGTGCGCTCACTCCAGAGCGTAACGGAGCTGCCGCTTCAGATTGACACGGTGAACCCCGAAACAATGGAGCAGGCAATGCGTATATATAACGGCAAGGCTCTGATAAACTCGGTCAACGGCAAGGAAGAAAGCATGAAAGCCGTTTTCCCGCTCATCAAAAAATACGGCGGCGTTGCAATAGCCGTTACGATTGACGAAAGCGGAATTCCCGAAACTGCCGAGGGCAGAGTTGCCGTTGCTCACAAGATAATCGCCCGTGCCGCAGAATACGGCATAGGCAAAAACGAAATTATAGTTGACCCGCTTGCAATGGCGGTTTCGAGCGATTCTCAAAGTGCAAACATTACTCTGAAAGCGGTTAAAATGCTTCACGATGAGGGAATTAAAACCTGCCTCGGCGTTTCAAATATTTCTTTCGGTCTCCCCTCAAGAGCCGATATAAACTCCGTTTTTTACACAATGGCGATGCACAGTGGGCTTGACTGCGCCATCATCAATCCGTTTTCAGACGAGATGATGAAAGCGTGGCACTGCTTTATGGCTCTGACGGGCAAGGACGAAAACTGCGCCGATTATATAGAATTTGCCGATTCTCTTGCTCCCGCAGCCGCAGAAGCAAAGCCCCAAAGCCCCGCAGGGCTTGACGGCTGCATTATCAGCGGCTTAAAGGAGCAGGCGGGCGCGTGCGCCGCAGAGCTTCTCAAAACCGAAAAGCCGATGGATATAATCAACAGCAAGATTATTCCCGCGCTCAACACGGTCGGCAAGGGCTTTGAAGAAAAGAAAGTATATCTGCCTCAGCTTCTTATGAGCGCTCAGGCGGCAAAGGAAGCGTTTGACGCAATCAAAGCCGCCATTCCCTCGGGCGAGGGCAAGCGCGGCAAAATCGTCATTGCCACCGTCAAGGGTGATGTTCACGATATAGGCAAAAACATTGTAAAGGTTCTTCTTGAAAACTACGGCTTTGAGGTTATAGACCTCGGCAAGGATGTGCCGCCCGAAAGGGTTGCCGAAGCCGTTATCAAAAACGATGCTAAGCTTGCGGGTCTGAGCGCGCTGATGACTACCACCGTCCCCGCAATGGAAGAAACAATAAAGCTGCTTCACAGCCTTGCGCCCGAGTGCAAAATAATGGTCGGCGGCGCAGTCATGACCGCGGAATACGCCGAAATGATAGGCGCTGACAGCTATTCGGCAGACGCAATGGGAGCAGTCAGATATGCCGAAAAGCTGTTCGGAGAATAAATAACGAAATATCCCGATAAAGATAAACAGGCTGTGCCTTTCACACCGTGAAAAGCGCCGCCTGATTTTTTTACAAAAAAAGTATTGACAAAGCTGTATCAACTGTATATAATGTGTATATACAGTTGATACAGAAAGGTGAACCGATGGATATAATTATTGATAATAAAAGCGGTGCTCCGATATATGACCAGATTTATACGCAAATCAAAAATCAGATAATCAGCGGTGTGCTGAAAGAAGATGAAATGCTGCCGTCAATCCGCGGCTTGGCAAAGGATTTGCGAATCAGCTTCATCACCACCAAGCGCGCCTATGACGAGCTTGAAAGGGACGGGTTTATATATACCGTTCAGGCAAAAGGATGTTATGTAGCCCATAAAAACACGGAGCTTCTGCGTGAGGAAAATCTGAAAAAGATTGAGGAGCATTTTGAGCAGATAATGCAGCTCGCCGCCTCGTGCAATCTGAGCAACAAAGAAATACTCGATATGGTTAATTTCTATTTGGAGGAAAGAACATGAACGCTCTTGAAATTAAAAATCTTTCAAAATCGTTTGACGGCTTCAAGCTTGATAACATTAATCTCACCCTGCCGAGCGGCTGTATAATGGGTCTTATCGGCGAAAACGGCGCAGGAAAAAGCACAACCATTAAGCTGATTTTGAATATAATTCACAAAGACTCGGGAACCATAACCCTTTTAGGCAAAAACAATGAGGATAACATCCGCCTGACCAAAGAGGATATCGGCGTTGTTATGGATGATGTGGGAATTCCCGAATGTCTTAACGCAAAGCAAGTGGGCAAAATTATGCGCCTCACCTTTAAAAATTGGAGCGATGAAGCATATGAAGGCTATCTGAAAAAGCTTTCCGTTCCAACTCAGAAGCCGTTCAAAGACTTCTCACGCGGCATGAAAATGAAGCTCGGCATTGCCGTTGCAATGTCGCACGGCAGCAAGCTTCTTTTGCTCGATGAGGCAACAAGCGGTCTTGACCCCGTTGTGCGCGATGAGGTGATTGAAATGTTCAGCGAATTTACGCGGGACGAAACCCACTCAATTCTTATTTCATCACATATCGTCAGCGACCTTGAAAAGCTCTGCGACTATGTGGCATTTCTCCACAAAGGAAAACTGCTCCTCTGCGAAGAAAAGGACTTGCAGCTTGCAAAATATGGCATTATCCATTGCCCTGCCTCGCTTCTTGATGAGCTTGACCCCTCGGCAATCAAGCACAAAAAGGTGTCACCTTACGGCGCTCAGGCGCTTGTGCTGCGCGATGCAATCCCGTCAAATATATCCGTCAGCCCCGTAAGCATTGAAGAGCTGTTTATATTTATGGTTAAGGAGGAGAAATAAAATGAAAGGTCTGCTTTTGAAAGACTTATATATGGCAAACAAATATTGCCGCGCTTTTTTATTGATTGTTTTTGTTTTTATCGGCTCGTCCTTTTTCGGCGATAACAGCATTTTCTTCACAACATATCCAATCCTGATTTCGGGAATGATACCCGTAACTCTCCTCGGCTATGACGAGCGGAGCAAATGGAGCGAATATTGCGAAACCCTGCCGTATTCCAAAGCAATGATCGTTTCCGAAAAATATCTTATCGGCTTAATGCTCCAAATCTGCGTCATTATTCTTTCGGCAATTTCACAGACTGTTCGGATGAATATAAACAACTGCTTTTCGCTAAGCAGCTTTATGACGCTTACAGCCTTGCTGATAATTCTCTCATTAATCACACCGTCCTTGATTATGCCCTTTATGTTTAAATACGGCGTTGAAAAAGGGTGCATAGTCTATTATATTACGATTGGCGTCTTTTGCGCGGGCATCTTTGCCGTTCAGTCTTTGACGAAAAACAACTTATCGGAATATACTTCCAAAAGCACAGGCTCGTATATATATATCATCCTCGCCGCCTGCATTGCTCTCTATGCGCTGTCATGGTATATGTCGGTAAAGTTTTACGGCAAAAGGGAATCGTAATATTCATAAACCTATAAAACATCAGTAAAAGATATAAAAATGAAGCTCTCCGCAGAAAATCGTATATCCGCGGAGAGTCTTTTTTACTAAACAAAAAACCGCCTCGGTTGAGACGGTTGATTTCGGTGTTTCAAACACACCCTGAAAACTGAACAAAGGTAAGATAAAGAAAGGAGTGAAGAGAGAAAAGGTCAAGCCCTCGACCTATTAGTATTGCCAAGCTGAACGTGTCACCA
>JBJEQB010000024.1:0-2741 GCA_051881535.1 Acutalibacteraceae bacterium | reverse complement strand
TTTTGATAGTTATCTCCAGCGTGCTCAGCACACTCGGAGGAATCGGCGGAACGTTTTCACAGTATTATTACATATACTCGCTGGGCTTTGCCTCGCTGTCTCTTCTTGCGGGAGTCCCCGGCACAATAGTAAACTTTGCAACTTATATGTTGATACCGAAAATCGAAAAACGGTTCTCGTCAAAAAGAATTGTCATATATTGCGGCTTTATTAATGCCGCAGTCGGTGCGGTGATATTTGCTCTGGGCAGCGGCTTTTACACAAACGCCAAGGTTATTGTTCCTCTTTTGGCTCTTCAAGGCGTTTTCACCTCATTCACCGGCGCAATCGGCAGTGTTATTCCGACAAAGATGATCGGCGACACCGTTGATTATGTGGAGTGGAAAACAGGCGAGCGAAACGAGGGTATTACATTCTCATTTCTCACTTTCATCGCAAAGCTCACCGGCTCATTTTCAACGGCTATCGCTACAATAATTATGCCGATAATAGGTCTTCAAAATATAAACGATGAATGGCAGCTTGTCGAATCGGGAGTCAACACACGCTTCTGGCTCTGGGCTCTTATAACAATAATTCCCCCTGTTTTAAATCTTTTGTCCCTTGTCCCCTATGCCTTCTATGACCTCACGGGCAAGAAGCTTGAGACAATACAAAAGGAAATCGGCGAGCGCAGAAAAGAAAAGAGCATAGAGGTTTCGGGAGGTAATGACTAATGGATAATAAATGCCCTAAATGCGGTGAAAAGCTGAGTGTTTTCTATCTCAAAGAAACCTGCCCGAAATGCGGCGTAAATATACTGTATTATAATATGGATAAACGCCTTGAAGAGGACGCCGCCAAAGCCGAGGCCGAGTATGAGAAGCTCAATCAATTTATTGATAAGATAACTCCGAAGTTCATCAAGAAGCGTATGCAAAAGAAAAAAGATGCGCAAGAAAAAACTTGGGAAGAATAAAAAATTTGCGTGAGCACAGAAAGCTTTGCTGAGTGCTCAGAAAAAAACTAAAAGCCGCGAAACCTTATTTTTTAAGGCTTCACGGCTTTTTTGAAGGGCACCACGAACCGATATCTAAATCTTAGTGCACCGCCTGAACACTTTTTATCTGTATAAACATCCCATAATATTTCTCCGAAAGATAAAGCTTTCATACAGTTATTACCAAATAGAATTTAATGAGTGTATTTCCATTGTTTCAATCACCGTTTCGCTGTCGGATTTGATAAAGAAATACGGTATATTGCGATCGCAAAGAGTATCGTTATCTAAACAGGACATATAAATTTTACCGCCGTCTGCAAATATTTCGATGCTGCATCTGTCGACAATAATTGTAATATTGTTTTTTGTTGCCGTCAATGTAATCGGCGCACGGTTTTTTCCGACGGTTATTTCATTTTTATTTAAATTAAATTGAATTTTTCTCCCGAAAATCTGCATTTCCGTCACACCGCAGTCATTATTCATACCCTCTATTTTAAAGATGTACGGTGTATCTTTAAGCCGCACGGAAAAATCATTATTGCATGAGGCTTTTATGTTTTTATAATGCTCGGAACTGTTATACAAGGCTTCGATTTCTTTTATAGGCATTGCTTCAAGATAATATGTACCATCAAACAACTTAAGCGACAGCTCGGTCGGTATCCCCATTTGTCCGTTAAATCCGCCGGCAGGAATGTTCCATCTGTCCCAGGCAATTTGAACAATACGATCATTCGGAAGATTGCTGAAAGTCTGTGCCGCATAGGCGGAATCACCGTAGTGTTGAGAAATTGCCTCTTGTTCGGGTTCAAATATACCGTTCTCAAAATTTCCAACCAAATATCTGCCGTGAGCACCGCTGAAAACCCATTTGCGGTTTCCGTCTTGACTTTCAAGCGGAAAAATATCGGGACATTCTTCATCCCCCGGTAATCTCAGCCGCTGCAATTCTTCCCAATTAACCAAATCATCAGACTTGAAAATACAATAAATATCGTTCTTCAAATACAGAGCCAATATATAGCAGTCAAGTTCATCGCAAAAGATTACCTTGGGGTCTCGGTTTCCGTCTGTAATGTGCGGAATTATCGGATTAACTGCATACCTTTCTATTGTTTCAAAACCGTCGGTAGAATAGGAAAGGCACTGAGCAAAAGGATCTGTTGTTGTATAATAGAGCAAAGCGGCTTTGTTAGTGTCGGTATTTTTGCCCAGCAGATTTTTTTCATCTGAAACACCGGAACCCGAAAACATAGTGCCTCTCTCATCAGGAAAAAGTGCGGTTTTTTTCTCTGTCCAATGCAACAAATCCGTACTTACAGCATGTCCCCAATGCATGTTATCCCAATTGCTTTCGGTGGGATTATATTGGTAGAACATATGATATATACCGTCTATGAAAATCAGACCGTTAGGGTCGTTAATCCACCCATTTTTAGCTGTAAAGTGAATCTGCGGACGCATTGGCTCACCGTACAAATTATCAATATCTATTTCATCTGAAACACGAAAATCAAGTTTTATTTGCGGATTAACCGATATATCCACCGTTTGTCCGATAAACCTTGAAACATCAATATAGGCATAAAAATTCGGGTTAAAATAATCAATCTTTATATTTAAACCGTAAACCGTTTTATTGTCCCGACTAAAGGTTAACCGTTTTCTTGTTGCCAATGTATTAACGGGAAAAATCAGATAATTATTCTTTACAGTTATTCTCATTTGAAAAACCACCTTGTTATTGACAAATGTC
>JBJEQB010000023.1:0-54344 GCA_051881535.1 Acutalibacteraceae bacterium | reverse complement strand
AATGCCGAAACTCCGAAAAGCGGCGAAAAGACTCGCTTTCGGGCAGGTTCGGATTGCTCCATTCACCTTACTGTTTTGAATTGCCGCAGGAACAGCCCGACGCAAGCGCCTCGGGAATTTCGACGCTGAGAACCTCATCACCTTTAAAACCGAGCCTTTCAAATGCCGCGCTTGAAAGCGCTCTGCTTATAAGCGCAATATAAGCGTTTCTGTTTGCGGCGTAATTCATTGCGGCTCTTGCCAAGCCTTCGGTTATTATATCGTCGCTGCAATTCACAGCCAAAAATCTGACGGAATAGCCCTCAAGCTTTATTTCGCATGAGCCTATTTCCGTTTCGCCGTCGAAAGCGGAAAATCCTGCATTTCCGTTATTCTCAAATGGAATAAATTTTATCATTTTGCACCTCCGCCGTTTCTGAGACCTGCCGACTTAAACAGGCTTTCAACCTCTTGCGGAGTAAGGTCGCGCCATTCGCCCGTTTTAAGCATTCCGAGCTTGACCGAGCCGACCGCAGTTCTTTTAAGCCTTGCAACCTCAAGCTCAAGAGCCTCGCACATACGGCGGATTTGCCTGTTTCTGCCCTCATAAAGGACAATTTCAAGCACCGCTCTGCCCTCTTCCTTTGAAAGCACGCGGACATCGGCGGGAGCGGTCATTCTGCCGTCAATATCAACGCCGGTTGAAAGAATATCAACTTGCTCCGAAGTTATGCCGGGGCGCACGGTGACTCTGTAAGTTTTGGGAACATGCTTTGACGGATGCATCATGGCGTTTGCAAACTCGCCGTCATTGGTCAGAATAAGCGCGCCCTCTGAAATCCTGTCAAGCCTGCCGACGGGATAAATGCGCTCCTTGACTCCGCTGACAAGCTCGAGCACACATTTTCTGCCCAAATCGTCATCGGTCGTTGTTACATAACCTCTCGGTTTATTGAGCAGGATATAGCGAAGGCTGTTCTCTTTTTTGACCTTTTTTCCGCCGACCGAAACGCTGTCGGTCTTTGGGTCAACGCTGTCGCCGATATTAGCAATTTTGCCGTTAACCTTAACCAAACCGCTTCTTATCATTTCCTCGGCTTTGCGCCTTGAAGCAATTCCCGCCTCGGAAAGAAACTTCTGAAGCCTGATTTTATTGTCGGACATCAGTTCACCTCTGAAACCTTGAAGAAATCTTTTATTTTTTTAATCAGTTCTGAAAATAATCCGCTTTCGTGCTCATCTTCTTCGGGTGGCAAAACCCTTTCTGCAACGCTTTCCGCCGCAAGGAGCGGAACTTCGTCAATTATCCTGTCTCCCGAAAAGAAAACCGCCGTGCCTACAATATCGCCCTCGCTGACAGGCGCATATTCAAATGGTCTTATGAGCAGACGGCAGCCGCAGCTCTCGCCTTCAAGCCAGCTCGGCTCATAAGCAAGGCGCACCGCGGCAGAGCTTTTAACTCCGCCTGCAACCGAAAGCGCGGTTTTGCTTAAATCACAGCTCAACAACGCTCCCTTGCACTTTGAAAAGCCGTATTCAAACATTGAAATATGGTCATTCCAATCGTTTGGAGCATTAAGCGTTACGGCAACAAGAGTTACCCCGCCGCGCTCAGCCGCGCTGACAAGGCATCTGCCGCTCTTTTTTGTAAAACCCGTTTTTATGCCGACTGCGCCGTCATAGCTCCAAAGGAGCCTGTTATGATTGGTCAGAGTGCGGGCATAGGGCGGATTGCCGTAAGTCAGCCTTGCGTTCTTTTTGGAGCAAATATCGGCAAACTCGGGGTTTGAAATGCTCTCGCACGCAAGCAGTGCCATATCGTAAGCCGTTGAATAATGATTCTTATCGTCAAGCCCCGAAGCGGTCACAAAATTGGTATTTTTCATACCGATTTGTGCGGCGCGCTCATTCATAAGCTTGGCAAAGCCCTCGGGACTGCCGCCGAGCACATAAGCCACGGTGTTTGCGGCGTCATTGCCCGATTGGAGCAACATTCCGTAAATAAGCTCGCGCATTGAAACGCTGTCACCCGGAACAAGCCCCATTGAGGTTCCCTCAACCGAAACCATTTCTTTTGTAACGGTTATTTCAAGCTCGGGAACCGCCGCTTCAACGGCAATCAGGGAAGTCATTATCTTCGTTGTGCTTGCCATGGAAAGGCGCTTGTTTTCGTTTTTAGCAAAAAGCACCTCGCCGTTATTGGCGCACATAAGCACCGCGCTCTGCGCTGAAACCGAAACTTCACCCGCGGCATATGCCGAAAAACCGAAAACAGGCAAAAATGCAAAAGCGGCAATAAAAGCGATTATTTTCTTTTTCACGCGCCTCACCCTCACATATCATAAATAATATAATATATGCTCAATGAGGCTGATTTAATAATCAGACAGCAGATTCGTCGGACGCCATATAGTCGTTAATTGCGGCATCAACGCTGTTATCCTTATTTCTGATTTTGTCAACTACCTCGGTCGCCTTGTCAACGATATCGGGAACCATTCCGATAACTCTTTCAACCGAGCCTTCTGCCGCGTTGATATACTTAACGCTGACGCTGCCGTTATTGACAACAAGGAAAGCAACGGGAGAAATTGTTATGCCTGCTCCGCCGCCGCCGCCGAAAAGCTCAGCATTGGTTTTTGAGGGGAAATCCGTGCCGCCCGAAGCAAAGCCGTAAGTTACTTTAGAAACGGGAATTATCTGGAGAGTTTCGCTGATTTTTATCGGCTCGCCGATAATAGTGCTGACATCTACGAGATCTTTGATTTTTTCGATTGATGTTCCGAGAATTCCGGATGCTGACTGTTCTTTCATTTGCCTTTCACCTTTCTTTAAGTTAATGATTTTTTATTTATTAACTGCTTTTTCAACTTTACTGTGCCTGAGCAGTTTAATAACAACTTTAAACAGGAGTTCAAATGCCATAATAATTGCCGCGTTAATCAGCGCAATGGGTCTGACTGAAATCTTTGTGTGAAGCCGTGCGCTGTTTTCGCCGTTGATAAAATCGGGGTTAACCTCTATGTTATATTTTTTAACCCGCATTGTGCTGACGATAAGACCCATTGCGGGAAAAGCCGCCGAACACACCTTGCCGTATTTTATAGCAGTCTGCGCCGAATCGCCCGCGCCGACCGTCATTGAAACAAACAGCTCCTCAAAAAGGAAGGCTCTTCCTATTCTTTTGAAGCCGCCGCCCAAGGCTTTCGCCGCGTCATTTAAAAGCTGAACGACGCCCGAAACGCCTCGGTTTCTGTAAAACCGGACAAACATATTGTCCTTTTTTTCTTTCGGTTCGGGAATAACCTCGCTGTTTTCTTCGGGTTTCTTTTCTTTCTTCTCTTTTTTGGGCTTTTTCTCCTTTTCCTTCATCGGCAGTAAATTGAATTTAAGGAAAAGCCAGCCGAGGGAAACGGTTATATCGTCTTCATAATGAACGGTAATTACAAATTTTACAGAGAGAAGTATTATTAAGAACGCTATAATTCCGAGTATTATGTAAAGCGCCGTCAAATTACCGCCTCCTTTTATTCATCACTGCGGAAGAAATTCCTTATCTGCTCGCCCTGCTCATTATCAATCTCATCATCATTTTCCGCCTGCACCGCATCACCGGGCTTTTCGGGC
The DNA here is from genome assembly GCA_051881535.1 of Acutalibacteraceae bacterium. Taxonomy (GTDB): domain Bacteria; phylum Bacillota; class Clostridia; order Oscillospirales; family Acutalibacteraceae; genus CAG-177. Next base: position 50,738 of record JBJEQB010000023.1, on the reverse strand, counting down.
AGTTCGGGAAGCTCCGATAGAGACGAGAGACAAAAGCATCTGAGGAAATCAGGTGTTGTGCCGTAAAGCAGAGGTCTGCCGGGCAAATCAAGCCTGCCTTTTTCTTCAAGCAAGCCCTTTTGGCAAAGCGTTGCGATAACGCCCGAGCAGTCAACGCCTCTTATCTGCTCAACATATGCCTTGGTTACGGGCTGATTATAAGCAACTACCGCAAGCACCTCAAACGCCGCGGGAGAAAGCGGAGCGTTTTTCTTGATATCAAGCACACTGCGAACCTGCTGTGCGTAATCGGAGCGCGAGCAAAGCTGATATTTACTGCCGAGCCGCAACAGGCAAATGCCGCTGAAGCGCTCATCAAGCGCTCTGCCAAGCTCCCACATTGCTCCGTTAACGGTGTCAATATCAAGTTCGAGTGCTTCGGCAATTCTCGCCGCTTCAACAGGCTCTCCCGAAGCAAAAAGAATTGCTTCGCAAGCCGCGCGGATTTGTTCATTCGTCAATCTCAATACTCTCCCCTCTGCCTTTTAGCAGCGTTATATCGGCATTTTCGCCGCTGCCGTCAATGCGTATCCTTTTGGCTTTCGCCATGGCAAGCAACGCAAGAAAGGTTGCTACCATTTCGGAGCGCGACTCCGCCTGCTCAAAGAAAGCCGACATTCTGCGGCTGTCGGAATCCTTGAATTTATCGATGATAAAACCAATTCTTGAAGCAACGGACACAATTTTGCGGGCAACAATTCCTCTGAACGCCTCAATCGGCGGAGGAAGCCTGCGCTTGCCTTTGCCGACCGCCGCCATATAAGCCTTGAAAATCTCAACAGGCTCATGAATGCGGGTGTAGGTCATATCAACTTCAATCTCCTCCGGCTCACGCGTGTAGAGGTCAAAGCCGTTTGCCTGCTTTTGAAGCTTGCCCGCAACGAGCTTGCAGTCCTGATATTCGGTCAATTCACCGCGCAGCTCCTCAACAAGCCTCTCCGCCTCCTCATGCACGGGCAGAAGAGAAACGGTTTTTATATAAATAAGCCTCGCCGCCATTTCGAGGAATTCGCTTGAAACCTCAAGATTATCCTCCTGCATATTGCGGACATATTCAAGATATTGCTCGATTATTTCCATAATCGGCACATCGTTGATGCTGACTTTCTTTTTGGAAATAAGCTGAAGCAGAAGATCCATAGGTCCTTCAAACACTTCAAGCTTATACTGTATTTTTTCCAAGAGCGAAACCCCTTTCGGTTTGTATCAAGCAAGCGCCGAGAAAGGAAGACCCGTAACGAGCGAAAACAGCTGCATAATCTTGCTTGTCAGGAATGAGATGGGAACATCGAGCGCGCCAAAAATAACAAGCGCAAAAACAGCAAGCACGATATATCTTTCGTACTGCATAATTTTGAAATAATACTTTGACGGGATAAACAGGCTTGCTATTCTCGAACCGTCAAGAGGCGGAATGGGAATGAGATTAAACACGGCAAGGCTGACATTTATCTGAGCCGCGGCAAAGAAAAACAGCATTGCCACATTTGCAAACATTCCTCCCGTTTTATAATAAGCAAAGGAAGAAGCATTGGAAAGAAACATAAAGAAGAAAGCCATAATCAGGTTTGCCGCGGGACCTGCCGCGGCGGTAAGCGCCATATCCCTTTTAGGTTTTTTAAAGTTTCTGGGATTTACGGGCACGGGCTTTGCATAACCGAAGCCGACAAGGAAAATCATCAGCGCGCCCATAAGGTCTATATGAGCAAGCGGCGCAAGAGTAAGCCTGCCTTTTAAGCGAGCCGTGTCATCGCCGAGCTTTGTTGACACAAGTGCGTGGGCATATTCATGAATCGGCAGAGTGCAGAAAACAACAAACACTCTTGCCATTAGATTCATAACAGTTGAAACGGAAAATCCGCCTCTGAGTAAGTCAAATAACATTTTTATTCCTTTCCGTGCCGACCACCGCTCTTTCAATTCCGTTGAAATCAACAAGCGTTTTTGTTTCGGCAAACCAATGAGAAAATAATGATTTTATAAACTCCGCCTGACCCTCTCCACATTCAACCGCCGCCGCGCCGTAACAGGAAGGCAGCCATTTTTGAGATATGATTTCATAAAAATCATATCCGCTTTCACCGCCGTCAAGCGCCGTTGCTGGCTCAAGCTGAACCTCGCGCTGAAGCTTCGGCAAGCAGGCGCTTTCGATATAAGGCGGGTTTGAGAGGATAAGCTCGGGCTTGGGCAAATCAAAAGCTGCAAAGCCGTCCGATATATCGCCGAGAACAGCCGTGGCATTTGAGCAGCCGAGCCGTGAAAGATTTTTGCTCAGATAATTAAAGGCTTCGGGATATTTTTCAATCAGGAACACTCTTGCGTTTGGCATATGAGCGGCAACGCTCAGACCTATACATCCCGAACCGGCACACAAATCAAACACCACGGGCTCGGATTTATCCGAAAGATAATCAAGCGCAAAATCAACAAGCAGCTCCGTTTCGGGTCTCGGAATCAGCACGCCGTTTCCGACAAGGAAGCTTTCACCGTAGAAATCCCATGAGCCGATGATATACTGAACGGGAGTTCCGCTTATTCTGCTGTTTATCTTTTCGAGATATTCCCGTGATTTTGCTTCATCCACTTCATCGCCCGAGTGAATAAACGCATATTCTCTGCCGCAGTCAAAAACAGACTCAAATATCCAACGAGCCTCGTTGGTGCCGTTTTCAACACCGCAGTTTTTAAGAAGCGTTTTGCCCCGTGACAAAAGCTCGCCGACGGTCATTCCGCATTCTCCCCGCTTTCTTCGGACTGTTCGTCGGAAGAATCCGCTTTGCCGCTGAGAGCGGCTTTCATAGCCTCAATCGCAACCTCGATAATCGCATCGTCAGGCTCGGCGGTTGTTATTCTCTGCATCAGCAAACCCGGTGCAGAGAGGAGCTTTGTAAACTTGTTGGGATATTTGCCCGCAAGCTGAATAAACTCAAAGCCTATTCCCATAATCAGAGGCATTATGAGGAGTTTTACAAGAATCCAAATCGGTCTTGAAGCGGTCAGCGCGGGGAAAATGACGGAAACAAGCGATGATATGACAATGCTGAGAATTATCGTAACGAAGATAAAGCTTGTACCGCAGCGGGGATGAAATCTTTTTTCTTCTCTGATGTTTGCAACTGTAAGCTCCTTGCCGTGCTCAAAGCAGAAAATCGTTTTATGCTCTGCGCCGTGATACATATAAACACGGTGGATTTCTTTCATACGCGCAACAAGCGCCATATAGATAACAAAGATTATAACTCTTATTATTCCCTCAAAAACAGCCCGCCAAGCAATCATTGAGCCGTGAGCAAGCTTGTTATTGACAAGGTCAAAAACGAAGCTGGGCAGCCACATAAACAGCAGGAATGCAAGCCCGAAGCCGAGCACCGCCGAAACCGTGCCGATTACCGCCATCATTTTGGGGCCGAAATGGTCGCTTATCCATTTATCAAGCTTTGATTCGCTTTCTTCCTCCATATCAAGAGAGGTTTTCTCTGCCGATTCCATAAGCAACTTGTAGCCGAAAATCATTGATTCGATAAAAGCCACCACGCCGCGTATCAACGGAAGATTGAGAATTTTATGTTTTTTTCTGACGGACACAAAGTCCTTCATCTGAGTTTCAATAGTTCCGTCAGGCAGACGGAGCGACATTGCCGTGCCTTTGGGGCCGCGCATCATTATGCCTTCCATAAGAGCCTGACCGCCGACTGCCACATAATTTTCTTTATTCTTATTGCTCATTACCGTTATCTCCTTCTTTTTCCTGCGAGTCGTATTCCGTCGGCTCAATGGGAAGCGTTATTCTGACCGTTGTGCCCTCGCCGAGAATACTGTCAATATTAAGCTCGCCGTTATGAAGCTTAATAATTTCGTCTGCAACCGCAAGCCCGATTCCCGAGCCTCTGACGGTTGTGTTGGCTTTATAAAACTTTTCTTTAACATGAGGCAAATCCTCGGGCGGAATTCCCGCGCCCGTGTCGCTTACGGTAATGATAAGCGCCGCGGGATTGGGTATCTCGGCATAAACGACTATTCTGCCGCCGTGCTCCGAGTATTTAAGCGCATTGTCAAGAATATTAATAAATACCTGCTTTATCCGCGCCGCGTCGCCTACGGCAGGCGCGGGAAGATGCGGAACATTGTATATAAGCTCGATGCCCTCTTTGATTGAGCGCTCTTTAAACGAGAAAACAACCTCGTCAAGCTCTGCAAGAACATCAATTTTTTCGCTGTTGAGTTTCATTCTGCCGCTGCTCATTCTTGAGAAATCAAGAAGCTCCTCAACCATATCGTTAAGCCTTGAAGCCTCGTTTATGATAACGCCCATTCCCCTCTGCGTCATTGCAGGGTCGGTTTCGCCGATTTGAAGCAGGGTTTCGCCCCAGCCTTTAATGGCTGTGAGAGGGGTTCTCAGCTCGTGAGAAACGGTTGAAATAAAATCGTTTTTCATTCTGTCTGACGCGGCAAGCTTTTCCGCCATATCGTTAATGGTTGCACACAGCTCGCCTATCTCGTCATTGTATGGATAGTGGTCAATTCTCGCTTCGAGATCTCCGCCTGCAATCTTTTTAGCCGTTTCGCCTATCGCTTTGACGGGATTTACAATGGAGCGGATAAATATTATTCCCGAAACAACCAGCAGAGCAAACATTCCAACGCAAACCGAAATAACGATAAACAGAATTCTGACAAGCTGATCGTCAATCGCATCAAGAGAAATCATAAATCTGACCGCGCCGCCGAAAGCGCCGTCGGGATAATTATAAATCAGAGTGGATGCCATTATTTTTTCGCCCGACGGCAACCGCCCTGTCCATTTTTCGTTTGAGCGTCCGCTGCTCATTGCGGCTTCATAATCCGGCATTTCAACCTTGCCTTTTATTTCAAAGCCGCTTGAAGAAAGAATTACATTTCCCGAGCCGTCAATAAGCCAGACCGCCATTTTATCTTTTTCAGGGAAATTTTCTATAAACTCTCTGCCCGCAGCCTCAAATCCGCCCGAAGCCGCATCGCTGAAAAAATTGAAATTTGAAGCTATCTCATCGGCGGAATAAGAATTAAGCGTCATATCCGCAACGCCGTAATAGTAATTTCTCATTGAAAGAAACAGAGCGGCGGAAACTGTTACGAGAATTACGATAACAATAGACGCAACATTCAGAAACCATCGTTTTGTTATCCCGACGAATTTCACGGCTCCTGCTCCTTTCAGTAAAAATATCAGTTAATCAGATTATCCATTTGTAGCCAACGCCCCAAATGGTGGTAAGATGCTTCGGCACGGACGGATCGTCCTCAACCTTCATTCTGAGACGCCTTATGTTTACATCAATAATCTTTTCTTCTCCGAAATATTCATCGCCCCATACTCTGTCAAGAATATCCGTCCTACTCAGAGCAACGCCGGGATTTGTGAAGAAATATTCCATCATCTGAAACTCAACCTGAGTAAGCTCAATATATTTTCCGTTTTTGGAAAGCGAACGGTTTCTGAGATTAAGCTTGAATTCGCCCAGCTCTATGCAATCGGCAGATCTGCGGCGGTTAACTCCGCTCATTGAAACGCGCCTGTAAATCGCATCAACCCTCGCAACAAGCTCAGAGGTAGAAAAAGGCTTTGTTACATAATCGTCTGCGCCGACCATAAGCCCCGTTATTTTATCCATTTCCTGAGTTTTGGCGGTAAGCATTATTATGCCGATATTGCTGCTTCTGGCTCTTAACTGCTTGCAAACCTCAATGCCGTCAACATTCGGCATCATAATATCAAGCAGAGCCACATCAATATCTCCTCCGCAGGCGTCATAAAGCTCAAGCGCTTGCGCTCCGTCCTCCGCCTCAACAACATCATAGCCGCCGCGTTTTAAATTAATAACAACAAACTCTCTGATGGTTGCTTCGTCCTCTGCAATCAAAACTCTTTTCATTGCTTCACTCCTCCGTTAAGGCAAATCTGTTATTTTTGATTTGACATACTCATCATCAATCCCCGAATCTTTTCCGTTTTGAGTTATATAAACGCACACAACTCCGTCATCGCTCTCCGATATCGGAATATATGCGCTGAAGCTTTCGGGATTCCAACGCTCTTTGGAAATTTTAAGAACTGAATAAATTTCGCCAACCGATTTGCCGCTGCCGTCCGTTCTGTAAACCACCCAACAGCTCTGTGAGCGGTAATTTCTGATGCCCGTTGTGTTTATCTCGCTGTCGTCAAGATAAATCATATATCCGTCTTCACTGTTTATCAGTGTGTTTGCAACAACTCTGCTGCCGCCGGCATCATAATCCGTCCAGCTTGTCAGATAAACCTCCTCGCTGTCGATTGTGGAGGTATCGTCCCCTTTGCCGAAAAGCACGGACTGAACGGGAATGTCGATTATGCCGTCATTGTTTATATCCGCACACGGAATCGGCTCATATCGGACAGTGGCGGCGTTTGACAGCGTTTTTTCGTCAAGCAGCGGAGCAAGAAGCAGGGATTTGGCATCATCCCAGAAAATAAGCTCCGTAATCATCATTGATTCACCCTTGAGTGCGTCAACATATATTCTCATCGGAGCATCGCCCGAAACCTTTTCGGTTTTAACGGAAACATAGCTGCTGATATTCGGGTCAACCTTTGTTTCACCCATAAGAACCACCGTATCGCCCGAAAGGCGCATGGCGCTTGCCGTTCTCTGATTAACTCCCGAAGCATTGCTCTGGCTGATGAAGAAAAGCTCCTGCGCTCCGTCGCCGTCAATATCAATAACCTCCGAAACCGAACACATTTCATTGAGGATTTCTTTGTATCTGTCCGCCGAACCCGAAGTGCGGTAAAGCGACATTACATTGCCCGAGGAAACGCCCGAGGTGTTCCAATTAACTATGATTTCACAGTTGCCGTCGCCGTCCATATCGGTAACGGTTACGCTTTCAACTCCGTTGCCGTAACCGCTGAAATCGTTTCTTGAAATCCATCTGCCGTCAACTGTTTGAAAAAAGTGCATCCTTGCCGCCGTTTTATCGGAGGCAGTTTTATAAAAAATGAGCGCATCGTCTTCGCCGTCAGAATCAACATCCTCAACAATTATCGCCGAGCGGTAATCTCCCTTTCCCGGGCTGCAAAGAATTGCGTCTGAGCCGACATTTTCATTGAAAGTCTTTACAAGCTCTTCATATTCTTCATAATAAAGCGGCGGAGAAATAAGCGAACTGACAGGTCTGATAAAGCTGCCCGACCCGCACGAAGAAAGCAGCAAGCAAAAAGCCGATATTATTGCAACAATCGCCACTCGCCCGGCTTTCACATCAACCGCTCCTTCCCCACTTTAAATTATTTAAGCTATTATAGCATACTTACTTTCCATAAATCAACATCTAATTATATAATTAATATAAATTTAATAATAAATATGCATCTTAGAGCAAAATGCGAGCCTTTCAGGCAAAAAAATAACCGCTTTCGGCAAAATCAAGCCAAAAGCGGTCTTATTTCCGTTACTGTGTAATTCTGACAGTTGCGGTGTATGCCCCGTATGACCAGCAGTCATTGTCGGTCAAGGTTACGGGAACGGTTATTTCCCCTATTGTGCTGTCGTCAATTCCGTTAAGGTCTGCGCTGAGAGTAATGTTATCGGAGTTCAACTGCGCTATTGAAGCCTGCGGACCGATAACCGTTATCTCGGAAAAATCAAGCTTGACAAACTCAACAGAAGCACCGCCCGGAACATTGATAAATCCAACGGTTGAGGGCGCGGCAATGGTTCCCGACGACATACCGCTGACATTTACGGTAACGGTAAATTCCTCTGTTCCGTCAAGAATGATGCCGCCCGTAATATCGGCGGATTTGATGGTGAAGGTGTTTACGCCTGATTTAAGATTTGAAAAATCAATCGATGCAATTTCAAAGGATTCCATGCCCTCAAGCTTGCTTTCGGGCACACCGAACCTTGCAGATGCAGGGCTGATTGATACCGTGAACGGCAGGCTTTCGATGTAGTCAGACGGCTTGTTTATAAAGCTGCAGGTAACGGGAAGCTTTGCAATCTTATAAACGGGAAGCGTTATCTGAATCATTTCTGACTGCCTGTTGAAAGAAATATATTTGGGACTTGAGCCCTCACGGGTTAAGGCAACAAGCGAAGCATCAAGCGTTTTGCTCTGGCGAAGCGCACCGTCAACCGTTGCCCTTGCAACAACTCTGCTGATTTTATTGACCTCGGTTTCGGGACCCGACACTCTGACTGTATCCGTTTCGGGGAAAATATAGTCTCCGAGATAGTATCCGTCGGGGATTTCTCCGTTTTCAAATTCAACGCTCGCCTGAACAACGAATTCTTTCTCTTTGGGATAATCGAAATAAACCTCTATCTCATCAGAAGACGCGCTGATAATTCGGAAATCAGGTCTCGCACTCTCCGTTCCGACATCGAGAGCCAATCGATAGGTTCCCACGGAATTTACATAGCCTATATTAGCTGTGACAACAATATCATCGCCGATATCGTCAGACTCAACAACATATCTTTTTCCGCTGATGACAACATCAACCGTAAACTTTGTTTCTCCGAAGGGTTCAAGACCGAGCTTTTCCTGAATTTTGGAATAGTCAATCTGAACGGGAACATTTTTAACTACAGTCTCCGTTTCAGGAGCAAGCTCAACGGCAACAACAAGCCAAATTGCCACAGCCAGCACAACGGAGAATACAAGCAAAAATTTGTTGTTATACAGCAAATCGCTGAATTTCTGGTTCTTTTTCATTTTTTCCAACCCTTAAATATTTTTCTGAACGCTCCGCCCTCTCCCGTTAATTTATCGGGAGGGCTGTCAATCAAATAATTCATAAGCTTTTCTCTGAGCTCCGGCTCGGTCAGCCCTCTGTCGAGAACTCCTTTGAAAGCAAGCGAAATAGCCCCCGTTTCTTCGGAGGTAACAATTATCATTGCATCGCTCTGCTCGCTCATACCTATTGCCGCTCTGTGGCGTGTGCCGAGGTCGCTTGAAATTGTGTCGTCCTTTGTAAGCGGCAAAACACAGCCCGCGCAAAGCAGACGGCCGTGCCTGACAACAGCCGCGCCGTCATGAAGCGGAGATTTGGGATAGAATATATTGCCGATAAGCTCGTGAGATATCTTTGCGTCGATACCCGTGCCCGTTTTTATAACATCGCCGAGCAGCATTTCTTTTTCCATAACAATCAGAGAGCCTGTTTTGCTCTCGCTCATGCGCTGAACCGCCTTGGCTATTTCAATAATTGCGTCGCTGACGGTTTCTATGCTCTCAGCATCGCTCCCCTTGAGCAAAACGCTGAGATTTGTAATCTTGCTTTTGCCGACTTTCTCAATAATCTGCCTGATTTCCTGTTGAAAAAGAATGACGATAACAAGAAAAATATTCGGAAAAACAAGGCTGAATATGTAGGTACTCGCCTGCATCTGAAGCTGATAGATAACAATATAAATCACGCCGAGCAGCAGCAGACCTTTAACGAGCTGAAAGGCTCGGGTTTCACGAATAAGCTTAATTCCGTTATATAAAATAAATGCAACAAGAAGAATATCAAGAAGATCGGTTATTCTGAAGCTCAGCGAGGGAAGCTTTGAGAAAAAATCCGCTATATTTTCAAAAACATTCATGGTTTCGGTAAATCCTTTCCTCTGCAACACAACAATTAGGCTGAAATTAATCCAACTGACATAATAACACAAACGCAAAGCAGTTGCAAATAATATTGCACATATTTAACAAAAAATTTAATTTTCAATTAGGCAAATAGCCTGAGCCGCCATTCCTTCCTCTCTGCCCGAAAATCCGAGACCCTCCTCCGTGGTTGCTTTAACGCTGACAAACTCAACCGAAATGCCGCAGGCACGCGCAATATTGGCTCGCATTTCGTCAATATACGGTCTCATTTTCGGCTTCTGAGCAATCAAGGTGCAGTCAATATTTACGATTGAAAAGCCGGATTCTTTGAGTTTTTCGGCAACGGCTGAAAGGAGCAGAAGACTGTCGGCATCCTTAAACCTGCTGTCATTATCGGGAAACAGGCAGCCGATATCCCCCATTGCGGCGGCGCCGAGCAGAGCATCGCTGATTGCATGGAGCAAAACATCTGCATCGGAATGCCCGAGCAGACCCGTTTCGTGAGGTATTTCAACGCCTCCGACCACAAGCCTGCGCCCGCTTACCAAACGGTGAACATCATAGCCCTGACCTATTCTGAGCATTTCTGCGCCTCCTTTTCAATCTCTTTTATGTCCTCTAAAAACTGATCGTATGTTGTTACAAAATTAAGCACCTTTACAAGTGCGTTTGAAGACAGCCTTGACGGAAAAGAATAGTATTTCAGCAGTGCTTTTCTTTTCTGTGCGCTGCCCTCCCCGCCTGTGAAGCCGTGTTCGTAAAGGTCAAGCTTCGTTATCGGCCTTTCGGGCTCGGCGATTGATTCGCACAAAACGCCCGCGTTGGCCAAAGAGCGCATAATTATTTCTTCCGAAACGCCCTCTACGCCTATTTTTCCCTCTTTTGAAGGCTCGGTTTTGCGGCTTTCCTTGCCGAAAATATCGGGAATATAGGCGTGAACGATATTTTTCGGGTCAACGGTTGAGCCGATAAACGAGCGGATTTTAAAGCCCGCGGAATCGCTGTCCGTGAGCACAAGTATGCCCCTTTTTTCAGAAAGCACCCTTATCATCTGCTGAAGCTCTTTATCCTTGAAAATGCCGAAACCGTCGGTCTGAATTATCGGTGCATCGATAATTCCCGAAAGCTTGATTTTATCGTATTTTCCCTCGACGATAACCGCCTGTTTAATCTTAATCATTTGTTTCTCCTGCCGACCCGTGCAAGCTTGACAAGCGTCTGCTCGAGCACAAGTCTTTTATCAAGCGCGGAACTTTTCAGCGTTTTATCCGCCCAACAAAGAATATCGACACATTCGCCGATATCTTCAAATGAGAGCGACGAAGCGCTTCTTGCCGCATTTGAAAGCCTGAATTCTTTTCCCGAATAGTTATAATATTTTGCCGCGTCCTCAGCTCTGCCGCCCGATTTAACAGCCGCCTTTGCCCGATAAATATCGGAATACTGCGCTATCAGAGCGCCGAGAATCTGGAACTCATCCTCTCTGTTTTCAAACAGCAGAGAAAGCTTGGTAAAAGCACCGTCAAATCTGCCTGCAATCAAATCCTTTATCATATCAAAGACTTTTGCGTCAAGGCTCTTGATGCAAACGGCATCAATATCGCTTTTTTTGACTTCACCGTCGGCATAGGCGCAAACTTTTTCTGTTTCGTTAAGCAGCGTGTTCAAATCACTTCCGACGCACGAAATCAGGTAAGCCGCCGCTCCTTTCTCAAAGCCCGAATCGCGTTTTTTTGCGCCGCTTTCAAGCATTTTGATAAGCTCCGCAGGAGTTTTTTTATCAAGCTTTGCGGCAATGCCGTATTTTTCAAAAAGCTTGACCGCTTTATTAAATCCCGCTCCCTTAGGCTCATATGCCGAAAAAGCAAAAATCAGAGCGCAGTAATCGGGGCAGTCCGCGAGAACGGTTTCAAGCTGCTCCAAGCCGCTTTTATCAAGCAAATCAAGCGCAAAATCCTTTACGAGAACGCATTTTGTATCCGCCATCATCGGCACGGCGCAAACGCTCTCATATATTTCAGACAACGAACATTCCTTGCCGTCAAACTTATGAAAATTAAAATCGGCAAAAGTATCGTCAACCGTCTTTTTAATTATTTTTTCCGTATAGGCTTTTTTCAGATAGCCTTCTTCTCCGTAAATCAGAAAAATGCCGACGGGATTTTCCCTCAGCTTTTCTTTTAATCCGGTTTCATTCAAAACAGACATAAGCCGTCCTTTCAGCAGACAGGCGTTTCAAACGCCGTCTCCGTAGCCCTCACTTTCAACCGAAAAAGAACCTTTATCGGCAATTATACATATTCCGCCCGTCGCGCGGGAGTCAACGGCGGAGCTCGGCAAAAGCTTTAAACCATCTGCGGTATTAAGAGCCGCATATTTAAAGCTGTATTCTTCAATCCCCGTGGGATAAGCCCCGCACGAAACAACAACATCCGCACCTGCGAAGTCTCCGAGAAGAGAAATATCAAAATCCTCATCAAAGCAAATTAAAGCGCAAATATCGTCGCTATTTATAATAACACAATAATTATTATCGAATTCATAAGGTTTTACAGTAAAATTTTCGGACAAATACTGTTGAGAAAAGCCATTAATTTTGCTGTCGGCAAGAAGCAAAGAAGCACCCGATACAAGGCTGTCGGTATAAACCTCATCAGGTCTGTGACTTGCCGCAGTTTTTATAAAAAATTCCGCCGATTTTTCGCTGCCGTCCGGAATAAAAGCGGCGGTAATTTTTCCTCCCGCACGCTCAACGATGCGGTCAATATTCAAAGCCGTCATAAAATTCGTGCCGCCGCAGCCGATAAGCAGATTTTCACCGCCGCGGCTTGCGACAACCGCAGTTCCGTTTCCGCAGTCAACAATATGCAGCCTTGTTTCGTTTCTTTCCGAGATAGAAAATGCCGTAAACACAACGGCGGCAAATATCACACACGCCGTGCATACCGGGGCGGGTTTAGCTTTACCGAATTTTACGGTTAAAACAGCCAAAGTTATAAAAACAATAAAAGCGCATATAAACATTTCCGCTCCACTTTCGCTGAGCGAGAGTCTTAAAAAGTCAACCGAAGCGATTGTTTTTGCAGAATCACATATAAACTCGGCAATAATGCCTCCGAAAAATCCCGGCAAATTTATAAAAGAAAACGGAACACAGCCGAGAGCCGCACCAAGCGCACACAAAATGATGCACGCCTGAGCCGCCGGAACCGCAACAATATTCGCCGCAAAAACCATCGGATTAAAACTGCCGTAAAGCTGTAAAATAACAGGCAGAGTAAACAGGGACGCCGCCCCCGTTACGGCAAGCGATGACGCTGTTCCGCTCAAAACCGATGATACGGATTTATATTTTATCTTGCCGAAAACCCGCTTTATTTTCGGCAAAACAAAATCAGAACACAATATTACGCCGAGCGTTGAAAGTGCGGAAAGATCGAGCCCCGCCGAGCCGACCGAAAACGGATTTACCAAAGCTATAACCGCAATCGAAAATCCGAGCGAATTAAGGGAATCCCGCTTCTTCATTATAACATTGCCCAGCAGAAAAACAAGCATCATTATGCCCGAGCGCAAAACGGAATATGTAAGCCCCGCAACGAGCATAAAGCCGACAACTCCGAAAGCCGCGATGATGCTTGCCGCCCTCTCTCCGACGCGCAGTTTTTTGAGAATTGAAAAAATCAACATCGACCAAAGCGACAGATGCAGACCCGAAACGCAGACAATATGCGTAATACCCGAAGAATGAAACGCTGACGCCGTTTCGGCGGATAAACCGCTCCTGTCGCCGAGAATAAGCGCAACGGCGAGCGCACCGTTTTCGTTGGGCAGTATGCGGTAAATTGAATTTTTGATTGCCGCTCGCAAATCTATTATTTTCTTGGCAAAAGGCTTTTCTCTCTCAGGAACGGATATGACCGAATAATCGTAGTTTTCGGGATAAGCGCCGAGAAACACGCCGTCGGCCTTATTTGCCGCTAAAAAATCACTGTCCGACGAGCCGAGCGTGTAAAAGGTAAATCTGCCTTGCAAAATATCGTATGGCTCTGCCTCGGGCGGCTCAGAAAATACGAGTCTCAGTTTTAGGTCGGCAGGTTTGCCGTCAACCTCGGAAGCTTTGGCTTGATAATAATAATTGCCGTATTTTATCTCTGGCATATCCGTCAAAACGGCAGAAACCTCGCAGGTTTTGCCGCTGTAAGCCAAAGCAGGAGCATAAACAAACTGCTCGGCACAGAAAAGCAGAGCGCAGGCAACAGCCGCCGAAGCGAAAATGCACGGCAAAACGCCCTGTTTTCTAAGCCTGCCGAAAAACAGCGTAACAACCAGAGCGGCGGTAAAAGCCGCAAAAGCGGCAACCGTCACTCCGGTATCGCAATCAAAAAGCAAAGAAATTATCAGGAACACCGTAAAACCGATAACGGCAAACGGGCGCGCCATTCTGTATCCCCCTCTCCTTCGGACTGCAAAAGCTATGCTTTATTCAGCCGCGAAAATCAGGGTTAGGATTGTTATTTTTCAATCAGAGGAATTTCAGCAAGATAAACAATATCGTCTCTCTTTGCGGCGTCTCCCTCTGCAAGAACCGCCGCTCTGGCAACAACCTGTGCGTCAAATCTTGCACAAAGCTCTTCAACGGCTTTGATTGACTCGCCCGTGCTGATAACATCGTCAAGCACAACAACGCGCTTGCCTCTTATCTGATCTCCCTCAATTTCATCCATAATGAGCGTCTGAACCGCATCGGTAGTTATTGAACGGACATTAACGGAAACGGGATTTTTCATATAGAGCTTGGCTTTCTTTCTTGCAACAAAATACTTTTTGCCGCTCTGCCTTGACATTTCATATGCCAAAGGAATGCTCTTAGCCTCGGGAGTTACTATATAGTCAAACTCTGGAAGTCTTTTAAGAAGCTCCGTGGCGGAATGAACCGTTACCTCAACATCTCCGAAAATAATAAAAGCGGCAATGTCAAGCTTATCGCTGATGGGGCAACGGAGCAGGTCTCTTTCAAGCCCTGCAATATTTACTCTGTAATATTCTGACATATCAATTATCTCCCATCATTTATCAAATTAAATCAACCCGCAGGCCAGCCGAAATCTCTGCCGCTCATCATATGGAAATGAAGATGCTTGACTGTCTGACCCGCGCTGTCGCCGCAGTTGTTGACAATTCTGAAACCTTCAAGCTGCTTTTCGCGGGCGATTTTTGCCGCAACCTCAAAGATATGAGAAACAACCGCGCTGTTTTCCTCCGTTATTTCAGCGGCGGAAGCGATATGCTCCTTGGGAATTATCAAAATATGCACGGGAGCCTGCGGCTCGATATCGTTAAATGCGATAACCTTGTCATCTTCATATACTTTCGATGCAGGAATTTCACCGTTAATGATTTTGCAGAAAATGCAGTCCATATCTTTACACCCCTTAGGTTAAATTATTTCAACATATTTTTAACTGTTTCAGTAACCGCCGCCATTGCCTCGGCAACGCCTGAAATATCCTTCGTGCCCGCCATTGCGCTGTCGGGTCTTCCTCCGCCCGAGCCGCCTGCAAGCTTTGAAACAGCCTTGGCAATGTTACCTGCATGAGCGCCCTTTGCAACAGCTTCGGAACCGCAGGCGCAGGCGAAATTAGCGCCTGTTTTTTCTGCATTAATTCCGCAGATAACAGCAACGGCATTCGCGTTTTCCTTAACCTTGTCACACATTGCACGCAGGTCGCCGGGATTGACGCCTTCAACCGTTGCGGTAACAAGCATAACTCCGCCGATATCGACAGCGCCGCTCATAAGATCGCCTGTTTTAAGCTGAGAAAGCTCAGCGCGAAGCTGCTCAATCTCTTTGTCCTTAGCTTTCAGCTCTGCCATAACCGCGCCCGCTCTCTTTTCAAGCTCTGATGTGTTGGCAAGCTTCATTGAAGCGGCTGTATTTCTGATAACCGCATCATTCTTTGCTATATAATCAAGCACGCCGAAGCCCGTTACCGCTTCAATTCTGCGAACACCTGCCGCAACGGAGGATTCTGAAACAATTTTGAACAAGCCGAGCTTGCCCGT
Source organism: Acutalibacteraceae bacterium (assembly GCA_051881535.1). Classification (GTDB taxonomy): domain Bacteria; phylum Bacillota; class Clostridia; order Oscillospirales; family Acutalibacteraceae; genus CAG-177. The sequence continues at coordinate 35,015 of JBJEQB010000023.1, read as the reverse complement.
GTTGCTTACATGAGTACCGCCGCAAAGCTCAGTTGAAAAATCACCTGCTCTGACAACGCGGACAACATCGCCGTATTTTTCGCCGAAAAGAGCCATTGCTCCGAGCTTTTTAGCCTCGTCAATAGGCATTTCAACGCTCGTTACGGGAAGTGCGGAAAGAATGATTTCATTTACTCTGTTTTCAACCGTCTCAAGCTCCTGAGAGGTCAAAGCCGAGAAATGCGTGAAATCGAAACGCATCTCGCGTGAATTTACAAGCTGACCCGCCTGCTCAACATGAGTGCCGAGAGTTTCTCTGAGAGCCGCTTGCAGAAGATGGGCAGCCGTGTGATTTCTTGCCGCCGCTTCTCTGGTTTTAACGCAGATGTCAGCTTTAACGCTGTCACCCACCGAAATGCTTTCGCCCTCGGTTATTCTGCCGAAATGGAGAATGTTTCCGTCGGGAGTTTTGCCCGCCGAGGTTACTTCAAAGCGTGCGCCGCCTGCTATGATAACGCCGCAGTCGCCCGCCTGACCGCCGCTCTCGCCGTAAAATACCGTTCTGTCAAGAACAATAGCGGCGTTTGAATCGGCAGAAACATAATCGGCGCGTTCACCGTCAACTATTATTGCCTTTACGGTTGCCTCGCAGGAATAGTCGGTGTAGCCCAAAAACTCGGTTGCGGGAATGTCTTTAAGCGAAGCTCCGCCGCCCTTCCAAGCCTCCGCACCTGCATCCTTGCGAGCTGCTCTTGCCGCGGCGCGGCTCTCTGCATAAAGGCGGTTATATTCATCAATATCAACCGTCATTCCTCTTTCGGTAAGCAGTTCCTTTGTTAAATCAATCGGGAAGCCGAAGGTATCCTGAAGCTTGAAAGCGTCTGCACCGCTGATAACCTTTGAATCGGCGTTTGCAATAATATTTTCAAGCAGATTAAGGCCTGTATCAATCGTTTTGTTAAAGCTCTCCTCCTCCGCTTTGATGACCTTGACAATAAGGTCATGCTTTTCAACGAGATTGGGATAAGCGTCGGCATTTTCTTTTATTACCGTTTCGCAAACCTTATAAAGGAACATTCCGTCAATGCCGAGCAATCTGCCGTGGCGCGCGGCTCTTCTGAGCAAACGGCGCAGAACATAGCCCCTGCCCTCGTTTGAAGGCATAACGCCGTCGCCTATCATAAAGGTTGTGCTCCTTATATGGTCGGTAATAACTCTGAGCGAAACATCGTCTTTCTCATTCTCGTGGTATTTAACGCCCGAAAGCTCAATGACATGCTTCATAATGTTCTGAACGGTGTCAACCTCAAAGAGATTGTCAACGCCCTGCATAATGCAGGCAAGGCGTTCAAGACCCATACCCGTATCAATATTACAGCTCTTTAGCTTTGAATAATTGCCGTTACCGTCATTATCAAACTGAGTGAAAACAAGATTCCAGAATTCAACAAATCTGTCGCAGTCGCAGCCGACCTTGCAGTCGGGCGAGCCGCAGCCGTATTTTTCGCCTCTGTCAAAATAAATTTCCGAGCAAGGGCCGCAGGGACCTGCGCCGTGCTCCCAGAAATTATCTTCTTTGCCGAGCCTTACCATATGGTCGGGCGCGACGCCGATTTCTTTAGTCCAGATATCGTAAGCCTCGTCGTCCTCAAAATAAACGCTTACATAGAGCTTATCAACAGGCATTTCCATAACCTGAGTGCAAAATTCCCAAGCCCAGCGGGTTGCATCATGCTTAAAATAATCACCGAAAGAAAAGTTGCCGAGCATCTCAAAATAGGTTCCGTGGCGTGCGGTTATTCCGACGCGCTCAATATCCGGAGTACGGATGCATTTCTGGCAGGTTGTTACTCTTTTTCTCGGCGGAGTCAGCTCACCCGTGAAGTATTTTTTAAGAGGAGCCATACCCGCATTGATAAGCAAAAGGCTCTTATCGCCCTGCGGAACAAGTGAAAAGCTCGGCATCCTCAAGTGACCCTTGGATTCAAAGAAAGAGAGATATTTTTCTCTGATTTCATTAAGACCCATCCATTGCATAATAATTCCTCCCAAGGGATTAAATCCCGTTTTTTACATATTTTTCAGCGAAAAGCAACATTCTTTTTGAATTAATTGCTTTACAAAAAGACAAAAAAGGTGCAGTTAAACAATCGGAAATGGGACGGCGATAAGCCGCGGTACCACCCAAATTGTGCAAACTGCACCTCTCATTCCTTTTAACGCAGGCAATGCGCCGCCGCTCATCGCGGCAGAGCTCAGGGGCGGCCTTTCTCCGTCTTAAATGCCCGACAGCCGTTTCAGCATTTCGGCGGTCTCTCTGTGAGCAAGCGAAGAATTCTTCCCCGTCAACACTTAATATTAATTTTTAACAATGATATTATATCACCTTTGCGGCGATTGTCAAGCGAAAGACATCAGGCGCCTTCCTTTTCCAGATTGCTCAAAGCAACCCAGCCGTATTCACCGTTGTACTTCATGCAAACCCAGGTCTTTCCGTTTTCGGCTTCCTTTGTAGCGTAGGCTTCAAAGGTATCGCCGAAATCAAGCTCGCCGAGCAAATCGTATTCGGCACCTGCATCGGATCTGACATTTGCGCCGTCATCGGATTTAACGGTATATCTGTCAAGAGTTTCGGAGGGATTTGTTGTTACTCCCGAGGGCAAAGTTTCAACGGTGATGTTTACTCCCGTAAAGGAAGCCACCGCGTCGCCGACAAGGATAACGCCCCAGATTCCGTCTTTGCAGGCAATGAAAACTCCGTTACTGCCGGGCATAATGTTGGAATATTCAAACGGAACGACAACTTCGTTTTCAAGGTCAATAATACCCATCATACCGCCTTTTTTAACGGCGATAAGTCCGCCCGTTACACCGCGGCAATAATCGCAGGCGGCGGCTTCATAGTTCTGAAGCTCGTTGACGGGCTCATATTCATAAGGAATAACCTTTTTGTCCTTTTCCTGGCTGACATAGCCCCACTTGCCGTCTTTTCTTGCGGCGGCATAGCCTTCATAATAACGGTCGCGCTCATCATAGGCGGTATCCGTGAGAGAATCTCCCTCAACGGAATGTGAGGAATGAGGAGTATCGGATATTGTTACCGTGCCGCCCGCTATGGTGAATTCATAATAATCGTTGCCTATCTGAACAAGGCTGTGATAACTGCCGCGGCTTGAATAGTCTCTGCCGCTGCCGCATCTTGAAAATCCGTCATAATTCGGCTGAAGAATAACATTGCCCTGATAATCGAGCAAGCCGTATTTGCCCGTTGTTGCGGATTTGAAATAGCAACAGTTTTCATCAAGATATATAATATCTCTGCACTCTTCAAAGCCGCCCGCCTGCCACTTATAGCCTGCCGCCATTGCGTCAACAGTGCCGGTAACTCCGCCTGATGCATCTGGCGTTTTCGAGGGTTTATCTCCGCCTGCAAACTTGCCGACGGCAACGCAGATAATTATAAGAACAACAACTGCGGCACAGATAATGCCGATGGTTTTGGGATTGAGGTTAAGCTTGAATTTCTTCGGCTCTTCCTGAACCTCGGGAGCAGGCTCTTCGTCCTTGATATCATCAATCGAAGCTATGCCACCAAAGCTCGCAAGAGCCGCTTCTCCCGCACTATCGGTTGAATTAACTTCGGGAATTTCGGGAGAATCCTCCTGCCCGTCATCATCAAAATCACGGGAAACGGGAGCTTCCTTTTCGTTATCGATTTCCGCATAGGGCGGAATATTCTCGCTGTCAAGAATTTCGTTAATTTTCTGCTTAAATGAGATTATATTGCTCGGCTCGGGAACGGGCTCTTCTTCTTTTTCTTCGGTGGCGGGTTCCTCTGCGGGAGATTCTTCCTTGTTCTCTTCAGAAACACTCTTTTCTTCCTCCTGCAAATCAGGCTGAACCTGAGCGGGCTTTGCCGCTTCATAAGCATCTGTTGCATAAATAAAAGCGTCTCTGACAACGGAATTCTCAATAGTTGTTTCAACGGCACTGCGCTGGAATATCCGTGTTAAAACAGGCAAAGATTCCGCCGCCTCGCCCTCGGGCAATGATACTCCGACGGTGGCAAGAATCTCGGCTCTCGCCTTGCAAAGCAGAGCGTTTGCCGTGCTTTCGGACACGCCGAAAAACTTTGCAAGCACGGAAACGGGCATACCGTTATTGTAATGAAGAACAACGGCTGTTTTAAGCTCTGTTTTAAGTCCGCGAACCGCGTCAATTATATCTGAGCACATCTGTGCATCATCGAGAACACTCTCGGGCAGGAACTCCTGTGCGTTTTCCTGAGCGCCGGCATCTGCATCGGTGAAAACAAATTTACGACCCTCTTTATAGACTGCCGCAACATTCTGCTTCATCCATATTTCAAATGCTTCGGGCTTTTTCAGCTTATCAATGGTGCAGAACGCTCTTGCGTAAGCTTTCTTGGTAATATCCACCGCTTCCTGAGCATCGGAACACAGGATTGACGCAAGAAAATATGAAGCCTTTAAAGTTTTTGAATAGAGCTTTGCCATCGCATCCGTGTCACCGTTTCCGGCGGCAGCAACATACTGAATAATATTCTCGCTCACTTTAAATTTCCACTCCAATCAGTTTGTATTAAAAACATAATAACCCATTTTCACAGTTATTATTAATAATATACTGTATTTGGTGATTTGTCAAGAAAAAATAACAATACAAGACAATATATTGATAAAACAAGCCGAAAGCAAGGCACTTGCACTTAGCTTTCGGCTTCTTTTCGGTTTTTAAGTTTCTGCAAACGGAGTGCTGATATGAGTCAGCCTGAAATTTACCGGGTCTCGGTTACAATTAAATCGGTAAACGCTCATTACAATTCCGATTGCAAAATAAATACACAGGTTTGACGAGCCTCCCGCGCTGATAAACGGAAGGGTTATTCCTATGCTCGGCAAAAGCATAAGGCACATTCCGATGTTAATAATAACCTGCGCGCCTATCATAAACGCCGTGCCGAAGCAGAGCAGACTGCCCGTAAGATTGCGCGACATTTTGCCGACTGAAACGATTTTAATAATTATAAAAGCAAGCACAAGCAGCAAAGCTATGCAGCCCACAAAGCCAAGTTCCTCACCTACAACGGTAAATACCATATCGCTCTCATTTACGGGAACTCCGCGGGGCGACTGCGTGTAAGTGCCTTTAAAAAGACCGTCGCCGAAAAGCTGACCCGAGCCTATGGCATTAACACCGCGCTGCTGCTGATAGATAACCGTTTTGTAAACATCCTCGCTGAGAGCCGACGGATAGTATATGGCAAGAATTCTGCGCTTATGGAACGGCGCAAGAAACTTGACCCATAACAGCGGAGCAAAAGCAACGCACATACCTATTGCCACAGCAAAATAGCGAAGCTTTACTCCCGCAACGAACATCATTCCGACAAATATAAAAGCAAAAACGATAGCCGAGCCGAGGTCATCGGTTATTATTATTAAACCAATCGGAATTATCGCATGAAGAGTTAAAAGCAGGATGTTTTTGATGCTGTTCAGGTCATTTTTAACAGCGTTTATATGTGCGGTAAAGGTTATCAAAAACCCTATCTTCGCAAGCTCCGATGGCTGAAAATTGACCGTAAAGCTGTCTGTTTTTATTATCGGGAGCCAGCAAATCGCATCCTCTCTGTCCGACGGTCCGTCGCCCCAAATAAACAGAGAAAAAAGGAGAAGCAGGCATATTCCGCCAACAATGGGCCAAAGCCCGACAATGGCATCGTAATCAAGAAAAGATATAAAGAAACAGGCTAAAATTCCGAGCCCTGCCGCCAAAATCATAATAAGACATTCGCGGCTTATCAGATCGCCCGATTTAATAGCTTCGTTTCGGGTCGCGCTGTAAACCATCAGAACTCCGAATGCCGAAGTGAGGATACAGGTCAGATAAAGCAGAAAATCCGTTTCTTTCAGCGCATATTTAATTGTGCTTCTTTTTCCCAAGAAATCACCGCCAATATCCGAACGATTATATATAAGGTAACAAAAATATTAAGTATAATAATTATAACCTTATTTCCCGTTCAATTCAAGTACTGTTTTTTTGCCTGTTTGTAAATTATAGTTTTTTTAACAACAATAAATATGGTTTTGAGGGGCTTATTCCCGCCCCGTCTGCGTTAAAAATCTTTGAAATACATACAGTATTCCTGCAGATTTTCGCCTCGACGGAACGAAAATCTTCTCCCTCAAAACTGCTTCGCATCTGAAATGCAATAGATTATGTGCAGTCGGGGATTTCTTCTCTGCAGGCATACTTCCGTATGTCAAAGAGAAAAATGCCCGAATGTGCGTGAGATATTGTATTTCAGACATATGGATTGTTGTTAAAAAAACTATCCGCCTATGGAAGATTTCGTGCGTTTTAACAGCATAATTCCGATAATCAAGGCAACGGGGAACGCGATTGCGGCAAGAAATCCCGCCCGCAGATTATCATTGAAAGCGCTTGAAACAACGCCGACAAGAGTGGGTCCGGAGGAGCATCCGAGGTCGCCTGCAAGCGCAAGGAAAGCAAACATTGCCGTGCCTCCCGTCGGCGCTCTTTCGGCGGCAAGGCTGAAAACGCCCGGCCAGAGAATTCCGACCGAAAGACCGCATATACCGCAGCCGACAAGCGCTAACGCAGGAACGGGCGAAAGAGCGGAAACAAGATAGCCTATAACGCAGAAAACACAGCTTACGGATATAAATTTCATCAGCTTCAGCCTGCCGCTGAACGCGGCATAGAAAACTCTTGAAACGCCCATCATAACCGCAAACATACAGGGACCGAGAAGATCGCCGAGCGTTTTGGAAACTTTAAGCCCTGTTTCGGCAAACGCCGATGACCATTGGCTCATCCCCTGCTCGGAAGCACCCGAGCAAATCATAAGCAAAATCAAAATCCAAAACAGCTTTGATTTAAAAAGCTCCTTAATCGGCGCGGATTTTTCTGAGTCAACAAGAGTATTGATGGGAACAAAGCAGAAATAAACCGCATTCGCAAGCGGAATTACAGCCCATAAAGCCGAGAGAATTCTCCAATTCTCTATTCCCGCGGTTACAAAAAACAGCGTTGTGAGCAATATTACCGCAACATGACCCCAGCAATAGAACGAGTGAAGCAGGCTCATTGCAGCGGATTTTTTATCCGTCGGGCAGGCTTCGACAATCGGGCTTATAAGCACTTCAATCAGCCCTCCGCCGATTGAATAGAAAATGATTGCACAAATCAGACCCATATACGGGTCGGCAAAAGCAAATGGGAGAACACCCATAAGGACAAGACCCGTGCCTGCAAATAGATGCGCCGCAACAATGCATATCCTGTATCCGATTTTATCAACAAATTTTGCGGCTATAAAATCGACAAAGAGCTGAATACAGAAATTGACGGTAACGAGATATCCGATTTTTTCAAGCGAAATATCAAACGATTTCTGAAAGGTAACAAAAAGCAAGGGAGCAAAATTATTGACTATCGCCTGAGTTATATATCCCAAATAGCTTGCCGCCATGGTGTGTTTGAAATTATTTCTTATCTTCATAATTCACCCGAAACAGCACGAAGAGGTTCAGACGCCGCAGCGTCCGAATCTCTCCGTAAAAAACAGTTTAAAAGTTTAAGCTTATGTTATCTTACTTCGTCATAAAGAGCAAGCCAAGCTTCGGCTACCGTTGAGCCCGCCTTGGGACCTGTTGAAACAATCTCTTCATTCTCGGTAAGATATGAATGCCAGTTATTATCAGTTAGCATATAACCGACCTGGTCGTTTGTTATGCCGAAAACAAGCAGCTTTCTGTTGCCGACTGCGTCGCAGAACGGAGTGTAATCCCATGACTTGCCGTCCCATGATTTATCGGCAGTTGTTGCTCCGCCGAAAGCGATTTCGGGAGCAAGCTCACCGGGGATTATCGCAACCGCAAGCTGAGTGCCGAATTCCGCATAGCCGACTTCCGTAACAACCTCGTATTTTCCGAGACCTGATTTAACTATACGGTTGGTAAGCAGACCGCCCTTTGCGGCAAGCTTGAGAATGCTGTTGTTAACGGGGAAGAATACTTCATTATATCTGATATTGAGGATGGGAGCAACGGGAGTTTCATCCTTAATTGAGCAGGTCAGCTCAGCAAGCCTTTTGCCGAAAGCGGCAAGAGTTGCATATCTGTCGCCGTATTCTTCAAGAAGCTGAGCATCAATATCAAGGGTATCGCCGTTTTGCGATGTAATGGCAAGCTCTGCGCCCTGAATATAGAAGAAGTTAGCATGTGCGTTTTCGTTAATATATTTCTCCATATAGTAAGGATAGTCGCCCGTGAGAACGGTTCCGCCTGCGCCGTTGCCGACACAGTGAATGGCGCCGTTTACAATCCATGTTTCTTCCTCACCCTGAGCATCGGGAACGAAACGGAGACGGTTGATATTTTTATCGAAAACCTGAGGATCGCGCTTATCTCTTATATATTCGGAAACATCAACGGTTCCGAAATAGAGACTGCCCGTCTGCATATCGTCAATCGCGTCAAGCATTGACTTAACGGTAACATTGTAAAGATTTTCCATATAATTTTTATTCTGACCGTTGGGAGCTTCAATGCCGAGAATATTTCTGACAGGAGTAACAAACAGCGCTCCTACAAGATCGCCGTTAAAGCCGAAAGTATCAACACAGCTGTGCTGATGAAGAGCCGAAATATTGACAGAAGTTATATCAAGTCCTCTTTTTTCGGCTTCCTTGGCAAACTGTGCGCGAATTCCTCTGACATCCTTGTTTGACAGACCGTAAGCATCGAGGCTTGCAAAAATGCTGATGCCTCTGCCGTCGGAAACTGCAACGGTTCTGACCTTCTGATCGTCTCTGACTTCGGTTGCAAGCTTTTTGGTTACGGAAAGGCTGCCGCCGACATAATGCTCCTCGGTCAGCTCTTTGCCTGTAAGAAGAGAAGCGTTTGAATAACCTACGCTCCAAGCCGCATTATCAGCGGGAGCATCGATAAACTCATCTTCAGAAAGACCTTCATAGAAGTTTTCGGATACATAGTCACTCTTTTTCTCCCAACCGGGATCCTTGATTAAAGCTGCAATTCCGCCGACGAGGGAATCAAGCAGTTTATCAACAACGCGGTAAAAACCGCGCTCGGCAGGAGAAGTAACTTCAGTTGCCGCAGAGGCGGGAATTGCGAATGCCGAAAACAGCACGGCAACGGAAAGGGTCAATGCAATTATTTTCTTTGACATGGTTAAACCTCCGTTATTAATCCATATTTTTAAGCTCCATATCACCGAAGCTTATCAATTTCTTCTTACGCATAAATTCCGAAACTGCCAGCGCAATCAGCGCGGGAGCAATGAAATGCATAACGGCAATTTCAATAAGAACGATTTTGGGGTCTGCGCCCGCTTCAACCATTGAAGAATATGTCATAAACTGACCGACAAGCCCCGATGTGCCCATTCCCGAACCCGATGCATAGCAGGTCATTTTAAGGACTGCCGAGGAAATCGGGCCGAGAATTGCGCTTGCAACAATCGGCGGTATCCAAATCTGCGGATGCTTGACAATATTGGGCATTTGCAGCATTGATGTGCCTATTCCCTGAGCAATAAGCCCGCCGAGCTTGTTTTCACGGTAGCTCGCAACGGCAAAGCCCACCATCTGAGCACAGCAGCCTGCAACTGCGGCGCCGCCTGCTATTCCCGAAAGCCCGAGAATTATTCCGAGAGCTGCGGAGCTTATCGGAAGCGTGAGGCATATGCCCATAACAACCGATACCACAATGCCCATAAGAACGGGCTGACGCTCCATGCCCCAGCTAATAATCATGCCCATATATGTTGTGAATTTTGACGCGGGCGGACCGATGAGCAAGCCTGCCGCACAGCCGGCAAGAATTGAAGCTGCAGGAGTTAATATAATGTCAAGCTTTGTTTTGCCCGCAATCAGCTTTCCGACCTGAATTGCAAAGAAAGCGGCGATAAAAGCGGAAAGCGGATCTCCGGGACCTTTATAAAGCATTCCCGCATCGGTAACAACCGAACCTGCGATTATTTTTGACGCAAAAGCGCCGACCATACCCGCAACTGCCGCCGAGACACCTGCAAGCGGCGAAACCTTGTATTTAAACGCCATTCCCACGCCGATGCCTGCGCCCGTGAGCGACTTTGCAACGGCGGCAATCGAAATAAGATAAACGCCGATACTGTTGTTAATAAAGCCGCCTATCTGTTCAAGAATAGTGCCGATAATAAGCGTTGCGAACAAGCCGAGAGCCATTCCCGAAAGTCCGTCAACAAAAATGTAATTAAGAATATTTTTTAACTGCTTCATTTTTTCACTTCGCCTGTTTTATCATTTCATTGAATGCATCCGCATAAAATCTGCCGATAAGCTCGGAGCCGTTTTCATTTGGGTGAACGCCGTCGGGCGACCAATGAGTAGGCTCAACGCCTATGCAGTTCTGAGCAAAGAGGCCGTCAAGCGGAATATAATAATCCGCAAATTCTCTTGCAAGCTTTCGCTCAATGTCAATTTTGGGGTCAAGGTCAACCCTGAAATACTCCTTATCGGGAACGGGGAGCAAAAACGCTTCAAGCATAAGTATTTTTGCGTTTGTTCTTTCTTTAAGAGCCGTGAGAACCTTGCGGTAATTTGCTTCAAAAACATCGTTTCCGAGCCATGAGCGCGTTGCCGCCCTGTGCCAAGTATCGTTAATGCCGATAAGTATGGAAACAAAATCCGGATTAACGGCAATAAAATCGCTTTCAAGCCTTTCAACGAGGTTCGCCGTCTGATCGCCGCTTATGCCGAGATTAATGAATTCAAAGCTCTCATCGGGATTTTCTTCGGAAATATATTTAGCCGCATAAAGCGGATAACCGCTGCCGAGATTATGAAAATCGCTGCGGTCTCTGCCCGCGTCAGTTATGGAATCGCCCTGAAAAAGAATTTTCATATCTTCACCCCATTAAAACTTGTCGATAATTTTTTTCAAAGTATCGATAATTTCAATATGCTGAGGGCAGGCATTCTGGCATTTGCCGCACTTTTTGCAAAGAGACGCGTTAGTTTCGATATCGGGGAAAATCTCTTTAACAAGCCGTCTGCCGCCCGTTGTTATGTTGTTAAACGCCGAGAAAACCTTGGGGATTTTTACTCCCGACGGGCAGGGCATACAATATTCGCAGCCCGTGCAGGGCACAAGATTCATTTCGTCAAAAATATGCTTTGCCTGAGAAAGCATATCAAGCTGTTCTTCCGAGAGCATACCCGCCTGCGCCTTATCTGCATAGCCGAGGTTATCCTCAACCATCTGCTCGGTACCCATACCGCTCAGCAGCATTGAAACCTCGGGTCTGTTCCAAACGAAATCGAGCGCCCATTCAACGGGAGTTTTATCCTTGCTCAGCTTTTCCGCAATTTTCTCGTGAGGCGCGGCAAGCTTGCCGCCGAGAAGCGGCTCCATAACGATAACGCCCAGACCCTTTGAAGCCGCGTATTGAAGACCCTCCATGCCCGCCTGATAGTCAACATCTATGTAATTGAACTGTATTTGGCAAAATTCAAAGCCGTCATATGAATCGACAACCTTTTTGAAAACCTCAAGGTCATCATGGAAAGAAAAACCGAGATGTCTGATTTTTCTCTCGGCAAGCTTCTGCTCAAGCTTGGGGAGAACATTGAATTTGAGCACCTTGTTTTCCCACGAATCGTTATTAACCGCATGAAGCAGATAAAAATCGATATAATCCGTGTCAAGCTTAGCAAGTTGCTCATTAAGAAGCCTGTCAACATCCTCTTCACAGTTAATATTCCACAGCGGAAGCTTTGTTGCAAGATTAACCTTGTCGCGGTAACCGTCCTTTAAAGCCTTGCCGACAAGCCTTTCGCTGTTGCCCGAATGGTAACCGTAAGCGGTGTCAACATAATTAATGCCGCTGTCAATTCCGTTTCTGATAATTTTAATTGCTCTTTCTTCGTCAATGCGGCTGTCGTCGCCGTCAACGGTCGGCAATCTCATACATCCGAAGCCGAGAACGGAAACCTCAACGCCTGTTTTACCCATTTCTCTGTATCGCATCAAATTCCCCCAACATAAAAACCAAATATTTGAGTTATTATAACACATATTAAATATAAAAACAAGTTAAAAAGTCAAAGATGAAGAAGAAATTTATCGGCGATATTTAAAGAACATTCTGAGCTCCGTATATTTTCCGCCTGACCGACAAAGAATATATGTGAGGTGTTTAAAATGTCCGATTTAAACGGAATTCCTCAGGGGCTCGGAATGGCGCTTTCCCGCAGCGAAAAAGCGATGCACACCTTTTCTCTGCTAAACGAGAATGAAAAGAAACGCCTGATTGACCTTTCACGAAGCGTGCGGTCAAAAGCAGAAATGAACAGACTCGTAGGCAAGCTTGAAAAAGGCAGAAATCAGCTGTTCTGAACCGAAAACGCGGAGCAAAACCGAAATTTTGCTCCGCGCGATTTTTATTTCTGACAGCATTTAAGAGTGTATTTTTTATCTCTCAGCGCCTGTGCAACAGCCTTTGAATTATCAACATATTCTTCAAAATACACGCCGCCCGGTTCCATTTCCGTGTTGCCGTGAAAATCCGAGCCCGAGAGCATCGGCAGAGAATATTTTACCGCCCATGCATAGGCAATATCGTTGCTCGAATTGTGGTTGCCGTGACCGTTGTAAACCTCAATTCCGTCAACAAGCGCGGGGTTAATAACCGTCATATGTCGCCTGAACGGATGAGCCTGAAAGATAATGAGGTTATTTTCTTCAACAACGGGTCTAAAAGCTTCAAGCGACTCAAAATGAGCAAGGTCGCGTGAAAAAACAAAGTCCTCATCAAAGCCGTAAAGCAGATAGTCGTTATCATTTTCAAGAAAGCGGATTTCCATACCGAGAATAACCTTGAAATTCTCATCTTCAAAAGCCTTTGCCGTCCTGTAACCCGAGAGATATTTTTCCGCCTGCTCTTCATAAGTTGAGCCGTGCTTTGCAAACTGCGCGGCGTGAACATGGTCGGTAACGATTATTCCGTTGTAGCCGAGAGACTTATATCTTTTAACAACCTCCGCCGCGGGAACTTCTCCGCAGGAGCTTGCCTCCTTTGTGTGAATATGCGTATCAAAAAGATATCCTTTCAAATTAATCATCCTCCTGTTTTCGCAAATCATTATATACCTGACCGACGGGATATTCAATAGAAAAGTTTATTTTTCTTCCCCGTTGCGACAAATTGCAACCGCTCACGGAGTTATACTCATAAACAGAGAGAAACAATTACAGATTTTTGCGGGGTGACAGCTCTGAACACCGTTATTTATGCCGACATACTTGTTGTTATAAACATAATAATCAATTATCTGCTTCTGAGAGCCGCCGCCGCAATTACCGCCTGTGAATTCAAGGCGCTGAGGTTCCTTGCCGCATCTGCTCTTGCAGGGCTATTTTCGCTGATTATCTTTATCGACAATATGCCGCTGTGGTTAAGCATCGCCGTTAAAACCGCTTTTTTGCTTATAATGGTTTTCGTGGCATTCGGCGCAAAATCGGTTAAAGCCTTTGCAAAATGCTTTGCCGCTTTCTTTGTTGCAAACTTTGTTTTTGCCGGAATAATGCTCGCGGTCTGCACATTTTTGCTGCCGAACGCCGCAATGTATAAAAACGGAGTTGTTTATTTTGACATCGATATATTGACTTTAACCGTCAGTGCGATTGTCTGCTATATTATTTTAAGCATACTTTCACGCCTGACGCGAAGCAGAGTTCCGCAGAAATGCATTTATCACATAAAAATAACGGCAGGTGAAAAATCGGTTGAGGGAAAGGCTCTTTTTGATTCGGGAAACACTCTGTGCGACTGCTTTTCGGGAAAACCTGTAATAATCGCAGAAAACGATTTTGTAAAAAGCCTTTATGAAAAATCACAGCTCAGCGATATGAAAAATTTCCGCCTTATCCCGTTTTCAACAATCAAAGACGGCGGCGCTCTGCCTGCTTTTATGGCGGACGAGGTTGAAATTGAAATCAACGAATTTCATGCCTTTGCAAAAGAAATATACATAGCCGTAACGGATAAAAAAATCATTTCGGGAGGATACTCGGCACTTCTCGGCGTTCCTGTTTTTGACGCCGTTGAATACAGCATAAAACGCGGCTCTGCCGCAGAAAGGGGAAGAATTAAAGGATGACTTTTAAAATCAGAGAGAGGTTCGGGAAGCTGCTCGCCGCAATCAGAGCAAAGCTTTTTGAGATAGAGATTGATTACATAAACGGGCCTGAAACGCTGCCGCCGCCGCTGAGCGGAGAAAAAGAGCTTGACTATCTTAAAAAGCTCGAGCAGGGCGACAAGGACGCACGGGAGGAATTGATAGTTCACAATCTGCGCCTTGTTGTGTATATAGCAAAAAAATTTGAAAACACGGGAATACCGATTGAGGACCTAATTTCAATCGGCACACTCGGATTAATAAAAGCAGTAAACACTTTCAGAATTTCCAAAAACATAAAGCTTGCCACCTACGCTTCAAGATGCATTGAAAACGAAATTCTGATGTATCTGCGAAAAACAAATTCAATAAAAGCCGAGGTTTCTTATTATGAACCGCTCAATGTTGACTGGGACGGCAACGAGCTTTTGCTCTCGGATGTTCTCGGCAGCGAGCCCGACGAAATCTACCGCGATATTGAAGCCGACGACGAGCGCAGCAGGCTTTACCGAGCCGTTAATTCTCTCGGCGAGCGTGAAAGAAAAATTATGACAATGCGTTTCGGAATCGGAGGCGGCAGGGAATACACTCAAAAAGAGGTTGCAGATGCTCTCGGAATATCGCAGAGCTACATTTCAAGGCTTGAAAAAAGGATAATCGAAAAAATCAAAAGGGAGATATAAGGAAAGCAGAGCTGACGGCAAAATCAGCTCTGCTTTTTTGATTATTCAAGCTGTCAGAGTTTCCGCAATCGCGCGGGCTATTGCCTCGGCATAGGCATCAAGCCTGCTGTCAAAAAGCTCGTTATCGGTTTCGCTGTTCATAAATCCAAGCTCAACAAGGCAGCTCGGCATATCCGTGTGGCTGTTAACATAATAGTCCTTTCCGTCACCGCGCGCATATCCCGCTTTAACTCCCCTGTTTTGCGAAATTCCGGCTTCATCAAGCGCCTGCATTATGTTTTCTGCAAGAGTCAAATCCGCTTTCGGCTTGTTTCCGCTTATCCAGATCTCAACACCCTCGGCGTTTTCCGCGCTGTTTCTGTGGAGCGAAACAAATGCCTGAGCATTTTTTCTGTTGGCAATTTTGCACCGCTTTTCAAGGCTGATAAATTTATCGTCATCCCTCGTCAGGCGGGAATCAATGCCCATATCTTTCAGCTTTTCGTTAACGAGCAGCGCAACGGCAAGGTTATCGTCCTTTTCATATCTGCCGTTATACTCCGCGCCGACATCCGTTCCTCCGTGACCGGGGTCTATTATCACCTGAGCGGAATCACCTATCAGCGCGGCGGCAATCGCTACGGCGAGAGCCAACGCCGCTATACCGATTAAAAATATTTTTAAATTCTTCTTCATTTACCGCACCTCCGATATTTCAACTAAATTATATATATCATTGCGGTTAAAACTAAATGTACGAAAAATTACAATTTTCTTAAATTTAATATGCTGTAAGCTCCTCACCGATGTCGATCCCCCCATTATGCATCTGTAATCCATGCAACTAAACAGGAGCTACCAAAAGAAACTAATATAAAAGAAACCGGCTTGTATTGGAAATATAACCGATACAAGCCATTTGAATTTTTGTATGGAATTAAGATTGAATTATTTATGTTTCTTTTTAGCCGTTTTTTCCGATTTGGCTTTTCGCTACGCCGGGCATCGGAAGAAAACGGCTTCTTCATCTTATTGCGATAACCCTTTTATTCTTTACATAGAGTCAATATATCTGCACGCGGCAAGCGCTGCAACGGAGCCGTCGGCAGCGGCGGTTGTTATCTGCCTTATCTGCTTTTTACGGCAGTCCCCCGCCGTAAAGACTCCGGGAGTTTTGGTAAGGCAGCTTTCGTCCGAATCGATATATCCCCATTCGTCAAGACCTGCTATATCCGCAAACGCGGCGTTACCGGGAATTAATCCTATCGCAACAAAAAGTCCGCTGACCTCAAGCTTGCTTTCGGCGCCGTCCGCTTCTCTGCGTAAAGTCAGGCTTTCGAGAGATTTCTCGCCGTTGAGAGCCGAAATGACTGTTCCCATAATGAACTCAACATTATCCCGCGCTTTCAGCTTTTCGGCAAGCTTCGCTTCGCCCGTCAAATAATCGAGATTTTGAATAACATAAACCTTTTTGCAGGTTTCGGAAAGAAGCGCAGCCTCCTGAAGCGCGGAGTTTCCGCCGCCGAGAACGGCAACGGTCTGACCTCTGAAAAACGCTCCGTCGCAAACGGCGCAATATGAAACGCCTTCGCCGACAAGCTCGTTTTCGTTCGGCAGACCTATCTGCCTGTGCTTAACTCCGGTTGCGATTATAACCGCCTTTGCCTCGTGCTCGCCCTCTTCGGTAACAACGGTTTTGCTGCTGCCGTTATCTCGGATTTCCGTTACGGTTTCCATCTCGATATCCGCGCCCTGTGAAAGCGCCTGGTCGATGAGCTTTTCCGCAAACTCATTGCCGCTCATTGCGGCAAAGCCCGGATAGTTTTCGATAAGCGGAGAATATGTTACCTGCCCGCCGAAAACGCCTTTTTCAAGAACAAGCACGGATTTTTCGGCTCTGCGGGCATAGACCGCCGCCGTTAAGCCGGCGGGGCCTGCGCCGATTATGATAATGTCATACATCAAATCATTCCTTAAACAGCCGCGCCCTTTGCAGCCTCAATGAATTTCTTGATTTCCGCAACGCCTGCGTATTTTACTATCTGACCTGCCGAAACGGCTACAAGTGTGGGAGCCTGCCTTACGCCGAGCTCTATTGCAAGGTCTTCGTTTTCGTAGGCAAGAATTTCATTAACCGCAATTCCCGCTTTGTCAAGAAGCGAAAGAGCTATCTTGCAGTTGGGGCAGGTTGTGGTTTTGAAAAGATAAAGTCCGTCGGCAAGCACACAGACATCCTGTGTAGGCTCTGCGCCGCAGCAGCATCCGCCGCCGTGAGCGTGAGCGGCATGCTTGGAGATATCGGAATTTGCGATATCGTAAACCTTGCGCTCCTTATATTCCTGAGCCTTGCCGTCGTTCCAGTTCTGAACAGGTCTGTAATAGCCGGTAATTCTGCTGTAAACCTCGGTATCCGAGCCACAGTCGGGGCAGGTAAATCTTTCGCCGGAAATATAGCCGTGGTTGCGGCAGACGGAATATGTGGGAGAAAGGGTGTAATAAGGCAGCTTGTAGTTCTCTGCAATCTTTCTGACAAGGTTTGCCGCCGCTTTCCAATCAGGCAGCTTCTCGCCGAGGAAGGCATGGAATACCGTGCCCGAGGTATAAAGGGTCTGAAGCTCATCCTGAATATCAAGAGCCTCAAAAACATCCTCTGTGTAACCAACGGGAAGATGTGAGCTGTTGGTATAATAAGGAGTTTCCTTGGAAGCGGTGATAATGCCGGGATAACGCTTTACATCGTGCTTTGCAAGGCGGTATGAGGTTGACTCTGCGGGAGTTGCTTCAAGGTTATAAAGATCGCCGTATTCTTCCTGATAATCGGAAAGGCGCTCTCTCATATGGTTAAGAACATCCTTTGCGAACTCCTGAGTTTTGGGGCTTGTCATATCGGCTCTGAGCCAATTTGCGTTAAGACCTACTTCGTTCATGCCGACAAGGCCGATGGTGGAGAAATGATTGTCAAATGTGCCGAGATAACGCTTTGTGTAAGGATAAAGGCCCTCGTTGAGAAGCTTTGTGATAATCGTTCTCTTAACTTTAAGTGAACGGGCGGCAATATCCATCATTTTATCAAGGCGTCTGTAGAAATCCTTTTCATCCTCCGCAAGATAAGCGATTCTCGGAAGGTTGATTGTTACAACGCCGATTGAGCCTGTGCTCTCGCCGCTGCCGAAGAAGCCGCCCGACTTTTTGCGAAGCTCGCGAAGGTCAAGGCGCAGACGGCAGCACATTGAGCGGACATCGCTCGGCTCCATATCGCTGTTGACATAGTTTGAGAAATAAGGAGTGCCGTATTTTGAGGTCATCTCAAAGAGAAGCTTATTATTCTCTGTTTCAGACCAATCGAAATCACTTGTTATTGAGTAAGTGGGAATGGGATACTGGAAGCCTCTGCCGTTGGCGTCGCCCTCAATCATAATTTCGATGAACGCCTTGTTAACCATATCCATTTCCGCTTTGCAGTCTTTATATTTGAAATCCATTTCCTTGCCGCCGACGATGCAGTTCTGCTCGGCAAGGTCGGCAGGAACCGTCCAGTCAAGAGTAATGTTTGAGAACGGAGCCTGAGTACCCCAGCGGCTGGGAGTGTTTACGCCGAAAATAAAGGATTCGATGCACTTTTTAACCTGCTCATAGCTCAGGTTATCAACCTTAACGAAAGGTGCAAGATAGGTATCAAACGATGAGAAAGCCTGAGCGCCCGCCCACTCGTTCTGCATAATGCCGAGAAAGTTTACCATCTGATTGCAAAGGGTTGCAAGGTGGCTTGCGGGAGCGGAGGTTATTTTGCCTGGAACGCCGCCGAGACCTTCCTGAATAAGCTGCCTGAGCGACCAGCCCGCGCAATAGCCGGTAAGCATTGAAAGATCGTGAAGATGAATATCGGCATTTCTGTGGGCGTTTGCGATTTCATCGTCATATATTTCGGAAAGCCAATAGTTAGCGGTTATTGCACCGGAGTTGCTGAGAATAAGACCGCCGACGGAATATGTGACGGTTGAATTCTCCTTAACGCGCCAGTCGGTAACATTAACATAGCTGTTAACAAGCTCTTTATAGTCAAGAATGGTTGATTTGAGGTTGCGGAGCTTCTCACGCTGTCTGCGGTAAAGAATGTATGCCTTCGCAACATCGGCATAGCCTGCCTGAATGAGAACCTGCTCAACGCTGTCCTGAATATCCTCAACAGCGATAAGGGAATCCTTGATTTTAGGCTCAAAATCTGCCGTAACCTTGAGCGCAAGGAAATCGATGGTCGAGGGATGATACTGCTTCTCCTGCGACTCAAACGCTTTCTTTATCGCCTCCGAGATTTTGAGAATGTCAAACTCTGCGATTTTTCCGTCTCTTTTTACTACCTGATACATAACCGCACTTTCCTTTCCGAAGTAATTTATGATAAATTATTAAATCCGACCATGATACCTTAGCATATTAGCAAATATTGACGCCCGTGTCAATGGATTTATCAATATATTGTGTCTGATTTTTAAAGTTTGTGAAAACTGTACTATATATGTGGATAAATTTGTGCATTTTTTCATCAGCCTCCGAGGGTGATTTTTTTAATCAACGCCTCTCAGCTCACAAAAATCAACATATTTCAGCATAACCTTACGCATCTCCTCCATCTCCGCTTTCGGAACGGGTGAAAGGTCAAAGCCGATAAGCTCGCCCGAATCGACAAATGCCTGAAGAAAACAGCGTTTTGCGCCCTTTATCATTTTTCCGATGCCGTCAATTTCAAAAACGCTGTGGAATTCGCGCACAACCGTTGTTCTGAATTCATAGTCAACATTTCCCTCCAAGAGAAAATCTATGCTTTCTTTGATTTTGGAAATGTCATAGCCGCCGATACCAACGGTTTCGGGATATCCCGCGGGGGAATTTTTGACATCCATGGCAACATAATCAACCAGCCCGCGCCCGACTATATCCTTGAGCCTATCGGGGAATGTGCCGTTTGTGTCAAGCTTAACGGCGTAGCCGAGCGCTCTGACCTGCTCGATAAAACAATCGATATCGGGCTGCATCAAAGGCTCACCGCCCGTTATGGCAACTCCGTCGAGAACTCCCTTGCGTTTTTTGAGATATGCCAAAATTTCGTCAACCGTGAACTCGCTCTGCTTTTCGGGGTTTATAACGAGTCGGGAATTATGGCAGAACGGACAGCGAAGATTACAGCCTGCCGTAAAAACGGTGCACGCCATTTTCCCGGGAAAATCAAGCAAAGTCAGTTTTTGAAAGCCTTGAATATTCATAACAGTTTAACTCATCCTTAAAATAAAATCAGTCCGTTTTTTTGCGGGTGCACGCCTATAATAGCACAACATATTGTGTTTTGCAATAGTTATAACCACAATTTTTTGAAATTTTTTAGTTTTTATATTTCGGATACATTGCAGTAAGTATCTTTTCAACAACGCACAGAGGAAAAAGTCTTTTAAGAAAAACAAGAAGCTTATAGTCTGCTCCGACGGTAATTCTGACGGGGACTCTGCCTGTTTTTATTATTCGCAAAACTGCTTTGGTTACAACCTCGGGCGGTTTTCCGTTTGTTTCATCTCTCTCCATTCTTGCAACGGAGTTTAAAAATGCCTCGCCGTAATCCGAATTCTCGCTTGCGCGCGTATAGAGCCTGTTTTCGGTAAAGCCCGTGTGCAAATCACCCGGGCAGACAGTGCAGGCTTTAACGCCGAAAGGTGCCGCTTCAATCCTGAGGCTCTCGGTCATCTTTTCAAGCGCCGCCTTGCTTGAAGAATAAAGACTCTGAAACGGGCATACATAGATACCGCCCACGCTTCCGATATTGATTATAAGCCCTTGCCTGTTTCGGCGCATTGCGGGCAGAGCGCACCCGACGGTTCTCAATGCGCCCGCATAATTGGTATTCATCTGCTCCAGAGCGTCTTCGCCCGTGCAGTCCTCAACCGCGCCCGTCAGCCCCGTTCCCGCGCAGTTTATCAATATTGAAACATCACCGTCTATCTGTGAAAACGCATTTTCAACCGATTCGGTTGAACGCACATCGGCTTTTATCATTTTAACGCCTTCAAGCTCAAAATCTCGGCGGCTCGTGCCGTAAACCGTAAAGCCCTCTGCCGCCAAAGCAAGAGCAATGCTTTTGCCTATTCCCGAGCTTGCTCCCGTAACCAAAACCGTTTTTCCGAATTTACTGCTGATTGACATAAATGAAATCCACTCCTTAGGGTAACGGCGATAATCCTAACCATAATAAAAGACGGTGTGCTCAGCAAACCGTCTTTATTATTACATATTGATTGAATTATGCTGCCTTTTCTTCTTTCTTCTTGCGGAAAAGAATCTTGTCTACCGGGAAGTAGAGGAAGAACTGAATTGCACCGCAGAGAGCGTTTGAAATGAAGGTTGAGAGCTCCTCGGCAACGCCCTTGCTTACAAGGAAGCCCTGGAAAGTGGGAGCAAGCCAAGCGGAGAAGCAGATAAGTGCAATCGTAAATACTATGTAAATGGGAAGCGTAACAGCAACATTTGCGCTTGAGTTGAAGGTTTTATCTCTGTTGATAAAGAAGGAAACTATCTGAGCGATAATGTTACTTGCCGTTGAAGCAATGAAGAAGCCGAGTCCGTTGCCCTCTCCGCCTGCCGAAGCAAAAACAAAGAACTCATACTTCTGATTGATGAATTCATCGGACATAAAAAGCTGAATAATGATAGGCAAAACCGTCTGAATTACAAAAGCGCCGAGGCTGACGAAAATAAATTTGATAAACTGCCAAAGCGTAACTATTGCAGAGCCTTTGCTCTCGGCAGCTTTATCAATCTGGTTTAATTTTCCCATGTGTAAAATCTCCTAACTTTGGTTTATTTGAGATGAATTATATCACACTCACCCCGATGTTGGCAAGCCAAAAATGAAAGCTGAAAATTGTGCAAAATTACTCAATGATTTCAAGCAAAATCGGAATTTCGGCGGGTTTTTCCCCGGCAAATGTTACAGATTTTTCAAACTGTAACGCCGCAATGTCGAGAAACTCTTTTTTTGAAGAATAAAGACTTGCAATAACCTCGCCTTTTTTTACGGCATCCCCCGTCTTTTTACGGAGAACTATTCCCGCACCGCGGTCAATCTCATCTTCCTTGCGGTGCCTGCCTGCCCCCAGCTCCACACAGGCGGAGCCTATCCCCGCCGCATCCATATGCGAAATATATCCGCTTTCACGCGCGGTTATATCAAGCTTCAGTTTTGCCGTCGGGAGCAGAGAGGGAGTAATAATGTATTCGGGGTCGCCGCCCTGCATTGAAATCATTGCAGCAAGCTTTTTGAGAGCCGAGCCGTCCTTTATTTTTGACATTGCAAGCTCTTTGCAATAATCGAAATCCCCTTTGCCCGCAAGCTCAAGCAGCTTTGCGGCAAGGAGAACGGAAAGCTCCGTTAAATCCTCGGGGCCGTTTCCGCGCAGAGTTTCGGCGGCTTCGGCAACCTCAAGAGAATTGCCTATGCAATTACCGAGGGGCGAATCCATATTTGTAATCAGAGCGGCAATTTTTTTGCCCGCTCCCCTGCCGATTTCAACCATTTTTTCCGCAAGCTGTTTTGCAGATTTTCTGTCTTTCATAAAAGCTCCGCTGCCGCATTTTACATCCAGAACAATGCAGTCCGCGCCGCCCGCAAGCTTTTTGCTCATTATGCTTGAAGCAATCAGAGAAATATTATCAACCGTTGCCGTGACATCACGAAGCGAATAAAGCTTTTTATCCGCAGGGCACAATCTGCCCGACTGCCCCGCAACGCACAGACCGCAGCCGTTGACAACAGCGGTGAACTCCTCGGGAGAAAGCGACGAGCGAAAGCCCGGCACGGATTCAAGCTTATCAACCGTTCCGCCCGTATGTCCAAGCCCTCTGCCGCTCATTTTTGCAATCTTGACGCCACATTCGGCAACAATGGGAGCTGTAATCAGAGTTGTTTTATCGCCTACTCCGCCCGTTGAATGTTTATCACCCTTAATCCCGCTGATCGCGGAAAGGTCGGCAACATCTCCCGAGCGCGCCATGGCATCGGTAAGCTCCAGAGTTTCGCGCTCGTTAAGACCGTTAAAGCAAATTGCCATAAGCAAAGCGGAAAGCTGATAATCGGGAACGCTTCCGTCGGCGGCGGAAAACGCAAAATACTCTATTTCTTCACGCGTCAGAGCAAGTCCGTCGCGCTTTTTGCGGATAATATCGACAAAATTCATATTATACCTCTCGTTTGTCAAAGCTTGCGGGCAGAAGCTCCGCCAGGGTCATAATTTTGTATTCATCGCCCGATTTCGCCATAATTATTTCAAAAGTCGGCTTGCAGAATTCTTTCATTACCTGCCTGCAAACGCCGCACGGCGGACAGCAGTATTCGGGTGTTTCCGAATCAGCCCTGCCGCCGACAACCGCTATTTTGGCAAAATCCCGTCTGCCCTCGGAAACCGCCTTGAAGAAAGCGGTTCGTTCCGCGCAGTTAGTGGGAGAAAAGGCAGAGTTTTCTATATTACAACCGGTAAAAACCGAGCCATCCTCACAAAGCAAAGCCGCACCGACGGCAAAGCCCGAATAAGGCGAATATGACAGTTTTCTCGCACGGGCAGCCGCTTCAATCAGTTCTCTGTCATTCATTCCGCCGCCTCCAAAGCAATTTCAATCATCTTTGTGAACGTCTGCTCCCTTTCAAGAGCTGAACATTCCTCGCCGCCCTCAAGCGGGCAGTCGGAAATCGTGCAGATCGCAAGAGCCTTTTTGCCGCTTCGTGCCGCATTCATATAAAGCGCGGCGCTCTCCATTTCGACCGCCAGAACACCCATCTTGCGCCAATCGGCAAGGCTTGAAGAATCGTCATAAAAAGTGTCGGATGAAAGCAGGTTGCCCACAAAAGGCTTAACCCCGAGCTTTTCCGCCGCATTAACCGCTCTCATCAGCGTTTCAAAATCCGCCGTCGGGGCAAAATCGCCCGGCAGAGCAAACTGCCTTGCATAAGAAGAATTTGTGCAGGCTCCCATGCCGAAAACGATATCGCGCAGATGAAGCTCGGGGCTTATCGCGCCCGCAGAGCCGACTCTGATTATCGTTTCAACATCATAAAAATTGAAAAGCTCATAGGAATAAATTCCTATCGACGGTATGCCCATGCCTGACGCCATAACGGAAACCTTTTTTCCCTTATAGAAGCCCGTATAGCCCTGAACGCCGCGCGTATTATTGACAAGCACGGGGTTTTCAAGAAAGTTTTCCGCAATGTATTTTGACCTGAGAGGATCTCCCGGCATAAGCACGGTCTTGGCAAATGCGTCTTTGTTTTCCGCCGCAATGTGCGGAGTTGGAAGGCTGCTCATAACATTATCCTCCTGATTAATTATTTTATTCAAGCTCCTTTGCAAGCTTAACAATCGCGCTTGTGCCGAGTCTTTCACAGCCGAGGTCAAGATAAGCCTGCGCGTCTTCAAGTGTGCGGATACCTCCCGCGGCTTTCATTTTAACTTCGGGACCGATATGCTTTGCAAAAAGAGCAATATCCTCTTTGGTTGCACCGCCTTTTGAAAATCCCGTTGAGGTTTTGATGAAATCGGCTCCCGCCTGAGTTACCATACGGCAAAGCTCGATTTTTTCATCGTCCGTCAGCAGGCAGGCTTCAATTATTACTTTGAGTATTTTATCCCCGCAGGCGGCTTTTATCTGCTTTATTTCATCGAGTACCTCAGCATATCTGCCGCTTTTTACCCAGCCGACATTGATTACCATATCAATTTCATCCGCTCCGTTTTCAACGGCGTTCCGTGCCTCGAAAACCTTTGCGGCGGTTGTTGAATAGCCGTTGGGAAATCCGATAACGGTGCAAACGGCGGTTTTGCCGTTTAAGTATTCCGCCGCCTGTTTTACATAGCAAGCCGGAATACAAACGCTTGCGGTTTTGTATTTTACTCCCTCGTCACAAATTCTCCTGATATCCTCCCAGCCTGCATCAACCGCCAAAAGCGTATGGTCGCAATGCGAAAGTATTTCTCCGATATTCATTTTATCAGCCCTTTCTTTAATTTATTCCAAGCCGTATTTTTCAATCATTTGTGCAACACCGTCATATGCGTTTGACGGGGCGGAAAATTTTGCAGATTTTTTGCAGATGTCGCTGCCGTTATCCATAGCAAAGGAATACTCGGCAAATTCAAGCATCGGGCAGTCATTTTCGGCATCGCCGAAAGCCATAACCTCATTTGCTCCGATACCCAGATGCTCGCACAGTCCTTTGAGCGCCGTACCCTTATCTGCCCCGCGCACGCTCACGGCAACCTCGCTTCCGACTGCACTCGTTGTTATAAATCCGCGGGAGTCAAACCAGCCGAGAATTTTTTCACTGTCCTCTCCGCTCATTGAAAACAGGTCAAAAATTTCGGCGTCCATTCCTTTTACTCTCTCCGCAACATCGTCGCACCCTTCAAATTTTGAAAGCAAATAATTAATAAACTCATCGGGCATTTCGAGATTGCCGAGATATTTTTCTCTGCCGTTCTGGACAAAGATTTTTCCGCCTGCATATATGTGATAGTAAACGGGAAAGTGCGAAAGCATTTCAACGGCGGCGGCAGTATCCTCGGGTGAAATATGATTTTGATAAATAACCGATTTTTTTACCCTGTCATATACCGAAGCTCCGTTGGAATATATAACATAATCAACAAACGGTATCTGAGCCGTTACATTTTCAATAAAGCTGAGAGTTCTGCCCGTTGCGATTGCAATTTTTGCGCCTTTTTCGTGCATTGCGAACAAGGCGTTTTTTGTTCTCTGCGTAACCGTCATATGGTCGGGCGCCATAAGTGTTCCGTCAAGGTCGCTTGCTATTAATCTGACTGCCATATTTTCTCCTCTCCACAATGTATATTATTTAGAGTATAGCACTCTATGCAAGCATATGTCAAGGAACAACGGACGCAATGTCACATACCGCGCGGCGGCATATAATGTAGCAGAGGATATTCCTCAAAACAGAAAGGATTGATTACAGATGACCGAATACGGCGGATACAGAAATCCGTATCCGAGGGTTCAGAAGCGCGAGCCCTGCGGCTGCTCTGTCACTCCTCTGCCCGCAAACCCCGTTGTTGCCATGCTCTATGTTCCGATGCAGACCGACACGGCGATGTTTGACGAAATGAAAGCCTTTGATTGCGGAACTCTGTTTAAAGTTCTCAACAAGCCTTTCGCGGGGAAGTGCTGCCGATGAGTAAAAGAGACGCAATGCTGAGAAATCTCGGTGCCGCTCAATTTGCGCTTTGGGAAATGCATCTTTATCTCGACACTCACCCGTGGGATCTTCAGATGGTTGAGGCTCACAACAGAGCGTCAATGAAATACAAAGCGCTCAGAGCGGAATTTGAGGATAAATTCTGCCCGCTGACCGCCGCAAACGCACAGGGCGTGGAATGGCTCAAGGGGCCGTGGCCTTGGGAAAATGAGGAGTGTGACTGCTGATGTTTAGTTATGAAAAAAGACTGTAATTCCCCGTAAAAATCAAAAATCCAAATCCCAAATATGCACAGATAATTATTTCACAATACGGCGGTCCTGACGGCGAGCTGGGCGCTTCTCTGAGATATCTCAGCCAGAGATTTGCCATGCCTTTTGACGAGCTGAAAGGGTTACTGACCGATATCGGCACGGAGGAGCTCGGGCACCTTGAAATGATAGGCGCGATAGTTTATCAGCTTACGCGAAACCTGAGCGAGGATGAAATCAAGCGTGCGGGCTTCGACGCATATTTCGTTGACCATACAACGGGCGTTTATCCCTCGTCCGCCTCCGGCGTACCTTTCACCGCGTCATATATTCAAAGCAAGGGCGATGTGATAACCGACCTTACCGAAGACCTTGCCGCCGAGCAAAAGGCGAGAACCACCTATGACAACATTCTGCGCCTTGTTGACGACCCCGATGTCAGAGAACCGATAAAGTTTCTGCGTGCAAGAGAAATTGTTCATTTTCAGCGCTTCGGCGAAGGTCTGCGGCTTGCAACCGACAGGCTTAACGAAAAGAATTTCTATGCATTTAACCCGTCGTTTGACAAAAACTGCCTTTGATACACATTCGAGCCGCCGAAGCAAATTCGTCGGCTCAAATTTTATTTATAAAAGCTCTTATTCCGTTTGACATAATTAAATAATGATGTTAATATTAACTCAAATATCCAAGATTTTTGAGATAAGGGATGATTAATATGTATATGGAAAAATATGAATTCTGGTTTGTTGTAGGCAGTCAGTTTCTTTACGGCCCCGAGGTGCTTGACATTGTTGCTTCAAGAGCCGCGGAAATGGCGGACAAAATGAACGAAAGCGGTCTGCTCCCCTGCAAGGTTGTTTACAAGGTTACAGCCAAAACATCGGAGGAAATCTCAAGCGTTGTCAAGGAAGCAAACTATGATGACAAATGCGCGGGAATTATTACCTGGATGCACACCTTCTCCCCCTCAAAGATGTGGCTCAACGGTCTTAAAGAGCTTCAAAAGCCCTACTGTCACTTTGCAACGCAGTATAACCGCGACATTCCCAACGAAGAAATCGATATGGATTTCATGAATCTCAATCAGGCGGCTCACGGCGACAGAGAGCACGGCTTTATTGCCGCAAGGCTCAGAACTCCGCGCAAGGTTATTATGGGCTATTGGCAGGATGAAAAGGTGCTTGCGGAGCTCGGCAAGTGGATGCGTTCGGCAGTCGGCGCGGCTTTTTCAAAGCAGCTCAAGGTTATGCGTTTCGGCGACAATATGAGAAATGTTGCCGTTACCGAGGGTGACAAGGTCGGAGTTCAGGAAAAGCTCGGCTGGCAGGTAAACACATGGCCTGTCGGAACGCTTGTTGAATATATTGACGCCGTGACCGAAGCTGAGGTTGACTCGCTTATGGCGGAATATGCCGAAAAATATGAAATGGCAACCGATAATATCGCCGCAGTTCGCTATCAGGCAAAGGAAGAAATCGCAATAAAGAAAATGCTTGACGAGCAGGGCTGCAAGGCTTTTTCAAACACCTTTGAGGATCTCTACGGAATGGAGCAGCTTCCCGGACTTGCAAGCCAGAGGCTTATGGAGCAGGGCTACGGCTACGGCGGCGAAGGCGACTGGAAGGTTTCGGCAATGACCGCAGTAATCAAAGCCATGACAGAGGGCATGGGCGGCGGCTCGGCATTTATGGAGGACTATACATATAATCTTGCTCCCGGAGCGGAATACTCACTCGGCGCACATATGCTTGAAGTCTGCCCCACTCTTGCGGCGGACAAGCCGAGAATTGAAGTTCATCCTCTCGGAATAGGCGGCAAGGGCGACCCTGCAAGGCTTGTTTTTGAGGGCAAGGCAGGCAAAGCTGTTGTAGTAAGCCTTATCGACATGGGCGGCAGGCTCAGAATGATATGCCAGGATATCGAGTGTGTTAAACCCATTTTGCCGATGCCCAATCTCCCCGTTGCAAGGGTTATGTGGAAAGCAATGCCCGACCTGTGCACGGGAGCAAAATGCTGGATAATCGCAGGCGGAGCACACCATACCGTTCTTTCCTATGATGCCGACGCTGAAATGCTGCGCGACTTTGCAAGGATTATGGATATCGAATTTGTTCATATCAGCAAGGATACCACGCCCGTGAGCCTTGAAAATGAGCTGTTTCTCAACGACCTTGCGTGGAAGCTGAAATAACATAGCAACGGGCTGTCGCACTAAGCGATGGACCGTAACCCGGTATTTTCATAAAATGCGTAGTAATTAATAATTATTTTCATTATTCAAAGCATTTGATGAGTACGGGTTAGTTAATGAAAAAGTGTTTTTTAAACAGTATTTGTAAAAATTAAAAACACAAATGACGCAGGTAGCTTGAACGATGAATTCAAGTTGCCTGCGTTTGCATTTTACTATTTAATGGTTGATATGCTTTCATTAAATGTCCGATTATTTTCAGAGTTATTGAATTAATAAAACCGCAATATTTAATACATTACATAAATACTTAACAATGCAGATTCACGGTATTATCCACACCAAGCAGTACAAATCCGAGCCTTATGCCAATCGGTGAAGGAGTCGGATTTGTCGTTTTTCTGAATGATTTCTGAATGAAAAAAGAAGGTTGTTTTACGGCGAACCTATTTTTGCTTATTCCGTTGCGCTGCTTCCCATTCAGCGAATCCTCTTTGACCTTCTTCGCTATTGAAAAACTCTAATATATCCGTATACAAGTTTGCTACCAATGTTTACAATTCGTCCTCCGATATTCTCAAAATCTTTTTCAATTGCATGCGGCTTGCCGTTTCTTTTTCTGATGAACGCACCGGCTTTGACAAAGTCGTTAAAAGAGGGTACATTGTCATAGATGTTGTTGAAAATGATAAGAACGTTTATAACGGAATTTTTTTTTGCTTCATCCGAAAGCCATTTGAAGCTGTCCCAAGAAGTTTTGTCCCGGGGTCTTTTCAAAGCTTCGTTAACCTCAAAAGAGTCGGGGTATTTGTCGTCGTACCCGAGATACTGCCAGTCGACGAGATAATAAATTTTCGTTATGACCGGGGTCGTGTTGTCGATTTGTCGAATATAGGGCAGCACTTCTTCAAAGGTCATAAGCACATGGTTTTTTCCGGGAGTGTTCTTTTCGGGGTAAGCAATTCCCTATTTCATAACCATACAGCGAGAATAATTATATTTGAAATCCAAAAGCTTATCCACGGCAAAGATTTCCTTGATAAATTATATTTTTATTATATCAGAGACCCAATTTGCTCATTTTAAAATCGTGTTGAAAAATATAGAAAATCAATCATAAAGATGTGTTGACTGAAAAATAGCAGTTTTTCTAAAAAAATGAGCATATTTTCTTAATGATTAAGGATTTGAAAATAGTAAAATAAAGGCATGGTTCTGCATTCATAAATGTTGAAGATGCAGAAAACCGTTATGATTGGACTGAGCTTATAAAAAATGAGGTGCATTTATACGAATACAAAAGCTTTGGATGAAAAATATTCTTTGCCGAAAATTCCCGATACGGTTTACGGAACCAAACAGTCCTCGGTTTTGCTGACGGATAGGAATGAGTGCTGCTGGACTTTTTTGTTTGAAGAGTTAAACGATATTCCAAGTGCATTTGCTGACAATCAGAATTATGATTTCAACGGCATTGATGCGGCAAAATGGCAAAGCGTCACAGTTCCGGCATCATTGAGCCTGCAAGGCTTTGATATTCAAAACAATACGGAATATTACTATAAAAGAACCGTAAAAATCCCGGAGGATTATCATGAAAAAAGAGTTTATTTGCGGTTTGAGGGCGTTTATTCCAACGCAAGAGTATGGGTGAACAACAAGTTTTGTGCTTCGCATATCGGCGGTTTTACGCCTTGGGATGCGGATATAACAGATTTCGCCGACCAAGGTGAAATTATCTTGGTAGTCGGCGTTGCAGATATGGAAGGAAACAGAAAATCACCGTGGAATCCGAACGGCGACTATCAAAGCAATTCCGCATGGGCAAGTTATTACGCTCATCACAACATCGGCGGCATACTGAGAGATATTACCTTGTTCTGCTTGCCGAGACAGGCAATTTTGCAAACGCATATCAACACCAAAACATATGACGGCCATGCAACTGCTGAGGTGAAAATGGCTTTTTCAAAAGAGTGTTCAGGAATGCTTTTAAAAGCCGTGATAACCGACGGCGACGCCGTGACGGCAGAAAAGGATATACCGATTGAAAGCGAAACACTTGATTTTCATCTCGATGTTCCGTCGGCAAAATTGTGGGATGCCGAGCACCCCAATTTATACATATTGAACACCGATTTATATGATAAAAATAACAATATCTTGCAGGAAAATTCGGTTAAATTCGGTTTCAGAGAAATAACATACGGCGGACAAAACGGCACGGATAAAAACAGAATTTATGTAAACGGCAAGGAGATAAAGCTCCGTGGCGTTTGCCGTCACGATGTTTCAAGGCTTTACGGCCGTTCGCTGACAAAAGAGGATATTTTTCACGAGATAAAAACATATAAAGAACACAACATCAACCACATCCGAACATCACATTACCCTGTTAGCGATTATATGCTTGAAGTCTGCGATGAGCTCGGCATGTATGTGGAGCAGGAAAACGCCGCCTGCTTCAAGGGCGAAAACGGCTTTGATATTTATAATCCGCCGATTGATTTCCTGCGTTCTTTCGCTGAAATGATAGAATTTTCAAGAAATCATCCGAGTGTAATTATCTGGTCAATTGCCAATGAATCGGGTTTTGAAAAGTCAAGTGGTTTCAGAGAGTGCTATGATTATGTGAAACAAACGGACAAAACGAGACCTGCCATTTTCAGCTATCCATGGACGGTTAAATCAAAACCTCTGCCGTATGATATTTTCAGTAAACACTATGAAAAGGTAACGGCAAAGCTCGGTAAAAGCGAAATGCCGATACTGCACGATGAGTTTGCACATGTTCCGTGCTATAATATCGATGATTTGGCAACGGACAACAGCAGTCGTGTGTTTTGGGGCGAAAGCATCAAACGGGGATGGGACAGTATTTTTGACACGGCGGGCGCACTCGGCTGTGATATTTGGGGAGCGATAGACGATGTGTTTTATCTGCCCGAAAAAGGCATGGAAAAGCATCAGACTCACCTTAAGGGTGAATGTGCGGGTTACGGCGAATGGGGCTGTATCTTTGATGCGTTTAAGCGGCTGAAGCCTGAGGCATATTTGACTAAAAAAGCGTACAGTCCCATAAAGATAAACAAAGTTTCAACCGACGGAGATACAGTTCAATTACATATTCTCAACCGTTTCGACCATACAAATCTTAACGAGGTTTGCGTTAAGGTTTGTGACGGTAACGGAAATGTGCTTTACAGCGGAAAGATAAAAGAAAGTATTGCGCCGCATAGCAGCGGTGCGGTTACGCTGTCCCCGTTAAAATGCACCGATAATATGACCGTTCAATTTACTTTTGGCGGTATTTCGGTAGAGAGTACGGTTATTCGTAAAACTCTTGATGAAATCGTTTTAAACTCAACTCCTCTGAATTGCGATTTTTCTGAAAACGGAATAGCCGTAAAGTGTAAGAATATGACCGTGGCAACCGTAACGGGTATGTATTTAAAAGACGGTAAAAGCAATAATTTCAAAGAAAAACACGGTGCTCTGAAAAGAATTCGTAAGAATACATATTCGGCTGATTTCGGCTTGGGCAAATCGTTTCTGCTTGTAATTCACGAAAACGGAGGCACGCTGAATTTTGAAATAAAGCCCAAAGATATAGTATCGGCCTTCTGCAAAATAGGCGAGCTTGGCGTTGATATGAAGCTGACGGACGAGGCAATATCCGTATCGTGGAGACGAAATGCGCTTTATAACGATTATCCCGACGGACACATTGCAAGAGAAAGCGGCACAGCCTTCAAAGTCGGTGCGGCGCACGGTTATTCCGATACGGATATAGGTGAAATCTCTTGGGAGCAGGACATGGCATCCTTTGCCTATTATGACGGGGAAAGCGAAAATAACGCTCTTGCAAGCAACGATTTCAAAACAAAGAGGTTGAACATCCGCAGTTATATGGTTAACGCTGAAAACGGCAATTCAATTCTTATTAATACCGATTGTGAGAATATCAACGCCTACGCAAATCCGTTTAACTCAGCCTTGCAAATCGGCAAGGGCGGATATATGCCGTCAATCGCTTGGGGCAATTATTGGGGAAAACGGTTTTGCTTAAACCGTAAAAATCCGTTTGCCTTTTCAATTTCTTTTGCAGAGGAAAAATGATGAAAGTTAAAAATGCTTTATTTCTTTTGACGCAAATTGCTTTGCTGGTAATTTGCGGCTTGATAAGCGGTGATGCCGCATTTTCCGTTGTTCTTTCTGTTATCGGCATAACATTCAATTATTTGGTATCCGTCGGTGTCCCATTCGGTTTTCTTGTCGGATTGATATATGCGTTGCTTAACGGATTTTATGCCTACCGAACAGGCGTTTACGCAACTTTTGCTTTTATGGTGTTTTTACAGGCGCCTATGGCGATTGTCAGCTTTGTTCAGTGGAAAAAGAAAAGTTCAGGCGGCAATGAAATACTTAAGAAAATGAGTAAAAGAGGAATTTGCATCTTGATTCTTCTGATGCTGCTCTTATTTGTTCTGCTGTTGCTTGTTCTGAATGCCGTCGGCAGCAGAGCCGTGCTTGTGGATTCCGTGTTCTTTGTGTTCAGCGTCAGCGCTTGTTTGCTTCTTGCTTTTATGTATAAAAATGCCTATATCGTCACCCTGCTTTCAGGGCTTGGCGGAACCGCACTCTGGCTATATCAGATGCTGACGGTCAAAAGCGGCTTGTCTCTTGCCGTATTTTATCTGATCGTTGCCGTCAATTCCGTAACAGCCATAAAAAGGGAATATTTAAAAAAGGGAAAGATTTCAATGACAAAGAAAGAAAACACCGTAAAGAAGATTAAAGCTGCAATTTGTGTGATACTTGCTCTGCTTTTGATTGTTGCGGGTGTGCTGTTCTTTCCGCTTACGGGCGAAAAGCATACGCAGATATGGAGCGCAGGAGATCAATTTGACATCGCTGAAATTCAGACGGTAAGCAAAGACCGTGAGGATTTTAAAATTCTGCTGTTTACAGACACGCAGCTTTGGATGAATCCCAAGGACAATCAGGCATGCTATGAGCAGATGAAAAAGCTTGTTGAAAAAACAAATCCGGATATGATTGCAACCGTCGGCGACAACATTTCCGGAGTTACTTCACGGTTTTTATTGAAGGATTTTATTGAGGTGATGGATTCATTCGGGCTGCCGTGGACTGTTGTTTTCGGTAATCATGACAATGAAATTCCGATGACAACTCTCAATTGGCAGGGAGATAAGTTTTTGGAATCAGAATACTGTCTGTTTCAAAAAGGGCCGTCCAATCTTTACGGCTGTGGCAACCATGTTATCAATATCACGGAGAACGGCTCTCCTGTTTATACACTCTTTATGCTTGATAACGGACGGTATACCGAATATGACGACGGCTCAAAAAGAGAGATTTTTATGGGCTATGAGCAGATTGCGTGGTATGAGTGGAATGTGAAAGGCATTGCCGCAGCGGCGGGCAGAACCGTTCCGTCCATGACTTTCTCACATTTTGCACAGCCCGAATTCAGAGAAGCGGTGGAAAAATACGCCGTGAAAAATGAGGACGGCATCTATACAATACCCGAAGAATACGGCTTCGGAATATGCGATTATCTGCCCGGCTGTGCTCCCGTAAAATCGGGATTTTTCGATAAATGTAAAGAGCTTGGCTCAACAAAGTATATTTTCTGCGGTCACGACCACGAAAACAATGCAAGCGTTACATACGAAGGCATAACAATGACCTATGGCCTGAAAACAGGACCTTCGCCTGCACCATGGAATTTTGCGGAAGAAACAGGCGGCACGCTGATTACCGTCAGCGGGCAGGGCGAAAACCAATCGGTAAGCATTGAGCATATTGTTACAGAATAACGGAGTTTTACAATGAATAATCGTTATTCCTTTTAAAAAGCGAGTTTGTTATGCATCTGAGGGATTATAAGAACTATATAGAAAATAATCCGATTTTGACTATCAAAACCGTTCCGAAAACAAAATTCGGCTTTTCAAATGCGTATAATGAAATCCCGTGCCGCTGTATTCGGATATTTTGGAGTTTTCACACACCCGTGTTGTTGAAAAAGCAGAGAGGTGAACCTTTATATGAATTTTAAGGAAATTGTTTTGCGCAATGACAAAAACGAGGCTGTTGAGTGCGACTATAAAATCGAAAAGATAAAAGACGGGTTTCATATGCGTGCCCAAACTTTGAAAACGATGCGGGTGAAAGAAGCCGTCCTTTTCAGCGGTGAACACGGCTTTTCGGCAAACACTCCCTTTTACGGCGACGGGTATCAAAAGTTGTCGCAATATAAAGGGACTGTTGA
Source organism: Acutalibacteraceae bacterium (assembly GCA_051881535.1). Classification (GTDB taxonomy): domain Bacteria; phylum Bacillota; class Clostridia; order Oscillospirales; family Acutalibacteraceae; genus CAG-177. The sequence continues at coordinate 147 of JBJEQB010000023.1, read as the reverse complement.
AAGCTTCGACAGCTTCACGGGTTATACCGACAAAAGTCATTACAAAATGCCTCAAACAGAAGGCTTTGAAACCGTTTATAACTATGCACTTCTCGGCACAGGCGAAAATACGGTTTTAATCGGTGCGGCAAGCTGTAACCGATTCCG
>JBJEQB010000022.1:0-12732 GCA_051881535.1 Acutalibacteraceae bacterium | reverse complement strand
CCCCTGACCTTTTGGTTCGTAGCCAAACACTCTATCCAACTGAGCTAGCAGCGCAAATATTTAATTGCCTGAGTTCCTATTGCCAAAGTATGTTACCACATTCCGCAGAAAAAATCAATACTTATTTGTGAAATTTTTTAAATTTTTATTTTCTGAATGATGCCGCAAAAAAACCGCCCTCCGAAAGGAGAGCGGTTTTAATGTTTTTTGATTATTCAGCCTGAGGAGCCTCAACGGGGCAAGCGTCAGCGCAAGCGCCGCAATCGATGCAAGCGTCAGCGTCAATAACATATTTGCCGTCGCCCTCTGAGATAGCCTCAACGGGGCAGCCCGCAGCGCAAGCGCCGCACTCGATGCAAGCATCGGTGATGGTATATGCCATTATGTTCATCCTCCTTATAGTTTTTTCAACAACATTGTATCACATAATTCAAAAATTGCAAGAGGTTTTTACTGTAAATATTTTAACGGGCAAAAATCAGCCCTCGATATCTTTCAGAGCCTCTATTTCCTCTTTTGCTATCTTGATTCTGGCATCCCTGACGAGCTTTACATCCTTGCGGTGGAAGTTTTTGGGCGGAGCGTCGGGGTTATCGTGAAGCTGAACCTTGAGATTGCCTGTCAGCAGACTGAAATCCACAACGGTTCCCGCGCCCTCTGCCGTTTCGACTATTGCGCCGGGCTTGGGCGTGATTTTAAGCAGGTGCTCATAGGCTCCCTGCTCATATTTCAGGCAGCACATAAGTCTGCCGCACGCGCCGCTGATCTTGGTGGGATTGAGCGAAAGACCCTGCTCCTTAGCCATTTTGATTGAAACGGGCTGAAATTCGCCGAGAAAGCTGTTGCAGCAGAAGGGTCTGCCGCAGATGCCGAGACCGCCGAGCATTTTGGACTCGTCTCTGACGCCGATCTGGCGCAGCTCAATACGGGTTCTGAAAACGCTTGCAAGGTCTTTGACAAGCTCGCGGAAATCCACTCTGCCGTCGGCGGTGAAATAAAACAGCACCTTGCCGCCGTCAAAAGTAAATTCAACATCCACAAGCTTCATATCAAGCCCGTGCTTTGCAATTTTTTCCTGACATATATCAAACGCTTCGCGTTCTTTTTCTTTGTTCTTTTTGACGGTTTCAAGATCTTCTTCGCTCGCAATTCTGATAAGCTTTTTGAGCGGCTTTACTATCTCTTCATCGTCAATTTCTCTGTTATCCATCGCAACCTCGCCGCACTCAATGCCGCGTACGGTTTCAACGATAACTCTGTCGCCCTTTTTTAACTTCTGACCGTCGGGGTCAAAATAATAAACCTTGCCGACCTCTTTGAAGCGGACGCCTATAACCTCTGCCATATATAACCTCCGTTTTGAATGGCTTTCCATTCTTTTTTAATTCTTTACCGCGGCGCGCAGCTTTGTGCACAGCGCGGTGACCATAAGATTGTGATTTGCGTTCAGCCTGATTGCTTCCTCCAGCCCGTCGGTAATTTCCGTCAGGGCAAGCAGGGAACGGCGGCTGAGCTTTTGGGCAAGCTCCTGCGGAGCCGAGCCGAATTCCGGATTATCCTCCGGCGCGGAATATTTTATTCTGAGAGCGGCGGCAAAAATCTCCTGAATTACGGGCAGCGCCGCACGCAGAAGCTTCTGATCTTTTTCAAAGACCGCCGCAGCTTTCACTATTTCCATTTCTTCAAGCGCCGCACATGCTCGGGCAATGCCCATGGCGGCTTCAACAACCGTTTCCCTCGGCACAGCGCCGTCATCATCAGGCAATGCCTGCCCGAGCGAATAAACCGACGCACGCGAAAGAACCGTGGGTAAAAATGCGGATTTTGAAGAACAAAGAAGCATGAAATTCACATATGCAGGCGGCTCCTCAAGGATTTTCAAAAGAGCATTCTGACTCTCCGCGCCCATTGTGTGTGCATTTTCGAGAATAAATATTTTTCTGTCCGCTTCGTTTGGCACGATATATGCTTTGCTTCTTATTTCACGGACAATATCAACCTTAAACGCCTTGGGCTTATCTTCGACAGAATAAATGAGAATATCGGGGTGTGAGTTTGCCGCCGCCTTTTTGCAGGCGGCACAGCTCCCGCACGGAAAGCCCGTCTGCGATTGGCAGATAAGCGCCGCGGCCACCGTTTCGGCAAGCTGCATCCGTCCGCTCGGTGAACCGCCCTCAAAAATAACCGCATGGGGAAATCTGTGAGAGCGCAGAGCGTCCGAAACCGATTTTTCAACGGGATTATTTAAATCAAAACCATCTGATTTCATTTTTATACACAGCCTTTAAATTACAGCTTGATGAATTTGTCAACATCAAGCACAAAAACCGTTGCGCCGCCCACGGTTACTTCAACCGCGCGCGAAATGAAGCCCTCCGCCATAAAAGAGGGTGAGGGAGAAACCATTTGAGTGCGCTTGCGTGAAAACTCGCTGATAACGGCTATAACGGCGTCAACCTTATCATCCTCCGTGCCTATGAGCAGGGTTGAATTGCCTGCCCGCAGAAAGCCGCCCGAGGTTGAAAGCCTTGTCGCTCCGTAGCCCTGATGTGTAAGCTCGCTGAGAACGCTGGGGCAATCGTCATTGTTGATAATGGCAACTATAAGCTTCATTGGGTATTCTCCTTTCGTTCTTCAAATAGTGCAATATTTCTTTCGATAACCTTTCTGCCGCGCCATTCATAGGCTCTGCCTTTGATTTCACATCCGAATGAAATCCTTGCGGCGGGCGATGAAAGGAATTCGTTTATTTCCGTAACGGCGGAATCTTTGTTCATGGGGCAGACATCCTGGCAGATATCGCATCCCCACACGCAGCCGCATTCAAGCATAAGCTTTTTCTCCGAGTCGGTCAGTTCGCCTTTCCTCTGAGTTATCTCGGAAAGACATTTACTTTTATCAAATCCCGAGCGGCTGAGTGCTCCCGACGGGCAGGCTTCAAGGCATTTGCCGCAGCCGAGGCACGGCTTTTCCTTTGTCGGCTCGCACGGTATTTGCAGAGTTGTAACAATCTCTCCGATAAAAACATATGAGCCGTATTTTTCGGTTATGAGAAGTGAATTCATCCCGCGCACTCCCAACCCTGCGGCGCAAGCCGCTCTGACCTCGGGAACGGGCGAATTATCGGCAAAAGCCGCAAAGCTTTCGTTTGGATAAAGCTCCGCAAGCTTTTCACAGGCGGAATTGAGCCTTGCCGTAACCACGGCGTGATAATCGAGCACAGCCGCATATTTTGAAATGTTTGAATTGATGTAATTCTCATTGCCGAGCAGATAGGGAAAGCAGGCAACTATTACCGACTCCGGAAAATCGGGCAGTCTGCTCTTTGCTCTGCAATCGATAAGCTCCGCCTCAAGCTCGGCAAAAGGACATATGCCCCACAGCGGGGAAACGCAGTCCATTATTTCGGCAAGGTTCATTTTGTCACCCCACACTCTGTGCAAGCGCAATCATAACGGGCAAGGTTATTATTGAAATAAAGCTGACAACGGCGACCGTCTGCGAAGCAAGCCCCGTGTTTCTGTCATATTTTGCGGCGAACATAACCGTGTTATTCGCCGTGGGCGCGCCCGCTGAAATTGAGAGCGCAACGAGCAGAGTGCCCGTAATTCCCGCAAGGCGGAAAGCCGCCATAAGAAACAGCGGAAGCACTATAAGCTTTACGAGAGCAACGGCGAATATCCGCCAATTCTTAAATATACTCTTGAAGTCCGTGTTTGCAATGTAAGTTCCGAAAATCAGCATTGCCACGGGCGTATTAAGGCTTGCAATATAGTGAAGCGGAGATGAAATTATCATCGGCAGCTTAACCGAAAGCAAAAATATCGGCAAGCCGACTATAACCGAGAGCACGCCCGGATTTATGATAAGCTTTTTGAAATCAAACTTAACCTTTTCTCCGCCCTTGCCTTTTGTTATAACATAAATTCCGTGCGTAAAGCTGAAAACCTGAAAAGATATTATAACTGCCGAGCAGTAGAAAACGCCCTCATCGCCCAGAACCGCGCCCGCAAGCGGCAAAGCCATATAGCCGCAGTTGCCGTAAGCGCAGGAGTATTTATAAATGCAGGATTGCTCGCAGGAACAACGGTTAAAAACGAGTGACGAAATAAGAGCCGAAACCGTGTGGAGCACAAAGCCGCACGCCATGGCGATAAAAAGTCCCTTTGCCGTTGCAGGGTTATATTCAAGGCTGAGAAAGCTTTCGATTATAACCGCAGGAGTTATTATATAGAAAAGCAGGTCGGTGCAGCTTTTGGCAACCTTTTCGGTGTAAATCCCCGTCTTGTCGGCTATCGCGCCGACGGCAACAAGTATATAGAGAATTGCGACCTGCTCACTTGCCGTGATAACATTCTGTAAAAACATTCGGATTATTCCTCGTCGGTTTTATCGGAGATTGGCGACACTCTGTCGGCAACGCGGGTTGTAACCGCGCTTATGATAAAGAGCGCCGTGCCGAGGTCGCAGAATTCTGCGCTTGACTGCGAATAAAGCAGCTCCGCATGCCCGCTGAGGGTAACGATAAGGCGGGGAACAAAACAAATCAAAGCCAGCAATGCCGCAGGTAAGCCGTAAGCGGCGATTTTCCACTCGCAGTTTTCGGAATTAACACGGGAATTAACCTGAGCAAACGCCATGAAAAACATTATCATAAACGCCAGCATCAGCATTTCAAGCATCAAATCCGACACTCTTGTGTAGCTTATCGTTCTTGTGAAGCGGTAAACAATCCTGAATATGCTCCATAAAACGGGAGCAAGAGAAACAAGGCGGTATTCCGAACCGTTGGTTTTGCCGCCGATATAAGAAATGCCGAGCGCAAGGAAATAAATCGCAGACAAAACGGCGAATATCGCCTGACCGCACAGAAGCACAGCCGCAGGCTTGCTCAGTTCGTCTGCCGTTTCGTTAATATTCATAACGGCAATTATGCTGTTGGCAGAATCAAGAAGCACTCCCGCCGCCGCCAAAAACGAGGCAACTCCCATTCCGGGTCTTTTCTGAACGGTGAGCGAATAATCAAGCTTTTTGCGCTTGGTTATTCCGAACACAACGATTGAAACTATTGCCGCCGCGATAACGGCATAGAGAACCCACACGCTCCAATCCGTTTTGCTGTAAAAGCCCGTTCCGCTTTCGAGAATTGTGAAAAACTGCAGTGTCCTGACGGGCAGAGCAATAATTGCAGCGGCGGCGAAAATCAGGATTCCGACGCCGAAGCCGTTCTTTACGGATGCGTTTTTCATTGTATGTTACCTCTTATCTGTCATTGATGGGGATATAGTCTCTTTTGATTGTGTTGCTCTTATAAGCAGGTCTTATTATTCTGCCGCCCGTCAAAAGCTCCTCTATTCTGTGAGCCGACCAACCCGCAATTCTTGCAATGGTGAAAATGGGCGTGAAAAGATCGGGCGGGATATCGAGCATTTTATAAATAATACCCGAATAGAGGTCAACATTGGCGCAGATGCTTTTTTCGCTGCTCTTGTGGCTGCTGAAAATCTCGGGAGTAAGCCGCTCAATCAAGCCGAGAAGCTTGAATTCTTCTTCAAACTCCGTGCCTGCGGCAAATTCGCCCGCCTGCGCTTTAAGAATTTTTGCGCGCGGGTCCGAAAGAGTATAAACCGCATGACCCATTCCGTAAATCAAGCCCGAGCCGTCGCCCGCTTCCTTGCGGATAATTTTTCTGAGGAAATCGGCAACCTGCCCCTCATCGGTTATATCGCTGACGCCCTCTTTGATAAAGCCGACCATCTGAGAAACCTTGATGTTTGCTCCGCCGTGCTTGGGTCCTTTGAGCGCGCCGACGCTCGCCGCCATTGAAGCGTAAGTATCCGTGCCGCTGGAGGTAAGAACTCTGTTTGCAAATGTGGAGTTGTTGCCGCCGCCGTGCTCAGCATGAACCATGAGGCAAATATCAAGCAGCTTTGCCTCGCGGTCGGTGAAAACCTTGTCGGCTCTTATTGAGCGCAGAATCGTCTGTGCAGTTCTGTGCTCGGGCTTCATCTGATGAATATACATGCTCTTATGGTAATAATGCCTGCGCTTAACCTGATATGCATAAACCATAATTGCGGGAAGCTGAGCAATAAGATGCAGGCATTGACGAAGCACATTTTCTATTGAAGTGTCGTCGGGATTGCTGTCATAAGAATAAAGGGCAAGAATTGAGCGGGAAAGCTTATTCATTATGTCGGGCGAAGGAGCCTTCATAATCATATCTTCGGTGAAATCATCGGGAAGCTCACGGCAGGCGGAGAGCAAAGCGCAGAAATCGTCAAGCTGCTCCTTGTTGGGCAGAGTGCCGAAAATCAGAAGATATGCAACCTCCTCAAAGCCGAAGCGATCCTCCTGAATGCAGGCGTTTACGATATCTTCCATGTTTATTCCTCTGAATAAAAGCCTGCCCTCGCGGGGAACCTTTTCGCCGTCGTCAATATAATATCCCTCAACGGCGCAGACATTTGTAATGCCCGCCATAACGCCCGTGCCGTCCGAATTTCTCAGACCTCTTTTTACATTATAGCGTTCAAAATCCGCAGAATCGATATAGTTATATTTCCGAATGTGGTCGCATAATTTTTTAATGTCCTGCTCGTTGATATGAGAATTAATTGTGGACATACCGCATACCTCCGTTTCATAAATCACGATAATATCCGTTTAAAAGCCGTTTAAAAAAGGCGGTTAAATCCGTGTTAATTAATTTATTATATACATTAATCATATAAAAGTCAAGAAGAAAGGATGACACAAAAAATGCGTACCAACCTGATAATATGCCTGATAATTGCTCTTTCACTCGTTCTCTGCCCCGTAACGGCGCTCGGAGAGCACGGGAACGGCAAAGAAACGCCTGAGCAGACCGTTCCCGAAACCACACAGGCAAAAGCGGTCAAGGCGGAAAAATACATATCCGTTATGTCGGCTTCAACGGGAAACACGGAGAAGGTAAAGCTCAGGGAATATGTCATCGGCTCCGTTGCCGCGGAAATGTCTCCGCTCTATCACACGCAGGCGCTTATGGCTCAGGCGGTTGCAAGCTATACATATGCAATTAAAATCAAGGAGCAAAACGAAAAACGCGAAAACAAAGCATACGGCGGAGCGGATATAACCGACAGCCCCGACATTCACCAAGGCTACATAAACGAAAAACAGCGCAAGGAAAAGTGGAAGGATAATTTCGAGACATACGAAAAAAAGATTGAGGACGCGGTTGACAGCGTTTTGGGGTCTTATCTTACATATAACGGAGAAACCGCGCTTGCCGTTTATCATTCCGTCAGCGCAGGCAAAACCCAGAGTGCAGAAACGCTTTGGGGCGAAGAAATCCCTTATCTGATAAGCGTTGAAAGCCCCGGCGACAAGCTTGCTCCCGATTATATCACCACTAAAAAGCTTGACGCCGACGAATTTTCCGCGCTGGCAAAAAAATGCGGTGTTAAGCTCAAAGGCGAAAGCGAGGATTGGGTCGGAGAACTGACTAAGGACGAAAGCGGCTATGTTATTTCGGTCAGACTCGGCTCACAGGAGGTAAGCGCGGCAAAATTCCGCGAAGAATTTGAGCTTCGGAGTCTCAGCTTTGACATCGAAAAGGACGGAGAAAGCTTTGTAATAACCTGCCGGGGCTACGGCCACGGAGCGGGCATGAGCCAATACGGCGCGGATTATATGGCGCGGCAGGGCAGCTCGTGGCGGGAAATATTGAAGCATTATTATCCCGGCACGGAAATAAGCACCGTTGCGGAATAAATTTCTGTTACTTGGGAAGAATGAATTATGATTGATTTTAACCGTATTTATAAATTTCAAGGAATGATAAGAAATATGAAGCAGGTAGTCATAACCGCAGACAGCGCGGCGGATCTGCCCAAGGAGACAGCAGAAAAATACGGCATAAAGATAATGCCGATGATTGTTGTTTTCAACGGCAAGCCGCTGAAAGACGGAGTGGAAATAACCGCGCCCGAAATCTTTGACCATGTTGAAAAAACAGGCGAAATCCCTAAAACCTCGGCGGTGTCTCCGGGTGAATATCTCGATTTCTTTTCGCAGTTTCTCAAAGAGGGCAAGGCTGTTGTGCATCTCTCGTTTTGCTCCGAGCTTTCATCAACCTGCCGAAACGCAAAGCTTGCCTCTGCGCGGCTCGGCGATGTGTATGTGCTTGACACGCGAAGTCTTGCGGGCGGAATTTCCCTGCTCGCACTCAAGGGCTGTGAAATGCGGGATAAGGGCATGGGAGCGGAGGAAATATATTCGCGCCTTTCGTCACTTGTGCCGTGTGCAAGGGTGAGCTATCTGCTTGACAGCATTGAGTTTCTGCGCCGCTCGGGCAGATGCTCCGCTGCCGCCGCATTCGGCGCAAGCCTGCTTTCGATAAAACCATGCGCCGCCATGATCGACGGCAGAATTGATGTTATCAAAAAATACCGCGGAAAAACACAAGCCGCCCGCCTGCAATATGCAGACGAACAGCTTAAAAAGTATCGGAATATTGATTTTTCAGCCGCTTTTATTTACCATTCGGACGTTGCTCCCGAGGAGCTTTACACCGTTGAAGAAATGCTGAAAAAAGCGGGATTTGAGCAGATTATAACAGCTTTTACGGGCTGTATGATAAGCCTGCACAGCGCACCCGGAGCCTTGGGAATTCATTTTCTTGCGGAATAAATCTCAGCGGTTTAAGAAATCGAGAGTTACCCCGCAAAGCTCCTCGGCTCTGTTTTCAATGCACTGATGACCTCCGCCCTCAACGGTATAAGTCACCGCCTCGGGAAAAGCGGAATTCATCTGCTCTTTCATTGATGAATTTAAGATTATATCGTCGCTTGCCTGGCACAAAAGAGTCGGGCAGGCGATTTTATCTGTGTTTTCAAGGTCTGTGGGTCTTACATTATACATCATTTCGCACATTCCAGCGCCGAAGCCGTCATACTGAACGGGAGCGGCAACGCCCGAAACATCATAATCCGCCGCAAATTTCCAATCCATGGTTGCGGCAAAAATAACGAGCTTCACAACGGGCGAAAGCTTTGTTCCGTATTTAAAAAATGCGTTCATCAAGAGTTTCATTGGTTTTGATGTTACAATTTTTTCGGCGGCAGTCGGGAATTCGCTCTGGGGTGCAGGGCAATAGAGCAGCAACGCCTTTACGGGCAGCTCCTCGGCAATGTTCACGGCAACTCCGCCACCCATTGAGTGACCTGCGATTATCCATTCCTCTGCGGGAGCGATGCTTTTCATAAGCTCCGCAATCAGAATTTCGCGGTCAACAACGGTCATATCCTCGGTTTCTCTTGTGCTGTAACCGAAATTCGGCAGGTCGGCAAGCACACATTCATAGCCCGCGTCAGCCAAAATCGGAGCCATATTGCGCCACGCATAGGTTGAGCAGAGAAAGCCGTGGAGCATCATAATTCTCCCCTTTCGCTCACCCTTTGTGGGAACGGTACGGTAATGAATATCATAATCACCGTATGTAAAATACTCGCTGTTTTCATAGGGCTTATAATTTGTATCGGCGGCGTAAGCTAAACAGGTCACCGATGAAACAAGCAAAACCGCCGCGCATAAAATGCTGAGTATTTTTTTCATATAATCCCCCTTTCGTTTAATCTCACCTTTCACATAGGTATTTTTGACTGAAATTTCTTTTTGCTTTTCCACTTCTTTCCCGTTCTGCGCTCCATGGAATTGTCATTCCATGTGCTTAAATTGGAAAGGCAGAGCTTTAAAAAGCAGTTCTTATAAATATCAAAGCACTCGGTTGTGCCGTTAAAGCAATAATTTTTCACAACAGGCTCGCCGCCCGAAAGAAAAATATCACGCATTTCAAAAGCATTAATCAGATTGCCGTTTTCATCCGTAAACCAACAGCCGAATGAGGGGTCAAAGGCACACCATTTATCAAGCTCGCTTATGTAAACATGAGCAATGAAATGACAGCCGCTTTTAAATCCCGATGAAATCATGCAGACGGGATAAGCTTTCATTCCGACAGCCGTTAAGCAATCCGCAAAAACTATCGCTTTTAGCCTGCAACATATTGCTTTTTTAAACGGTTTGCCGAAAGAATATTTCAGAATTTTCAGGCTGTCATCGGAAAGATTGATAAACTGCGCTCCGCTGTAAAATGTGTTTTCAGTCAGCCAATTCATCACATTAACCGCGCGTTCAAAATCCGTTTCCCCTGCGGCAATTCTTTTCAAGGAATACTTTTTTGCAAGCTTATCATGCATTTCGGTATAACCGAGAATTTTTTCAAAATCCGTTTCTGTCAATTCGGAGTTTCCGAGTGCTAGGTCTTTAATGGTAAGCGGCTCTTCTTTTAGCATTTTTTCTGCATCACAGCCTTTTACAAATTCCAAATATTTTTCCCAATGCGACAGCTTGATACAGTTTATCAGTTGCTTGATATTCATAGTGTTTCACTCACCTTAAAGGCTGTTTGTTTTCTTCAATGTGTATTTCAGCGGATTTTCGTCGATGTATTGCCAAGCTTCGAGATAGCTTTCTTCGTTTCTAAGTACCTTTTCATAAAACGAAGTCTGAAATATTTTTCTTCCCTGAACGCCGTCATTTTTATTGGCAATGCGTGTTGTAAGAGACTTAAATGCACAGATAATATCAGTCAGTGTAGGGCGGGGGCTTGCTCCCGCCGCTTTGTTTTCATCCGATGATGCATCTTCAAACAAAACGATTATTGCGTGAATATGCGTAGGCATTATTACATATTTATCAATTCTGACAAAAGGGTATCTATTTTCCAATTCAAAAAGCTGCTCTTGAGCTACCTCTCCAATCGGCAAAAGTTGAATCTTTGTTTCGGCGGGAGCAAGCCCCCGCCCTACTCTTGAAAGAACGGGCAGATTGTCTTGTGTATTGATTGTAACATAATAATATCCGCTGCTGCCGTAATCATAATTCTTCAAACGCGGATGTTTTCTCTTCGGCAAATCCATTTCACGCTCTGCCTGTTGAGCCGAAGCCGCCCTCTCCTCTTTCCGTTTCGTCAAGATTCTGCGCTTCAACGGGCGCAATGAGAGACACGGGCATAATCACAAGCTGAGCTATACGCTCGTCAGGATTGATTGTGTAAGCCTCTTTGAGCTGATTTATAACGCCGACGCAGATTTCACCGCGGTAATCGCTGTCGATAACTCCCACGCCGTTGAGCAGACCTATTCCGTGCTTTATGGCAAGCCCGCTCCTTGCAAAAACAAAGGCGGCAAGCTCCGCGCTCGGCAGTTCAATGGCTATACCTGTGGGGATAACCGCTTTTTCGCCGCCGCCGAGAGTTATCGGCTCATCGATGCAGGCATAAAGATCCATTCCTGCGCTTCCGGGAGTTGCCCTGAACGGCAACTTGGCGTTTTCTCTGAGCTTTTTTATTTTAAACGACTCCATTACTTAACACTACGCTCCTTATATCTTTCCTCGGGAGAGATTTTCTTGTGATAGCAGGCAATGGGCTCCTTAACGGAATTGAGCGGTGCCGCCCAGCGAACCGCATTGATTATAATTCTCTGAACATATTCGTTATGGAAGGTGGGATTGCTCTCATGACCGGGCTGGAAATAGAATATCTTGCCCAAGCCTCTCTGCCAGCAGCAGCCCGAGCGGAAAACCTCGCCGCCCGCAAACCAGCCGAGAAAAACAATCTCATCGGGCGTGGGAATATCAAACTGCTCGCCGTACATTTCTTCAACCGGCAGGCTGAAATGAGGGGGGATTCCCTGAGCAATGGGATGCGCAGGATTAATGTTCCAAATCCTTTCTCTGTCGCCGTCTCTCCAGCGCAGATTGCAGGTTGTTCCCATAAGGGACTTAAAGATTTTGGAATGATGACCCGAATGAAGAACGATAAGACCCATACCCGCAAGCACGCGGTTATGTATTTTCTCAACAAGCTTATCGGGCACTTTGTCGTGAGCCATATGTCCCCACCAGATGAGAACATCGGTTTCCTCCAAAACCTCGTCGGAAAGTCCGCAGCGGCGCTGTGCAAGAGTGGCTGTGCGGATTTTCATATCCTCCTGAGAAGAAAGAAAATTCTTGATGCAGCCGTGAATTCCCGCAGGATAAACTCCCGCTACCTCGTTGCTGAGCTTTTCGTGAACGCCCTCGTTCCAAACCGTAACTCTTATCATTTTAATTCTCCTTATCTGATTTTTTTAATTATTTCCTGTGAAGCGGCAACAATTTTTGCCGCAGCGGGCTTGATTATCAAATCCATCTCGCCCATAAATTCAACATAATCTCCGCCGAAACGGTGTTTAAAGCGGTAAAGCCCGAAAAGCGGGTTGCTCTCGTCAATAACGCCCGCAACGCCCCTGAAATCATAAATCCGGCATCCGCTTTCGATTGCCCATTTAATCATTTCCCATTGAAGCAGATAGTTGGGCATTACCTTTCTGTTGGAGTTTGACGAAGCGCCGTAGAAATACCAGACCTTATCGCCCCACAAAACGGAAATCGCGCCCGCTATCGGCTCGCCCTCATAATATGCCATATAGAGCCGTGCCTTGTCGCCGAAGCAGTCAAGAATTTTTGCAAAATATTTTGCGGAGCGCAGCTCAAAGCCGTCTCTTTCGCAGGTTTCTTTCATCAGCGAATAGAACACATCCGCCTTTTCGCTTCCGTGAATTTTAATCTCAACATTATTTTTAATCGCAATTCTTATCTTGCGGCGATGGTCGGAATGAAACGATGCAAAAACCTCGTCCT
>JBJEQB010000021.1:0-2842 GCA_051881535.1 Acutalibacteraceae bacterium | reverse complement strand
GAACGAAAATATGCCCGTGAAAATCACGGTTCGTATTATTCCATTCACCTTAACATTTCGGGAGTGAGAAAATGAAAATATTATTTGTCTGCACGGGCAATACCTGCCGCAGCCCGATGGCTGAGGGAATATTCAAAAAAATACTCTCCGATAAGGGAATAACCGATATCGAATGTTCAAGCGCGGGCATTTTTGCAATGACGGGCGATGAGGTAACTCCGAATTCCGTCAAAGCCTGCGAGCGTTTCGGCGTGGATATTTCAGCCCACAGAGCAAGGCGGATAACCGAATATATCCTTGACGAAGCCGATAAATTCGTCTGCATGACATATGAGCACGCGGCGAGCCTTTCAATGTTTGCGCCGCAGGAAAAAATCGTTGTTTTGGGCGGCGGAATACCCGACCCGTTCGGCGGAGATCTTGAAACCTATATCCGCTGTGCCAATATGATAAAAAACGCTCTGCTTCTTCAATTTGACGATATAACGGCGGTGAGCGGCAAATGACATTCACCGTTGAAAAAATGGCGGCGGAGCATATTCCCCAAATTGCCGTTCTCGAAAAGGAATGTTTTTCTCTGCCTTGGAGTGAAAACGCGCTTTTAGCGGAGCTTTCAAATGAAGATTCGCATTTTCTCGTTGCCGTTGAAAGCGGCGTTGCGGGCTATATCGGCGTTCAGGAAATCTGCGGCGAGGCCTATATTACTAATATTGCCGTTTTTGCCCGATTTCGCGGGTGGGGGATAGGCAGAGCGCTTTTAAAGGCGGCGTGCAGAGCGGCTGAGGAAAGAGAGTGCGAATTCATAACCCTTGAGGTACGCGAAAGCAATTCGGCGGCAATTTCTCTTTATGAATCAGAGGGCTTTGAAAGAGCGGGCATAAGAAAGAATTTCTATTCCGCTCCCGTTGAAAACGGAATTATCTATACTAAATTTTTCGCAAAATCAGATAAATGAGGTGTGTTCAGTGAAGATACTTGCAATCGAATCCTCCTGTGATGAAACGGCGGCATCCGTTGTGGAGGACGGAAGAAAGGTTTTGTCAAATGTGATAGCCTCGCAGGTCAGCGAGCATATTATATACGGAGGGGTCGTTCCCGAAATTGCTTCAAGAATGCACGCTCAGGCGATAAGCGGAGTAACGGCAAAGGCGATGGAGGACGCAGGCGTTTCCTATGCCGAGCTTGATGCAATAGCAGTCACCTATGCTCCGGGGCTTATAGGAGCCTTGCTTGTCGGCGTAAACTTCGCCAAGGGGCTGTCATATGCAACGGGTCTGCCGCTCGTGCCCGTTCATCATCTGCGCTCTCATATTGCGGCAAATTACATTACCCATCCCGATTTTGAGCCGCCGTTTCTCTGCCTTGTTGTTTCGGGCGGTCACAGCCATATAGTCGCCGTCAGGGATTACACCGATTTTGAGATAATCGGCAGAACCCGCGATGATGCGGCAGGCGAATGTATGGATAAGGCGGCAAGAGCAATGGGGCTTCCGTATCCCGGCGGCGTTAATCTTGACAGAGTTAGCGCCGAGGGCAATCCGACTCTCTATAAACTGCCGCATCCCCATGTTGACGGCAGTGAATATGATTTCAGCTTTTCGGGGCTTAAAACCGCCGTTGTCAACATAATCCACAATGCCGCTCAAAAAGGGGAGCAGGTGAGTGTTCCCGACCTCGGAGCAAGCTGCATTGAAACTGTTGCCGACTGCCTTGTTTCAAATACGGTCAAGGCGGCTGAAAATTTCGGCTTTTCAAAGATAGCTCTTGCGGGCGGAGTTTCCGCAAATTCAAGGCTCAGGGCGAGAATGTCAAAGGAATGTGAAAAGCGCGGCTGGGAGCTTTATATGCCCGAGCTGAAGCTTTGCGGTGACAATGCGGCAATGGTTGGCGCACAGGGCTTTTATGAGCTTAAAAGCGGCAATATTGCAGGATTGGAGCTTAATGCTTTCGCAACAATGCCGATTGATGAACAAAATTGAGCGGATTTTAATAATTTTTGAATTTTTTAAAACTTTTTATTGCAAAACCTTGATTTTACAAAAAAGCGTGATATAATTATAATGGGTTAGGTTGAAGTAACGATTATTTTGCTCTGTCAACTGTGACAAATCGTTCCTTTTTTACCTCTCAAATTTGTATAATATTGTCGGTTTTCCGTGAATGAAAGGAGAAAAGATTATGGAAAATATGACTTCCAATAAGAGCGTTCTTTCGTGGATTAATGAAAAAATCGATCTCGTTAAGCCCGATAAGGTCGTTTGGATTGACGGCAGCGATGAGCAGATTGAGCAGCTTCGCGCAGAAGCGTGCTCAACGGGTGAAATGATTAAGCTTAATCAGGAGCTTCTTCCCGATTGCTATCTTCACCGCACGGCAGTTAACGATGTTGCAAGAGTAGAGGGCAGAACCTTTATCTGCGCTCCCACAAAAGAAGAAGCAGGCCCCACCAACAACTGGATGGATCCCGCAGAAGCTTATAAAATGCTTTATGATATCGCAAGAGACAGCTACAAGGGCAGAACAATGTATGTTATCCCTTATTCAATGGGTCCCGTCGGCTCAAAGTTCTCAAAAATCGGCATTGAGCTGACCGATTCAATCTATGTTGTTCTTAATATGGCTATCATGACCAGAGTAGGCACAGCCGTTCTCAAGGCTCTGGGCGACAGCGAGGATTGGGTTCGCGGTCTTCATTGCAAGTGCGATATTGACGAAGAAAAGAGATATATCTGCCAGTTCCCGCAGGATAACACAATCATCTCCGTTAATTCCGGTTACGGCGGAAATGTTCTTCTCGGCAAAAAGTGCTTCGCTCTCAGAATTGCTTCCTATCAGGGCAAAA
>JBJEQB010000020.1:0-57597 GCA_051881535.1 Acutalibacteraceae bacterium | reverse complement strand
ACCATTGCATGATTCGATCCTAACCCTTCATTCTCCTTTCCGATCTCGTAGACCATTAAACATGACGAATTAGTATCTACTCTGTCTTTCTGTTATCTCTATGATAACATATTTCCAGAGTTCTCGGATTTCCTTACCACTTTCTTTTTATCATGCCTCCTTTAAATTTCGAGGAATAATTATTGTAAGTCTGCATACAAATCCAATTTAACAACATTATAGTGCATTATAAAAGATTTTCCAATACTTTTTTAAAAAATTTTTAAAATTTTTAGGCGAACGCCGATAAAAGCGTCCGCCTAACCGATTAAAGCTGAGTTGCGATATTTTCAAATTTGGTTTTTGTTTCGTTTATCATCTGCGCTTGCGCCGCGCCGGGGCTGTACCAACCGCGCTTCTGCATTTCCTCAAACACGGTGAACTGAATGGTATGCTCCTCTTTCAGAATGTTGAGCATATCCGTCTGAAGCTGTTTATTAACACATTCATTTGAATAGGTGTTGTAAACATCGGTGATATGCTTCTGAGAGCTGAGAACATCATCGAGAATTTCTTTATCCGTAAAAGACTGATTTGTGTTCATTGCAAAAACCTCCCGTCAATAAAGATGACCCATAAGAGTGTCAAAATGCTGCTTGTGCTGATTTGCGATTTGCTCGCAGGAATTTTTGATCTGAGGGTCGCTCGCCGCCTGGGAATAAGCCTTGAATTTCTTGATGAGTACCTGCTCATAGTTGAGCTGATCTTCAAGAGCGGCAAGCTCCTTTGCTGTCAAATTAGCCATAATATCTCTCCTTACAACAGTTTGGTATTATTATCTGCAAGCAGAGATAAAAAATACACCCAAGCTTAAAAATGGCTTGGGTGATAAAAAAACTCCGCAGCTTTTGCTGCGAAGCTTTTGGTGATCCATCGGAGATTCGAACTCCGGACACCTTGATTAAAAGTTGCTAATAGTCAAAAAATCTAACTCATAATAATAGGTAAAAATAAGCAGGTGAACATTGGATCCTTTACGGCGAAGCCGTCCAATGTTCGCCTGCTTAAACTGTTTTTTACTCTTTGCAGGGTCACAATGCTCCCCTGTCAGATATTTATACCGAGTTAAAATTAAAATCCAAGCTCGCCAACATACCGCCTTGGTTGGTCGCTTTCGTGGGTTGGTGGGCAACGCCCGTGAGCCGTTAAAAATAGCATAGACAACAAAGTAGGTGGGAACGGTTGCAGAAGTTGAGAACATAAATTAAATCGCTCAAATAGTGGGGATAGCTTTTTAAGCTTAGGGGACCCACTATTTGAGCGATTTTTATTTAGTTTCATAATCTCTGTTTACAAGATAATCTAATGATACTTTAAAAATGTTTGCTATTGCAATCAATGTTTTAATATCTGGCTCATTTTGCCCTGTTTCATAACTTGCGTAAGTTGTTCTTGCAACACCTATCATCAAAGCCATTTCAATCTGTGTAAGTTGTTTTTCAGTTCTTAATTGGTAAAGTCTATCACCTAATTCATTTTTTCTTTCTTCATCTGGGTCTATTCCTATTTTTGCAAGTTTTCTCGGTAATTTATATATTGCTGCGAATATTGTTAAATAGTCTTTTGTTATCTGCTGTTTGCCGTTTTCCATTTCTTCGCAATCATTTTCGGGATAATCTGTTTTTAGATGTAGTGTTTGAAGATTGTCATTGTTGGCTATTCTCACAGCTTTTAAAAAATTCGGTAAATCATAAATACCTGATAACTGTATTTTTGCGACTTGAAATTTTATTGTTTTACCCCTGTAATTTATTGTTGCTTTGTAATTCATTTTTTATCACCGCCTTTATTATACATCAAAAACATTTTTACGGATATGTTTAATTTAATGCGCTCTTAAAAATACGCAAAACATAGAAAAACAGTTGACAACCGTTAACCGCGGTGATATTATTAAAACGATATGATAAATGTAATTTCAAGAAAAGAGGAGTTAAAATGTTAGTCACAGAAATTGAACTTTGCGAACTATTAAAAGTTGAAAGGTGCTTTTTGTGGTCTTGCCGTCAAAAGGGTATGCCTTTTTTGCGCCTTGGCTCTAAAATTATTCGTTATGATTATGATAAGGTTTTGCAATGGTTTAATGAAAATACTGAAAAGGCAGGTGATTTTGTTGATGTGTAAAGCTAACGAATTTAGCAATTGTTATCCTGTGGCGTGTTATATGCTGTCGGATTTGCGGTCGCCGCTCCTGCGACCGCTACGCCGACAGTAAAGCCATATTTCGGGCTTTATATATTACTTGACTAACTAACAATTTACGGGAAATTACTTTTATCTGTTTTATGAAAGGTGGTTGATATATGCCATTAAAAGAAGTTAAATTTAAACATAATCAAACAATTTTAAAAGTTTTTGGTTATGGTGATAACAAGAAAATTAAGGTTATCACAATGAATACACTACGCAACGCAGGTGTTGAAGATGACGGCACACCTAATTATGTACGGTGTACTGTTAATGATGAAAAATTATCTGAGAGTATTACTCGGGCAAAATCAAAAATATTCGAATATGCTTTCTGTAACCCTTGGGATTTCTTCATTACAGCTACTCTTAACCCCTCAAAATATGACAGAACAGACCTTGAAAAATATCATAAGGATTTGACGCAATTTTTTAGAGATTACGGCAAGAAACACGCAATTAAAATTGATTTTCTTCTTATTCCCGAATTACATAAAGACGGTAAATCGTGGCATATGCACGGATTTTTGAAAGGAATACCATTAGAACATCTACATCAATTTCAGATTGGCGATATTATGGGAAAAACGCTTGCAGAAAAGGTTATGAATGGTGATGCCGTTTACAATTGGGAAGCCTATCAAAAGAAATTCGGCTTTTGTGACTTAGAGCCGATATGCAATCCCGAAGCGGTTAGCAAATATATTACTAAATACATTAACAAAGACCTTGCAACAAGTGTTACAGAGTTAAACGCACATCTATATTATCATAGCAGAGGTTTAAAAACTGCCGTAACATTGAAAAAAGGAACTATGATTTGTGACATAGTTCCCTCTTTCGTTGGTAATTATTGTACTGTATCTTGGCTTGATTATGATGAAAAAACTTTAAAATATTTGAATGACAACATTATTAAGTGATTTAACTTTAACATAAATTTATATATTTTTCAATAGTTAGCGGTGATTTTATGACATTACAAAACGCAATTGACGAATTTTTAATAGAACAGCAAATCCGAGGTAACAGCGAAAAAACAGTTTTATATTATTCTCGGTGTCTTGGTTTCTTTTCTAATTACAATGGTTTTTTTGCTCGTTCTGTTGGTTCTATTTCGCTTTCTGATTGCAAGGCATATCTTTTATATCTCAAAACTAAAAACATTACCACAACAACAATACAAACCTATATTCGCGCTTTGCGTTCTTTTCTCTCTTGGTGTTATTCCGAGGGATATATTGATACAAACATTCCCGAGCATTTCAAACTGCCAAAAGCAAAACGAAAAACAATTGATGTTCTTACCGATGAAGAAATACAACGGCTTTTTTCTTGCCTTAATGGTCGGGATTTTCATAGCGTACGGAATTATTGCATTGTTGCATTAATGCTTGATAGCGGTTTACGGCTCAATGAGGTTGTCACACTTAATCGTGATAAAATTCATATTGTTGAGGGCTACATAATCGTAAACGGAAAAGGCAACAAGGAAAGAATTGTTCCGCTTGGTATGAACAGCAAAAAGGCATTATTAAGATATATTTCTATTATTCCAAATTCCGAATTACAGACACCTTTATTTTTAAAAGACACCTTGACTCCCATAAAACAATCAACTGTGAAACAGCTTTTTAGGCGGTTAAAAAGTGTGGCTTGTATTCCTCGGCTTCGTCCTCATTTGCTCCGTCATTCCTTTGCTACACGCTATTTAGAAAATGGTGGCGATATTTACAGCTTGCAGTTAATTCTCGGTCATACTTCACTTGAAATGGTTAAAAAGTATGTACACTTGACTTCCTCAAAAACAACAATCAATTTCGGAAACTACTCCCCGCTTGATAAAGTATTGAAAAAATGAAAAAAGCCAGCAATTACAAGGGTTGTAACTGTTGGCTTTCCTTTTTGGTGATCCATCGGAGATTCGAACTCCGGACACCTTGATTAAAAGTTGCTAATAGTCAAAAAATCTAACTCATAATAATAGGTAAAAATAAGCAGGTGAACATTGGATCCTTTACGGCGAAGCCGTCCAATGTTCGCCTGCTTAAACTGTTTTTTACTCTTTGCAGGGTCACAATGCTCCCCTGTCAGATATTTATACCGAGTTAAAATTAAAATCCAAGCTCGCCAACATACCGCCTTGGTTGGTCGCTTTCGTGGGTTGGTGGGCAACGCCCGTGAGCCGTTAAAAATAGCATAGACAACAAAGTAGGTGGGAACGGTTGCAGAAGTTGAGAACATAAATTAAATCGCTCAAATAGTGGGGATAGCTTTTTAAGCTTAGGGGACCCACTATTTGAGCGATTTTTATTTAGTTTCATAATCTCTGTTTACAAGATAATCTAATGATACTTTAAAAATGTTTGCTATTGCAATCAATGTTTTAATATCTGGCTCATTTTGCCCTGTTTCATAACTTGCGTAAGTTGTTCTTGCAACACCTATCATCAAAGCCATTTCAATCTGTGTAAGTTGTTTTTCAGTTCTTAATTGGTAAAGTCTATCACCTAATTCATTTTTTCTTTCTTCATCTGGGTCTATTCCTATTTTTGCAAGTTTTCTCGGTAATTTATATATTGCTGCGAATATTGTTAAATAGTCTTTTGTTATCTGCTGTTTGCCGTTTTCCATTTCTTCGCAATCATTTTCGGGATAATCTGTTTTTAGATGTAGTGTTTGAAGATTGTCATTGTTGGCTATTCTCACAGCTTTTAAAAAATTCGGTAAATCATAAATACCTGATAACTGTATTTTTGCGACTTGAAATTTTATTGTTTTACCCCTGTAATTTATTGTTGCTTTGTAATTCATTTTTTATCACCGCCTTTATTATACATCAAAAACATTTTTACGGATATGTTTAATTTAATGCGCTCTTAAAAATACGCAAAACATAGAAAAACAGTTGACAACCGTTAACCGCGGTGATATTATTAAAACGATATGATAAATGTAATTTCAAGAAAAGAGGAGTTAAAATGTTAGTCACAGAAATTGAACTTTGCGAACTATTAAAAGTTGAAAGGTGCTTTTTGTGGTCTTGCCGTCAAAAGGGTATGCCTTTTTTGCGCCTTGGCTCTAAAATTATTCGTTATGATTATGATAAGGTTTTGCAATGGTTTAATGAAAATACTGAAAAGGCAGGTGATTTTGTTGATGTGTAAAGCTAACGAATTTAGCAATTGTTATCCTGTGGCGTGTTATATGCTGTCGGATTTGCGGTCGCCGCTCCTGCGACCGCTACGCCGACAGTAAAGCCATATTTCGGGCTTTATATATTACTTGACTAACTAACAATTTACGGGAAATTACTTTTATCTGTTTTATGAAAGGTGGTTGATATATGCCATTAAAAGAAGTTAAATTTAAACATAATCAAACAATTTTAAAAGTTTTTGGTTATGGTGATAACAAGAAAATTAAGGTTATCACAATGAATACACTACGCAACGCAGGTGTTGAAGATGACGGCACACCTAATTATGTACGGTGTACTGTTAATGATGAAAAATTATCTGAGAGTATTACTCGGGCAAAATCAAAAATATTCGAATATGCTTTCTGTAACCCTTGGGATTTCTTCATTACAGCTACTCTTAACCCCTCAAAATATGACAGAACAGACCTTGAAAAATATCATAAGGATTTGACGCAATTTTTTAGAGATTACGGCAAGAAACACGCAATTAAAATTGATTTTCTTCTTATTCCCGAATTACATAAAGACGGTAAATCGTGGCATATGCACGGATTTTTGAAAGGAATACCATTAGAACATCTACATCAATTTCAGATTGGCGATATTATGGGAAAAACGCTTGCAGAAAAGGTTATGAATGGTGATGCCGTTTACAATTGGGAAGCCTATCAAAAGAAATTCGGCTTTTGTGACTTAGAGCCGATATGCAATCCCGAAGCGGTTAGCAAATATATTACTAAATACATTAACAAAGACCTTGCAACAAGTGTTACAGAGTTAAACGCACATCTATATTATCATAGCAGAGGTTTAAAAACTGCCGTAACATTGAAAAAAGGAACTATGATTTGTGACATAGTTCCCTCTTTCGTTGGTAATTATTGTACTGTATCTTGGCTTGATTATGATGAAAAAACTTTAAAATATTTGAATGACAACATTATTAAGTGATTTAACTTTAACATAAATTTATATATTTTTCAATAGTTAGCGGTGATTTTATGACATTACAAAACGCAATTGACGAATTTTTAATAGAACAGCAAATCCGAGGTAACAGCGAAAAAACAGTTTTATATTATTCTCGGTGTCTTGGTTTCTTTTCTAATTACAATGGTTTTTTTGCTCGTTCTGTTGGTTCTATTTCGCTTTCTGATTGCAAGGCATATCTTTTATATCTCAAAACTAAAAACATTACCACAACAACAATACAAACCTATATTCGCGCTTTGCGTTCTTTTCTCTCTTGGTGTTATTCCGAGGGATATATTGATACAAACATTCCCGAGCATTTCAAACTGCCAAAAGCAAAACGAAAAACAATTGATGTTCTTACCGATGAAGAAATACAACGGCTTTTTTCTTGCCTTAATGGTCGGGATTTTCATAGCGTACGGAATTATTGCATTGTTGCATTAATGCTTGATAGCGGTTTACGGCTCAATGAGGTTGTCACACTTAATCGTGATAAAATTCATATTGTTGAGGGCTACATAATCGTAAACGGAAAAGGCAACAAGGAAAGAATTGTTCCGCTTGGTATGAACAGCAAAAAGGCATTATTAAGATATATTTCTATTATTCCAAATTCCGAATTACAGACACCTTTATTTTTAAAAGACACCTTGACTCCCATAAAACAATCAACTGTGAAACAGCTTTTTAGGCGGTTAAAAAGTGTGGCTTGTATTCCTCGGCTTCGTCCTCATTTGCTCCGTCATTCCTTTGCTACACGCTATTTAGAAAATGGTGGCGATATTTACAGCTTGCAGTTAATTCTCGGTCATACTTCACTTGAAATGGTTAAAAAGTATGTACACTTGACTTCCTCAAAAACAACAATCAATTTCGGAAACTACTCCCCGCTTGATAAAGTATTGAAAAAATGAAAAAAGCCAGCAATTACAAGGGTTGTAACTGTTGGCTTTCCTTTTTGGTGATCCATCGGAGATTCGAACTCCGGACACCTTGATTAAAAGTCAAGTGCTCTACCTACTGAGCTAATGGATCATATATTAATATTGAATGCGTCTGTTTTTTTGACGCTCCAATATAATATATTATTTGTTGGCTCTTGTCAAGGCTTTTTTTGAAATTTTTTAACATAACTGCAATTTCTTGCAGAAAAGCATAAAACTTCCTAATTAAATGTCTTTGATCTCGTATCCAAACGGAATTGACGCCAAAGCTCCCGGGCGGCTGACGGTTATTGCGGCAACCTTTGATGCATACTTAATTGCTTCGGGTAACTCAAAGCCTTCGGAAAGCTTGAGACACAGTGCGCCGATAAAGCTGTCGCCTGCACAGGTAGTGTCAACTGCTTCAACATTTTCGGCGGGGCAAGTTAATATCTCATCAGAAACATTATAAATACTCCCCTTTTCTCCGAGAGTTATTATTACCGTTTTTACACCTTTTTTACGCAGAAATTCAATTTTCTGTTTCAGTTCATTATCGCTGTTGCCGTATATCCCCGTCAGACCGGAGGCTTCGTGTTCATTGGGAATTATGATATCCGTCAATTCATATAAGCTGTCAGGAAAAGCTTTGCAAGGAGCCGGATTAAGAATAACCGCAGTGTTGCTTTCTTTGGCAATTTCAGCCGCACGGATAACTGCTTCAACAGGGATTTCCAACTGCATTATCAGATAATCCGCTTGTCTGATTAAATCTGCTTTTTGTTCAATTAGTTGGGGAGTCACAAAGGCGTTTGCCCCTTCGTTGATGATTATTGAATTCTCACTGTTGATAACAATTATTGTTGCTGTTCCAGTCGGAGTTTTTTCAATTCTGATGCCGTCAAATTCTACGCTGTGACTTTCTAAATCTTCAATGATTTTTTTGCCGTTTGCATCATTTCCGACCGCTCCTATTAATTTAACATTTCCTCCGAGTTTGGCGACTGCCGCAGCCTGATTTGCCCCCTTACCGCCGGAGTTTAATGAAAAGTCGTGGCCGGTTACGGTTTCGCCGGGAAGCGGCATCCGTTCTGCATAAACGGTTAAATCGGCATTTGCACTGCCGATAACAAGTATTCTGCTCATTTTATCAGCTCCTTATCAATTAAAATGTGTTTCATTGTTTCCCGGACACATTCGCTGATTTTAACTGTTTCAGCACCTAAAACCGAGGTGTGAATTATGTCATTTATTGGCTTTGTCCATACATCGTCAATGCTGTTGATTGCGTTTCTCATTCCGAGAATTGAGCCTACCGTTGCGCCGTTGCAATCTGTATCAAAGCCTGTTTCAACAGCAATACAGATTGATTTTCCGAAATCTCCGCCACCGTAAAGCAAAGAGGCGGTTACAATCATTGCGTTGGATATCGTGTGGCACCAACCGTGACTTTTATGCTCGTCAAAAAGTGTGTGAATTTTGGAAAAACATACCTCTTTTGATACTCCGTTTTCAAAATTGTCAACTACCTTTAATACAGCTTCAAAAAGTCTTGATGTGCAGGGAATCTGAGCAAGCCCGCCGAGAATAATGTCTTTAATATCGTTTGTTACTGCGGTGCAGGCGAGCATTGCCGAAACAAACATTTCGCCGTAGATACCGTTTTTTATGTGGGATATGCAGGCGTCTTTAAACGCCATTTCAGCCGCAAACTCGGGGTTTCCGGGATTGATATATCCGAAATAATCCCCTCTAATCTGTGCACCTATCCATTCTCTGTATGGATTTTTAAAAGAAGCCGATTTCGGAGGCTCAAAGCCGTTGATAAAGTTTTGAAATGCAACTCTTTCTGCGGTAAAATAAGAATCAATCGACTGATACTTTCGCCATGCTTTTGAAACATCGTGAGGAGTGAAATCTCTGCCGTAATCTGAAATTATTTTCTGTGCCAATACAACATAGTTAGTATCATCATCCACGGGCATTCCGTCGACGGTGTCTGCATATGCTTTATTTCTGAGACGGAAACTGTATTTTTTACACATTTCCTCGGTTATGTCAGAGCTTAAAACATATCTGTGCATGGGATAATTCTCTGTTTCTTTGAGTAAAGGGACAAGCTCATCGGTTCTGATACCCTCAATCGGTTTTCCGAGCAGACATCCGCAAACTCTGCCAATCCATGCTCCGTGAATTTTCTTTTCGAGAGCGGAAATATCTGGCATGGTGCTTTTGAAAGCATAAGGTTTTCTCAGTGATTTTATCGACTCAAAATCCGAAGGCTCTGTGTATTTATAATCCGGTATCTGCTGAGCATTTGCAACTGTTTCATATAGCAAATCACAGAATTTATGCCGTATTTCACTCTTCGGAAGCATTGAAACTGCACTGAACAGTTCTCTGTATTTTTCTAAATCAAGCCCTTCATCGAGTGATTGTTCCAACTCAATCATTATATCGTTTGTATATGGAGCCCAGGCTTCAATATTATCAAAATCAGGCTTGACATTATTATTAGAAGATACGATTCCTTCGACAGTATGACTGTTGCTATCAAGAATGAGAGAATCAAGAGTTATACCAAAATATTTTGCTATCTTTACTGCTTTATCTGTCTCAGGAACGCAAATATCGCTTTCCCATTTTTGAATATCCCGGCGGGTAACTCCTAAAATCGCCGCAAATTTTTCTTGTGATATTCCGGCACTATTCCTTAATTTTCGAATATTATTTCCGATTGACACAAAATCACCTCTCGTATAAATATAACATATCTGTTTCTCTTTGACAATATAACATAATTTGCAATATATGCAACATATAGTTACCTAACAAATTGAAAAAATTTAAAATATTCCCGTTTCTTTGTGTAAAACCGCTTGAAAAGTTACTATATATAGTATATAATACAATTCAATAACAGTTTATTACCATAATGAGGCTTTTTGAGTCTCGGAAAGGACGGATTATGAAACATATAAGAGGTCCGCAGAACTATGACTACGGATACAATGAGCTTACAACCATCGATGACAAAATCCACAACAGTCTTATGGATTTCGGTATTCTCAAGCTGAAAAGCGGCGATGTTTTTACTGAGGAGCTTCCTCTTGAGAGAGCATATCTTCTTATCAGCGGAGAAATGACTTTTGAGTGGGAAAGCAACAGCGTAAGCGTAAACAGACCTAATTGCTTTGATTACTGCCCCTGGGTGCTTCATGTTCCCAAGGATGTTAAGGTTACTTTCAAAGCGGCAGGCGATGTTGAAATTGCCGTTCAGAGAACCGAAAACGAGCGCATATTCCCCTATAAGCTTTATACTCCCGAAGAGTGCGCAAGCGAAAACAGAGGAGCCGGAACAATGCGTGAGGCTTCCACAAGAATTGTACGCACGGTATTTGACTATTCAAACGCGCCTTATTCAAATATGGTTCTCGGCGAAGTAATCGGTTTCCCCGGCAAATGGTCTAGCTATCCTCCCCATTGGCACGCACAGCCCGAAATATACTTTTATAAGTTCCTGCCTGAGAACGGCTACGGATTTGCCGAACTTTCCGAAGATGTTGTTAAGACACACAACAATTCAACCGTTTTCATAACGGAAAAGGAAACCCATCCTCAAACAACCGCTCCCGGCTATGCAATGTGGTATCTTTGGGTTATCAGACACCTCGACGGTGATCCTTATATAACTCCGACATTTGTTCCGGAGCACCTTTGGGTAACCGAAAGTGAAAAGCAGGCGGATATATGGCCGCCTGAGAAATAATCGAGGAGGAGAAAGATATGAAGCTTACAATGTCACAGGCTCTCGTTAAATTTCTTGACAATCAGTATGTCTGCTTTGACGGAGTTGAAACAAAATTTGTTGACGGCATTTTCGGCATTTTCGGCCACGGCTGCGTTGTCGGCATAGGTCAGGCTCTTGAACAGGGCGGTCACAGCCTGAAATTCTATCAGGGTCACAATGAGCAGGGCATGGCTCACGCCGCGATT
The DNA here is from genome assembly GCA_051881535.1 of Acutalibacteraceae bacterium. Lineage (GTDB taxonomy): Bacteria > Bacillota > Clostridia > Oscillospirales > Acutalibacteraceae > CAG-177. Next base: position 46,275 of record JBJEQB010000020.1, on the reverse strand, counting down.
GCTTTTGCAAAGCAGAAAAACCGCCGTCAGATAATTGCCTGCACATCTTCAATAGGTCCCGGCGCTCTTAATATGGTTACTGCGGCGGGAACAGCAACTGCAAACAGAATTCCACTGCTGCTCCTTCCCGGTGACACTTTTGCCTGCCGCCAGCCCGACCCTGTTTTGCAGCAGATAGAGCAGCCCACAAATTATACCGTAACCGCAAATGACGCTTTTAAGGCAGTTTGCAAGTATTGGGACAGAGTTTCAAGACCCGAACAGCTTATGACTGCATGCCTTAATGCGATGAGAGTTTTGACCGACCCTGCCGAAACAGGCGCAGTTTGCCTTGCAATGCCGCAGGATGTCGAGGGTGAAGCTTTTGACTATCCCGATTATTTTCTCAAGAAAAGAGTTTGGTATATTGACCGCCGCTCCCCCACCCAGCGTGAAATCGAAGCCGCAGTAAAGTCGATAATGAGAAGCGAAAAGCCCATTCTTATTGTCGGCGGCGGAGTAACATATTCCGAAGCGTGGGAAACAGCAAGATTCTTTGCTGAAAAATTCAATATACCCATCTGTGAAACACAGGCGGGCAAAGGCAACATTCGCTGGGATTTGCCGCTCAATATGGGCGGAATCGGCGTAACGGGAGGTCCTGCAGCAAACGCAGTTGCAAAGCAGGCGGATCTTGTTATTGCAGTGGGAACAAGGCTTACCGATTTTACAACCGCTTCAAAATGGGGCTTCCAAAATCCCGATGTCAGAATGCTTTCAATCAATGTTTGTCCTTTTGACGCTTTCAAAATGGATTCAACCGCAGTAATTGCCGATGCCAAGACCGCTTTGCTTGACATAATGGGTGCTCTTTCCGTCAGAGAATACTATTCAACCTGGGGCGAGGAGCTCGCTCAGATAAAAGAGGATTACAATGCAGAGGTTGACCGCTGCTACAGCGTTTATCTTAAAGAAGGTCTTTCGCAGACAAGAGCACTCGGAGAAATCAACAAGCTCATCGATAAAGATGCGATTGCCATCGGTTCTTCGGGTAGTCTGCCCGGCTGTATGCAGAGACTTTGGCGTTCATCCGTTCCCAAAACATATCATATGGAATACGGCTTCTCCTGCATGGGCTATGAGATTTGCGGCGCGCTCGGCGTTAAGCTTGCAGAGCCCGACAGAGAGGTTTACACCATGGTCGGTGACGGAAGCTTCCTTATGCTTCACAGCGAGCTTTATACCGCCGTTATGGAGGGCGCAAAAATAAATGTAATGCTCTTTGACAATTCCGGCTGGGGCTGCATCGAAAATCTTCAGAATAATCAGGGAACCGATACTTTCGGAACCCGTTTCCAGGCAAGAAATCCGCTCACCGGTATGCTTGACGGCGCAATAGTTCCGATTGACTTTGCAAAAATTGCCGAGGGTTACGGCTGCAAAGCCTACACGGTAACAAATGTTGCCGAGCTTCGCGACGCTTTGAAAGATTCTAAGAAGCAGACAGTTCCCTGCCTGTTTGATATCAAGGTTGTTCACGGCAGTATGAGCGAGGGCTATGACGCCTGGTGGAGAGTCGGCGTTGCCGAGGTTTCAACGAGTGAAAAGGTTCAGGCGGCATATGAAGATATGCAGGCAAACATTGAAAAGGCAAGACTTTATTAATTTTATAAACAACGGAGGAATTGAAATGCTTAACAAAGAAAAAGTAAATCTTGCGATAGCTCCTATCGCTTGGACTAATGACGACCTGCCCGATCTCGGCGCCGAGAATACCTTTGAGCAGTGTGTCAGCGAAATGGCGCTCAGCGGCTTTAAAGGCAGCGAAATCGGCAATAAATATCCGAAAGATGTTAAAACTCTCAAACATAAGCTTGATGTAAGAGGTCTGAGAATTTGCAACGCATGGTTCTCCTCTCTCCTGCTTTCAGAGGGATATGACGCAACGATTGAAGCTTTTATAAAGCACAGAGATTTTCTTTATGCTTTGGGCGCTAAGGTTATCGGCGCTTCCGAGCAGGGAAATTCAATCCAGGGCAAGAGCGTAAGCATTTTCGGTGAAAAACCTGTTTATACCGATGAGCAGTGGGAACTTATTGCAAAAGGCTTCAACGAAATGGGCAAGCTTGCAAAAGAAAAGGGAATGTATTTCACCGTTCATCATCACATGGGAACAGGAGTTCAGACTGCCGAGGAAATTGACAAGCTTATGGAAATTACCGATCCCGACCTTGTATATCTCCTTTATGATACCGGTCATCTTTCATTCTCCGGCGAAGACGCAATCGGCGTTCTTAAGAAATATGTAAACAGAGTTAAGCACGTTCACCTCAAGAGCATTCGCCGCGATGTTATCAACGAGGGCAAGGAAAAGGGTTGGAGCTTCCTTGACTGTGTAAGAGCAGGCGCTTTCACCGTGCCCGGAGACGGCGATTTTGATTTTACTCCTGTTTTTGACATTCTTGCCGAAGCCGACTATGAGGGCTGGGTTGTTGTTGAAGCTGAGCAGGATCCCGCAAAGGCAAATCCCTATGAGTATGCTTGCCTTGCAAGGGATTATATCAGAGAAAAAACGGGACTTTAATTTCTACCTTTAATCAGAAGGAACAAAATGATATGAAAAAATTTATATCCGCCGTAATTGCTGTTTGTATGCTTGTCAGTCTTTTTGTACCTGCGTTTGCCGCCGAACAGACTGACCCGAAAATAAGCGTTATCAGCGATATCCATTTTTTCCCCGAAGAGTATATCGGAGATTTAAACGGCTTTAATTACAGAAGAACGGTTGATAACGATTTAAAGCTGGAGCAATATGCCGATGAGATAATTGATGAGGCTATTGACCGAATTATTGCCAACGGTTCAAAATTTGTTTTTATTCCCGGTGACAACGCGATGGGCTGTGAATATCTCAGCCATGAAATGCTCACAAAGAAGCTTGTAAGGCTTACTGAAAACGGTATTGCGGTTTATACTATCCCCGGTAACCACGACATTTCACGCCCGGATAAAATTTCAAAAAAATTTGTTGTTGATGACCCGAGCAAAACCGTTGTAAAAGCGGGCAACACTTATGTTAACGATGAAATTGTTGAAGTCAGAGGAACAACAAAGAGTGAATTTGCTAAGCTGTATGCGGATTTCGGCTACGGCGATAACCAAAATGTTATTGCAAGGGATTCGGGCGGTTCACTCTCTTACACCGCAAAAATTGCGGACGGTTACCGCCTGATTGCAGTTGACGCAAACGAATATGACGGTGAGCTTTGCACGGGCAAAAAATCGCTTGACGGTAATCTGCTTGAATGGGTTTGTTCGCAGATTGAGGAATGCACGCAGGCGGGAGATGTTCCGCTGATGATGATGCATTTTGACCTTATTGAAAAATACGGTATGCAGTCGCTCATAATGGGCGGCAATTTCCTCGATGACGGCGAAAAACTTGCAGAAAAATTTGCAGACCTCGGCGTGCAATATATCTTTACCGGACATTCTCATGCAAATGATATCGCTTCTGTTAAAACCAAAAGCGGAAATACGGTATATGAGATATGCACGGGCTCGCTTGCGATGCACGGCTCACCGATAAGGCATCTGAATTTCAGCGGCTCAGACTGTGAAATACGCACGGAATTCCCCGATTCTATAAAAGGAATTGATGATTATCAGGCATTTTGCCGCGACTATTATTACAACGGCGGCGTCAGAACGATAATGCGTAACCGAGCGATTTTTGATGTTACCGACGCGGTTGCAGGGCTTTTTGAAGAAAATCCGAAAGCATATAACGCCGTTTATAATTTCTTCCTTGAACTGATGACAATGGTTATTGATACGCTGCTTGCAACTTCTCTTGACAGCGGAGTAACCGTTGAAGCAATGCTTACCGCAATGTATAAATATCACTATGCGGGCGATGAAATAATGACTGGCGACATGAACGCGGCAACTGATAAGCTGCTCAGCGGCAGTGCTTTTGAAACCGCTCTTGATATCGTTTTTACATCGCTTAGCGTTGTTACGGGGCTTGAGAATATCCTCAAATTCAATCCTCTGCATAACAGCGCAATCGATGAAGCGCTCGAATCTGTTATGGCGTTTATTCCCGCAAAAATTCTCGGAATTATTTTCGGCGAGTTTTGCCGCGGAATCTTTATAGATACCTACCCTGCCGATAATAATATCAATATAGTAAGCGGCACGGCTTATCTTTCCGACGGAACACCATGCGCTGACAATGAGCCGTCTGTTTTAGAAAAGATTAAATACTATTTGTCTGTTGTAATATAAACACATAAAAACAGCTGCATCATCAAAAAGCAATTTTGCTTCGGTGATGCAGCTTTATTTTATATTGACTCAATTTTATTCTTTATAATATCGGGCACATCGGTTATTATCTGGTCAACGCCCCAATCGAGGAGCTTTTCAACGGCATCAATTTTATTGACCGTCCATACTCCTACCCTCATTCCTGCGCTGTGAGCTTTTTCAATCAGCTTTTTGCTTACATAGCCTTGATGAGGGAGTAAACAGTCAATATTGTATTTCTTTGCAATGTTTATCGGCGCGCAAAGCTTTCTTTTAACAATATCGCCCATTGCGGGGTAAAGATAGCCTGTTTGAATTTTTGAATCTATTTGCTTTACCTTTTCAAGTATTTTATAGTCAAAGCTTGAAATGAACAGCTTGCTTTCCAGACCGTATTCCCTGACCTTGGCAATTACCTTTTCAACAAAATCAAGATTACCGTCTTTTTGCTGTTTCAGCTCAATATCAAGCACGGAAAGTGCCGTGTTTTCAACCGATTGAAGAAATTCATCCAAAGTAGGTATGGGCGTGTTTTTGAATTTGCTGCCGAACCATGAGCCAAAGTCAAAGCTGCGTAAATCACGCAGGCTCATATCGGAAATTTTGCCCTTTCCGTTTGATGTTTTGTCAACGGTTCCGTTGTGGCAGAGAACGAGATGACCGTCCTTTGTAACATGAACATCGGTTTCAACACCGTCTGAATTCAATTCAACCGCTTTTTTAAAGGCATGAAGCGTATTTTGCGGCGCAAATCTGTTTGCGCCTCTGTGTGCAATAACAATCATCTGCAAATCTCCTTTCCGAAAAAATAAACTATGTGTTTAAAAAACGCACTCAAAGAAATTGACTTGATAACCCTTATCTTTAAGGCTTTTGTAAACATTTATATTATTGAAGAAAGAATATACCGTTCCGACCGCGCGAACAAAATAATTAACCGGTGAAGGCAATTTGCTGCCGTGGCCGCCGTCATTAGTTGTCTTAACAATGCTGTAAGTATTGAAAGCTTCGCGGCTGCCGAGAGTATATGACGAAACCTTTATTGAGTTTTCGGTGAAATCAATAATATTGTAAATCGGGTCATTTGTAAGCTCCGCGTAGCCGACATTTTCGCTCAGACCGATTTCATCATCATTTCTCGGTCTGTTAATCGAGCCTGATACCATATAAATTGTTCCCTTGGGATCTGTCATTGTTTCGTCATAAGGCTCAGCGGTTTTGTTGTTATACATAACATTCGTTACTGTGTAGTAATGACTGTGGCCGAGCAGAACAAGGTCGATTTTAAACTCATCAGCTATCGGAGCCCAAAGCATACGCAAAAGCTGATTTTCGCTCTCTCTGTGAGGAAGTCTGCCGCTGTAAAGATCATGATGACACATCATAACTCTCCACTTTACTTCGGGATTGGCTTTAACGGCTGATTTGACAAAATTTCTGTGGTCAATTCCGCTGCCGTTATTGCTGTCAACAACAAGAAACAGAACATCGCCTTTAACAAACCAATAATCTGAGCCGATATAAGATGAAACAATGTTATCCTGTTTTTCGTTGGGCATATTCTTAAATGTTTTGTAGGCAATTCCTTTTCGGTCATGGTTGCCTATTGCCGTTGCCACGGAAATGCTTTTAAACCAAAGAGCCGAGGAAAAAGCCTTGTATTCATTTTCAAGTCCGCTGCTCGCCTGATCACCCGCAGAAAGCAAAAGAGAAATGTTGCTGTTTCTGAGCATTGCTTCTGAAACCGTTTCATTAAGCTTTGCTGCGGTTGATTTCAAAACCGTTTCGTCGGCTTCGTCAAAGCTAACATGAATATCAGTCATATAAAGGGCAGAAAAATCATCCTCTGCTGTTTTGAAGCTGTAAACCTGAGACTCAAAACCATCGCTTACACAGCGGTAATAATAGATTTTTCCGGATAAAAGCCCGGTTACGGTAACTTTATTGGCAAAATCGCCGTCGGGCGCGGCAAGCGCCGTGCCTGAGAAAGTGCGCGCATCGGTTAAAAGTGGGCTTTCGCTTATAATGACTTTGGGAACGCTTTCGGTCGCTGAATACCAAGAGAAGCGGCGTTCACTTTCGTTACTGCCGGGGAAAATAATAACGCCGTTATTGCCTTCCTTTTCCCAAAGAGCTTCCCAAACTAAATCTCCGCCTGCTGCAAAGGATTGGACGGACGCCGTGAACAGAAGCGCAAATACCATGACTGCCGCAATAATTCTTTTTGAAACTGAATTCATAAATATTTTACCTCTCTGTTATTTTGCTTATCGATAAATATTTTAGCTTAGCGAGCCCTTAAAGTCAAGCTTTTGGCATGGAATAAACAATAATTGCCGTTCCGCTGCCTATTACAATTTCGCTTTCAATACCGAGAAATTCATTGCTTACTCCGAGCGGAAACATATTGCTCAGCTCCGCGTTTTCAAGAGGATATTTAAGCCCTCTGAGGCAAACGCCCGTGCATTTGTCGGAATGGGCAAAAATCGATATATAGCCGTTATATGCACTGTCAAATCTCAATGTTCCTGCGGTAATTGCAGTTATAACCGTTGAACCGTCAAAGATACTTGCTTGCATATTTTTTTCGGAAAGAGAAGCGATAAGCTGAATGTTGGCAAGAGTGTGCTCAATTCTTCCGCCCAAAGCTCCGTAAATATTAAATCGGCTGTATCCGCACTTAATTCCTTCGCTGACGGCGGCATAAGTGTCGGTTACATCTTTTTCGGGTTTTAATCTGATGATTTTTTCTCCCTCGGGCTCTTTCCCGAGCGAATCAAAATCACCGATAACAATGTCGGGCTTAATTCCCGCCTGTTTCAGATATTTATATCCTCCGTCGGCGGCGATAACAATATCGCCGTCGCTTTTTATGAAATCAAGCTTTTTACATTCACCCGCTCCGACAATATAGCAAACACTCACGGTAGCTCCCCTCTCAAACGGTATTTACTGTAATATTTTATTACAATTACCGACTTTGTCAAGAGAAAATCTTTTTATACCACGGAACTGAATCGCTTACGGCAGTTTCGGCAGGAGTTGAAACCACTTTTTCAATGCCGGGTGTGTTGTATATAAACATCAAGCTTGTGCTCATATTTTCCGTGCTTTCCGTAAACAAGCCGTATTCTCTGCCGAAGCTAAGCCATTTTTCGGCAAGCTCAACCAGAAGGTCACCATTGTCAACCAATCCGCCGTATTTATCCTCAAACTTTTTAAGGTCATCGGCATCAATGCTTTCAAGCAGACTTTCAAGCACTTTTGTTCCGTCTTCATTCATAATTGAAGTCAGGGCGTTAAGCTCGTCTGCGTTATCAGAAATGACCTTGCTGATTTCCGAAAGAGCCTCTATTGTTTCAGGCAGTTTTGCTATTTCCGCCTGAATTTCGGGGCGTTCCATATCCTTTTGGAGTTCTTCAAGCACGGGGCTGATTTCGTTAAAACCGTCAACAATTCCCGGGAGCTTTGATATAAGTGCTTGCACCGATGGGTCTGAAAGTAGTTTCAGAGCCGCTTTAACATCGGGATCGTTAAGTGTTTCAAGCATTGAGCTTATCGCTTCGGCGTTTTCGGGAGTGGCATATTTGCCGATAAGTGATATCAGATTTCTGTTGTTGTTATAAAGCTTTAAAGCGTCGTCAAGTATACCTGTAATTGACTCTATTTTGCTTTTATCGGAAAGCAGACCGTAGATTATTCTGTCAGGGTCAATTTTATTCAGGGCGTTTTGAAAGCTTTTCAAAGCGGCTAAGGTGTTTTTAAGGTCATCAACCGTTTCGGGCATTGTGATATCAAGATTAAGCGATGCAATAGGCAAAACGGCGAAGTACATATTGGAAAGAGAAAAATTTTCGGCTTTTGCGGTTACCGTTACTTCATCGGAAACAATGAGCCCGCCGACATCGCCGAGATTTTTATCCTTGAAGTCAAGGCTTTCCGCAAAGCCGGGCATACCCGTAAAAACTACAATCTCTTTTGAGCCGTCACCGAGGGACTGACCGTTTTTAACGCTGACAGCCGAGAAAACGCCCTCGGGCAAAATCATACCGCCTACAACGAGAACGGGCAGATAAACAGTGTGCTTTTTGCCGTTGACTGTTACCTGCTTTGAAGCGCTGTTGCTCATTTTAATTTTTATTGACACATCTCCGCTTTTTCCTGCAATGTCATCAGCAGATACTTCCTTGCCGTTGAGTGAATAGCTGATATTGATTGAAACAGGAAGTTCTTTATCGGTTGTGCCGCTGTAATACAAATCCGTTTCGGGCATATGCCAGCGAAGCTTTTCGCCGTCAACAACAGGCAAAACTTCGCTTTTGACATTGGTTATATTTTTAAGCGAGCTTATGTCGTCAACATAAACCTCTCCCTTATCGGTATGAAGCCAATCGGTAACATTTACCTTTTCGGCTTTGCCTGCGGAATTTAGATTTACATAAACCGTTTCGGTTTTCAAAACCTCTCCTGCGGGTGTATCATAATACTGCTGAACATATTCGGGCCTTTGGGTTTCAGGCTCTTTGCTATCGGTTTCTTTTCCCGAACAGGCGGCAAGAGAAAGCATTGACAAAGCGGTGAGAGCCGCAATAATTCTTTTAATTTTCATGGATTTTCTCCCCTTTCTTCCAATTAAAGGTTGTTTTCTCAATCAACTTTTCGCAAATGCAAAGTATAGCAGGCAGGCAAATCATAATTATAAGCGCGCTTATTACTGCACCTCTCGCAAGCATGGCACAAATGCTCTTGACAAGCATAACATTGCATACCAGATATACTCCGAAGGTTGCACAGAAGAAAACAAGCGCACTTTGGAATATAGATCTGCAAGAAGCAGTTGCGGCGTCCGTAATAGCCTGCTTTTTATCTTTTCCGTTGCGAAGCTCTTCGCGGTACCTTGTAGTCATTAGAATAGCGTAGTCAACCGTAGCGCCGAGCTGAACACAGCCGATGACCGTGGGAGCAATAAACGGAACCTCCGCTCCCGTTATGAAAGATATTGCTTCGTTAATCAGAATTGCAAGCTCAATGGAAGCAACAAGAATAACGGGAATACTGATTGATTTGAAGCAAATGGCAATCAGCACAAATATTGCCGCTATTGAAATTATGCTTGTAATTTTAAAATCACGGTCGGTAACGGTAACCAAGTCTTTGGCAAGCGCGCCTTCGCCTGTTATATATCCGTTTTCATCGTATTTATGCAAAATATCAAGCAGAGTGTCTATTTGGGCGTTTCCGCTGTCGGTTGCCGAGCCGTAAACGGAATTAATCATCATAAGTCGGTAACCGCCCTTTTGACATATTTCCTTAACGCTGTCGGGGATTATATCCTCGGGAATTGCCGAGCCGACAAAGGAATTGAGAGAAAGAACAGTTGATATTCCCTCAACCTGCTCAAATTCATTCACCATTTTTGAAACATCGCGGGCAGGTATATCTTCATCAATAATAACAAAGTGGGTTGTCGCCATATTAAAATCAGTTTTTAGCTTTGAAAGTGAAGCCACGGAGCTCATATCCTGCGGCAAAGCTTTTTCAAAATCGTAGTAGATATTTGCGCTGTTTTTCATGACTATTGACGGAACTATCAGAATAAGAAAAACAGTAGCAATAACCTTTCTGTGCTTTACGCTGAAAGCGGCAAGACCGTCAAATTTCGGAACAAGCGGTTTGTGGCGAAACCTGTGTATGGGAGTGTGAAACAGCAAAAGCATTGAGGGCAAAACAATTACAACGCTGAGAACTCCGAGAATAACGCCCTTTGACATTACGATGCCGATATCAAGTCCGAGTGTAAAGCTCATAAAGCAAAGAGCAAGGAAACCGAAAACGGTTGTCATTGAACTGCCGACAAGAGAAACGAAGGTTTTGGAAATTGCGCGGGACATAGCTTCTTTTCTGTCAGATGTTTTCAGAAGCTCCTCATCGTATCTGTCCATAAGAAATACCGAATAGTCCATTGTAACCCCGAGCTGAAGTATGGCTGCAATGCTTTGTGTTATATAAGAAATGCTTCCCGTTAAGTTAGTTCCCATATTGTAGATAACCGCGTATCCGAGAGCAAGAAGCAAAACAAAAGGCAAAATCCAAGAATCCATTGTAAATGAAAGCGCAACAAGTGCAAGCGCAACGGCGATTGCAATATAAATAGGAGCTTCCGTTTCTACAAGATCCCTTGTATCTGCCATAATTGCCGACATTCCGCTTAAAAAGCACTGCTTATTCATAAGCGATTTTATGTCTTTAATAGCCTGCATGGTTATTTCAGACGAGCTTCCGTTTTCAAACTGAACCATCATCATGGTTGCTTTGCCGTCGGTAGAATAGAATATATTTTTTATAACATCTGGCAGCATACTCTGAGGAATGGAAATATCCGCAAAAGTATCTGTCCAAGTTACGCTTTTTACGCCGTTGACAGCCGCCACCTTTTCTTTAACAGCGGCAACATCCTTGCTTGGCATATCTTCTATTACAAGAAAAGCGTTTGCCGAGTTTCCGAATACCTCATCAAGAATTACTTCTCCTTTTACGGAGTCGAGATCTTCGGGCAGATATGACATTATGTCATAGTTTATCTGCATATTTATATAACCGAAAATACAAGGAATTAAGAGCAAGGTTGCAACAGTAAGTATTATTTTCGGATGATATGCTATGAAATGAGATATTTTTTCAATCATTCTGTTTTTCTCCCCCTTTTGCTATTATGTTTATGACCGCCTGACATAATGTTTCCCTTATTTCTTCGATTCCGTAAGGCTTCTGAAGAACTATTGCATCACAGCAGACAGAGCCCGTTAAATCGGTAATAATGTAAAGAGTTTTTCGGGCTTCTTCTTTGGTATAACCTTTTTTTATCAGTTTATAAACAAAGGAATCAACTGCGGTTTTCAGCTCGGATACCTCCTCTTTCATTATATCTCTCAAACAGTGTGAAAGTTTTTTTTGTAAAAGTGCGGTTAACTCTCGGTTGGCGCAAAGATAATCTATTATATAGTTCATAATATCAACTGCAATATCTTCCGGCTCGGCATTTTCAAAATCTTGGATGTTGTTAAATGCTTCAAGCAGTATTCCTGAGCTTTTTTGAATAAGAAGCTGATCCAAAAGGTCATATTTATCTTTGAAATAAAGATAAAATGTTCCTTTTGCAACTCCTGCGGCTTTTACAACATCGTCAATCGCTGTTGAGTTAACGCTTTTCTGCATAAAAAGCTCCGCAGCAGTTTCAAGAATTTTCTTTCGCTTAATCTGTTTATTTTCCGCAGCGCTCGGCATATTATCAGGCCTTTCTGAAAGAAATTAAATGACTAACGGTCACTTTTTATAAAATACCACAAAAATGACCGTTAGTCAATATTTTGAAACCATAATTAACACACTGTTAAAATATTAAAACCCGTGTAATATTTGCCGATGAAGCAAAAATTACACGGGTTAAAACTATTTAATTTCAGTCTGTAAGCTCGCCGTTTTCATAATAAAGACGCATAACGCGCGGCAAAAAGGTGCACACAACCTCGTAGTTAAAGCTCTCGCACATCTGCCCAAGCTGTTCGGCAGTTATCGTTTCTCTATTACTGCTACCCATAATTATAACATGATCGCCGATTTTGGCGTCTTCAATATCAGTTATGTCAACCATAATCTGATCCATACAGACCTTGCCTGTTATAGGAGCTTTTTTGCCGTTAATCAAAACATAGCCTTTGTTGGAAAAGGCTCGGTTAAAGCCGTCGGCATAACCGATGCAAACGGTTGCTATTTTACGCTTTTCGGGCGCAATATAAATATGACCGTAGCCGACGCCCGTTCCCGCCTCAATCTCTTTAATATGGATAATGTGGCTCACAACTTCCATTGCAGGAGTCAGAGAAACGCTGTCTTTTTTTACTTCATCCGACGGATAAAGCCCGTAAAGCGATATTCCCATTCTGACCATATCATAACTGAAATCAAAATCGATTATGCTTGCGCTGTTGCAAATATGCTTGACGGGAATTGTAAGTCCTCTTTCTTCAAGCATTGATATAAAATTATCAAATCTCTTTTTCTGACCGAGAGCGCAGGTCTTATCTTCGGCATCGGCACAGGCGAAATGGCTGAAAATTCCCTCAATACGGATATTGGGAAGCTCCGATATTTTTTTGACTGTATCTGCGCTTTCCTCACAGTCCTTAAAGCCTATGCGGCTCATACCAGTGTCAACGGCAATATGAATTACCGCAGTCTTTCCGAGCCTGCAAGCTTCCTGCGAAAGCATTTCAGCGTCTTCATAACGGTAAATCGACGGTATAAGTTCGTTATTGATAAGAGCTTCAAACTGATAAGGGCTTGTGTAAGAAAGAATTAAAATGGGATTTTTTATTCCTCCGTCGCGCAGCTCAATAGCTTCTTCAATAACGGCAACCGCAAAGTAATCCGCTTTTTTTTCGAGTGCTTTTGCCACTCTGACTGCTCCGTGACCGTAAGCGTTAGCTTTAACAACCGCCATTGTCTTAACGCCTGACGGCACGCGGCTCTTTAAGCTGTCAAAATTGCTTTTAATCGCATCAAGATTAATGCAGGCAAAGCTCCTGTGATAATCGTGATATTTGTGATAACTGTTCATAATAAAGTCACCCTTAACCGATTATATCTTTAATCGGGCATATTTCTATCCCCTGCTCCTCAAAGCCTGCACGGATTTTTTCAACGAAAAGCAAAGCTTTTTCACTGTCACCGTGAACACAGACCGATTGAGGATTAATGGAAATATAATTTCCGTTAATAGTTTTAATGCGCTTGTTTTTAATCATTTCAACAGTTCTTTCAACTGCCTCATTTTCGTCGGTTATCATTGCACCCGGTTTGCTCCTGGCAACAAGAGTTCCGTCATCCTCATAGGCTCTGTCTGCAAATATTTCGCTTGCAAAAACCGTTCCGACTTCCTCGGCGGCTTTCTGCATCATACTGCCTGAAAGAGCAAGAAGCGGCAGATCTTTATCAAATTCATAAACCGCTTCGCAAACTGCGCGCGCAAGCTTATAATCCTTTGCCGCCATATTGTAAAGAGCGCCGTGGGGCTTAACATGAGAGAGCTTGATGCCTTCGGAAGCACAAAAAGCAGCAAGAGCGCCGATCTGATAAGTCATCATTGCTTTGACCTCATCGGGCGATGCGTTGAGATTTCTGCGCCCAAAACCGACAAGATCGGGAAAACCCGGATGTGCACCCGCACAAACACCGTTAAGCTTGCATAACTGAACGGTTTTCTGCATAATGAGCGGGTCGCCTGCATGAAATCCGCAGGCAATGTTGGCAGAGGTGATAAGCGGAATTATCCTGTCGTCAAGTCCTGCTTTATATGCGCCGAAGCCTTCTCCGAGATCCGAGTTCAAATCTATTTTAAACATAAAATCAGTCCTTAAGCAAAGTGTTTTTAATATCCGTTATAAACATATGTCCCGGAGCGTGAGAAATTGCAATGGAAGGCTTTGCGCTCATAACGGCAGACTGCGGTGTTACTCCGCAGCACCAGAATACGGGAACCTCGCCGTCATTAATTGTTACGCTGTCGCCGAAATCGGGCTTTGTAATGTCTTTAATTCCTATTTTTGACGGATCGCCTATATGAACGGGAGCGCCGTGAACCCGAGGCATTGAGGCGGTTACGGTAACTGCCTTAATTACTTTGTCCTGCGGAATCGGGCGCATACTGACAACCATTTTTCCGTGGAAAATTCCTGCTTTTTCACACTCGATATTTGTTAAAAACATCGGGACATTTTTATTCTCTTCAATATGCCTGACGGGCACATCGGCTTCAAGCAGCTCGGACTCAAAAGAAAAAGAACAACCTATGAGAAAATATACAAAATCGTCTCTCCAAAACTTATCAACGCTCGTATATTCACCCGTCAGAATTCCGTTTTCATAAACGCGGTATTTCGGAATATCGGTTGCTATATCCGCACCGTTTGCGGTGAACTTGGTTTTTCTGCTGCCGATGTCGCCAACCTCAAGAATAGGGCAGGACTTAGGATTTCTTTGAGCAAACAGCAAAAAATCATAAGCATATTCGCGCGGAAGTATCAGCAGATTTGCCTGTGCATAGCCAGCACACATACCGCTGGTTTGATATGTAATTTTTTCTTTTCTTATCAGCTCCCTGACCTCTGCGGGGCTGACGGCTGAATAATCCATACCGTTCTCCTTAATCCGCAAACAAAAATCCCCGTTCAAGGCGTTTGAAGAATTTTTGCTCGCTTTTATTGATTTTTTCAGCCTGCGCCTGAGATATTTTCTCAAAGCGAACCGTATCGCCTGCGCGAAGCTGAGCCAAATATTTTAAATCTGCGGTTATAACGGTTGCGATTTTTGCATAACCGCCCGTAGTCTGTCTGTCCGCCATCATAACAATCGGCTTACCCGACGGCGGTATCTGAACCGAGCCCGTAACAATGCCGTCGGAAATTATATCAACGCCGTCAATGCTGCAAACAGATTCGCCGTCAAGCCGTATTCCCATTCTGTCGGATTCCGCCGATGCTTTATACTCTGAAGAAAAGAACTTTTCAAGCTCGGAAACCGAAAAATAATCATCCTGCGGACCGGGAACCGCTCTTACCGTTACGGCATTTGAAGAAACATTCTGCGGTTTAAAATGCCGTTCACCTATGTATGAGATTTCGCAGCAGCGTCTCAGCGGAATCAAATCCCCTGCTTTCAGCTTTCTGCCTCGAAAGCCTCCGACGGCACATTTAAGATTTGTTGATAAGCTGCACATAACGGGTTCAATATCAAATCCGCAGGCTACGGCGAGATAGGCTCTCATACCGTTTGATGCATTTTTCATTGAAAGCACATCGCCCGCAGAAACAGGAATGCTCTTATACATTTCAATTTTTCTGCCGTTGATTTCGGGGTTCATATCAGCTCCGGTGACTGCAATTACAGAGCTACAACAAAACCTTGCGGTTATGCCGACGGCGGTCATTTCAATAACGCCCTCGCCCTGAGAATTGCCGACAAGAATATTTGCGAGCCTTGCCGAAAATGCGTCCATTGCTCCGCTCGGCGAAAATCCCGAATCCATATATCCGAATCTTCCCAAATCCTGTATTGTTGTGAGAAGTCCCGGTGAAATAATCTCAAGATTCATTTTTTGCCCTCCGTTACGGCAACCTCATAATTACCGCACTCGGCAAGAGAAGAAATTTCATAAAACTCTTTGCTGTCGATTGGCTCAAATTTTATGTAATCACCTGCTCTGTAAAGAATTGCGTCTTTTCTGTTGGGGTCATACGGTTTAATCGGAGTTCTGCCTATTAAACGCCAGCCGCCGGGTGAAGCGAGCGGATAAATACCCGTTTGCGCTCCGCCGATACCTACCGCTCCTGCGGGTATTACGGTTCTCGGAGTTTTAAGTCTCGGAGTTTCAAGGCGTTTATCCATACCGCCGAGATACGGAAAGCCCGGCAAAAAGCCAAGCATATATATTAGATATTCCGTGTCTGAATGGAGTGAAATTACCTCTTGCCTGTCAAGACCCGTGTGGATGCAAACATCAGCCATATCGGGAGCAAACTCTTCGTCATAGCAAACGGGAATATGGAAAACACGCTTTCCGCCGTCTTGCGACGGCGAATAACTGTCCATTATCTTGCTTATCTTTTTAATTAGCTTTTTACTGCTTATCTGCATCGGGTCATAATAAACCGTCAGCGAGCGAAAAGTCGGCACACAGCTTATTATGCCTTTAAGACAGGTAAGCTCGGGAGCTGAACACAGAAATCTTATTTTTGAATTGGTTTCTTCGCTGATTTCCCGGGAAAACTCGACAGTAAGAGCCGCGTCGCCCGCAGGCAGAAAAGAAATATTATTCATATTATTCACCGAATGATTTTATTTCAATCGTTTTGTCAAACCATGTTTTGCAGGTTTCTTTAAGACCGAGCGCGCTGTTGACAAGCTCTTTCATAAGAGTAACAATCGAGGTAGTTATCTCAACGCCGAAGCCGTCGATTGCGGGTATCAGCCAGCCGTACATATCTATCATACCGCTTCTGCTCGCAGTTATCATTGCCTGTTCTTCAAGCTTTGCGTCATGCATAACATCGGGCTTTTCAAGAATATAGGCAAGCATGGCTATCATTGCATAGCAACCCCAATCGGAAACCGTGGCAGTTATTATGTTATCAGCCTTAGTGCGAACTGCTATTCCGCCATCACAGCCGCAGCGGCAAGCTCCGGGAGCGGCATAGGGAATATATTTTTTAAGATAATCGGAAATTGTTCCCATTCCGATTTCATTTCCAAGATCGCCGATGGCTATGTTAAGAACGCCCATATCACGGAGTTTATCAAAAAGAATGTCCTGCTTTGCCTCGATTTCGGTAACATCAAGACCTGTTGCATTGTGATAAACGCCTTTTTCGTTTTCACCCGGGCATTCAATGCTTATAACCGCCTTGGGAACTCCCTGAGCGATTATTGCATCCGCACATTCGGCTGCTTTTGCCTTATCTTTTGTAAATGTGAGCACACCCATTGAAACAGGATACTGCATAAGCTCATCGATAGATTTATAGAGATGAAGACCGACGCAAGCGGAAAGATTTTCAACTGCCGTCAGGTTATCCTCGGGACAGATAATAACGGGTTTTGCGTTGAATGCTTTAACAAGCGCCCTTGCAAGCAAAACTGAGCTGACAATGCCGTCCATTTCCGCTTTCTTGAAAGGAAGAAGAACAAATCCCGTCATTATGAAAACGAGGTCTCCCTCTTTTATTGTTTCGGCAAGCTTCATTGCGCTGTTAACGCAAAGCGGAGCGCCCGTATATTCGCGGGAAGCTTTATAAAGAAGCTTGCAAACGCCGTATCCTCTCGGGTCAAGGTTGGCAAGGTCATCAAGGCTGCTGCCGAGATTTAAAAGAGTTATTTCCTGCTGAGTCATTATTTTGCCTCCTCAACATCTGTTGCACTCATAAACTCATTATAAACATAATCCTGAATGTTTTTGAGCATTTCGCTTGCCTTTCCTCCGACGGGTTTTCCATCTATTTCACTTGCGGCAAGGCAAAGTGAGCCTGAAGAAGAAACGATAACTTCATCAGCATTCATCATCTCGTCAACTGTAAACGGATGCTCGTCAACCGCATAGCCGAGAGCTTTGCAAGCCTTGATAAGGTGAGCCCTTGCGATGCCTGGAAGAATGAGATGATCCGTGGGAGCTGTCTGGAAAATGCCGTCCTTAATAATATGGACATTGCTGTGCGCGCACTCTGTAACTCTGTCGCCTCTGTGAAGAACGGTTTCGTCACAGCCGAGCTGCTTTGCTCTTTCGGAAGCCATAACGCTGGGGATAAGGTTAAGCGTTTTGATGTTGCAATGGAAAAATCTTGTGTCTTCCATTGTGGTAAGCTTGATTTTTGCGTATGTATCAACAATATCTTTGGGCACAAGAGTTATCCACACATTTGCTTTGCACTCGGGGAAAACATGGTTTCTGACGCCGGTGCCGCGGGTAAGCTGCCAATAAACGAAATTTTCGCCCGTATCCATTTTTGAAACCATTTCCTGAAGAATGTCGCCAAGTTCTTTTTTTGTGTGGGGAACCTCCATTTTGAGAAGTGCCGCGCTGTTAAAAAATCTGTCAAGATGCTCATCCAAAGCAAAGATTTTATAATTCCTGCTGTAAGTAGCGTCATAGACGCCGTCGCCGAAGAAACAGACGCGGTCGTTCATGGGAACGGTCATTTCTTCAAGCTCTCCGTATTTGCCGTTGTAATATCCGAGTTTCTGCATAATAAATTCCTCCAAAAACATGATATGAAACAAATTCGTTATTGTTTCAGCCGCATTATAGAAACAAGGCGCCAAAACTCGTTGTTTCAGCGCCTTTGCCTGTTTAAAGTATAAAACAAGAGAATAATTTTGTCAATATTCTTAGAAAATCAGATAAAATTTTTTGAATTTGTCAAATGTACAGAAATTTTTCTTGAATTCCATTCAGTACAAACCGATTAACAGAAAATTTTAGCGCGTTGAAGCGATGAAATAATTTACACCGTTATAAATATTGAGTGCAACAAGAACAACCATTGACACTGCAAATACTTTTCTGATAATCTTGTCGTCAAATTTCCTGTTAAGCTTTGTGCCTAAAAATCCGCCGATAACCGCCGCAGGGAGAATAAAAAGCAGGGTTTTCCACTGATGTGCATAGGGTTCAACGCCCGTTGTTGCAAAAATCGTAATGAGCTTAGAAAGCTGCGAAAAGAAAATTATTGCAACCGAATATACGGCTGAATCCTTAACACTCATCGAGAAAAATAAAGTTAAAGCGGCAACATTTATAGGTCCGCCGCCGATTCCGAGAAAAGAAGCGATAAAGCCGAGAGCAAGACCGACCGCACATACCGCAAAGCTGTTTTCAATTTTAAATGAAAAACTGCATTTGCTGACATAGATGCAAACAGCGGTTAATAGAACGGCAAGCGTAAATGCCTGAATACATCTGATATTATCTTGCTTGGCAACTGTTCCGAGCAAATTCATGCACGCGCTGCCGAGATATCCGCCGGCTATTGAACCGATTGCTACAAAAGCAATGATATCCTTTTTGAAGCTGACTTTGTTTTTTATGGATTTTCCCGTTGAAACAACCGACATTGTGAAAACAGCGGCAGCTGAAAGAAAATCAACCTGCATCCGCGGCTCCGCACCTATAAAATCAAGCACGGGCTTTATTATAACACCGCCGCCGAGACCGACAAAAGCGCCTAAAGTTGTTGCAACAAGGATAACAACGGCATAAATCAGGCTAAGCATATCATTTCAGCCTTTCAACCATATCTTTGAGAACATCAGCCACAACAAACGGAGTCAGATATCCGAGAGAATTGGTCTCGTGATAATGTCTTCTGTCAAAACGGTCTTTTGCCGTGCTGAGATAGGGCTGTGTTTCATGGAGAATAAAATCATTGGGCGGAACCATATAGCCTGTCATATCGTTTGAAACACCCATAACAAGCAAATCCTTGTCGCCTACAATGTCAACCAAGCATGGCGGATTGATTTCAGGTCCTTTGCCTGTTGCCGAGGTTTCGGCAGAAGAATATCCGCCGTAAACAAATTCTGAAGCTGCTTCACCGGGCAGTGTCAGAATATTCAGCTTGCCGAGCTTGAAAAAGTCCATTTCGGTTTTAAGAGCCATGCCGAGATCACCCTTATCGCAGGCAAACTTATTTGCGTTGCAAACATGAATAATTGCCATCAGAGCTAAAACTCCGTTGTCAATCGGTGCATAGTAAGGCTGATTGAGAACTGTAATTTCAGGTGCAAGCTGTTCATCGTTATCTATTGACATAGCGGCTTCGGCAAGCTTTTCTCCGCCGAGCTTTGTGCGTTCATATCTGTCTTCACACAGCGTCGCAATGTCAACACCGAGTATGGCGTTAACGGAGAAAAGCACATTTGTCTTTTTCTCTTTATTTATTCTTTCACGCAGGAAATACGGGTAATCTGCGCTGACCTTTGAATTGGCACCGCCGAGGCAGTTGGGATGTGCTCCGTAGTTGAGGAACCATGTTTCTTCGCTGCCGTCATTGGGAACAAATCTGAGCCTTGTCAGGCGGTCGTTGCATACGATAGGCTCTCTCCTGTCCTCAATACATTCGGGAACATGCTTTGAGCCGATAAACAGCCTGCCTTCTTTCTTATTTTCATATGCTTCCGTGCAGACCTGCTTAATGGCATCAAGAAATTTCTCCATATATTTTTGGCTCTTGCCTGTTTTGGGAAGCTTGCCCCAATAACCGACCGTATCAATGCTCGCATGAGTATGAGTGCAGCTTATGCTGATATTTACGCAGCCTGTTTTCTTTGAAAAATCGGCAAGAGAAGCTCGGACAAGGTTAACCTCAAAGCCTGTAAGACCCACGCAGTCTGCGCTGACAAAGATTATTCCGCCGTTATCCTTGCAGTCAAGCCAAATTGCGCTGACGGTAAGAGGATCCAAAACGCCGACAACCTTATTGCCCGTGCGGTAGCCTGCAAGCCAATATGTACCCGTTTCTATATCATCGGGCATTACTTCTCTTTTTGCAAAGCCTAAATTATAGAATTCATCGGTTGTATTCTTCATCCTGATAGGCTCGGATTTCGGAATTTCGGGAGAACCGACGCTTTTGGCAAGCTTTTTGCCTGCGTGTTTACCTATTTTTCTAACGGCAGACGCCGCAAAATCAGCAATATTCATATTTAAAATCTCCTTTAACAGTTTTTGCCGAATTTGTATATGCACTGTGACTCAATATCAAAGTTGGGAATAATGACAGGCGGTATGCCTGCATTAACGGTTAAAGACGATATCATGGCTCTTGCATAAGGAAAAAGTTCCTTATAGGTTTCAACATGAATCAATTCTTTTTTAACTTCGGGGTCATATGTGAAAACTCCGAGTATAACTGCCTTGATATGGAATTTATCGCGGTTCGCCTTATCGTTAACTTCAACGGTAAATTCGCCGACGCAGGTATTGCCCGGCGAGTATTTGACATTGTAGGAATACTTGTTTTCAAACTCAATGCGAACACCGCTGTCATATTTATTGACAAACTCAATTTCACTCGCTTTAAAGGCTTTAAACGCAACCTTATTGCTCATTTTCGATTACCTCTGCTTTTTCGATAACGATGGGAGTTACGGGCTTTGATTTTTGACCGTCGCTGCCGATTGTTCTCTCAACTTCAAGGAAAGAATCTACAACCTCCATACCCTCAATGACCTTTCCGAAGGCAGCATATTGACCGTCGAGGAAGGTTTCATCTCCGTAGCAAATAAAGAACTGAGAAGAAGCCGAATTGAAGTTATTGCTTTGACGAGCCATTGAAATAACACCGCGGGTATGAGAAAGTGTATTTTGCGTAAATCCGTTTTGGACGAATTCACCGTGAATTTTCTTCTCACTGCCGCCCATTCCCGTTCCGTCGGGATCACCGCCCTGAGCCATAAAGTCATCAATGATTCTGTGGAAAGTAAGTCCGTCATAGAAACCCGATGAAACAAGATTTACAAAGTTTTCAACGGTTTCCGGAGCATATTGCGGATAAAGCTCAACCGTGAAGCTGCTTCCGCTTTCCATCGTGAATTTTACTTTAGGATTTTCACCGTCTGAAACAGAAGCATTTGAGCCGGAAGCTTCGCTTCCTGCCGAAGAATCAGCATCTTTTTTGGCGCAGGCGGCAAAAACAAGAAGAATTGCAAGCAGAATTGATGAAAGTTTTATGATTTTTTTCATTGGAAACACCTCAAAAATATTTTATAGATTTTATTATATCGTCTGAGACAAAAAATAGCAATATAAAAAGAAAAAAGTTCATTATTTTTTTGAACTAATCCGTATAAAAGGAAAGAAAAATCCGGGAGTGCATATACACTCCCGGAGTAAGGTTAAAACAAGATTAATAGTTTTCCTTACGAACTTCAAAGAAGCTCTGAGGATGAGCGCAGACGGGGCAAACCTCGGGGGCTTTTTTGCCCATTACGAGATGACCGCAGTTACGGCACTCCCACATGGTTTCTTCTGCCTTTTCAAATACTTTCTGCATCTCAACATTGTTAAGGAGAGCGCGGTAGCGTTCTTCGTGAGATTTTTCGATTGCACCGACCATACGGAATTTTTCCGCAAGCTCAGTAAAGCCTTCTTCCTCCGCTTCCTTTGCAAAGGTTGCGTACATATCAGTCCACTCATAGTTTTCGCCTTCTGCGGCGCTGAGCAGGTTTTCAGCAGTTTTTCCAAGCTCGCCGAGAGCTTTAAACCACATCTTTGCATGCTCTTTTTCGTTATCTGCGGTTGAAAGGAAAAGCGCGGCAATCTGCTCATAGCCTTCTTTCTTTGCTACAGATGCAAAATATGTGTACTTGTTTCTTGCCTGTGATTCTCCCGCAAAAGCTGCCTGAAGATTTTTCTCGGTTTTTGTTCCTTTGAGGTCCATATTTCTGTCTCCTTCATTTGAATTATTTTCACCGGCTTCAACCCTTTCAAAGTCGGAAGCGGGATGTTTGCAAAGCGGGCAGATAAAATCCGCGGGAAGCTCGTCACCCTCATAAATATAACCGCAAATGGTGCAGCGATAAAAAACCTTGGCGGTCTTTTTGCCGTTATCGGGCTTCGGCTTAATGTTTTTATGATAGTAGTCATAGCTAACGCTCTGTTCATCGGAAAGAACTTCGCAATCGGTTACATCAGCAATAAACATTGTGTGTGTGCCGAGATCGGTTGAAGAAATTACATTGGCGGAAATATAAGCGTTTGTATGCTCCGTAATGTAGAAAATGCCGTTTTCACTTCTTTTTACAGAGCTGAAATCAGCAAACTTATCCGTGTCTTTTCCGCTTCTGAATCCAAAAGCTTTAAAAATATCAAAAGGTGCGGAGGTGGTGAGAACGCTGACATTGAATTTTCCGGTGCTGAGGATAATATCATGCGTTTTGTTCGCTTTATTAACTGCTATTGAAATTCTGTTGGGTGTTGAAGTAACCTGTGAAACGGTGTTGATAATGCATCCGTTGTCAAACCCGTTTTCCTGCGCGGTGAGAACATAAAGTCCGTAACCGATTTTAAACATTGCTTTTGTGTCCATTAATTTTCACCTCTGATGAGTTTATTTGATGGATTTTAGCTGAGTAAAATTCCAAATGCATTATAACACAATTTAACAATTATTTCAAGTTAAGAATACCTATTGCGTCCTTAATACTTTTTTCCATAGCCTCCATACCGTAGGCGTCAACTTCTTTTTTGTTCTTTTCGCCGTGAGTAAGGCATCCCGCGCCGCCTATGCAGCCGCCGATGCATGCCATACCCTCTATGAAATTGCCGCCGAGAACATTTTTGGACGCTTTAAGCAAAGCGGTTCTGCAAGCTTCAATGCCGTCGCACGAAACGGGTTTTAAATCAAAATCAGTTATGCCGTGTTCTTTAAGAGCCTGAGTAACCGCATCCGTAAGTCCGCCGCTTCTTGCAAAAATTCTGCCGTAATAAGAGGCGTTATCAAGCACGTCTTCTTCAAGCGTCATAATATCTATATCGCGGCTGTCAAACAGAGCTTGAAGCTCTTCAAAGGTTATAACCGCATCGATATAGGGCTTGACTTCCGGCTTCTGAAATTCCGATTTTTTGGCGGTGCAGGGACCGATGAAAATTACTTTTGAGCCGGGATCAGTTTCTTTTATGTATTTTGAAATGGTTGCGGCAGGCGAAAGATTATGAGAAATGTGCTCGGCAAGCTGAGGAAACTGAGTTTTGACATATTGAACAAATGCAGGACAGCAGGAGCTTGTTAAAAAGCCTTTTTCGGCAAGTTCCTTTGCTTCGCTGAAAGCAACCATATCAGCTCCGAGGGCGGCTTCGACTACCGAATAAAAACCGAGCTCTTTTATGCCTTTTATTACCTGCCCGAGCTTAGCATATGTGAACTGGCTCGAAATTGAGGGCGCAACAACAGCATAAACTTTATATTTGGAGTTGTTTTCGCTTTTGATAATATCGTCAATTACATTAAGAATAAACGATTTATCCGAAATTGCGCCGAAAGGACATTGATATACGCACGCGCCGCAGGAAATGCACTTATTATTGTCAATGCTCGCCGCTTTGGTTTCACTCATTTTGATTGCTTTGATTTTGCAGGAGCGTTCACACGGACGCTTAAAGTCGGCAATGGCACCGTAAGGGCAGACCTTTGCACACTGACCGCATTCTACGCATTTCGATTTGTCGATATGGGCTACATGGTCGCGGTCAAAGCTGATAGCTCCCCTCTTGCAGACATCCTCGCATCTGTGGGCAAGACAGCCGCGGCAGGACTGAGTTACTTCGTAGCCGCCCATGGGGCACTCATCGCAGGCAATATCGATTACTTCTATTACATTCGGGTTGTTTTTATCGCCGCCCATTGCGAGCTTTACTCGCTCTGCAAGAATGGCTCTCTCTTTATAAACGCAGCATCTCATGGTCGGGGTGTTTCCGCTGACTATGGCTTTGGGAATATCAAGAACCTCATCAATGAGCTTTCCGCTCCATGCGCGCCTTGCAACCTCGCGCAGAACCTTATATTTAAGATACTGCACCTTTGTGTCAAATTTTCTCATGTGTTTTTTCCTCCTTAGAAATAGCTCACCTTGATTCTTTTGCCCATCTGGCGAAGACATTCCGAAAGCTCTTTGACAAGCTGCATTTTTATGCTGAAATTTATCGGCAAATCCGGGTTTTGATGAGCGGGATTAATCGCTCTGCCGACATAGAAATTTATATCTGTTGCTTCCTCAAAAAGCAGGCGGCATATCAAAGACGCTCCGTCACGCTGATAGCCCCAAACGGAATAAAGCTCATTAGTGCCGAGATAGTCCTTGGCATAGGTTAAAACCTTATTTATGGTTATAACTCCCTCGGTTACAAGGTCAACTCCCTCAATGGTGGCAATGGGAGGCACTTCTTTATCAATGAAATCAAGAGTCGGAACAACGGGTTTGCCGAGATACTTTGCGGCAATGGAAGATGTTGTTCCGCCGCATATGATGTGTTTGCCCTCCTTTGAGAAAAACAGCGACATCATTTTATCACAGTCATCTCTGTTTGACGGCGGGCCGAACAGCAAATTCATCGGTTCGCGTTTTCTGATTCGGATAACCGCGGCTGTTGTATCATCACCGGGCTTTTCGCCGTAAAGTCTGTTGCACTCGTCAATCAGGATTGTTGCAAGCGTTTTTGCCGTAAAGCCTACATCGTAAAAGGTCTCCATATAATCAATGATGTCTTCCCGCTTCCAGCCGAAATTGAAAGCCATTCCTATTCCTGCGTGGGGGCAGCCGTCACTCATTGTAATGAAAACATCGTTTTCTTCAAGCTTGATATAAGAGCTGTAAATCTTTTTTCCGCCGATATTAAGCTCAGTTTTGGGATAATCAAAGTTTTTGCCGTCTCTGAGCAGAATAACAAGCGGATTGTCATATTGAAAAATGCGGGCATATTCGTTATCAACAATCTGAATTATGGTAAAGGTTGAATATGCTACACCGCGAACCGAGCAAACAGGCAGAGTGGCGGCGATTGTGTCAACGCAGTCCTCAACCGAAAGACCGCTTGAAATCATTGTGGAAATTATTTTAGAAGTCAGGGTTGAAAGAATACTGGCTTTTACACCGCTTCCCAGACCGTCGGCAAGAACTACAACCGTTGAACTGTCGTCAGCTTCAATAACATCAACATGGTCGCCGCAAAGCTCTTCGCCGACATGGTTAATGCTTCTGTATCCAATATCAGCGCAAAGATTATTCATCGGATATCGACTCCTTAAGCTTTGTCAGCGCGATTTTTGTTTCTGCTGCGGTTTCACCGAGCAGAGACGCTATCTCCTGAACAATTCTCATCTGCTTTTCAACAACCTTATCGGCTATTTCAACGGTGCTCTGGCTGATTCTTTCTTTCTTTTCACGCTGCATTTCTTCATCCGTAACATCGCGCATAATGCAGATGATTATATGGTCTTTATCGTAAACAACCGTTTGCTCAACATATTTTTCGTATTCGGCAAGATAAACTCTGCGCCCCGATATTGTCTGATGACCCGACTTAACCTGCAAAAATACGGCAGGGTCAAGAATTCTGACTATCGGCTCTCCCATGACATCAGACGGCATACGGATATTCATAATGCGGCAGGCGGCGGCATTTATCTGCTGAACCTCGAGAGCTTCGTTAAGCACTATAATACCGTTGGGCGTGTTGTTGATTATGTTATCAGAAAAGCTCTCGGCTCTGTCTTTAAGGAAAGGCAGGCACATTGAAATTTCAGCCTTGCCTGCAATGATTGCTTCCGCTTTTTCACGGCAGGTATTGTAGCCGCAGGAACCGCAGTTAAGCTCGTCCTCGGGTCTTGTTTTGCCCATTTTGGCAAGAGCCTGACGGATTTCAATTTCAGAGGGTTTGGTTTTCCTTTGAAGAATAAATTCAAATTCTTTTGAAAGAGAATCTTTTGAGGGCTGAGCCACATTGAAGTCTTTTTCTCCCGAATATCCCGATACTGCGGCAAAATCCCTGACGGGAGTTCTGTGATATTTTTCCATAACGGGGCCGCCGATGCAGCTTCCGTGACAGGCGGACATTTCAATAAAGCAATTATGTAAACGGCCGTCGGAAATCTCATTAAGAGCCGCGATGCAGTTATCTACGCCGTCAATGGCAATGTAACTGTAATCTGTCAGCTTTTCGGTCATTGATTTGAGTATGCCGCCTGTTGTGGGGAATATTCTTGCTCTTGTTTCATTATCAAATTCAACTTTTTTCTCAAGCTCTATCCCCTCGCTGTCGAGCCACCTTGTCAGCTCCTCAAAGGTCAGAACGCCGTCAACAATGCCGTTGCTTCTGTCGGCCTCGTCTTTTTTGGCAACGCACGGACCTATGAAAACCGTTTTTGCATCGGGCATACGCTTTTTAATATCGGTGCAGTGTGCCTGCATGGGAGAAAGAACATCAGCAAGATAAGGCAGAGCACCCGGATAGTATTTCTGAATAAGCAGATTAACCGAATGGCAGCATGAAGAAATAAGAACATCTCTGCCGTCCTCCCTGAGAATTCTTTCGTATTCTTTTTTCACTATTGTTGCACCGATTGCGGTTTCTTCGGCGTCGGCAAAACCGAGCTTTCTAAGAGCGGCTCTGAGGCCTTCTATTCCGACTCCCTCATAATTTGCAATGAAAGACGGAGCAACGCTCGCAATGACGGGACTTCCGGACTGTATCAGAACTTTAACAAGCTCGGTTGAATCCGAAATTTCTTTCGCATCCTGAGGACATACTACAAAGCATTGACCGCAGAGAATACATTCCTCGGGAACTATATGAGCCTGATTGCCGGAAAATCTTATAGATTTCACAGGGCAATGGCGGATACATTTATAACAGTTTTTGCAGTTGGATTTTTTAAGCTTCAAAAACTCTGCCAAAGCTTACGCCTCCCCGTTTTTAAGGATATACTTATCAAAAAATTCGTTAAAGCCGTCAACCGTAACACCGGTAACAACTTCGTCGTCAATCTGAACGGTTACGCCCGTTCTGCTGCATCTGCCTATGCAGAAACTGCCTGCAAGGGTTATTTCATCCTGCAGGCCATTTTCTGATATTTTTTCATTCAGCAGACGCACAATTTCCTCGGAGCCCTTGAGATGGCAGGAGCTTCCGACGCAAATCTGAACTATCATCTGCTGCTCACACCTTTGCCAATACTTCTTTCTCAAAGAACTCCGCCGTTGTTTCGGGAGTCAAAGAAAACTTTTTATCGTCAAGCGTTACGCAAACGCCGTTTTTGCAGTCTCCCATGCAGAATGTTCCGCCGAGCTCAACCTTTTCTTTAAGGTTGTTTTTGGCGATAAGATACTGAAGCTCTTCAACAATCTGCCTTGAACCTTTAAGATGGCAGGAACTGCCTATACAAACCGTTATTTTCATTAAGTTTCCCTCCATAAATTAGGAATTATTCGTAATCAACTACAGTAGCCCATGAAAGCAGGAACTGCCTCTCCTCGGGCTTGCCTTTAGCGGACTGCGACGCCGCAACAATGGGAAGCCATTTCTGAATGTATTGCTTTGCCGTATCGCTCTTTTTGCAGAAGAGGTCAAGATATTTTTCTGCTGTTTCTATGTCACCGCTGAGCCAGAAAAGAAGATAGGTTCTCGCAACATCTGCTGAGGCGTTGCCCTGAGTGGCGTGTGACCAGTCAATGATATAGGGCTTTCCGTCATCGGAAACGATAATGTTTGAGGGGTTAAAATCGCCGTGGCAAAGCTTGTTGTGCTTGGGCATTGATTCAAGGCGGGTGTGAAGGTCGTATCTCGTTGTGGCGTCGATATCCGCCTGAGAAATCTTCTGATTCATTTTGTCCTTGAGCTTGCGGAGCCCGGGAGCCTTCATTGACTGCATTTTAATCTGAAGATCAACAAACATTTCAAGATATTCATCTTTTTTATCGGGATTTTCCTGCATAAGTCTGTCAAGAGTTTTGCCTGAAATGTATTCCGAAACAATTACCCACTTGCCGTCAAGAGTTGTAACCTCTAAAAGCTTGGGGATATCAAGCCCTGTTTCCTCAACGATTGACTGATTGAGAGCCTCGTTGAGAATATCGGACTTTTTGAATTCCGAATCAAATACTTTATAAGTTTTTCCGCCGTCACGATAAACTGTTTTGCTGTTTCTGACTGCAATAATTCTGTCTAAATTCATTGTCTCTGCCTCCCTTAGACTCTTTCGCTTGTTCCGTAATATGCGTTGAGATACATCTGCTTAATTTCGCTCATAAGCGGATAGCGCGGATTTGCTCCCGTGCACTGATCGTCAAAAGCCTGCTCTGTCATTTCATCAAGTCTGTCAAGGAAATCCTGCTCATCAATGCCGTAATCACGGATTGTCTTTTTGATGCCGACCTTTTCTTTAAGCTCGTCAATCGCCTTTATCAGATTTTCAACCTTTTCGGCGTCATTCTTGCCTTTAATGCCGAGATAATCGGCAACCTGAGCATATCTGTTAAGCGTGTGAGGATGGTCGTACTGCGGGAATGTGCCCATTTTCACGGGCTTTTCACTTGAATTGAAGCGGATAACCTCGTCTATCATAAGCGCATTTGCAACGCCGTGAGGCAGATGATGGAAAGCGCCGAGCTTATGTGCCATTGAGTGGCATACGCCGAGGAAGGCATTTGCAAACGCCATACCTGCCATCGTGGCGGCATTAGCCATTTTTTCTCTGGCAATCGGGTCATTGGGTCCGTTGTCGTAAGCGGCGGGAAGATTTTCAAAAATCATCTTGAGCGAGCGAAGCGCAAGACCGTCTGTATAATCCGTTGCAAGCATTGAGGCATATGCTTCAAGGTCGTGAGTAACAGCATCAATGCCCGAAGCGCTTGTAAGACCCTTGGGAGCATTCATCATCATATCCGCATCAACGATAGCCATATCGGGCATAAGCTCGTAATCGGCAAGCGGATATTTAACGCCGCTCTTTTCATCGGTGATAACGGCAAAGGGAGTTACCTCGCTGCCTGTACCGGCGGTGGTGGGAACGGCAATGAAATATGCCTTTTCGCCCATCTTCGGGAAAGTGTAAATCCTCTTTCTGATATCAGAGAAACGCATTGCCATATCCATAAAGTCGGCTTCGGGATGCTCATAAAGCACCCACATAATTTTTGCGGCGTCCATAGCCGAGCCGCCGCCGACGGCAATGATTACATCGGGCTCAAATGATGTCATCTGCGCCGCGCCTTCTCTTGCGCTGGCGAGGGTCGGGTCGGGAGCAACATTATAGAATGTTGTGTGTACTATGCCCATTTCATCGAGCTTATCGGTAATCGCCTTTGTATAACCGTTTTTGTAAAGGAAGCTGTCGGTTACAACAAACGCCTTTTTCTTATTCATTACATCTTTGAGCTCTGCAAGAGCAACGGGCAGGCAGCCTTTTTTGATATAAACCTTTTCGGGCGCTCTGAACCACAGCATATTTTCCCTTCTTTCAGCAACGGTTTTGATGTTAAGCAAATGCTTGACTCCGACATTTTCAGAAACGGAGTTTCCGCCCCATGAGCCGCAGCCGAGAGTGAGCGAGGGGGCAAGCTTAAAGTTATAGAGATCGCCTATTCCGCCGTGCGAAGAAGGTGTATTAACAAGAATACGGCAGGTTTTCATTCTTGCGGCAAACGCATCAATTTTTTCTTTTTCCGTAACGGCGTTTACATAAAGAGATGAGGTGTGTCCGTAGCCGCCGTCGGCAACGAGGCGTTCAGCCTTATCGAGTGCGTCTTCAAAGCTTTTTGCCTTATACATTGCAAGAACGGGAGAAAGCTTTTCGTGAGCAAATTCCTCCGAAATATCAACGCTTTCAACCTCGCCTATAAGAATTTTAGTATCTTCCGGAACGGTTACACCCGCAAGAGCGGCTATTGTATGAGCCTTTTGACCGACGATTTTGGCGTTGAGAGCGCCGTTAATGAGGATTGTTTTTCTGACCTTTTCGGTTTCGGAGTCATTGAGGAAATAACAGCCTCTTGCCGCAAATTCCTTTTTTACCGCCGAATAGATATCTTTATGAACAATAACGGACTGCTCGGAAGCGCAGATCATACCGTTATCAAATGTTTTTGAGTGAATAACAGA
Organism: Acutalibacteraceae bacterium; assembly: GCA_051881535.1. Taxonomy (GTDB): domain Bacteria; phylum Bacillota; class Clostridia; order Oscillospirales; family Acutalibacteraceae; genus CAG-177. The sequence continues at coordinate 15,785 of JBJEQB010000020.1, read as the reverse complement.
GTTAACGGCGAGAAGAATATCAGCCGAGCTGTCGATAATGGCGGGAGTATTGCCCGCACCGACGCCCAGAGCGGGTTTGCCGCTTGAATAAGCCGCTTTAACCATTCCGGGGCCGCCGGTCGCAAGAATTATATCAGCCTCTTTCATAACAAGGTTAGTCATATCAAGGCTGGGAACATCTATCCAATCAATAATGCCCTCGGGAGCACCTGCGGCAACCGCCGCTTCAAGAACAACCTTTGCGGCAGCTATGGTAGAATTCTTTGCTCTCGGATGAGGGCTGATAATAATGCCATTTCTTGTTTTAAGTGCGATCAGGGTTTTGAAAATCGCAGTTGATGTGGGATTGGTTGTCGGGATAACCGCGGCGATAACGCCGATAGGCTCGGCAATTTTCTTTATGCCGTAAGCCTTGTCCTCTTCAATTACTCCGCAGGTTTTTGTGTTTTTGTAAGCATTGTAAATATATTCGGCAGCATAGTGGTTTTTGATGACCTTATCTTCAACGATGCCCATTCCCGTTTCTTCAACAGCCGCTTTTGCGAGAGGAATACGCATTTTGTCAGCGGCGATTGCCGCTGCAAGAAAGATTTTATCCACCTGCTCCTGTGAATAGGCAGCAAATTCTTTCTGGGCAGCTCTTACCCTGGCAATAGCTGCTTCAAGAGTTTCAACGCTGTCTACTATTGTGTAATTTTTTTCCATGATATATCTCCTTTTGCCGTTTTTACTAATATTAAAATGTTTATTTTGGGTCAGTCAATTCTGCAGGAAATATTGGCAAGCGAAGCCGCCATATTTTCATATTGCACGGTAACGCCTTCGGGAACATTCAGATGAATCGGAGCAAAGCTCCAAACAGCTTTTATCGGCGTTTCGCATATCAAATCGCATACTTGCTGTGCGGCTGACGCAGGCACAGTTATTATTCCGATTTTTATGTTTTCTTTCTCACAGAATTCTTTAAGACGGGAGATGTTATAAACAGGCTTTGAACCCGTGCATTTGCTTTCGTCGATATCAAAAGCTGCCGCGATTTCAAGCCCCCAATGAGCAAACTCCTCATATTCCAACAGAGCGGTTCCGAGCTTGCCTGCTCCTACGATAACCGCCTTTTTAGGTGAATTGAAACCGAGATAATTCTCAAGAGCTACTTTAAGACCTGCAACCTCATAGCCTGTTCTCGGCTTCCCCTCTCCGCTGACGGACGCTAAGTCCTTACGAACCTGAACATCGCCGTAACCGATGTTTTTTGCAATCGTTGTTGCGGAAATAGCGGTTGTTTCAGGCGGTAACTGCCTTAAAAACTGCAAATAGACAGACAGTCTTTTGATAACAACTGCGTTTGCTCTCATTCCCTCACTTCCTTTCTGACACCATTTTATCAGAAAAAACGCAAAAGAGGTAATGTTTATAAAGCATATCGATATGTTTTTATCGATATATCCGATTTGATAGGATTACATAATTTTTCTTTTTGCCGTGCAAACCTCTGTGATAAAGGCGTCGTCAAGCTCGGTAAGCTTGTATCCTTTTCGGTAAATCAAAACGTCTTTATAAACCTTTGTGTTGCCGATACACTTCTTCTGAACAAGCGAATACTTTTCGAGAAGCTCATCGGGTATTGGAGATACCCACATAAATGTGGTCGGAACCTTTTCCAGCAAAACAAACTGACTGCCGCGCTCGAAAACGAAAATGTGCTTATCAACAGATTCGGAAAGCTCCGCTTTTTTTACATCAATCAACGGCAAAGACGGAACATAGGGGTCAGCGTGGCTTATCTCAATATAATCCGCCAAATCTTTAAGCTCAATGTTTTCTTTATCTGCAAGCGGATGTGATTTTGACATCAGCAAAACATATGAGAACTCCGTTATTGTTTCATGCATAAGCTTCTTCTCGCTGAACATACTTGAGAAATATTTGTCAAAGGTCGATTGATAGCGGATTATCCCGAGATCATAGTCTTCCTTAACAATATTGTTTATGGTACGCATGGAATTGGTTTCTTTGTAAAAAATCTCGGCAGGAACGGAAGTGTCAATACTTTTTGCAAACTCAGCGAATGCATCGGAAATATAGCTCGCCCTCGGAACGCAAGCCGAGAAACGCTGCTTTTTTTGCTTTCCGTTTTTATATATATCTTCAACTTCCTCAACCTGAGATATGATTCGTTTTGCATATTGCAGAAACTCTTCGCCCTCAGGAGTTACACTGATACCTTTTGTAGTTCTTTTAAAAATGGTTATGCCGAGGCTTTCTTCAAGCTCTTTTATGGCTCTGCTTAAATTGGGCTGACCCATATAGAGATTTTCAGCAGCCTTGCTGATGGATTTGGTTTTTGCAATTTCAACGGCATATTTCATATGCAGAACATTCATTTTAACTGCCTCCGAAAAAATCAGGCAAAACACTCGGTTATTTTTAAACCGCTGCCCGTAACAGAAAATTTACCTTTAATACACTCTGGCAAAAGGAAATAATCCCCTTTTTTAATTTTGATGTGCTTGCCGACGCCTTCAATATAACCTTCGCCTTCCGTGACAACATAGACAGCCGCTCCCCTGCCCAGCACAAAGCTGCCGCCGCTGAGCGAAACGGTTCTGACGGAAAAGCTTTCCGTTATGCTTTCGTCAATCATCGCTTCGTATTTTACACCGTCGCTCTCTGATATGAGCTTCGGTTTGAGAGGTGCGGGATAACGCTTTTTCATATCGAAACATTCAAGCGCGTTTTCACGGCTGAGTCCGAGATACATTTCTTTATCCGAAAGCTTATATTCTCCGCACCAACGCTCGGGCTGAATTGTAAAGTCCGTGGGTTCCTGCACTTCAAGCAGGAGGCATCCGCTTCCGATGGCGTGAACCATTTTTGCGGGAATATAGATTACATCACCGACTCTTACATCGATTGAGCAAAGCAAGTTTTCCATAGCGTCGGATTTTTCTTCGCTTTTATCTATTGCATCTGAAAATTCCTCAAGAGTGACGCCGTCTTTAAAACCGTAGAAAATCTTTGCTCCCGGTCTTGTGGCAAGGATAATCCAGCTTTCTTCCTTGCCGTATTTAGAAGAAAAGTATTTTTTTGAAAACTCCTTATCGGGATGAGCCTGAACAGGAAGGCGGATTGCGCTGTCAAGAATTTTGGTCAGAATTCCGATGTCTTCTCTTTCGCCGAGCAGTTCTTTATGATATTTTTCGATTGCTTCGTCAAGATATAACTCGGTTCCGCGAATTTTTGAAACGCCCTCATGCTCATCGGTGCTGCCCTCATTGAGAGCTTTTACGCTTGATACTACCCATTCCTCGGGATAGTATCCGTCACATGAATCATCGCCGAAAAAATCCGAAAACAGTTTTCCGCCGGTATATACTCTGAAAACTCGGTTTTTTTCAAAAAAAATCGGTTCATCATAAAACATAATTAATTCTCCTTATATGAAACCAAGGTTTTGCAAGCCTCGGATATGTTTGCGAAAATTCCGCAGGCAACTCCTGCCGCCAAAGCCGCTCCGTAAGATGCTTCTTCATTAAAGAGCGGTGTTTTTATCTCACAGCCGAACATATCTGAAACCACTCTGCGTAAAGCGGCATTTTTACGCAATCCGTTGCCAGAACAAACAAGCTTTTCCGCTTTTTTGCCGCCGTTTGAATACATTTCATAGAGCTCTTTTGACATACCGTTAAGAACTGCAAGAGCAATATCGGAAGCCGTAAAATTATTTTCGGATATGTTTGAAATACTGCCTCTGACAGAGGGGTCATTTCTTGTGCCGCAAAAGCGGCAATCTGCCGAAAGAGTTGTATCCGGCTTGTTTTCAAGCAATTTATCAATCTTGGGATAAAGCGTCTTTGATTCATCTGCACCTGCAAGTGCGGCTATTTCCCTGAACAGCTTTTCAAGCATTGCAAACGCTCTGCCGCCGCAAAGAGCGCAGCCGGCGGCAAGGTAACGCTTGCCGTCAAACGGGCGGTTCTCCACTCCCTCTGCGCAGACCTTTGTATCGGTCAACCAAGAAATCTGCGAGCCTGTTCCGACATTTATAAGAGCGTATTCAAAATCGGAAACCGAGCCGATAAAGCTTGCCTGATTGTCGCCTAAGGCAACGCAAACCGGAATACCGTTATATTTGCCTGCCGCCTTGAATTCGGCTGTAACTTCGGGCAGACGCGGATTATCAACGGTGAATTTATTGCTTTCAATATCAAAACAGCCGAGACTTGCGGCGTTTGTGATATGGACTAATGGCTTGCCGTTGTCGCAAAGGCGCATAACCGCATAGTCGGCAATGGTGCAAAGGTATTCGGCAGAATCGGGCACAATGCCGTTAGCCGAATTATAGAAATCGGTTGCAAGGCCGTAACCTGCAAAGCATCCCAAAGCCTCGGCATAGGATTTGCCGTCTTTGTATTCTTTTGCAGCGCGTTCATCCTGCCAGGTATAGAGCGGGCTGACGGCATTTCCGTTTTTGTCTGTGTAAACAATTCCGTGCATCTGCCCTGAAAATCCGATTGCGCAGGCATTTTGAGGTTCAAGGCGGCTGAGAAGCTCTTCAACCTTGTCCATAATTTTTTCGGGATTCTGAATTCTTTCAAATTCAAAATCCGTTTTTATAAATGCATCGTTGGGCAGAGTTTCGGATTTCAAAACCCTGCCGCTTTCGGTATCAACGGAAATTCCACAAATGCTCGTTGTACCGATATCAATTCCGATAACCTTCATCGCGCCCTCCTTATTCGATAGCCGCAGATTCGGGGTCAAGTCTTGTTATAATATCCTGCTGAATTGCGGGAGACAAATCAAGGAAATTAACAAAGGTTCCGTGAATTCTCATAATATAGACTCCGCTCGGAGCATATTTTTTGGGATCTGCGAGAACTTTACGAAGAATTTCGGCAGTGGTAACATTGACATAAAGATAGAAAGGCGAAACACCGTCCTTTAAAGGATTGAAGAACAGCGGTTTGATGATTTTATCTCTGAACTCAATACCTTTATCCTCGAAGCTTTCACCCTTAAAATATTTCGGGTCAACGCCGAGGTGAGAGGCGTAGCCACCGTTCATCTTCTCAAAAGGCATACGCATATTTGAGAGCATTCTGAAGCCGAGACCGTTTTCGGCGCTGCCGTAAAGCGGGTCAACACCGTAACCGAGCATATCGCGCGACTTTCTGCCGTCGGGCGTTGCGCCTACCCAATAGCCGTAAAGCAAATGAGTTGAGGGTGAGCTGAAATCGGGTCTGAACGAATTGCCGAGATAATTTTTGGTTGAAGAAACCATATCCGCAACCTTGGATGCAATTTCTCCCGCCTCTTTGTCAACCTTATCAATATTATTTCCGAATTTGTCGGCAGAGAGCAGGAAGTCTCTGAGTTCCTCATATCCCGCAAAATCTGCTTTGAGTGCATCAACAAGCTTGTCAGCGTCCTGCGGTCTTTCGGCAAGGAGCTTATCAATAGCCGCAAAGCTGTCGGCAATAACAGAAACGCCGTGTATCAGACAACCGCTGCCGTTATATTTGGTTCCCTGCTTGTGAATATCTCTCGCATCAATTCCGTTTTCAAGTCCGCCCATAAGGCAAGAAAGGAACGGGACACGCTGAGTCGAAAGAGCTTCGGAAGCACCGTTTGCCGCCTTGCCCATAGCGGTAACAAATTTTTCAACATTCTTATAAAACTCTTCTCTTACATTCTCAAGCTTGCAAGGTTTTACATCAACAAGCTTTTCACCCGTAATTTCGGAAACGCCGCCCGTCAATGTCATTTCAAGAATTTTGGGAAGATTGAGCCAGCTGTTTGTTGTATTGCCGTTATCCTTGCCCATAATTAACGGCTCCTGACAGCCCGCTATTGAAATATCGGTGAGGTCGTCGTCGTCAACGCCCTTAGAAGAAAGCACGCTGAAAAGAGAATCATCATTGAAGAATGACGGAGTAAGGGCGCCGGGAGTGAACATAAATCTTCCCATCTCTTTGTAAAGCTTTTCGGGTGTGTTGGAATGAAGCTTAACCGAAAGAATAGGCTGAGGAAGATTCATATCGTAATAAGCGTCCATAAGGGCATAGGTTGTTTCGTTTGTCAGGTCATTGCCGCAAAGGTCACGCCCGCTGACGATAATATTCTGTGAGATTGCCCAGCTTCTGTCGGCAACATTGAAGAAAACAAGAAAATGCTTAAAAAGTGCCGCCGCCTGTTCTCTGTCAAGACCGTTTCTGTAAGGCTCAAAAATCCTGTCGGCATTGCCAACGGAAAATGCAAAGGGATTGGGAGACTGTTCAAGGCACATTATCTGCCACATAATTATGAATGACTGAATGGCTTCGTAGAGGTTTTCCGCTCCGTTCGCGGGAACCTTCCTCAAGGTTGCCGCCATAAGCTCGAACTGCGCTTTTTTCTCGGGTGACGCACAAGCCGCTTTTTCTTCGGCAAGCTTTGCATATCTTTCGGAAAGAATAATTGCGCTTTCAAGAGCAATGGCAAAAGCCTTATAGCCGTTACCCTGCTTGCCCTCAGTCTTTTTAATCATATCTTTAACGCCGTTTTTGATTGCATAGCGCATATCGGGGATAAGGTGACCCGTTACCTGCTCAAAGAAGAAAATAACCTCTTTTGTGTAACACTCGGCTTCCTTATAAACCTCGCCGAGCTTTACGGCATACTCGGTTTCGGCAAATTCATTTCTTGCCTTTTCTATTCTCTCAGAGGTGAACTCCTCGTTGGGCTCAATGTCAGAGAAAACAGCCGCAGGGTCGCAGTATCCGCTGAATTCCTCAACTTTAAAAGCGGGATTGATAAGAGCATAGCTTCTCGCAAAGGCATCGTCCTGAGTGCCTGCAAAAATCTGATAGTCGCTTATGCTGATGGGAATGGTTTTACAGATTTCTCTGAGAATAACGGCTTTTTTTATTTCTTCATTTTCACCCTGAAGCTCTTTAGAAAGCCGCAGCTCGGTTTCCTTTGCTATAAACCAGCCGTCAAGGCGTTTGTTTGCTCTTTTTTCGGCAAAGAGCTGCTTTGCCATTTCTGTTATTTTTTTGCTGTCAAGAATATTTGTCATAAATGCCACTCCTTATGTTGAAACGGTTTTTAATCCGTGTTTTTCAAAAACTTCCTTAAAATTATTGATTGTGCCGGGAGCGAGAAATCCGTTTTCAATGCGGTATTTCCCTTTCCACTTGTCTTTGCCGAACTCGTGATATGCGAGAAACTCAAAAACAGCGTTTTGAGTATTCAATGCGGAAAAATATTCCGCAAATCCTTCGGGATTATCGTTAATGCCGCCGATTACGGGAATTCGGATATGGATTTGCCTGCCCTGTGAAAGAAAGAATTCAATGTTATCCTTAACTCCCCTGTTTGAAACGCCTATCCATTTTTGATGAACGGCATCGTCGTAATGCTTAAAGTCCGCTATAAGATAATCTATATTCGGAGAAAGTTCTCTTATTGCAGGCAGGGAACAGTTGGTTTCAACCGCTGTATGAATCCCTTTTTCTGAAACCATTTGTAGAAGTTCCGACAGCTCTTGTGCCTGAACACATATTTCACCGCCCGTAAAGGTAACTCCGCCGCCGTCAAAAAACATCATTCTGCTGCGGAGTATTTCATCAAAAATCTCGTTGACGGAGCAGTTCTTCGCCAAGGGATTTTCGGCGGGAATACTGTCGGCATTTGAGCACCAAGCGCAGGCAAAATTACAGCCCTGCAAATGATAAACAAGGCGGTTGCCCGGCCCGTCCTGCGAATAATTAAATCCTTTTTGAAGTATCTTCAAGCATCTCCCACCCCAACTCAAAATTCAAAACAAAATATATGTAAATTTTACATTCTTTTAATATTGCTGTCAATATAAAACCTAATAATATTTTTAATTTGTGAAAGCAGACAAGTCAAAAAATTATTGCAAAAAGGAACAAAGTGTGATAGAATAAACAATCATATTTGTGAGGATTGATAAATATGTCAAAACTCAATGTTATTCACTTTGAAACACTTCCGTCAACAAATACATATGCAAAGGAAAATGCCGAAAAGCTTTCGTTGCCCGCGCTGATTATTGCCGACGGTCAAACAAGCGGCAGAGGCCGCCAAGGCAAAAGCTTCTTTTCTCCGAGCGGGACGGGGCTTTATATGACGCTTGTTTTTAAAGCTCCGGATAGCTGCGGATTAATAACCTGCGCCGCGGCAGTCTCTGTTTGCCGTGAGCTTGAAGCTCTCGGCGCAAAGCCCGAGATTAAATGGGTAAACGATGTGTTTTCGGACGGTCGCAAGGTTTGCGGAATTCTGACGGAGCTTTTTAAAAAAGATGAGCAGCTATTTGTTGCGGTAGGAATAGGCATAAATCTGACTACCGTTTCTTTTCCCGAAGAGCTTAGTGTTGCAGGCAGCTTGAATATTGACTGTGAAAAAACAGTACTTGCCGAGAAAACGGCAGAGAGATTGCTCGGATATATAAAAAATTCAAGCGATGGTGAAATAATTTCCGACTATAAAAAAAGACTCTTTGTTCTGGGGAGACAAATTACATATTTTAAAAATGGAGAAGAATTCTCCGCGAAGGCAATCGATATTAACAACTCGTGCAATCTGATTGTTGAACGCACAGACGGCAGTATCGATACTCTTTCTTCGGGAGAAATCTCCATTAAACTGTGAGGTGTACAGTTTTGAATAAGAATTTAATCAAATCACTTTTTGCCGTGATTATTGCTTTATCAGCAACTGTTTTGATTACGGCATGTAATTCCGAGCAGGTTGTTGAAACAACGGCTTCTGATATGTCGGATCATACGGACAGATCGGTTGCCGGAACCGTGAAAAGCTCTGTCACAAATTCTTTCGCAGACGATATTACGGCAACTTCAAGTTTTGAAAGCACCGAATCATCCGTATTGCCGGCACAGACGGCTCAAATAAGCACGAAAGCTGAAAAAAACGAATCTAAAACGGCAAAATCCAATAGTCTATCAGCAACCGCTTCACAAACTGCGCCGGAGAAAACAACTAAGGGCGAAAAAATCGATGAAATATCCAAAGGAATTTCGCTTTTAACAAAAACCTCGCCTGTTGCAGTCGGCAATTCTGCAACGGTTATGATACAAGGTAGCCCCGACAAAAAATATACCATTGAGTTCTATGAAGCTCCGTCAAGAAAAGCTGAAAGCAAAGATTTAGCGCCAAAAACCGCTGATATCAACGGATTTGTGACATGGACTTTTCCGATTGACAGCTCCTGTGAAAAGGGCGACAGAAAAGTAATAATAAGGGAAAGCGGTTCTTCAAATTTCATTCAGACTTCAATTACAATAGTTTAAGGAGAATATAAATATGGAAAGAAAAGGATATTACAAGACCCGCAGTTTTCCGCAAAAAATCTGCGACTTTTTTGACGGTAGCAACGGTCTTTTGGCTGACAGAGTGCTTTGCCTTGCGGCAGGTGCGGACGGAACAGTTTATATCGGCACGGAAAACGGTTTGAATTATACGAAAAACGGCGGCGGATTCGGCTCTCTTGCGTGCGGCTGTGTTCAGGCAATCAACGCCGCAGAGGACGGAACGGTATTTTTTGCTTCGGGAAAGATCGTTTTTTGCGTTAAAAGCGGCAAGATATCAGAAATGCAAATTCTTGACGAAGACGTTGTTGCAATCAAAGGAAAAAAAGAAATATATCTTATAACCGAAAGCACTTTATATAAGCTTGGCAATTCCTGCTTTGAGCCGTATTTTGAAACCGACCTTCCTGCAAAGGGGCTTGCTTGCTCAAACGGAAAGATTGTTTCATTTTCTGGCAGATGTCTTGCGATTTTCGCCGGAAAAAGGAAACACTGGATGTGTGTTTATCCCGAGCATACAACCATGCCCGAATTTAAAATAAACACCGCCGCTTTTGATGAAACTCTCGGTTTCCTTTGGCTCGGAACGGATAAGGGCGCATATATTTTTGATAACGGCTGCGGCTGGTACGGGCATGATGAAATCAACTGCCTGCCGAGTGAAGAAATTAACAGCATCAGCTTTTCCGAAGGTGGCAGAGTAATCCTCGGCTCCGAAGCGGGACTTATTATTATAAATAACGGTGCGGCGAAGCACCTGCCCGCAACCCGTTGGGCGTGCGCCGAAAACATCAATGACGCGATAGCCGTTGGGTCGGATATTTGGACTGCAACTGATTCGGGTGTTACAAAAATCAGTGAAAAAACAATGACGCTTGCCGAAAAGGCAGATTACTGCTTTGAACTGACAGAAAAATATTATATACGCCAGCCTGGTTACGCAACATACATCGGCAATATTGCCAACTGCGACATTTCAACAGGTAAGCCGAGAATTACCGATAATGACGGACTCTGGACTCATACATATCTCGCTGCTCTTTGTTACTGCTACGCCGTTACAAAGGACGAAAAAATTCTTGAGGCCGCAAGGCGTTCAATGAAAGCCTGCGCTTATCTCACGAAGGTTACGGGAATTAAGGGATTCACCGCAAGAGCCGTGCGTTTTGAGGGTGACGAGGGCTACGGAATAGGCACAGAACAGAATGTTGATTGGTGCGAATGGCACAAAGCACCCGACGGCTCATGCGAATGGCTCGGTGAAACATCAAGCGATGAAATGACGGGGCATTTTCTCGGCTTCTCTCTCTATTATGATTTATGTGCCGATGATGAAGAAAAAGCGTATATCAGAGAAATAATCACCGATATTGTGGATCATATAATAGACAACGGTTACAGGCTTTGTGATATTGACGGATTGCCGACAACCTGGGCTTGCTGGGCTCCCTCCGAACTTAACGGAAAAAGTATGTGGCTTTGGGAAAAATGCGTAAATTCACTTGAAATACTGACATTTCTCGATGTTGCCTATCATATGAGCGGAGATGAAAAATACCGCAAAGAATTTATGCGCCTTGCGATTGATGAGCATTACCTTATCAATGCCGCTCAACACAAAAAAGACGATGCGCGCATAACTCATATTGACGATAACCTTGCTTTCCTTTGCTCTTCTACAATTCTCAGGATTGAAAAAGACAGTGCAATAAGAAAATATCTCCTTATGGGAATGAAGCATCATTGGGATTATGAAAGACCCGAACACTGCGTTATGTGGAATCTGATTTACGGTGCTTTCACAGATGAAGTCTGCGATATTGACGAAACCGTTAAGGCTCTGCGCGATATGCCGATTGATTTTATTAACAGAAAGATTTATAACGCTAAGAGAAAGGATCTTGTTTTTGACACGGCTCAGGAGCATTGGGGCGGCGAAAAGCAGCTTCTTATTCCGCTTGAGCTTGATGAAAAGCCGATGTTTAATTATGACAGCAATCCCTATGTCTTTGAGGGCGGCGATAACAGAAGCGCAATTTGCCCGAGCTGTTACCTGCTCCCCTATTGGTTCGGCAGATATTACGGACTGATAGACGAGGACGAATAATGACATAAAATTTTACGGCGGTGCAGAAATCCAATCTGCACCGCCGCTTAATATATTTACTTTTTAACGATGTGCTCAACTTCATCAAGCCAATTTATGGTGTCGCGAAGCGAATCTGCAAGAGGTCTTGTTTCAAAACCAAGCTCTTTCTGCGCTTTTTCATTTGAGAAATTGCAGTTTTCGCACAGCTTTCTGATAGAATATTCGTTGATAACCGGAGGAAGCTTGAGCATATCAAAGAGCTTTGAAAAAATGGGAATAAGCTTAAATATATGTTTCTTTCTGATAACTGTTTTGGGATGCTTTCTGCCGCAAACATCGGCAAGAGTTTTCATAAATTCGTCAAGCGTATACGCTTTGCCGCAGAGTATGTAACATTCGCCGTTACGGCCTTTTTCAGCCGCGGCAATCATTCCTTTGGCAACATCTCGGACATCAACAAAGTTATAACCGCCGAAATCAAAGGTAAGCGAAAAATAACCTTTTGAATAAAGGCGGAGCATTGTGCATATGCTCGATGTTTTATTATTATCATAAGGACCAATACAGGCGCTCGGATGAACGGCACAGGTTTTTAAGTTTTCATCTCCGCTGTCAATTACATATTGAGTTGCAACAGCCTTTGACTTTGCATATGCGCCTTCAAGAGAAACAGGGTCAAAATGTGATATTTCACGGATAACATCCATATCATCGCTGACGGGAATTGCATCTACCGATGAAACAAAAACGAGGTTTTTAACTCCCATCTTTTTGCAGGCTGCAACAACATTTTTTGTACCGTCAACATTTACGCTCCATACCTGCTTATCTTTTTTGCCGCTGATATCAACAACCCCGGCTACATGATAAACGGTTTCGGCATTTTCAAAAGCTTTTTCAAGAGCATCTTTATCACAAATATCGCCCATAACCTTTTCGCACTCGATACCGTCAAAAACGGGACTGTCGGAACGAAGAAGCAGGCGTATTTTTTCTCCCCTCGCTGCAAGCTCCTTCACCAGAGCAAATCCGACATGACCTCTGCCGCCGGTTATAACATTAATTCCGCTGCTCATAAAATATACCACCCTTCCTCTAACAACAAAAAAATTACATTATGCTTATAATTTAGCATATTTAGGCAATCAAATCAACCGTTTTTGTAACAGTAATTCCATACATTTTGACTTTTTTGTCTATTTTTAAATAAAATATGAACTGTTGTGTATATTTACAACAATATGCCTAATGTCAAAAAATAATTTTGTATATTCTGTACAACAGCTCCAAAACTCCATTATTTCAAGACTTTGAAAAAAATTCGTTGACATTTGCCGCACCTTGTTGTAAAATATTTTCAATAATCAAAGGCAATGATAAGAAACAGTAAGCGTCATTCGTATTTCAGAGAGAGGGCGGCAGGTGAAAGCTCTTATTCGGCGGCGCTGAACCCATCTTTGAGCCGCAGGCCGAAAATTTAAGTAAGCCCCGCCGGTTTTCCGCCGTTACAGGGAAGTCAGAATTTTTTTGACATGAGTGCGGATTTTTTCCGAACTCGGGTGGTACCGCAGACCTTGTTGTTTGTCCCGAGCCGTTTGGCTCAGGGGCATTATTTTTTTATTGGAGGTAGTTTCAAAATGAAAATTGACAAACTTGCAGGTGAACGCTTTAAAGAAAAGCCTTCAGACTGCGTGATTGACAGCCACGCTCTTATGCTCAGAGGCGGTTATATGAAGAATGTTGCAAACGGCATTTATTCTTCTTTTATGCCTCTCAGACGCATTACAAGAAAAATTGAAAACATTATCCGTGAGGAAATGGACGCCATTGATGGCCAGGAAGTCCAGTTCCCCGTTGTTATGCCCGCGTCACTTTGGGCAGAGTCCGGCAGATATGACAGTATCGGCAGCGAGCTTCTTCGCTTTACCGACAGGAACGACGCTCCCATGGTTCTCGGAATGACCCATGAGGAAGCAGCCGTGCAGCTCGTAAGAGAATATGCCAACAGCTACACAAAATATCCATTCATGATTTATCAGGTTCAGACGAAATTCCGCGATGAGGCGCGCCCCAGAGGCGGACTTATCAGAGTTCGTGAATTTACAATGAAAGACGCTTATTCTTTCCACACCTCTCAGGAGGATCTCGAAAGATATTACGACATATGCTACAAGGCTTACGAACGGATTTTTGCAAGAGCGGGAATTCCCGAAGTTATTACCGTTGCTTCCGACTCGGGAATGATGGGCGGCAGCGTATCTCACGAATATATGCTTCTCTCCCCCGTCGGCGAGGATTCAATCGCAGTTTGCTCCGAATGTGATTACAGAGCCAATATGGAAGCTGCCGCGAGCATTGTTGAAAACAAATGTGAGGGTGCCGACGAGGAGCTCAAGCTTGTTTATACTCCCGATATCCACACGATTGAAGATATCTGCAATTTCCTGAAAACGCCGCTTGAAGAATCCTGCAAGGCGGTTGTATATCAGAAAAATATGACCGATGAATATGTTGTTATTTTCATCAGAGGCGACCTCGATGTTAACGAAACCAAGCTGACGAATTATCTCGGCGAGGCTGTTCATCCCGGTGTTATAACCGATGATTGCGGACTCTTTGCCGGATTTATCGGACCTTACGGCATGGATAGAGAAAAGTTCACCGTTCTTTTTGATAAATCCCTCGAAAACACTCACAATCTTTCCTGCGGTGCAAACAAACCCGAGCATCACTATACGGGGCTTAAAATCAGCCGTGATATCGGTGAGGTTGAATATATTGACCTTGCTAAAATCAAAGAGGGCGGCATTTGCCCGAAATGCGGCAAGCACAGCATCACAATTTCAAGAGGCATTGAGGTCGGCAATATCTTCCAGCTTGGCACAAAATACACAAAGTCAATGGGTATGCAGTATCTTGACAGCGACGGAAATTTGCAGTATCCCATCATGGGCTGCTACGGTATAGGCGTCGGCAGACTTGCCGCTTCCGTATGCGAAGCTCATCATGACGAATACGGTCCCATTTGGCCGATGTCAATCGCTCCGTGGCATGTTCAGATATGCTGTCTGAGAGCCGATGACAGCGAATGTAAGGGCGTTGCAGATTCGCTTTATCAGAAAATGCTCGACGACAGAATGGAAGTTATATATGATGACAGAAACATCAGACCCGGCGCAATGTTTTCCGATGCCGACCTGCTCGGAGTTCCCATCAGAGTTATTGTCAGCCCGAGAAATCTCAAGGAAGGCGTTTGCGAAATCGTCACGAGAGATAAGACAGTCAGCATGACGGTTGAGGTTGACAAGGTTATCGAAACCGTAAAAGGCATGATTGAGGAAAGGCTCAAATAATAAATCTGCTTAAATGACAAAAGTGGCTACCGCACTAAGTGAAGAACAAAAGAAACCAATGTGTTTCTTTTCAGTCGTGTTACTTCATCTTATTGCGGCAGCCACTTTTTGATTTTTCATAATATTTAACTGCCTGTGATTGTAATATCCGCAGTGAATTAGCCATGGTCAATATCCTATAGTTTTTTTAACAGCAATGGAATATGTCTGAAATACAATATCTCACGCACATTCGGGCATTTTTCTCTTTGACATACGGAAGTATGCCTGCAGAGAAGAAATCCCCGACTGCACATAATCTATTGCATTTCAGATGCGAAGCAGTTTTGAGGGAGAAGATTTTCGTTCCGTCAAGGCGAAAATCTGCAGGAATACTGTATGTATTTCAAAGATTTTTAACGCAGACGGGGCGGGAATAAGCCCCTCAAAACCATATTTATTGTTGTTAAAAAAACTATAGCTATTCAACGAAAAAGTCAATCTCATTTTTGCCGGGAGTTTCAAAAACCTTTTCAAACTTAGCCGCAAGGCTTTCATCAACAAAATATGCGCCCGTATCTCCCGCCAAAACTGAGGCGTTTCGCATCTGAATTCGCTTGCGCCAAACTTCATCGGAAACCTCAATATAATGAAATTCAAAGTTAACACCGTTTTTGCGGTAATATTCTTTGGTGAAGTCTCGCTCGGCTTTTGTCCAAAATCCCCAATCGAGAATTACGCTTCCACCCGCATTGATTATTTCAAGTGATTTTGCAAGCAGATATTGCTTGACTTTCGCAACCGTTTCATCGTGCTTTTCACCCGCCTGCACGTTGAAAAGCGAAAGCATTATTTCATCGCAGGAAAGCAAAACGGCTTTGTGTTCGGCAATCAGCTTTTCGGCATATGTTGTTTTTCCGCAGCAAAGCTTACCGCCAATTAAAAATACTTTTGGCATTTCGTTAATTCTCACTTCCTCGTATAATAAAGTAGTAGTTATTAGAGTCCCTCTCCAAGGACTGTATGCTA
>JBJEQB010000019.1:0-57863 GCA_051881535.1 Acutalibacteraceae bacterium | reverse complement strand
ACCATGCAAAGCAACAACCAAACTCGGCGTAACCGAAATCACGCCGAAACCATTGTAAACATTATATTTCCGGCATTCACAAAAATACTGTGTTATAATTATCTCCCCGGACGGCGTTCCCTACGGGAGCTGTGTTTTTAATGCGAAATCCGTAGGGGTCGGCGTCCTCGACAACGCGAGAAAACAATTCGTAATGCAGAATTGATGAATTGTGAAAACACTGCAATTTATTTATCAGCAATGTAGGGCGGCTTGCCCGCAAGCCGCCGAAAAAATGATTGTTTTTTATTCCCAATCCTCCGTCACGGCTTCGCCGTGCCACCTCCTTTGCCAAAGGAGGCTAATTTACCCGTGAGCTTTATGTATAATTCGTAGGGAACGCTGTCCTCAGCGTTCCGAAAGAATACAGCAGATTTAACGGCGGCTTGTGGGCAAGCCGCCCTACCCTATGCGGGGATATTTTGTATTGTTGATTATCGGATTACGGAATATAATCGGTCATAGGCAGAGCCTATCCTTAATTCCGAATTACGCATTACGAATTCCGAATTATTTTCGCGGGTCGTCGAGGACGCCGACCCCTACGAATTTCGCCGCAAAAATACAGCTCCGGTAGGGAACGCTGTCCTCAGCGTTCCGAGAAATATCGCATGAATTTGTGCTGATTTTGGGACGATGTGGGCATCGTCCCCTACGAATTTTTGCCACAAAAACAAATACATTCGGGTACGGGCGAAGCCCGTCATCAATTCCGAATTACGCATTACGAATTCCGAATTTTTCGCGGAACGCGCGATTCCTTTATCACAAACAATCCATTAGTATTATATAATAAATCGAAATTTAAACAGGAGATGAAGATGATATGTCAGTAGAGGCAAGAATAAAGCAGAACTCTATATTCAGAAAAAAACTGAATCTGGGTGATATTATTAAATTAACGGACTTGTCTTATGGTACCTTTGACGGAAATTATATATTAATCCCTAATGAAACATCAAATCACACTTTGATTTATGATGAAAAAAGACTTGCCAGAGGAATAGATGTTTCATTCGACGGAAGCGATATTGTGCTTTTTTTAAGCTTGCCGACATCATCTTTTGAAATCAAAAGCTTCTATGAAATAATAGAAAAAATATGTGCCGAATTAAAAACAACCTCCTATTATAGGGAGGGAGTTAAGGTTAACTTAAATGATAATGATAGGTTTATAAGTGCCGATGAAGAAGGCAGTATTTGCGGATTAAAGTCTATTCAGGAAAATATTGAAGAGAATAAATATAAGCTGTTTGATATATTCTGTGTATATAATCCGATATCCATAGGATATAAAGAATTGAAACAAATCAATAATAGTTTGGAAAATTTTGAAAACTATCTGCATGATATTCAATCCTTGGATGTCTATTATGCCGCACCAAGAATATTTAAAGTTGAAGACAAATTAATCGGAATTTATGCAATAAGTCCCAATATACCCAGCGTTGTTCCGACAGAGCCGTATATAGTTTTAAATCAAATACAGGGAATAGAAGATTGGTATGTAATATTTGATAAGGGTAAAACAATAAAATATGATGATTTCATAAATAATATAAATTCAAAAGAATACTATGACGCAAGACATATTATTGCATTGTTAAATGACAATGATATTAATGATTTAGTAAATAAGTATTGCATTGAAATATAAATGACAAATTTCCGTTTTGTATGGCTGTTACAAAGGCTTCGCTTCCTGCGGAGCCTTTTTTTGCGCCGATTTCGGTTGTTTCAAACACACGGCATAATCATCTGACGATGTGTCAATAGTTTTTTTAACTGCAATAAATATGGTTATGAAAGGAAAAATTTGACCTTTCCTTGACCTTAACTGTTTTAATCAAGCACGAAAATTAAAGAAAATTAAAGAAAATCAAAGATATTGAGAGATATTTTTAAATTTCGGCGGTTAATTGGTTCGATTTGACCTTTTCTGACCTTTGACTGTTTGACCTTTCCTGACTATAATATAGTCAAAAGTCAAAGAAAGTCAAAGTCAAACACCAAAAAGCAAACTACCGCCCGAGCGGAAGAAAAGAGATGATATTATGAGCCTGAGCAACCAAATAGCGCGTATCCTTATGGATATGCTTGACAGCAACGGAACAACAGAAATTCAGCGAAACGAGCTTGCACAGTCTCTCGGCTGTGTGCCGAGCCAAATAAACTATGTTATTTCCTCGCGGTTCACTCCCGAGCAGGGATATATCGTTGAGAGCAGACGCGGCGGCGGCGGATACATCAAAATCACGCGAATTGAGCTTGACCGTCCCTCGCTGATAATGCACACCGTTAACGGCATCGGCGGCTCGGTTGATTACGCCACCTGCCGCGCAAACATTCTGAACCTACTGCACAGCGGAGCAATCGACGCTCAGTCGGCAAAACTCATTCTCGCGGCAACAGGTGAAAGCGCGCTGAAATCACTGCCCTCGCCCGTTAAGGAACAGACAAGGGCTTCAATATTCAAACAAATGCTTCTTTCATTAGCTACAAGAAAGGATGATTGATTATGTTATGTCAGAACTGCGGAAAAAATGAAGCTACAACCCACATCAAGCAAATTATAAACGGCGATATGGCTGAAAGCCATCTTTGCGCCGAATGTGCCGCCCACCTCGGCTATTCGGATATGTTCTCCGGCTTCGGACTTAATCTTTCGGAGCTTTTCGGAGGCTTCCTCGGCGATATGGCTCCCGCCGTTGCGGCAGGCAAATCGCGCAGATGCCCCAAATGCGGCACATCGTTTGACGAAATCGTCCGTGACGGCAGAGTAGGCTGTGCGGACTGCTACAGAACCTTCTATGACAGGCTCCTGCCCTCAATCCAGAGAATTCACGGCAAGATCAAGCACAACGGCAAAACAAGCTCCGCTTCACCCGTTGAAGCAAGACCCGAAACAGCCGAAGAAAAGATTGAAAGACTCAAAAGCGAAATGAACGACGCGGTTGCAAAGCAGGATTTTGAAACCGCCGCAAAAATCAGAGATGAAATCAAAACTCTTGAGGGAGGCGAAAAGAAATGAGCAAATGGTATTTTGAAAAGGGCGATCAGGGCGATATCGTCATCAGCACCCGCATAAGACTTGCAAGAAATCTTGACGAATTTCCGTTCCCCGCGAAGCTTGACGCCGCTGGCAAAAACAAGGTAAACTCACTTGTAAAGAGCACTCTTTTTGCAAACGGCGGCAACGATTTCAGCTACATTGAAATGAAAGACCTTTCAAGGCTTCAGGCAGTTTCACTTGCCGAGCGTCACCTCATAAGCCCCGAATTCGCCTCAAAGAAGGACGGCAGCGCGCTGATACTTTCATCGGACGAGAGCGTAAGCATTATGCTCTGCGAAGAAGACCACATCAGGCTTCAGGTAATGAAGGCAGGGCTTGCGCTTGAAGAAGCCTATGACATTGCAAACAAGCTTGACAATGTTATCGACGGCAAGCTGAAATATGCTTTTGACGACAGAATAGGCTATCTCACACAATGCCCCACAAATCTCGGCACGGCAATGAGGGCTTCAGTTATGCTTCATCTCCCCGCTCTCACACGCTGCGGTCAGATGAGCCGCCTTGCAAGCACGGTTTCAAAGCTCGGTTTGACCATTAGGGGCGCAAACGGCGAAGGCTCACAGCCCAGAGGAGATATGTATCAGATAAGCAATCAGATTACTCTCGGCATCACCGAGGAAACGGCAATCGCCAATCTTAAATCCATCGTTCTCCAGCTTGTTGCTCAGGAAAGAGCGGCGGCGGCGGAGATAATCAAAAATCCCGCCGAGGAGGATAAAATCTTCCGTGCTCTCGGAGTTCTGAAAAACGCAAGACTGATGAGCACCGATGAATTTATGGAGCTGATTTCGGTTGTCAGACTCGGCGCGGCAAGAGGAATTATCGACACGCCCGTTGAAAAAATCAACGAGCTGATAGTTAATATGCAGCCCGCAACAATCAGCGCGGCCAACTCCGAGGCGGACAGTCCCGCCGCAAGAGACGCAATAAGAGCAAAAGCAGTTCGCGAAGCTCTTTCATAAGCATTTATTATAGACGGTATTATAGGGGGAAAAAGTATGTATAGATTCACGGGCTTTACTCAGAAAGCAAACGACGCTCTTAACGGAGCAATAACCGCCGCCGAAAATCTCGGCCACACCTATGTAGGCAGCGAGCACATTCTGCTCGGTCTGCTTGCAGAAAGCGGCGGCATGGCTTATACCGCGCTGTCATCACGCAAGGTCACTTACAGCGAGGTTGAAGCAATCATCAAAAGCAGCATAGGCATCGGCTCGCCTACCGTGCTTTCGCCCAATGATTTCACACCGAGAGCCAAAAACATCATTGACACCGCAATTATTCAGGGACGCGGAATGGGTCACTCATACATCGGAACAGAGCATATTCTTATGGGAATTATCCGCGAGGGCACGGGCGCCGCAACAGAAATCCTCAATCAGCTCGGCGTTCAGCCGCAGGATTTGCTCAATGACCTGACAGCCGCTCTCGGCAACAGCGGCCAATCCTCGGGCTCAGCAAGAGGCGATTCAAAAGAAAAATCCGACACTCCTACAATCAGCCAATACGGCAGAGATTTGACGGCTCTTGCCACTCAGGGCAGAATTGACCCCGTTATCGGCAGGCAGAAGGAAATTGAAAGAGTTATTCAGATTCTCAGCAGACGAACCAAAAACAATCCCTGCCTTATCGGTGAACCCGGCGTAGGTAAAACGGCGATTGCCGAGGGACTTGCTCTTAAAATTGCAACGGGCGAGGTTCCCGAGCTGCTCAGAAACAAGCGTATCATCGCGCTCGACCTGACGGGAATGGTTGCCGGCACAAAATACAGAGGCGATTTTGAAGAAAGAATCAGAAACGCCATTGAAGAAGTGCAGAAAGCGGGCGACATAATCCTGTTTATCGATGAGGTTCACACCCTTATCGGCGCAGGCTCCGCCGAGGGCGCGGTTGACGCCGCCAACATTCTCAAGCCCTCGCTTGCAAGAGGCGAGCTTCAGGTTATCGGCGCAACAACGCTTGAGGAATACCGCAAGCACATTGAGAAAGACGCCGCGCTTGAAAGAAGATTTCAGCCCGTAACCGTCGGCGAGCCCACCGAGGAGGAAGCCATCGAAATCCTCAAGGGTCTGCGCGATAAATACGAGGCTCACCACAAGGTCAGAATAACCGACAGCGCA
The DNA here is from genome assembly GCA_051881535.1 of Acutalibacteraceae bacterium. Lineage (GTDB taxonomy): Bacteria > Bacillota > Clostridia > Oscillospirales > Acutalibacteraceae > CAG-177. The sequence goes on along the minus strand of JBJEQB010000019.1, from coordinate 52,631 downwards.
ATTATCGCCGCAGTTAAGATGTCGGCAAGATATATCGGCGACCGTTATCTGCCCGACAAGGCAATCGACCTTGTTGACGAGGCGGCTTCAAGAGTAAGGCTCAGAGCCTTTACAGCTCCGCCCGATCTCAAAGCACTTGAATACAAGCTGAAATCACTCAATGAAGAAATGGAATCGGCTGTCAATTCTCAGGATTTCGAGCACGCCGCAGCCATCAGAGATGAGAAAAACAAGCTTGCCAAAGACCTTGAAAACGAGCGTCAGCTCTGGAAAGAAAAGAATAACCGCACAACGGGCGAGGTCGGCGAGCAGGAAATTGCCGCTATCGTTTCGCAGTGGACGGGTATACCCGTAGTTCAGCTCACTCAGGAGGAAAGCCAGCGCTTGCTCCATATGGAGGAGGAGCTTCACAGAAGAATAGTCGGTCAGGACGAAGCGGTCAGCGCGGTTGCAAGAGCAATCAGGCGCGGCAGAGCAGGTCTTAAAGACCCCAAGAGACCCACGGGCTCGTTCATATTCCTCGGCCCCACGGGCGTGGGCAAAACGGAGCTTTGCAAAACTCTTGCGGCTTCAATGTTCGGCGATGAAAACGCCATGATAAGGCTCGATATGTCCGAATATATGGAGAAGCACACGGTTTCAAGACTTGTAGGCTCACCTCCGGGATATGTCGGCTATGACGAGGGCGGTCAGCTCACCGAAAAGGTTCGCCGCAGACCCTACTCGGTTGTTCTGTTTGACGAGATCGAAAAGGCTCATCCCGATGTTTTCAATATGCTGCTTCAAATTCTTGAGGACGGTATTCTGACAGATTCTCAGGGCAGACGCGTTGACTTCAAGAACTGCATAATCATTATGACCTCGAATGTCGGCGCAAAGCAGATTGCACAGAGCGGCACGGGAACTCTCGGCTTCGCCCCCGAAAGCGGCGAAACGATGAGCGAAAAGAAAATCCGCGAAGCCGTTATGGGCGAGCTGAAGAATGTTTTCAGACCCGAATTTCTCAACAGGGTTGACGACATAATTGTTTTCCATCAGCTCACCAAAGAAAACATTGACGAAATTGCAAGAAGAATGCTTTCAGCTCTCTCAAAGAGAACAAAGGAGCTTGATTTCGATATTGACTTTTCCGACAAAGCAGTTGAAGAAATCGGCAAGGCGGGCTTCGACCCCGTTTACGGAGCAAGACCGCTCAGACGCGCAATTCAGCAGCAAATCGAGGATAAGCTTTCGGAAGAAATGCTTGAGGGCAAGCTCACCCCGGGCAAGAGATATCTCTGCGACCACGGCGAAAACGGCTTTGAATTCATCGAGCAGGAATAATTTCCGCCGAAAGTCAGGCATAAAATTACCCCGCGTTCAGCTGAACGCGGGGTTTTGCCGTATATATCTGCTTGGTTTATCCGCCCTTACCCGCCGAAAACACATCGGCGACTTCGCTTATCGTGATATAAGCCGTCGGGTCGATTTCGTGGACAATGTCTTTCATTTTTGCCACCTGGAAACGGTTAACCACAAAATAAATCATCGTCTTTTCCCTGTTGGAATATCCGCCCTTGGCGCTCACGATTGTCATTCCGCTCCCGAATTCTTCCGAAAGCGCCGCACAAACCTCGCCGGCACATTCGGTAACAATATTGGCGCACTTTGCGCGGTCAAGACCCTCTACAATAAAATCAACCGTTTTCAGCGCGGCGGCATATGTAACTATCGAATAGAGCGGCAAAATCCAGCTTTTCAACACAGCTCCGCAGACTATGTAAAGAATAACATTATAAATCATAACGAATGTGCCAACCGTTATTCCGAGCCGCTTTGCAAAGACCACAGCCATTACCTCTATTCCGTCCATTGCGCCGCCGTAGCGTATCGCAAGTCCGCTGCCCAAGCCCGATATCGCGCCGCCGAACAGCGCACAGAGCAGCAAATCCGTTCCCGCAAGCGGTGAAGCGATGCTCACATCAACGGGCAAAACATCGGTTATCAGCCACGCCGCCAAAGAATAAACCGAAACGGTATAAATGGCATAGAATGTAAAAAGCCATCCCTGCCTGCGAAGTCCGTAAAGAAAAAGCGGAATATTCAGCGCAACCAGAAAAACGGAGAGCGAAAGATATTCGGGTGTTACCTGCGCGAGCAGCATTGAGGTGCCCGATATCCCGCTGTCATAAAGCTTAACAGGCGCAAGAAAAACAGTTACTCCGACGGCATTAATAATACCTGCCGCCGTGAGCATTAAGAGATTTAAAACCTTGATTTTTTTCAGATGCTTCATTAATTTCTCCTTTCATAATCAAATTTTACAGTCAAAAAGAGCCTCCGAATGCAAAAACCTGCTTCGGAAGCTCTTTCTCTTTCTTTCCTTACTGAATATCGTCCGAGCCTGCGGTGATCGCCGTTTCGGATTCTCTGAAAAGCAGGGAAATGCACCAAATACCCGCAAGGGCAACAAGAGTGTAAACAATTCTGCTGAGAATTGCTCCCTGTCCGCCGAAAATCCAGGCGACGATATCAAACTGAAACAGACCTATACTGCCCCAGTTGAGCGCACCGATTATTACAAGGACCAGTGAAATTTTATCAAGCATTCGTTTCAACTCCTTACTTGCTTTTCAAGGTTATTATGAGCTGAAACGAGGGCTTTATACAATTTGCAAAAAATTTCAAAAATTAAATTTCACATCGCTGTCAGCGAGCAAAGGAGCATTTTTGTCTTTTTCGGAAAGAACGGGAGCGTCAACGCCCCACTTAACTCCGATTTCAGGGTCATCAAAACGAATGCTTCTGTCGTTTTCGGGCGAATAAAAATCATCAACCTTATATGACAGCTCGACATTATCTGTCAGAGCAACAAAGCCGTGAAGGCAGCCCTTTGGAATAAAGAGCATTTTTTTGTTTTCGGCAGTCAGCTCAACCGAAATCCACTTCATAAAAGTGGGCGAGCCGCGCCTGATATCAACCGCAACATCAAGAATCGCTCCGCGCGTGCAGGAAACAAGCTTTGCCTGCGCTTTCGGCTCCGTTTGGCAATGAAGCCCGCGCAGAGTGCCTTTTTTTTCTGAAAACGAGCGGTTATCCTGAACAAAATCGGCATTTATGCCAAGGCGGCTGAATTCTTCTTTTGAATAGGATTCGTAAAACCAACCGCGGTTATCGCCGAATACCTTAGGCTCAATTTCAAAAACGCCGTCAATCTCCGTTTGAATAAGCTTCATTTTCTTCCTCCGTTCCCCAGCAGGGTCTCTCGCCGGGTCTTTCGCTTGAATAGAGAATTCTTCCCTCGGCAACCGACCTGAGATGCTGACCGTAAGAGGATTTGCCGTATTTCTCGGCAGAGCGCAGCAGAGCCTCTTTGCTTATCCAGCGCATATTGTAAGCTATCTCCTCGGGTGCGGAAATCTTAATTCCCTGAAGCTTTTCAACCGTGCGTATAAAATTCGCCGCGTCCATCAGATTATCAACCGTGCCCGTGTCAAGCCACGCAAAGCCGCGCCCCATAAGCTTAATATCAAGATCGCCGTTTTGCAGATAAATCTGATTGATATCCGTTATTTCAAGCTCGCCGCGCTTTGAGGGCTTTAGCGATTTGGCGTATTCAACAACTCTGTTGTCATAAAAATACAGCCCCGTTACGGCGTAATTTGATTTGGGCACCGCAGGCTTTTCCTCGATTGAAACAGGTACGCCGTGCTCATCAAATTCCACAACGCCGAATGCCTGCGGATTATCAACATAATAGCCGAAAATGGTGGCTCTGTTTTTATTTTTTGCCGCCTGCCTGAGCATATGCCCGAGGCCGTTGCCGTAAAAAATATTGTCGCCGAGCACCATTGCCACATCGTCCGTGCCGATAAATTTTTCGCCGATTATGAACGCCTGCGCCAGCCCGTCGGGGCTTTGCTGAACGGCATATGAAAGATTAAGCCCGAACTGCCTGCCGCTGCCGAGAAGCTCCTGAAAACGCGGAGTATCGGTCGGCGTTGATATTATGAGAATTTCTCTGATTCCCGCAAGCATCAGAGTTGAAAGGGGATAATATATCATAGGCTTGTCATAGACAGGCAGAAGCTGCTTGCTCGTAACCATTGTCAGCGGGTAAAGCCTCGTGCCCGAGCCGCCCGCCAAAATGATACCTTTCAAATAAAACACTCCATTCAAAATAAAGCGATATAATTCATTTATTTTAAATATAATACCACCGTTTGTTAAAAATGTCAACAAATAACACCTGTTTGCGGCATCTGTTTATGAATTGTGTCGAGAGATACAAAAAAACAAAAAAAGTCACAGCAAACGGTTTACATTTTAAAAAATATATGGTATAATTTATGAACATTTGTTCTTGAATTTGAGGAGGTATTGCCGTGGATAAATTTGTGCTTCATTCAAAATACAAGCCGACGGGCGATCAGCCGCAGGCTATTGACGAGCTTGTTGACGGAATTAACAGAGGATTTGCGGAGCAAACCCTGCTCGGCGTAACGGGCTCGGGCAAAACATTTACCATGGCAAATGTTATCGAAAGGGTTAACAGGCCGACTCTTGTGCTTGCCCACAACAAAACTCTGGCGGCACAGCTCTGCTCGGAATTCAGAGAATTCTTCCCCGAAAACGCCGTTGAATACTTTGTTTCATACTATGATTATTATCAGCCCGAGGCATATATTCCGACCACCGACACCTATATTGAAAAAGACTCCGCAATAAATGACGAAATCGATAAGCTGCGCCACTCCGCAACCTCCGCTCTCTCCGAAAGGCGGGATGTTATTATCGTTGCCAGCGTATCGTGCATTTACACCCTCGGCGACCCGATTGATTACCGCAGTATGGTTATTTCGCTTCGCACGGGCATGGAGAAAAGCCGCGACGAGCTGATTGAAAAGCTCGTTTCAATTCAGTATGAGCGCAACGATATTGATTTCAGCCGTAATAAATTCAGAGTACGCGGAGATGTCGTTGAAATCTTTCCCGTTTATTCAAACGAAAACGCAATCAGAGTTGAGTTTTTCGGAGATGAAATTGAAAGAATAAGCGAAATAAACGCTCTCACGGGGCAGGTTAAAAGCGTGCTTTCTCACGCCGCAATATACCCCGCTTCACACTATGTAATATCACCCGAAAAGATGGAGCAATCCATCAGCCGCATTTATTCCGAGATGCTTGACAGGGTTAAATTTTTTGAGGAGAACGGCAAGTTGCTTGAAGCTCAGCGCATAAGACAGCGCACCGAATACGATATAGAAATGCTGCGCGAAACGGGCTTTTGCAAGGGCATTGAAAACTATTCAAGAGTTATGTCCGGCAGACCCGAAGGCTCCGCGCCCTTTACCCTGCTGAACTATTTCCCCGATGATTTTCTGCTGTTTGTTGACGAATCCCATGTTACTCTGCCGCAGGTCAGAGCGATGTACGGCGGCGACAGGGCAAGAAAGGACAGCCTTATTGAATTCGGCTTCCGTCTGCCCTCGGCTTACGATAACCGTCCGCTGACCTTTGACGAATTCTACGCAAGAACGGGGCAGAAAGTATTTGTCAGCGCCACTCCCGGGGAATTTGAAAAAGAAAAAAGCGCGCGCATTGCCGAGCAGGTTATCAGACCGACCGGTCTGCTCGACCCCGAAATCTCCGTGCGCCCGACCGACGGTCAGATTGACGACCTTGTTTCAGAAATCAACACCCGCACGGAAAAGGGTGAAAGAGTGCTTGTTACCACTCTAACCAAACGAATGGCGGAGGATTTGACCGATTATCTTGAAAATCTCGGCATTAAAGTCCGCTATATGCACCATGATATTGATACAATCGAGCGAATGGAGATAATCCGCGGGCTGCGTTTGGGTGACTTTGATGTGCTCGTCGGCATCAACCTGCTTCGAGAGGGTCTTGATATTCCCGAGGTTTCTCTTGTTGCAATCCTTGACGCGGACAAAGAAGGCTTCCTGCGCTCCGAAACCTCGCTTATTCAGACTATAGGCAGAGCGGCTCGCAATGCACAGGGCACGGTTATAATGTATGCCGACAGCGTAACGCCGTCAATGGAAAGAGCCATAACCGAAACCGAGCGGCGCAGGCGTAAGCAGATGAAATATAACGAGGAGCACGGCATCACTCCCAAAACCATAGTCAAGGATGTTCACGAAATAATTGAAATATCCTCAAAGAACGATGACGACAAACCGATAGCAAAGATGAGCAAAAAAGAGCGCGAGGCAATGATTGTAAGGCTCACGGCCGAAATGAAATCGGCGGCGAAAATTCTTGAATTTGAGCACGCGGCTTATCTGCGCGACAGAATAGAAAAGCTCAGAAGAGGTAAATGATAAAATGGCATCAAAATATCTGACAGTAAAAGGCGCAAAAGAACACAATTTAAAAAATGTTGATATATCCGTTCCGCGCGACAAGCTCGTGGTTTTCACGGGTCTTTCAGGCTCGGGCAAATCCTCGCTTGCGTTTGACACGATTTATGCAGAGGGTCAGCGGAGATATGTTGAGTCGCTTTCATCCTATGCCCGCCAATTCCTCGGGCAGATGGAAAAGCCCAATGTTGACAGCATTGACGGGCTTTCCCCCGCCATATCGATTGACCAGAAAACCACATCAAAAAATCCGCGTTCAACCGTCGGCACGGTTACGGAAATTTATGACTATCTGCGCCTGCTCTATGCGAGAATAGGAATTCCGCATTGCCCCGTCTGCGGCAGAGAAATCAGCCGCCAGACCGTTGACGACATCACAAAGCAGGTGCTTTCTCTTCCCGAGGGAACGAAAATTCAGATAATGGCTCCGATAGCCCGAGGCAAAAAGGGCGAATATGTAAAGGAGCTCGACTCGGTGCGTAAGGGCGGCTTTGCAAGAGTGCGGGTTGACTCAATAGTTTATGATTTATCCGAAGAAATCAAGCTTGATAAAAACATCAAGCACAATATTGAAGTTATCGTTGACCGACTTGTTATTAAGGACGGCATCCGTTCAAGGCTTGCCGATTCAATCGAAACCGCAACCAATCTGACCGACGGCCTGCTGCTGGTTGATATCATAGGCGGCGAGGAACAGCTTTATTCACTCAATTACGCCTGCCCCGAGCACGGAGTAAGCATTGAGGAGCTTGAGCCGCGCTCGTTTTCATTCAACAACCCCTTCGGAGCCTGCCCTAAATGCGCGGGTCTCAGCGTGCTGATGAAAATTGACCCGAAGCTCGTTGTGCCCGACGGCAAGCTTTCGCTCAGGGAAGGCGCAATCAAGGCAAGCGGCTGGTCGAATGCCGACGGCGGCACAATAGCTCAGATGTATTTTGAGGGGCTTGCAAACGCCTATGATTTTTCGCTTGATACTCCGTTTGACGAGCTGCCGAAAAAAGCAAAGGATGTTATTCTTTACGGCACAGGCGGTAAAAAAATCAAGCTTGAACGCCGCAGCGAATACGGAAGCGGCTCATATATGACGGATTTTGAGGGAATTATCAACAATCTTGAGCGCAGATACAAAGAAACCACAAGCGAATATTCCCGCGCGGAAATTGAGAATTATATGTCAACGGTCAAATGCCCCGAATGTGGCGGAGCAAGGCTCAGAAAAGAGTCGCTCGGCGTTACCGTCGGCGGAATTAACATTGACGAATTTTCTCAGAAATCAATCAATGAAGAAATAGCCTTTCTTGACGGGCTCATTCTCTCCGAGCGTGACAGCATGATAGGCGAGCAAATCATAAAAGAGATAAAAAGCAGGCTGAGCTTTCTTTCAAGCGTCGGTCTTGACTATCTGACCCTTGCGCGCCCGTCGGCAACGCTTTCGGGCGGCGAAGCGCAGAGAATACGCCTTGCCACGCAGATAGGCTCGTCGCTCATGGGCGTGCTCTATATTCTCGATGAGCCGAGCATAGGCCTGCACCAGCGCGATAATGCAAAGCTTCTCAAGACGCTTGAGCACCTGCGCGATATCGGCAACACTCTCATAGTGGTTGAGCATGACGAGGAAACAATGCAGGCTGCGGATTACATCGTTGATGTGGGTCCCGGAGCGGGAATTCACGGCGGCGAAATAGTCTGCTGCGGCAGCGTTGAGGATATAATGAACTGCGAGTGCTCCGTAACAGGGCAGTATCTCAGCGGCAAAAAATTCATTCCCGTTCCCGAAACGCGCAGGCAGGGCAACGGCAAATCCCTCGTTGTTCACGGTGCAAGAGAAAACAACCTTAAAAATATAGATGTTGAGTTTCCGCTCGGCAAATTCATTTGCGTAACGGGAGTTTCAGGCTCGGGCAAATCCTCGCTCGTCAACGAAATTCTCAACAAGCGCCTTGCAAGCGAGCTTAACAACGCCAAAAAAATCGCGGGCGCGCATGACAGCATAACGGGAATTGAATATCTCGACAAGGTTATCAACATCGACCAGTCGCCGATAGGCAGAACTCCCCGCTCAAACCCCGCCACCTATACGGGCGTTTTCACGGATATCCGAGAGCTTTTCGCTTCCACAACCGACTCAAAGAAAAAGGGTTATAAGGCTAACCGCTTTTCTTTCAATGTCAAGGGCGGGCGGTGCGAAGCCTGCCAGGGCGACGGAATAGTTAAAATCGAGATGCATTTTATGTCGGACATCTATGTTCCCTGCGAGGTCTGCAAGGGCAAAAGATATAACCGCGAAACGCTTGAGGTGCATTATAAAGGAAAGAATATCAGCGACATTCTCGATATGACGGTTGAGGAGGGTATGAATTTCTTTGAGAGCATACCCAAGATTTACAGAAAAATCAAAACCCTCTATGATGTCGGGCTGGGATATATCAAAATCGGTCAGCCTGCCACAACGCTCTCGGGCGGCGAGGCTCAGCGCGTAAAGCTTGCAACCGAGCTTTCAAAGCACTCAACGGGCAAAACGGTCTATATTCTTGACGAGCCGACAACGGGTCTGCACACGGCGGATGTTCACCGCCTTATCGATGTTTTGCAGAAATTTGTTGACGCGGGCAACACGGTAATAGTTATTGAGCACAACCTTGATGTTATAAAGGTTGCCGACCATATAATCGACCTTGGTCCCGAGGGCGGAAACGGCGGCGGAGAAATCGTTGCTCAGGGCACGCCCGAGCAGGTAGCCGACTGCCCGAAATCATACACGGGAATGTATCTTAAAAAGCTGCTTAGCGCCGAAAATGCGTTTGTAAAAACATTTTGACAGGAAAAATCGGCTTTGTAAAAGGCGCTTGATAGACAAATTGCGGTAAACCGGCTATGATATAGGCACAATCAAACAAGGAGGAACGGACTGATGGATATAGGCGGAAAGCTTCAGAGAGCGCGCAAGCAGGCAAACATCACTCAGGAAAAAGCTGCGGAGGCGCTCGGCGTGAGCAGGCAAACGCTTTCAAATTGGGAGAATGAAAAAACATATCCCGATATCATAAGCGTTATTAAAATGAGCGACCTTTATTCAGTCAGCCTTGACCACCTTTTAAAGGAGGAAAAGCCTGTGTCAAATTATCTGGATTATCTTGAAGAAAGCACCGATGTCGTTAAGAAAAAGAACAAGCTGTCAAAGCTGATTTTAATTTGCTCATACCTTGTAATATGGGCGGCGGCTCTACTCGTATTTTGGCTTTTTGCCGACGGCTCTGACGCAATGGCTTACAGCTTAATCGTTTTTTGGTTTGTGCTTCCCGTCGCAACGGTAACGGTTTGCGCTCTTATCGGAGCCAACGGTTGGTGGGGAAAGGGCAAGTGGTTTTCGCCGCTGATTTTAGGCGTTATGTATATGCTTGCGGAATACGCCACCTTCAGCGCGGCAAATACGGTTTCGTTTGATAAACTTAACGCGCCCGATTTTATGATGATAATTTACGGTGCGGCGTTTTCCGTTGTCGGTCTGGCAATCGGAATGCTCATAAAGCATTTCAGAGCAAGAAAAAACAGGAATTAATACGGAGTGATAATTACATTCACGGAGGTATAATATTTATGGAACGCTTGGAAGCTTTTGAAAAAATGCTTCGGGACATTCAGAAAAACTTTGAAACCGAAAAGGCTATAATGGACGAATTGAAGGCACAGGGCAAAGAAAAATCCGCCACATACCGCCAATATATGGGCAACAGGCTGATGTATAGCCGAATTCTCTCAATTTACAGAGAATACGGCTTGATTGACTGACTTCGTTTTCGGTTTTCACCCCGTCACAATTATAAATACACTCCGAGATAAAAAATCCGCCCTGCTTTCGCAGAGCGGATTGATTTTTTGTAAATTACTGCTCAACAGCGTAAACGCTGACCTTCTTGCGGTCTTTGCCCATACGCTCGAACTTAACGGTGCCGTCGATAAGAGCAAACAGAGTGTCATCTGAACCGATGCCGACATTGTTGCCGGGATGGATGTGAGTTCCTCTCTGTCTTACAAGGATGTTGCCTGCAAGAACGAACTGACCGTCCGCTCTCTTCGCGCCGAGTCTCTTTGATTCGGAATCACGGCCGTTACGGGTTGAACCCATACCTTTTTTATGAGCGAAAAGCTGAACATTTATTTTAAGCATTCTTTACACCTCCGTAGATTATTTTGATGTGTTGCGGATACTGCTTTGAAAGCTCGGTCAAATGAAGCTCCAAGCCTCTGAGCACCGTTTCCGCCTGCGTGTTTGGCTCGTTAAGCGTCAGCACCATTGCGCCGTCCTCCGCCTGTGCTTTTGCATCGGCTCGGATTATCTCGGTTACCGTGTTGGCAGCCATATAAGCCGCCGAGGAAACCGCCGCGCAGATTATGTCTTTGCCGCTCTCGGCAAACAATGCGTGACCGCTGATTTCAAAGCCTTTTAGCTGTCTGTCTCCGACTGAAAACCTGACCTTTATCATAAAAGGTCAGCGCTTATGCGTTGATGGCTGAAATTTCAACCTTAGTGTAAGGCTGTCTGTGACCCATCTTGCGCTTTGCGTTCTTCTTGGGCTTGTAGGTCATAACGGTGATTTTCTTTGACTTGCCGTTCTTAACAACCTTTGCGGAAACGCTTGCTCCTGCAACATAGGGAGCACCGACGGTGATGCCGTCATCGGTTCCGACAGCGATTACCTTATCAAAGGTGTATTCGCTTGCTTCTTCAGCGCCAAGCTTCTCGATGAAAATAACATCGCCGGCTTCTACCTTATACTGCTTGCCGCCAGTTTCGATAATTGCGTACATTCGGAATATCATTCCTTTTCTTTAAGACTCGCTATTCCGCAGCCGTTATATCTCGGCTGCCTGAGGCACAGACAAGCTGTTTTTGGGCATAACTGACCCGCCCCGAATATGCGGCATATGAGATTATAGCACAACAGTCAACCTTTGTCAAAGGTTTTTTGCTGTTTTTTAAAAAATTTTAATTAATCGCGGTTTTCATTGTAAGGCTCATAATTGCCGGGCTGAGGAGGCTGATTATCGGGATACTCAGGCTCCTGCGGAATAATGAGCACAAATATAAAATAGAGAATAATTGGGCTGCCGAGAATGAAGATTGAGAGCAAAACATAAATCACTCTGAGAACAGTTGCATCCATATCGAGATAATCCGCAAGTCCGCCGAGAACACCGCAGAGAACCTTGTTGCTTCTGCTTCTGTAAAGTTTCTTTTTCATAAACACACAATCCTTTCAACAAATCAATCTATGTTGTTTTGCGCCTTTGCCGCCGTAAGAGTATTCCTCATAAGCATTGCAATGGTCATGGGACCTACCCCGCCGGGCACGGGCGTTATCATGCCCGCCTTTTCCTTAACGGCTTCAAAATCGACATCACCGCAGAGCTTGCCGTTTTCATCCCTGTCCATACCGACATCGAGAACTATTGCGCCGTCCTTAACCATATCGGCTTTAACGAACTTCGCTATGCCGACTGCGGCAACGAGGATATCCGCCTGCTTTGTTATTTCGGCAAGGTTTCGGGTCTTTGAATGGCAGACGGTAACGGTTGCATTCCTTGCGAGCATAAGCATAGCCATGGGCTTGCCGACTATATCGCTTCTGCCGATGATTACGCAATGCTTGCCCGTCGGGTCAACGCCCTCATATTCGAGCATTTTGACCATTCCCATAGGCGTGCAGGGAACAAGGCCGCCGTTTCCGATGCACAGCCTGCCGACATTTTCGGGGTGGAAGCAGTCAACATCCTTCTCAGGCAGAATTCTCTCGAGAACGGCGTTTTTATCAATGTGCTTCGGCACGGGAAGCTGGCAGAGAATTCCGCTGACGCTGCTGTCGGAATTGAACCTGTCAATCAGCTCAAGAAGCTCTTCTGTGGTTGTTTCCTCGGGCAGGGCAAATTCAAGCGACTTCATACCCGTTCTTTCACACGCCGCCTTTTTGTTGTTGACATAAATGCGCGAGGCGGGGTCGGAGCCGACGATTATTACCGCGAGTGTGGGCACAACTCCCTTTGCTTTAAGCTCGGCAACCTGCGCCGATATTTTATCAAGGTTAAACTCCCTGATTGCCTTGCCGTCGATTATCTTAGCCATCGGAATCACTCTTTCCTTTATAATACATCATTTAGTTAATAGATTAATTTCGGATTTATTACAATTTTATTACATTGGCTTGCTTTCAGCCGCAGCTTTCTTCTCTTTTTTCGTCCATTCCTCTACCCATTTTTCGGTTTTTGCAATATCTTCCTCACGCGCTTTTATGTCAAGCTCCGTGAAATAATCCACTCCGTCAATGGGCTTGGGGTTTTTCGCGTATTTTCTGAGCAGAACAATGAGCATAACTGCGCAGAAAATCACAAGCACCGCAGAAAGAGCCTGTGAAACTCTGATTGTTGTGCCTGCGATATAAAGGCTGTCGGTTCTCAATCCCTCAACAACCATTCTTTCCGCGCCGTACCAAATGCCGTAGCACAAAGCAATCTGACCGCTGAATTTTCTTCCTTTACGGCAAATCAAATAGAGCACAAAGAAGCCGAGCAGGCACCAGATTGACTCATAGAGGAAGGTGGGGTGAACATATTTCATCGGATCAACCTCAAAGCCGTTGGCGGCGAAAAACGCCTGATTATTGATAATATAATCGGCAACCTTTTCGCTCCACATTCCCCAAGGTAGGTCGGTATTTGTGCCGAAAGCCTCCTGATTTGTGAAATTGCCCCAGCGTCCGATGCCCTGACCGATGAGAAAGCTCATCGTGGCAATATCAAGCAAATTCCAGAAATTCATTTTTCTTGCCTTGCATACAAAATACGCCGCTATAACTCCTGCGATAAGTCCGCCGTAGATTGCAAGCCCGCCGTTCCAAATCTTCGGAATTTCCGAAAGATGGTTTCCGTAATAATCCCACTTTGAAAAAACATAGTAAAGCCTTGCTCCGATAATAGCCGCCACCGTTCCGTAAATCAGGACATCGACCATTTTATCAAGGCTCATTTTCCATTTATAAGCCATTCTGCCGCCGAAAAGCACCGCCAGCAAAAAGCCGAAAGCTATAATCGCGCCGTAAAATCTTATCTGAATATCAACGCCGAGAATTGAGAAATCAGCAAGCACGCTCGGGACGCTGAAGCCCCTGTCGATACCCGCAAAATACACAACCGTATAATCAGACATCTTCAATATCACCTTTCTTTAAGCAATGGGGCTTATAACCGAGAGTGCAGACGAGCCGTCTTTAAGCACGGCAAGCCTTTGATGAGCTTTTTCGAGAGTAAGGGCTTTGCAAACCTCAAGCTCCGCAAACGGCTCATAGCCGTTAAAATACAGGTTCATAAGCAGATTTGCCGTGTCGTCAATATCATTGTAGCCCATAACCATTCTGCCGTAAAGCTTGCGCTTTGCTCTCTCAAAAGCGGCAGGGTCAATTCCGCTGCTTTGAATGTGCTTGATTTCTTTGCGGATGATATCCGCAGTTTTCTCGGGATCCGCGCTTGTGCCGCCCATCATCACGCAGGAATAGCCGAAGCCGTTTAAAAGCTCCGTACCGAAGCCCATATCAATAAGCTCCTCATCAAGCAGTTTTTTAAACAGCGGAGACGACTTGCCCGCAATCGCTTCAAGCATAACCTGCGAAGCAAGCTCATCTTCAAGGGTGAGCAAAGGCTCGGCTATATCTTCTTTATATCCGAGCAAAAACTGCTTCTGAGCAACGGAAAGATTTTCCTCGACATATTTTTTGACGGGCTTTGCGCTTTCCTTAACAAATTTTCTTTCGGAAGCTTCGCCCTTAACGGGCTTGACGCAGCGCTCAACGATATCAAACACTTCCTGCGGGTCAATTCCGCCCACAACGCTGAGCACCATATTGGCAGGGTTGTAAAAGCTGCCGTAAAGCCTGTAAAGCAGGTCGGCGTCAATCTTTGCAATCGACTCCTGAGTGCCCGCAATGTCAATTCTGACGGGGCTTGATTTATAAAGCGCTTTCAGCAGGTTAAACATAACCTGCCAGTCGGGCAAATCCTGATACATTCTTATCTCCTGCCCGATTATTCCCTGCTCTTTCTCAACCGTCTGCTGAGTGAAATAGGGGTTCTGAACAAAATCAAGCAGAATTTCAAGCGACTCTCCGATATTTTCCGAGCCTTTGAAAAGATATGAAGTTCTGTCAAAGGTGGTATAAGCGTTTGCACCTGCGCCTGTTTTTGCAAAACGCTCAAAGGCATTCAGATCCTCGCTCTCAAAGAGCTTGTGTTCGAGAAAGTGAGCCGTTCCCTCGGGAATGGTTTCAAACTCGCCCGCTTCATTTTTTACGGCAGTATCAATCGAGCCGTATTTAACGCCGAAAATGGCATAAACAGAGGAGTAGCCCTCCTTGGGCAAAACTCTGACTTCAAGCCCCGATGAGTGGCGGGCGCAGAAAACGGTTTCGCCGAGCTTTTCGTTGGTTATGCGCTTAATCTCCATCGTTTTCCGCCTCCTCTTCCTGTGCTTTAAGCATAAATATTGTGTCAATCGAGAGCTTTTTGGCGGCGTCGCACACCTGCTCCATAGTGACCCCGGATATACCCTGAATCATATCATCCGCAGTCATAATTTCGTCCTCAAGAGCCTGCGAGGCGTACCACGAACAAATATCCTCGGGGGTTGTAAATGTGTATCTCTCTTTAAGTGAACGCTTTGAGGCTTCAAGCACCTCGGGGTCGGTTTTGCCGTTTCTTAAATCCGAAAGCTGGCTGAGCACCTCGGCGGAAACCTTTTTTTCTTTATCCGTATCTATTCCCGATTCAACAAGCACAAGACCCTTGCCAGCATTAAGCCTTGACCAGCAATAATATGCAAGGCTGAGCTTTTCTCTGACATTTACAAAAAGCTTGGAATATGTGCCAAGACCGAAAATATCGTTCATAACGGTAACGGCGTGAATATTGTCGCGGCTGTTTTTAATTCCCGCCCTGAAGCCGATAACAAGCTTGCCCTGAGTGACGGGGTAGCTTTCTTCATATCTGTTAAAGTGTCTGCCTCGCTGAATGAAAACGGTTTCGGGCTTTACGGGTCTGCGCTCGATTTTCGCAAAGTTCTTTTCAAAAATATCCGCAACCCTGTCCGTTCCCGCACCGCCGACAACGGTTATCTGAAATACGGCGGTTGCCAGCATATTTTTCCATGCGGAATAAACATCCTGTGCGCTGACCGCTTGGATTTCCTCAACCGTTCCGTATTTATCTTTACCGAAAGCCTCATTAGAGCACATATGAGCAATGCACTTGTTGAAAGCGTAGGTTCGCTTGTCGTTAAGCTCCTCCTCAATGCGCTGAATCATAAGCCTTTTTTCTGCGGCAAGGCTTTCCTCGCTGAAGCTGCCGTTTTCACAGCAGGGGCTGAAAAGCATATTCGCCAGAAGCTCCGCGCTCTGCTCGGCAATGCTTTCATCCGTGAGTGCAAAGCGATCCTCAAGAAAACTCATTGAAAGAGTCAGCGCCTGCGCCTCGCCCATCTTAATAACGCCCGCTGAAAGGCTCGCTCCGTAAAGCTCGTCAAGCTTTCCGTTGAGAAGCGAAAAATCGGGATACTCCTTGCATGAGCGTTTAAGAAGATATATCAGCAGCGAATTTGCCGCCATTCTTTCATCCATGGGCAAAGCTGCGGTAACTGTGATACGCCCTGTTTTAAATCTTTCGGTCTGCTCCGAAACAAGGCGCACCCCGTCGGCTAACATTCTGACCTGAGGCATAGCGTCACTTCCTTAAAGATATAAGTTTTTTATATTATTCGCTGAATTCGTTTAATCAAACATCACATTCGGTTATCTGCTCATAGGTTTCTCTCTTTACAACAACTCTTGCCTTTCCGTCCTTAACCATAATTACGGGAAGTCTCGGAATACGGTTGTAATTTGAAGCCATTGAATAGTTATATGCTCCCGTTGAAAGCACGGCGATTATATCTCCCGGCTCTACGGGTTGGATATGAGTCCATTCCTGAATAAGGTCGCCGCTCTCGCAGCATTTGCCCGCAACCGTAACGGTTGCTTCGCGCTTTTCGCTCGCCTTGTTGGCGCAGATGAGCTCGTAATGCGACTGATAGAGAGCGTATCTCGGGTTATCGCCCATTCCGCCGTCAATCGAAACATAGGTGCGGACATCGGGGATTTTTTTAACTGCGCCTACGGTGTAAAGCGTCAGACCCGCCGCGCCGACAACCGACCTGCCCGGCTCAATGAGAATAAAGGGAGTTTTAAGCCCAAGCTCTGCGGAATATCTGTTGACAACATCCGAAACCTTTCTCATATAATCGCCGTAGGGGCGCGGTCTGTCGCTTTTAAGATACTTGATGCCGAAGCCGCCGCCGAGATTAAGCTCCTCAAGCTCAACGCCCGTCTGCTCCTTAATCTCCTTGAAGAGATCAAGCATAACGGTTGCCGCAAGCTCAAAGGGGTCAAGATCAAAAATCTGAGAGCCGATATGGCAGTGCAGACCTTTAAGCTTAATATGTGGCATTTCGAGAGCCTTTTTGACGCCTTCCATTGCCTCGCCCGTTTCAAGCGCAAAGCCGAACTTTGAGTCAATCTGACCGGTCTTAACGAAATCGTGAGTGTGAGCGTCGATGCCCGGCTTAATTCTCAGCATAATACCGACGGTTTTGCCGTGCTTCGCCGCAATTTCATTGAGCGTTTCAAGCTCGAAAACATTATCGACTATAACTCTGCCGACATCGTTTTTAACTGCCATTTCAAGCTCGTCATAGGTTTTGTTGTTGCCGTGGAAAACGATTTTATCGGTGGGGAAGCCTACGGAAAGAGCCGTGTAAAGCTCGCCGCCCGAAACGACATCTATTCCCGTTCCCTCCTGCTCGCAGATGCGGCACATTTCCTTGCAGCAGAAAGCCTTGCTTGCATAAACCACAAGACCGTTGCCTCCGTAATTGTCATCAATAGACTTTTTGAATTCTCTGAGATTTTTTCTGATCTCGTTCTCATCGTAGATATAAGCCGGAGTGCCGAACTGCTTGGCAAGCTCCACGGTATCATAGCTGCCGATGGTCAGATGACCTCTTTCATTTACAGAAATACAATCAGATACATACATAATTTTTTCCTCCTATTTTAAAGCAACCGACGATTGAACCGCCGCCTTTATTTCATCAACGCCCGTGCCCTTAACCGCCGAAAATTCAACGGTCTTTATATCCGAATAATCCGCAAGCTCGGATATCAGGGCTTCTCTGCGCTTTTCTGTTTCGCTCTTGTTGAGCTTATCGCATTTTGTGAGAGCGATTATGAACGGAATACCCGTTTCACGCAGGAAATTAAGCATTATCATATCATCCTGAGTGGGAGCGTGGCGCATATCGATAAGCTGAATGACAAGAGCTATGTTTCTGCCTGATTTGAAATAGCCCTCCATAAGCTCCGCCCAGCGCTTTTTTTCGCTCATTTCGCGCTTGGCATAGCCGTAGCCCGGCAAATCAACAAAATAAACGCCGTCGCCCTTAAAGAAATTGACCGTTATGGTTTTGCCCGGCACCGAGCTGACTCTCGCAAGATTTTTGCGGTTAAAAACCTTGTTAATCAGCGAGGATTTGCCGACATTTGACCTGCCCGAAAAAACTATTTCCGCTTCATTTGAGGGCGGAAGCTGCGCGGCTGTGCCGTAAGCCGCCGTGAAATCAATTTTATCAAATCTCATTTTAGCCTCCGTCCTTTACTGAGCTATTGAAGCTCTCGAGCCTTTCCGAACCTCAATGGCTTTCATCTTGGCTTCGGCGGGCTCGGCTTCTTTTTCAAGCGCGATATCCCACACCGCCTCAACGGTTTTTACGGGCTTAAAGGTGATTTTTTCCTTGACTGCGGGGTCAACCTCGTCAAGGTCGGAAAGATTGTCATAAGGAATAACAACCGTCTTTATTCCCGCTCTGTAAGCCGCCATTGATTTTTCTTTAAGACCGCCTATCGGGAGCACTCTGCCGCGCAGGGTAATCTCTCCCGTCATTGCAACATCCTTGCGAACCTTTCTGCCCGAAAGAGCCGAAACAAGAGAAGTGGCAATGGTAACGCCCGCCGACGGACCGTCCTTGGGAGTTGCTCCCTCGGGAACATGAATATGAATATCGGAATCTTTATAGAAGCTGCCGTTTATAGGCAGAGAATCCGCCTTTGAACGAATGTAGCTGACAGCCGCCTTTGCGCTCTCCTGCATAACATCGCCGAGAGAGCCCGTCAGCTCCAGCTTGCCCGTGCCTTTGAGCACGGCGGTTTCGATTTCAAGCATATCGCCGCCCACACTCGTCCACGCAAGTCCGTTGACAACGCCGACCTCGTTTTCACGCACAAAGGAATCTTCTTTGAATTTGCGCGTTCCGAGGAAGCTCTCAACATCCTCGGGCTTTACGGAAATCTTTTCCGCGCCGTCCTCAACTATTTTTGCGGCGGCCTTGCGGCATATGGCGGCAATCTGCTGCTCGAGCGCTCTGACGCCCGCCTCGCGCGTGTAGCCGTCAATTATGAGCCTTAACGCCTTGTCGCTTATTCTCAGGCGGCTCGCCGTTAAGCCGTGGCGCTTTATCTGCTTGGGGATAAGGTGCTTTTTGGCGATGTGGAATTTTTCTTCCGCCGTGTAGCTGCCAAGCTCGATAATTTCCATTCTGTCAATCAGGGGCGCGGGTATATTTGACTCAACATTTGCGGTTGTGATAAACATAACCCTGCTCAGGTCAAACGGCATTTCAATATAGTGGTCTCTGAATGTTGAATTCTGCTCAGGGTCAAGCACTTCAAGCAGAGCCGAGGTCGGGTCGCCCTTATAATCGGACGAAAGCTTGTCAACCTCGTCAAGCAAAATCAGGGGATTGCTTGTTCCCGCCTGCTGCATGGCACTGATTATTCTGCCGGGCATTGAGCCAATGTAGGTTTTTCTGTGGCCTCTGATTTCCGCTTCATCCTTAACGCCGCCGAGAGATATTCTGACATATTCTCTGCCCGTTGCTCTCGCAATAGAGCGGGCAACCGAGGTTTTGCCCACGCCCGGAGGGCCTACAAGGCAGATTATCTGCCCCTTGATTTCGGGCGCAAGCACACGCACCGAAAGATATTCAAGAATTCTTTTCTTTATTTTGTCAAGCCCGTAATGGTCGTTTTCAAGGATTTTGCGCGACTTTGCAATGTCGGTATTTTCGGGCTTTATATTGTCCCACGGCAGAGAGATGCAGGTTTCGATATAGTTTCTGCTGACCGCCGCTTCGGGCGACTGTGAGGAATATTTTTCAAGCCTGTCGCACTCTCTGAAAAGCTTTTCCTTAACCTCGTCGGAGGCGTTCAGCTCAAAAATCGCCTGACGGAAGCCGTCAAGCTCCTCCTCCTGAGAAACTCCGCCGCCCAGCTCCTCGGAAATAACCTTGAGCTGCTCGCGCAGATAGTATTCGCGCTGATTTTTGTCAATCTGCTCCTGAACCTTTTCGCTGATATCCGCTTCAATCGAAAGCAGATTGCCCTCGCTGGCAAGCAGAACACACATTTCTTCAAGTCTCTTAATGGGATTTACCGTTGAGAGAATTCTCTGCCTGTCCTCATATTCAAGCATTATGTTGCCCGCGATAAAATCCGCAAGCTCGCCCGCGCCGCTTTTCTGCATAACTCCCGCGATAAGGTCGGCGGGCATCTGCGGCGCACAGTCGGAATACTCTGCAAAAACATCCTTCGTATGACGCACGAGCGCTCTTGCATAATCCATATTCTCGCTTCTGACGGCAGGCTCATCAATCGCAAAAACCATAGCCCTCAGATAATCCGACTTGCCCTCAACGCCTTGGATGATTCTTGCTCTGAAAAGCCCCTCCACGGCAACTCTGACATTTCCGCTTTTGCCCGGGAGCTTCAGAACCTGCTTGACATTTGCCACAACTCCGATTTCGTAAAGCCCGTCAAAGCCCGGGTCGTCTTCACTTATATCCTTTTGAGTTACAAGAAAAATCTTCTGGTCGGTATCCATAGCCTGTTTGAGCGCATTTATTGATTTCTC
The DNA here is from genome assembly GCA_051881535.1 of Acutalibacteraceae bacterium. GTDB lineage: Bacteria > Bacillota > Clostridia > Oscillospirales > Acutalibacteraceae > CAG-177. The sequence goes on along the minus strand of JBJEQB010000019.1, from coordinate 32,229 downwards.
TCTGCCGACATCGAAATGAATAAACATATCGGGAAAAACAACCAGCCCGCGAAGCGCAACGGTCGGCATTAGCTTTATATTTTCATCTTTGACCATAATCTGACTCCTTTTCGCCGCCGAAAAACCCGCGGCAGGGTATGAAAAAACAAATTTATCAAAACTTTCTTAGCTTAATATTATATAATATAAAGGCAAAATCGTCAACAGTAATAAATAAACAAAACATTATGAAATTGAAAAAGATATGTTAACAATAACTTCAAAAGCAGAAAAAGCCGCCGATTCACAGACTGAACCGACAGCTTTTATGCAATTATTCATTTTCAGTTGAGGACATAAATCTTTACGCCTCTGTTGCCCCAATCCCTGCACATCTGCTCGTTATCCATATAAAGGTCGATATCCGTGTTGCCCATGGAAACGAAGCCGCCCGTGTCTGCCGCGATGCAGTAGCCGTAAACATAGCTGCCGTCTGCGGAAACAACATAAAGCTCAGTGCCGTAAGGGAATTCCTTGGGGTCAACCGCAATGTGACCGGGCATAGGCTTTCTGCCCGATGCGGTTGCAGGGTCGCCCGTGTAAGCGGTTGCCTTGCCTTCAACGCAGTAAGCATAATCAACGGGGATACCGTTCTTATCAAGCTTTACATCTGCGGGGAGCGCAAGGTCGGAAATCGGAGCGTCGGTATTCTTAAAAGCGGCAAGAGTTTCTCTCTTCTTTGTGCCGACCTTTTTAACCTCGGCAACGGCTTTCTTTGTTACCTTTTCCTTTGAGAAAACTGTTTCTTCAAGAACTCCGTCAACATATTTTTCGGTGTAAAATACAAGCTTTTCGCCCTTTTCGCCGGGTGTTACGGTTTCGGATTCGTCAATATACATATCGGCAGAGGGTATAATTTTGGTTTCAAAATCAACCGTCTGCTTCTCGCTTCTCGTCTTATATCTGACTCTGCGGATTTTAATTTTGGTAAAGCCGCTGAGCTTGGTATCAAGAGAGGGAGTAACAATATCGTCACTGTTAAGGGTTATTCCCGCCTTTGCGATAGCGTCCGAAACAGTTCCCTTGGCTATGAAAAGCTTTTGAACCTCGCCGTCAGAATCAATGCTGACACTGAAAGCTCTTTTGATAAAGACCTTCATTCCGTCAAAAATTCTGCCTGCCGTGCTCTCAACCTCATCGCCCTCGCCGACGACAAAGCCCTCTTCGCTGAGAAAATTCTCAAGAGTGCCGTTATAACCGACAAAATAAGAAATAAGGCCGTTATCCTCAACTCTGACAACCTTAGCTTTTTCAATAGCTATTGTGCCGCCGTTTTCGGCGCTGTAAGCCGAAAGGTCAAGCTCATCGTTGGCATCAAGCTTAAAGCCCGCCTGCCTTACGATATCATACGGGTCTTTTGTTTTGGCGGATATGCTTACCGATTTTTCTCCGTCCGTAACGGCAACCTTGGTAACATCGTTTGACGCAGCAAACGCAGTAACGGTTACCGAGCAAACGAAGAGAACTGCAACAACGGCTGTCAGAATTTTGAAGCCTTTTTTACCGGTTCTCCCGCCGGCGGATAATGAATTTGTAATCATAAAACTCTCCTTATTTGTGCATTAGTAGTTTGCGGTTTAAGACTTTTTCAGTGGCAAAACCTTGGGTTACCTTTGCAACGGGTGACATTATATTGACAAAAGTTTGGTTTGTCAAATTTTTTTGATTGAGTTTTTTGTATACTTTGTACAAAGACTTTCTGACAATTTGCTGTTTTGAAACATTTACTTGCAGAGCTTTAAATCGAATTATGTCAAAAGGTGGTAATTTTTTTGTGAAAAACGGAAAAAGTTACAAATGGTTACAAAAGCGTTAAAATAGGTTACAATTTTTCTGATTATGAAAATACAAGCATCCGAAAACCGCAAACGCCGCTAAAAAACAGATGCCTGCACGAATAGTATTGTTCAAAAATATACAGTTAATTCATCAATTTCCAAATTCAGGTTGACGGCGGGATTATTAGCCGAATTCAAAGCCCGTTTTATTCAAAAATAATCCTATGCCGAAGCCTCGGATTTTATAACAGACAAGATCAGATTTACCCGATATAAAAAGCCGAAGCCTGCGGGTTCACCGCCCGCGGCTTCGGCTGAAATTTTATCTTATATTATTGTATATTAATATACATTATATATGCAGGTCGGCAGGGTTGAAAGCTGTCATTTTGTGACCGTTGTTTTTATCAAAATACCAGACATCTCCGCCATCATTTCCGCAAATCGTATAGCACTCATCGCCGTTAAATATAACAGCCGCTCCGTCCTCAACTGCAAGCCCCGAAAGGCTGCGGGTGCGGACAGCCTGCGAAAAGCTCTGCCAATATTCGCTCTCAAAATGCGGGCAGTTGCAGAAAGGAAGCAGTCCGAGACCTTCAACAAACATAAATTCATGGTTTTCGCCGCAGTCATCATAGCCCTCGGCAAACCAACACATTGAGCCTGAGCTCAGCCCCGAAAGCACAATTCCTTTTTCATATGCTTTTCTGAACACTTCGTCCGCTCCTGTTTTCTTCCATGTATCCGCCAGAAACTTCAGATTTCCGCCGCCTGCATAAACGATATCGGCAGAAAGGATTTTTTCTTCAATATCCGCCTTCGTGAGCGTTTCATCCGTCAGAAACAGCGCGGAAACGCTGCATCCAAGCCCGATAAAGAGCTTAAAAATATGCTCGTCTCCCTCGATATCATCATGCCCTGCGGTGGGAACAAACAAAACCGACGGATTTTTTTTGTTGGAAAGTAAAACTATATGCTCAAAAATCGGCAGGATTTCACCGTCATCGGTTCTGCCGCCGCCCAATCCTACAATACAGCCCATTTTAAATTACCTCCCGTAATTAATTTCAATTTCAGCATTATAATCCATCTGCCTTTCATCGCCTATAACTGAGGCGACAAAGGCGGGAATATCCGCAAACATCTCATCTTTTGCGCCGAGCTTCTTTTCAAGCCGTGAAACAATCGGTCTTAATCGGCTCAGAAGCTTCATAACCGCCTCGTACATCGGAGTGCCCTCAACATAAGGCTCGTCGCCCACGAACACATTCCGCACAAGCTCAACGCATACGTCTTTAAGCAGCCTGCCGCTGATTGATTTATCAACCTTAAAGCACATCAGCCTGCCGACTCCGCCCACGGTCAGCTTTTGAAGAATTCTGCCGACAACGGTTACGGGAATTTTGAGCTTTTTATTCTTCTCGGGGCCGCCGAAAAGGCGGGTGAACGCCGCAAAATCATAGGCCATGCCGTCGATAATATCGGTTATCATTAGGTCAAAGCGCCAGATGAAATATTCCTCGGCGGTTTTGCCTCCCTTATCCCAATCGAAATCCTCAACGGTAAATGAAGCTATTTTCGCCGTGCCGTTTTCGTTAAATGTTACTTTTCTGTAAGCGCAGGGGCAGCCGACAATCGAGCCTGTGCAGATATCGGTTATTTTGTTCCCTGCGGGCGAAACGCGCTCGGTCAGGCTCTGCATATGCATATGACCCGTAAAAATCAAATCCAGCCCGCAGTCAGCAAGCTCATCCGCACGCTTTTCCCAATCGGTTATTTTTGCGTCCTCAACAAGCCTTAACACGGGCGAGCCGGGCAAAAGCGGATAATGCATCATTGCAAAAATATAATAGCCGTCCTCGTGCGCCTTGCGTATCTGCTCCTTTATCCACTCCATCTGGTCTTCCCAAAGCCCCTTGAAGCTTCCGCAATCGCCGTCGCAGTTAATCGCAAGCAGACGGATTTTATCGGAAAGCTGAGCAACATATGAAAGCGTTTCCTTATGCTCCGATATTGCCTGAGAAAAGCCGAAATCATAATAGGTTTCGCGGAGCTTTTCGCGCGGCATACCCTCAACGGGAATCATTTTATCTCCGACAAAGCCGCAGGGATTGCCCGAATAATCGTGGCGCGCGGTGACGATAAAAATTCTCTTCCCCTGCTCCTGCAAACGGCGCAGCTTTTTGATAAATCCCTCGTGGCTTGCGGTTTCTCCTCTGTAAACAAGGTCGCCCGGGATGATAATGATTTCGGTTTCTTTATCCTGCGCCATTTTTTCAAATGCGGCGTCAAGAATGGCTCCCGTTTCGGCAATGCATTTCTGGTCGGTGCGGCTTCGCTTTTCGTATGCTTCACCGCTCGCTCCGAGCGAATTTTCAAAATAATGCGTATCCGTTACAACAAAAATATTCAGCGGCATATGCGTCCTCCGTGCTTTTTGCAAAGCTTAGAATTTAATATTTTAATTCTATCACACCCAAAATCATTCGTCAATCGCTTGACATCTCATAAAAATTGTTTTAACATAAAAATCGGTGATTAATATGTATAAACAGCAGCTTTGTCTTGCATTAAACGACCAATTTGGGCTTCCCGCCGAGGAGCAAGTCGGGCTTTTTAAGCGCACGGGCTTCGACGGCTTTGCAATCGACATCAGCGACCGCAGCAAAAACGCTCCCGAGCTTGCCGCAATCGGCAAAAAGGAAAATATGATTATTTCATCGCTTCACGCTCCGTTTGACAGGTCTGCCGATATGTGGCACGGAGGCGAAAGCGGCGATGAAGCGGCGGAGGAGCTTATTGAATGTATTGAGCTTTGCGCGCGGCTTGAAATTCCGATAACCGTTGCACATACTTTTATCGGCTTCGGCTGCAAAAAGACTCCAACCGACGCGGGAATTGAGCGTTACGGCAGAGCGGCGAAGCGTGCGGGCGAGCTTGGAGTAAAGCTCGCGCTCGAAAACACCGAGGGCGAGGAATATCTTGCGGCGCTTATGACAGCTTTGAAAAGCGAAAAAAGCGTCGGCTTCTGCTGGGACACGGGTCACGAGCTTTGCTATAACCGAGGCAAGAATTTAGCCGCGCTTTACGGCGAGCGAATGATAGTTACACATCTTAACGACAATCTCGGAGTAAAGGATTTTGCAGGTGAAATAACCTATATTGACGATTTGCACCTGCTCCCGTTTGACGGAATAGGCGATTGGAGCGGGATCGCCCGCAGACTTGCCGAATGTCGCTTCAGCGGGCCGCTCACCTTTGAGCTGAACACAAAAAGCAAGCCCGGCAGGCACGAAAACGACTGCTACGGCGCAATGCCTGTTGAGCTTTATCTTGCGGAGGCTTTCAAAAGAGCCTGCCGCGTTGCCGCTCTTTTCATAAAAGCAAGGGAGGAACTCAAAAATGAGCAATGAAAACAAACAGCAAATGACCGCAAAGCAAAATGTTTTTCAGGTTATCAAATTCGCGCTTTTCTCGGCGTCTGCGGGAATAATTCAGTTTTTAACCTTTACTCTGCTGACGGAGCTGACGGATTTAAAATATATGTACCGCTATCTGCCCGCACTTGTTCTCTCGGTTTTGTGGAACTTCACCTTTAACCGCAGATATACCTTTAAGTCCGCCGCCAATGTGCCCGTGGCAATGCTCAAGGTTGCGCTGTTTTACTGCGTATTCACTCCGCTCTCAACCTGGGCAGGACATATGCTCACCGAGGCGGGAATTAACGATTACATAGTTGAAATCGGCACAATGCTTGTAAATCTCGTTACCGAATACCTTTTCTGCCGCTTCGTGGTTTACAGAAAATCAATGAACACAAGAGAATAATTTAAAAAAGGCGTCACCTTTTGTCCCGTTTTTGCGTTTATATTATGAAATCAAAAAACGGAGGCGTTCATTATGAAGAAAAAGGTTATTATTGCGGTTGTTGCAATTCTCGCGCTCGTTCTGTTTTTTCCCGTGCCCTTTCAGTCATATGACGACGGCGGCACAAGAGAATTCAAGGCTCTGACATACAAAATCGTTAAATGGAACAGAATACAATCCGAAGATCTGTGCTATAATTCCACGAGGTTTTATTTCTTCCCGAAAAATCTGAAATCGGTTGGCGAGCTGTGGAAAGAAATCGACCGCGAACCCGAAAATTCCCCTGCAAATTCCGATGAAACGGCAGCGGAAATTTATTCCCCCGTTTCGTTTAACGGCTGTTGCTCGTTAAAAATCCCTCAGAATTGGGTTTCCTCCGAGGTTGAGGTTGATGAGCAAATGCTGTATTCAAAGGAAATGACCTTCAAGCCTATCGGTTCGGAGGGATATATGTCAATTCAGTATTACCCCGATAATCTTTTCGGTGTATGCGGCACGGGTCTTGAATGTAAAGGGATAACCCTTGACAGCGGAGCACAAGCAAGCGTCGGCTATTATGACGGCTCTGCGGATTGGGCGTTTATCACCCTCTCCGAGCAGAGCGAATATGTGTTCATCAATAACGGTCTTACGGGCGGCGACGCTCTGACGGGGCTTGAAATTATTAAAAGCGTTTCGTTCAGCGACAGCTTCGGGCTTTCAATGTCGTTTGTTCCCAACGGTAACACGGGCGGAAAACTGACTTTCAGGCAATCGTCCGCCATGGGTACTCCTCGCGGAGAGCTTTACACGGGAACCGCATACAGCCTTGAAGCGTTTTACTGCGGCGAATGGATATCATATCAGGAATATATGCAAAAAGCTTTTTGGTATGATTATCTTCAACCCGATTTTGCCTGGACAATGCAGGCTTATCTTATTCCCGTGGATGACGAGCTGGTGATGGACATAGGATTTACCAACACTTACGGCGAGCTTGAGCCCGGCAGATACCGCATATGCAAATCAGTTTCGGACTCAATCGGCACGGGCAATTCGGTTGAAAAAACATATTATGCCGAATTCACAATATAATATAGTCAAAAAATAAATGCTGTATCAACACGCACAGTGTCGATACAGCATTATTTTTTTATTTGCCGAGCACTCTTTCCAGCGTTTTGCCGAGTATTTTTTCTTTACATTCCTCGCTGAAATCAAGGCGTTTAATTCTCGCTATCTCGGTTTTGATATGTTCGGGCTTTGAATACGGAAAATCAAGCCCGAAAATGCTTCTGTCCTCGCCTGTCTGATAAATAACCGTTTCAAGCTCTTCATCGGTCAGCGCCCATTCATCGCCCTTGCCCTTGCGGTTGCCAACGCTCGTCCAGCCTGCAAAAACATTGCCGCCCCTGCGTGAGTTGTTGCACATAACTGCAAGAGCTTCTTTAAAGAAATGGTAGCCGCCGATGTGCTCCATGCTGAATTTAAGGGTCGGGAAATTCCACGCAACCTCGTCAAACAAAAGCACGCGGTTATCCCTGAGCCTGTGCCAATGCATTCCCGAATGGAACGAAATAAACAGCCCCAGCTCCTGCGCTCTCTCATAGACTTCAAAAGCCTCGGGACCGTCGATAACAAATTCCTGATAGGGCGGATGAAGCTTTATCCCCTTAAAGCCGAGCGCGGCTATTCTGTCAACCTCATCACGCCTGTTTTTTAAAAAATCAACCGTGCCGAAGCCCACAAGCCTGTCGTTGCCCTTTATCTGCTTTGCAAGCCAGTCATTCGGGCTGCCCTCAAAGCCCGCCTCGTGAAACCTGTCATCAAACGGAGCAAAGGCAACAGCCCTGTCAATCTCACATTCATCCAAAAAGCGCATCAGGCAGTCAACCGTTCCCTCGGGCTTTATTTCTTTCGGAAAAACATGGGCGTGATTTGCAAAAACCATAGCTATCTCCTCCTGATAAAATCATAAAACAATTTATAAAATTTGTCAATTCAAACGCCGATTAATGCGGCAATAATATTAAAGAGCCGTTTTTGCGGCAATTTATCAAAAAGGAGGAAAAATATGAGCCGATCCGATACGCTGATGCTTTTGCAGGAATGCAGCTCGGGCATTAAAACAGCGATTGCTTCCATTGACGATGTTTTACCCTTTGTCAAGGAAAGCGAATTCAAACAGGTTTTAAAAGAAAGCAAAACAGAGCATGAGAGTTTGGAAAAAAAGATTAACGGCGAGCTTGAAAAAATCAATGCTCCCGCAAAGGAGCCGGGCATTATGGCAAAAAGTATGTCAAAGGTTAAAATCAATGCAGAGCTTGCCTTTAAGCCCACTCCCGCGCAGGCGGCAAGCCTGATTACCGACGGCTGCTCAATGGGAATAAAAACGATAACGCGCTGCCTTAATCAATACCCCGCCGCAGACAGCGGCGCAAAAAAGCTTGCCGAAAAAATCACCCTGCTTGAAGAAAACCTTGAGGACAAAATGAAGCCATATCTTTAAAAAATGGCGCAAAAAGGGGTTGTCGCACTAAGCGAAGACCAAAAGAAACTGATATAAAAGAAACCGGCTTGTATTGGAAATCTAACCGATACAAGCCGTTCATTTTTATTTTCAGCTTTATTATTTGACTGCGTTTACTATAATAATTCCCGTGCCGAGCACCGTAAGCACAACGCCCGTTGCCCTGTTAAGAGTTTTCGGGCTTGCCTTATTGGCAAGCTTTGAGGCAATGCGCGCCCAAAGCAGGGTTGAAAGCACACAGCACACAAGGCAGAACACATCGGGTCTGCCGCCGATTGCAAAGTGGCTCAGCGCACCCGTAAGGGCGGTAAAGGACATAATAAACACGCTTGTACCGACCGCCGTTTTAAGCTCATAACCGAGAACACTTGTGAGAATGAGCAGCATCATCATTCCGCCGCCTGCTCCTACAAAGCCGCAGATAAGTCCGATAACCGTTCCGCAGATAACCGACTGAATAAGGCGCTTCTTTTTGCTCACTCCGAGCATCGCTTCTTTGGTGGTCATAACGGGCTTTACGATAAATTTAATACCGAGCAGCAAGGTCATAAACACGGAAAAGCTGCCCATTGTTTTATTCGGCAGATAGCTTGCCGCAAAGCTGCCGACAAGGGTGAAGAGCATAACCGTTATCATCATAACTATGCCGTTTCTGATATCGAGATTTTTGTTTTTGCCGTAGGTCACGGCGCTGACCGCGCTTGCAAGCACATCGCTTGCCAAGGCAATTCCGACAGCTTCATAAGCGGGGATATCAAGAAAAGTAATGAGCATGGGCGAAATAACCGCAGCCGCGCTCATTCCCGCAAAGCCCGTTCCGAGCCCCGCTCCTATTCCCGCAACAAAGCAAACTATAAGCTTTATCCAATTCATTATATCTTCCCCCGATTCTTAATATATGAAAGGGTATTATAACATCCAAATGTTAACAAATCAAGAAAAAAGCGGGATTTTTAAATTCATCCCGCGCCGCCGAACATTCCGTATTTTATTTTAATCCTGTCAAGCTTCTCAATAAAAGCCTTGCCCGCAATGAGCAACACAGCGGCAGTCGTTGCGCCGTGAATAAGATTGAACGGCATACCCGAAGCGTAAATTGCCGCTATTTCTCCAAGTGAAAAATCCGTTGCCATCATCAGAACCGAGCTGAGGTCAACGATAATTCCGTAAACGGCAAAGCACAAAACGCCGCCCGTAATTGAAAGAACCCATCTGTTCTCTTTCAATTTGCGGTTTTGGAATATAAATCCCATTGCCAGCCCGACCGCGCCCATTCCGAGCATTTGAAACGGAGTCCACGGACCCTGACCGAAAATAAAATTTGAAATGAACATTGCCGTAACGCCGCAGATAAAGCCCGTCTGAGGGCCGAGACAAACGGCGGTTATTATAACTACGGCGCACATCGGCTTTACCGACGGCAGAGCATAAAACGCCGCCCGAGAAGCAACCGCAAGCGCGGTCATACAAGCGAGCACGGCAAGCTCTCTTGCTGAGGGCTTCTTTTTTTCAAACGAAACAAAAAAGGGGACGCACGCCGCCGCAATTATCAAAACCGCCATGGGGTAATAATAACGGCTGCCGCTCAGAAATTCTCGCCCTACGCACGCCGCCGCAATCAGCGCCGCCGTCAGCCCTGCGCCGCACAACGCGGCTTTTCCCCTGCTCATTTGCCGAGATTCTCTCCGCACAGCGATATCACATCCTTATCCGTTACGCAATTTTCAAAAATATGTCTTGACATTCTGTTTGCCGAGGTGGTGTAAAAAAAGTTGCCCGTAAAAAAGCTGTTGGCATCTTTGACGCAGGCAACAGCCGAATCAAACATCATAGCGCAGAAATCGGCACAGGCGGCGCAGAATTCAATATCGTGCGAAACCATAACAACGGTTTTGCCGTCTGCCGCAAGGGATTTCAGCATTTTTGCAAAAGACTGCTTAAACTCGCAGTCCATGCCCTTGGTCGGCTCGTCAAGCAGCAGAATATCGGGATTTTTGAGCATCAGCTTTGCAAGCGCAAGCCGTTGCTGCTCGCCGCCGCTCAAATCAAACGGATGCCTTTGCTCCAAATCCGAAATTTCCGCAAAGCTCTCCGCCTGCAAAATATCCGATGCGCTTGCACCCGTCTCTGCAAGCTCTTCCGCAACACTTTTTTTGGTAAAAAGCGACTGAACGCTCTGCGGAAGCATAAGCGCGCTTTTGGCTCTGCCCGAAAAACGAACCTTGCCCGAAATAGGCTTTAATGCACCCGCGATTATTTTCAGCAAAGTGGATTTTCCCTCTCCGTTGCCGCCCATTACGGCAAAAATGCTGCCCTCGGGAACATTTAAACTAAGATTTAAAATTACATCCGCGCCGTTTTTTTCATATCTGAAAAACAGATTTTTAATTTCAAGCGCGTTTCTTTCGGATTTGAATTCGGCGGGCTCAATCTTGGTGCGGCAGGGCTTTTTTTTACCGAAAAGCGATGAGAGCCACGCCGCGCCCTCATTGACCGAGAGCGGACTTTCACCCTCTGCCCCAAGCTCGGAATGAATTCTGACGCTTGACGGCATTGAAAGCCTGACAAATTCATCGGCGGTTCTTATCTCCCTGCTCAATTCGCGCGGGGAGCAGTCGCTCTTGATTTTTCCGTTTTCCATAATCAAAACGCGGCTCGCACAGCCGAAAACCTCTTCAAGCCTGTGCTCGGTCATTATTACCGTTACGCCAAGCTCTCTGTTTATTTTTGAAACAACCGAAAGAAAGTCGCCCGCCGCAACGGGGTCAAGCTGTGAGGACGGCTCATCAAGCACAATCACATCGGGATTCATAACCATAACGGCGGCAAGATTAAGAAGCTGCTTCTGACCGCCCGAAAGCTCGTCCGTTTTTTTATCAAACCACTCGGAAATTCCGAAATATGAAGCCATTTCAGCCGTTTTCAGGCGTATATCCGCCGTTTCCGCACCGATGTTTTCAAGCCCGAAGGCAAGCTCGTGCCAAACCTTATCGGTAACAATCTGGCTGTCAGGCTCCTGCATAACAAAGCCTACCCGGCAGGCGGCGTCCCTCGGCGAAAGCTCAGAAACGGGCGCTCCGTCCAAAAGCACTCTGCCGCTCCTCTCCCCTGCGGGAGTGAGCGCCGATTTGAAGTGGCGAAGCAGGGTTGTTTTGCCGCAGCCGCTTTTGCCGCACAAAACAACAAATTCTCCCCTGTTTATTTTCAAATTTATATCACTTAAAGTCTTTTCTTTGCAGAGCGGATAAGCAAAGCTCAGGTTTTCGCATATAATCTGTTCCATCTTATATCCTCCGCAAAGTCATAAATAATCGGAAAAAAGCAAAAAATCGCATAAGCCGCAGCTGAAACCGCAAGCATTGCGGAAAATCCGCCGATTTCGATAATCGGATTGTAGCTTGCTTCGGCAAAGCCCGAAAGCTTGCCCGCGGCAATCACCGCCGAAAGAATGAGAATTGCAATTATCATCACTGCATCGGCAGGTGAAAAGGTGAAGCGTGAATAGCTTGTGCGCCTGCCTGAGCCGTAGCCCCTCGATTTCATTGAATCCGCAGTTTCAATGGCATTCTCCAAGGCGCGCGTTATAACTCCCGAAACCGCCGCACAGGCGTTTTTAAGTGCAGCCGCTCTGCCGCCGCTATGTGCCAGCCCTGCGGCTCGCCGTGCGGAAAGAGTTTCCGAAAGCTGTCTTTTGTAAAGCGGCACAAATCTGAATACCATAAGCAGCATCAGAGCCGTGTTCGGCATTCTGCCGCCGAAAGCATACATAAATTTATCCTCTGTCACTACTTCATTGAAGCACGCAAACCACAGCAGCATTGTCACCACGAGAGCGCCCGTCACGCCGCCGCAAACCGCCGATTCAAGCGTAATTCGTTTGCCGCTTGCGAATGTATAAAGCACGGTAACACCGTAGCCCGCAAAAACCGTGTTGATAATCACAACAAAAATCAGCAGAGGCAACAGAGCGCAAAAGAACGTTTTGAGAGCCACCTTACCTTTCAGCTTCACGGCATAAGCAAGCGCGGCAGAAAAAGAAATGCCGAGAAACACAGGATGGTCAAACATCATTGCAAAGATTGCCGCGGCGGCAAAAAACATCAGATTGACCGCTGGATGACGGCGCGAAAAAGCGTCCCTCAAATTTCTTCCTCCCTCATAAAAAATTGCCTCTCCGAAAACGGAGAGGCAATCAAACACTCATAAGCTCCGATAAAAGAGCCCGAAAATCCGTTATGCCACCCTCCGCTGCCCGAAGGCGACTAACCGCATCATGGCGAACAGGCATTCCGACTTTAACGGCAATGGCTGTTGCGACGGATTTTCACCGTTCTTTCCCTGCTTTCGCCACAATATTCAATTAGCTTATAAAATAATAGCACCTATTTTGAAGCCTGTCAAGCAATCATTCTTCTTCCTTGTGCATAAGCTCGTTATCGATTGCCGCGGCGGCATTTTTGCCCGCGCCCATGGCAAGGATAACGGTAGCCGCGCCCGTTACGGCGTCGCCGCCCGCATAAACCTTATCCTTTGAGGTATGACCCGTTTCATCATAGGTTACGATGCCGCCCCATGACTTTGTTTCAAGTCCGGGAGTGGTTGATTTGATGAGCGGATTGGGCGATGTGCCAAGAGCCATAATAACGCAGTCAACCTCAAACTCAAATTCACTTCCCTCAACTGCAACGGGTCTGCGGCGACCCGAAGCGTCAGGCTCGCCGAGAGCCATCGTAACGCACTTAATTCCCGTAACATTTCCGTTTTCATCGCCGAGAATTTCAACGGGATTTGTAAGAGTTCTGAAATTGATGCCTTCTTCAATGGCATGGTGAACCTCCTCGCGGCGGGCGGGAAGCTCTTCCATGCTTCGTCTGTAAATAATATCAACCTGAGCGCCGAGTCTCTTTGCACAGCGTGCGGCGTCCATTGCAACATTGCCGCCGCCGATAACCGCCGCCCTGAGCGTATGCTCAACGGGTGTTTCACCGTCTTTTTTATAGGCTTTCATAAGGTTCATTCTGGTTAGAAACTCGTTTGCGGAATAAACGCCCTTGAGGTTTTCGCCGTGAATTCCCATAAACTTCGGAAGACCTGCACCCGAGCCGATGAAAACAGCTTCAAAGCCGAAATCCTCCAAAAGCTCGTCAACAGAAAGCGTTTTGCCGATAACCATATTGGTTTCAACATCAACGCCGATATCTTTAAGACCGTCAATCTCTTTCTGAACGATTTTCTTGGGAAGCCTGAATTCGGGAATTCCGTAAACCAGAACTCCGCCTGCCGTATGCAGAGCCTCAAAAACCGTTACCTCATAGCCCTTTTTGGCAAGGTCGCCCGCGCACGCAAGTCCGGCAGGACCCGAGCCGACAACGGCAACCTTATGACCGTTTGATTCGGGCTTTTCGGGCTTTTCGGTTGAATTGTTGTTATGATAATCCGCAACAAATCTTTCAAGGCGACCGATGGCAACAGGCTCACCCTTAATGCCTCTTACGCACTTGCCCTCGCACTGATTTTCCTGCGGGCAAACTCTGCCGCAAACCGCGGGAAGGCTTGAGGACTTGGCAATAATTTTGTACGCCTCTTCAAACTCGCCCTTTGCAACCTCGGCAATAAAGTCGGGGATATAAACCTTTACCGGGCAGCCGCCGACGCAGGGCTTGTTTTTGCAGTTAAGGCAGCGCTTTGCCTCCTCAACCGCCTGCTCGGGAGTATAGCCGAGCGAAACCTCTTTAAAATTACGGTTTCTTACATCAGGTGCCTGCTCAGGCATGGGCGTTTTGCTTTTTGACATATTAGGCATAATTATTCAACCTCCTTATCAAAAAGTCTGCACGCCTTTTCGCGAGCGTGGGACTCAAAATCTCTGTACATGGTGTTTCTTTCCATAGCCTCGTCAAAATCAACGAGATGACCGTCAAATTCGGGGCCGTCAACGCAGGCGAATTTTGTTTCGCCGCCGACGGTCAGGCGGCAGCCGCCGCACATTCCCGTGCCGTCAATCATAATGGGATTCATTGAAACAACCGTTTTAACGGAATATTCTTTCGTGAGCTGACTGACGAATTTCATCATAACGAGCGGACCGATGGCGATAACCTCATCATATTTATCGCCCGAATCAAGCAGTCTTTTGAGAGCCGTTGTTACAAGTCCCTTTTCACCTGCCGAGCCGTCGTCCGTCATAAGGATATATTCGGAGCTGTTAGCCTTGAATTCATCAGAAAGAATAACAAGGTCTTCGGAGCGGAAGCCCGCAATAACATGAACCTCACAGCCCTTTGCGTGAAGCTTTTTGGCTACGGGATAAGCAATGGCACAGCCGACGCCGCCCGCAACAACCGCAACTCTTTTAAGTCCGTCGGTTTCGGTTGCTTTGCCGAGAGGACCTACAAAATCATGGAGCCTGTCGCCCTGATTGAGGTGGTCAAGCTTTTCCGTGGTTGCTCCGACAACCTGGAAAATAATTGTAACCGTACCCCTCTCCCTGTCAAAGTCCGCTACAGTGAGAGGGATTCTTTCTCCGTCTTCATCAACCCTGAGAATGATAAACTGACCCGGCTGTGCTTTTTTAGCAACAAGCGGAGCTCTGATTTCCATCAGGCAAACCGTGGGGTTGAGCATCTTCTTTGTCATTATTTCAAACATACATAATCCTCCAAAAAAGGCTACCGTTCTTAAGAAGCCCGGCAGCCTTGTTATCGGTTAATTTATCAGAAATCAACCTTAGTATCATAATAGCAGCATTTAAGCAGCTTTTCCATTTCCTCCTGAGAGGGCTGACGGGGGTTAGAGCCTGTGCAGGCGTCGCCGATAGCATTCTTTGCAATTTCGGGAAGCTTTGCAAGGAAAACATCTTCGGGAACAAAGCCCTGCTCCGTGGGATAGCTGTCAGCGCCGTAGTTCTTGATGCAGTGAGGAATATTGAGCTTATCGTTCATACCTCTGAGGTATTCAATGAGAAGCTGAACCTTTTCCTCAACGCTGCTGCCGCCGAGGTTCATAACATCGGCAATCTTCGCATAACGCTTTGCGGCAGTTTCATCCTTGGCATTGAACTCAATAACCTTGGGAAGATACATTGCGTTGGCTGCGCCGTGGATGATATGAGCGCCGTAGTCGGCAAATGCCGCGCCGGTCTTATGAGCCATTGAGTGAACTATTCCGAGCAGAGCGTTTGAGAAAGCCATACCTGCAAGGCACTGAGCATTGTGCATCTTTGCACGGCTTTCTTCATTGCCGTTATAAGAATCAACAAGATTTTCCTGAATCATTTCGATTGCGTGGAGAGCGAGGGGATCTGTGTAATCGCAGTTAGCGGTTGAAACATAAGCCTCGATTGCGTGAGTCATAGCGTCCATGCCGGTGTGAGCAACGAGCTTTTTGGGCATTGTTTCGGCAAGGTCAGCGTCAACAATGGCAACATCGGGAGTTATCTCAAAGTCGGCAATGGGATATTTGATGCCTTTCTCATAATCTGTGATGATTGAGAAAGCGGTAACCTCGGTTGCAGTGCCCGATGTTGAGGGAATTGCACAGAAATGAGCCTTCTTGCGGAGAGCGGGAATTCCGAATACCTTGCACATATCCTCGAATGTGATTTCGGGATATTCATATTTAATCCACATAGCCTTTGCCGCGTCGATAGGTGAGCCGCCGCCCATTGCGATAATCCAATCAGGCTCATAGTCAAGCATAACCTGAGCGCCCTTCATAACGGTTTCAACCGAGGGGTCGGGCTCGATTCCCTCAAAGAGCTTAACCTCCATGCCTGCCTCTTTAAGATATTCAACAGCCTTGTCGAGGAAACCAAACTTTTTCATTGAGCCGCCGCCGACGCAGATGATAGCCTTTTTGCCTGTAAGTGTTTTAAGAGCTTCAAGAGAGCCCTTGCCGTGATAAAGATCTCTGGGTAATGTAAATCTTGCCATTTTTTCTTCCTCCTGTCTTTTGTTTCTGATGATATAATAACATTAACAGGAGCAAATGTGAAATGTAAAAAATGAATATCGGTATTACTTTATTGATATATCCATATCAAATAGCCGGTTTTTCGGCGGGAGCAAGCCTCCCTACTCCACGTAGATATTTTTGCCATTAATCCCAAATTTCAAATTGCGCCGAAAAAAATGCAGCTTCGGTAGGGAACGCCGTCCTCGGCGTTCCGAAAGAACACAGCGGGTTTAACGGCGGCTTGTGGGCAAGCCGCCCTACTCTGTTCGGAATATTTTGCATTGTTGATTGTTGAATCCGGGCGACTTTATAAAATAAATCGGTCATAGGCGGAGCCTATCCATAATGCCGAATTATGCATTATGAATTCCGAATTTTTTGAGGAACGCTGAGGACAGCGTTCCCTACTGAAATTTGTATTAATTTTGGGACGATGTGGGCATCGTCCCCTACAAATGCCGCCGTGAAAACGAATATAATCGGGTACGGGTGAAGCCCGTCATTAATTCCGCATTACGCATTACGAATTCCGAATTGTATGCGGCGCTGAGGACAGCGTTCCCTACTGAAATTTGTATTAATTTTGGGACGATGTGGGCATCGTCCCCTACAAATGCCGCCGCAAAATCCCGGCTATCCCCTACCGAAAAACCGTTATTAATTAAATTAATCTTAATGCAAAAATCAAATGGCTTGTATCGGTTGAATTTCCGATACAAGCCATCTTCTTTTATATAAGTTTCTTTTGGCCTTCGCTCTGTGCAACAGCACCTTGAAAGCCTTAGCTGTTTTTGGTTCCTTGGTCAGTCGGCAATCAGTCTTCTTTCTTTCTTGAAACGATTACATATGCCGCTGCTGCTGCGCCTGAGATAACTGCGAATGCGGTTATACCTGCTGCTGCAGAACCTGTTGAGGGAATGTCAACATCGACATTATCCCATGTTGCTTCAAAGACAAGATCCTCTGTGCCCATCTTCTCGGGAACTTCGGGATTCCATCCTGTGAACTTTGCGCCGTCCTTTTCGGGATCAGCGGGAACGGGAATCTTTGTGCCTTCAAGAACCTTGTAGGTCTTATAAACCTCGCCGTCAACCATATAGGTTACGGTGTGGGTATGCTTAACAAGGGCCGCAATGCCGCCGATAACGAGTACGCCGCCGACTATTGAAACGCCCGTAATGAGAGCTGCATTTGAAGCGCCTACGATAGCCGCGATGGCACCGCCTGCAACAACCGTTCCGCCGACTACAATGGCTACGAATTCCTTGTCAATCTCCCACTGAGCGGTGAATACAAGATCCTCTGCGGGCATTGTGGCGGGAACTTCGGGCTCCCAACCTACGAACTTATAGCCGAATTTCTCGGGATCTTCGGGAGGAACGGGAACGCTGTCACCGGGCATAAGACCCGTATACTGTTCATAGGTCTTGCCGTCATCAAGAAGGTAAGTTACAGAATAATCTCTGGGGGCTTTCCACTCTGCCTCAAATACAAGGTCACGAGCGGGCATTGTGGCGGGAACCTTGGGCTGCCATCCTGCAAATACCTCTAACTCAGGATCTGCCGATTCGGGATCTGCGGGTACGGGAACCTCGGAGCCGTATACGACATCCTCATATTCCTGATAAACCTCGCCCTTATTCATATAAGTTACTTTATAGCTGTTGATTGAGAAGAATGCGGTTGCAACGATATCGCTTGTGCCCATTACTTCGGGAACAGGCTCTGTGCCGTCCTCATTAACAGCCCACTTAACAAAGGTATAGCCTTCGATTTCGGGGTCTTCTTCGGGAGCGGGAATTGCTGCTTCTTCTTCAACGCTGTATTCATCGTAAACCGTGCCGTCGGGAAGCATATAGGTAATCTTATGCTTTACGCGAGCCCATTTTGCTTCAAGAGTAAGATCCTCTGCGGGCATTTTGCCGTCCTCGGGCATATTGTCCCAACCGTCAAATTCATAGCCTTCTCTGGTAGGTACTTCAACGCCTGAAATATCGGTTCCCTCGGGATATTCAAGCTCCATTGAGTTATCGCCGTTTGCAAACTGACCTTCGCCTGCATCCAAGGTGAGTACAAAGGTGGGAATGGGTTCCCAAATAGCGTTTAAGGTTACATTGATTGCGGGCATTGTTTCAGGCAGTGTTGTTGGAACGCCGTCATTGTTTGCCCAGCCTCTGAATATATAGCCTTCTTTGGTGGGATTAGCGGGAATAATATCTGCAAGCTTTGTTCCGTAAGGAACGGTTGCAGTAAATATTGAAGTTGAATCGGCAAATTCACCTGTGCCTGCAATAAGTGTAAGTTTGTAAGAAACAACATCCCATGCTGCGGTAAGCGCCAAATCAGACGCGGGCATTGTGAAAGGAGTTGTTACGATAACGCCAGACTCATTCATCCAGCCGCTGAAGGTGCTGCCTTCCTTGGTGGATACGGGAAGTGAGTCAACGGTTTCGCCGCATTTAACTTTGATATCGGCAACAGCGCTGCCGCCTTTTGAATCAAAGGTAATTTTATATTCTTTTGCCGAATATGAGCCTTCAAACTCTACACTGCCGTCGGGCATTTCGAATTCTTTTCCGGGAGCAATGGGCTCACCGCCGTCATATACCCAACCGTTGAAGGTGTAGCCCTCAACATCCGTGGGAGCGGCGAGAATTACCTTATCTCCCTCTTTAAGACCTTCAACTGTCTCGGGAGCCTGTGCACCTTCGGGAGCTTCGGTGAGGTGATAGCTGAGCTGATGTGCGCTGTAAACATAATTTGCAGTGAAAGTTGCATCACCGCTTACCGTTTTGGGAAGATCGGGAGTCCACGAGGTGAATTCATGATCAGCCTTTGTGGGCTTCTCGGAGGGATAAGCAGGAACATCGCCGTAAGAATATACGGTTGACTTTGTTCTGCTGCCGTCGCTGAACTGAGCGCCTTCGCCTGCGTCAAAAATATAGGTATAGGGAATATCCTCCCAAACGGGATAAATATCTACATTTTCTGCGGGCATTGAAGAAGGAACGGGGTTGCTTGTATTGTCACTGTTAAGCGACCAATGAACAAATTTGCTTCCTGCTTTATAAGGATTATTATCCGCGTCGGGAATAGCCGCTCCGTAATAAACTTCATGGGGCTCCGTACCGTCATTGTAATGATAAGTTGCCGTATACTTATTTCTTGAATAGTATACATTCAGTACGGAAGTGCTGTCATCACTGACGGTGATTGAAGCGTCGCTCTTCGCTGTGTCAAGAGAGAAGCCCTCGGGAGCAGCTGCGGGAGTTACAACATCGCCTGCTTCAGCCTTAACGGTGCGGGTGTTGGGAGTTGCGGGATAACTGCCGTCAACGCCCATAACATACTCGTTAAGAGTATAGGATGTGGGGGCTTTTGACCAAACTGCATAAACAGTCTGATCATCATAGTCATATTTAAGAGCAGAACCGTCAACGAGAGCATTTGCAAGCTCTTCGTCCGTAAGGTCTGTTCTGCTTATCGGCGTAGCTGACCAGCCTTCAAAAGCAAAGCCTGCTCTGACGGGAATTTCGGTATTAATAAGATTTGAAGCTGCGGTGCCGATAATTCCGGACGCCTTTGAGGTATCCGTGCCGTTTGAAGCAAAGGTTCCGCCGTTGGCATTGAGGATAAAGTTGCTGGTGGTGGAAACAGTTGCGGCATTGGTGGTGAAATCGGGTTCCCACTCACTCATTGCCCAGTTACCGTCTCTTGTTGCGCCTTCCTCGCCCTTAGGCATATCTACGAAAAGAAGATAGCCTTCGTCGCAGGTGCTCAGGCTGTTATAAAGTGCGGGAACCTGAGCGGAGCCGGAAGAATTGACAGTGTTTGTGAGTTCGTTGTTGAGAACTTGCATATCGAACTCAAAAGCCCAGTCTGTATCAACAAGCATATAGTTTTTGTTTGAACCAAACTCAAGTGCAAGTGCGATAAGATCGTTGTTATCGAAGAAATCTGCTGGAACCTTTCCGTTTTTAACAAGAATGTTTCCTGGATTCTGCCTGAGGAACTTGGTCTCATCTGCCTGCCAAACAGCAGTATCGCATGAAAGCTGGCAAATGCCGCCCATATATTCGTCGTTTGTGGTGACTCCTCTCTTAACACCGTCTACAAAATCGGTTTTAAGATATCTTGAATCCCACTGGAAGCCGTTTTCGCCTGAATTTGTTGCATAATCCGTTGCAACATAAACTCTGGCCTTTAAAGCCTCACCCGGCTTTGCTCTTGTTGTTTCAATCCATTCGCCGGATTCTGCATCAAGCCTGAAAAATTTGGTAGTATAGGTGATTGCAAAACCATCATCAGTCTGATAGTTCCATGCCGATGCCGCAATAGTCATTGTGCTGAACATCATAACCAACGCAAGGAACAGCGCCAATGATTTTTTGAATCGCGTCATGTGTATATTCCTCCCTTTTTATATTACGGAAAGCTGCAAAAGATACTTCCCTATAATGATACAGTTCATTTTAACATATAATTTTATTAATTGCAAGCACTTTTTATGATAATTTGGAAATAAATTGCACAAAAATTTAAACAAAATTAAGATTATGCCTGATTCTTATCTTCGGCAGGCTCGGTATCTATAACTTTTGCCGCTCTTATTCTTGCAAGCTCATACATCATGGTTTCACGCGTTTTGCCGTTTACATTGAAGAACAGAAGCGTAACGCCCTTCATAAATCTGCCGATTGCGGGGCCGAGAGCGAAAATAGTCCAGATTCCCGCAAGCATTTTTGCATCCGTCTGCGGAACAAGAACTCCGTTTGCGTCAAGCAAGGGCTTATAGTGGATAGCGTCAACGATAAGACCGCTGAGAATTGTTGAAAGCTGAGTTGTAAGCAGGGTTATATAACCCATGGCGGCGGTTATCGTTCCTTCGTTTCTGATACCCGTTTTCCACTCAACATAGTCATAAAGATCGCCGTTGAGCGCTGTGCTGCAGTATCTCTGAATACTGTTGACAGAGCCGCAAACGGTAAGGGCGAAAATAATCCAGATAATATTTACAAGATTGTTGCTTGTGGGCTTATATCCGATAAGCCACATAATAAAATAGGAAATACCGCAGAACATATAGCTGCCTGCCGCAAGGTTACGAAGACCGAATTTCTTTGTAAGCTTGGGTGCAAGCGGGAGCACAAAGTAGCTCGGCAGACCTGTAAACAAGCCTGCGATTGTGCCGAGCGATATTTTGCCCATGCAGTTAAGCCAGAAATAATTCTCAACCTGCCTGCCGACAGCCTTGCCGAGAGCAAAGAAGTTCTTGATAAGCAAAACCCACATCGGTCGGCAAGTGCCGACAGATTTTATGGTTTTCATTATATTTACCTGATTCATTTCGTCTCTTGAAGCAAGAGGCACTCTTTCCTTCAAGGAGAAGAAACCGTAGGTTCTGAATATAATAACGCTGGCAATGAACAGGAAAGCGCCGCCCATAAATATGTATCTCGACGGTATGCTTCGCGGCAAATAGTCAACAAAGAACGGGAACAGCGAAGGCAGCCAAACGCCCGCGAGGTCAACATAGGCGTCCGTAGCAATCAAGCGGTTTCTTTCGGCAACATTCGGCGTCAGATTAAACAAAATCGCCTGATAGCTCGGGTTATAAAACGAGTTTGCTATTGAGCCGATATAATTCAGCGCAAGGAACCACACAAAAATCGCCGTTTGACTCATTCCGCCGGGAAGTATCCAGGGAACAAATGCCGAGAAAAACCAAAACGGCAAAGTCAGAATAAGCCAGGGTCTTACTCTGCCCCAACGGGTTCTTGTTCTGTCAATCAGCGGACCGGAAATCGCATTGTCAAAGGTATCCATAACTCCGCAGACCGCGCTTGAAAAGCTGAGAACAGAGGGCTTAGCTCCGAGGAATGTTGTCTGGAAGAAAAACAGGTTTGTTCCGCTGAAGGTCTCCCAGTTTTTATCACCGAAGCCGGATAAAATATATGCTGCATAGTGTTTGGGGCTGAGATAAAGCTTGTTTTGCTGATCAAGCTGCCGCCTTACCGCCTCATCATCCGCAACAGGCATTGGTACTTTCTTTTTATCCTCCGCCATTACTTCACCTTCCTTAAAGATTAAATAAACCCATATAAAGATTAAATAAACCCATATTAGGATTTATTTTATTATACCGCTTCAAAAAAATCAAGCACATTTAAGAAAAAAGACGGACACTTTTTACCTTTTT
Organism: Acutalibacteraceae bacterium; assembly: GCA_051881535.1. Lineage (GTDB taxonomy): Bacteria > Bacillota > Clostridia > Oscillospirales > Acutalibacteraceae > CAG-177. The sequence continues at coordinate 9,884 of JBJEQB010000019.1, read as the reverse complement.
TGTCAGAAAAATTGCTTTTAATGACAGCAAACATTCCCGATTTGGCTTTTAAAGCGATATTACATCGCTCGTCAGCGGTTTTTCGGAGCGGTTTTTCCAAAAACCGTTTGCATATATTTCAACCGTATAATTTTCTCCTTCATCAAGCCCGCTGAAAGAAACGCTCAGGGTTTTGGGCATATCGTAAAAATAATATTCGCTCCAAACCGTTGAGTTTCTGACTATCGTTCCGTCAGATTTTTTTATATAAACATTATAATCGTCAACATAATCCTCATCGATTTCGGCGCAGTCAAACTCCGCCGTAAAGCCACCGGGGATTATATCGGATATTCTGACGCGGGCATTTTCTCCAAAATACGGCGTAACATCCGTTTTATATCTTTTGTCGGTATAAAGAAATGACGAGGGATCCCACGCGCTGTCGATTTTCCATGTATAGGGGAAGAAATTTGAAGTAATCAGGTCATAGGGATAAATTCTGACTCTGTTTTGAGCGTCCGCCTCAACAATCAGCATCTGCGCGGCGATATTCGCTCTCGGCGGAACCGTGCCGTAAATCTTATCAAATTCATCAAGCTCAAAATAGCTGAGAGTTCCCGTACCCAGAGAGGTAAAATGTTTCTGATGAATAGAGCGCGGGTCATTAATCGGCGCGTGTGAATGACCGGAAAAATCTATGACCTGGGGATAATTCATAAGAATTGCAGTCAGCTCATCCTCTCCCCAATTTATGCTGCCGTAAACCGTGTCTGTAATATGCGGATGCTGGAAAAAGAAAATCGGCTTTTTGGGCGAAGCCTCTGCGGCTTTTTTTAGCTCGCGTGCCGCCCACTCCTGCTTTACTTCATCAAAATGGCAACCCTTTGTGCTGGTTATGCTGATAAAATGGTATCCGTTGATTACCTTGTGAGTATCGGGCTCCATTGCGAATATTTCGGAAAATCTTTCAAGCGCCCCCTGTTCGCCGTTGTATCCGTATTCGTGGCTGGCAAGAGATAATGTAATCTCCGTGCCCTCTCTGACATTTTCATCAAGCGTTTTTTTGAAAGCTCTCATCTGCTCGGGTGAACCGTTGTTAGCAAAATCGCCTACAACATAGAGCGCATCAAGCTTTGAATATTTTTCTCTGCCGCTAAGCTCATAAGCCGTTCTGATCGCCTTTTCCATTCTCTCCCGCTCGGCGCTGTGTTCATCTTTATAGTGAACATCGCTGACAATCATAAAGCGCAATACCGGTGAAAAATCCTTATCAAATCCCATTTTTAGCCATTCCTTTCTTGAAAGCACAAAACTAATGCTGTCTGTTATTAAATCCCGTTAAAATTCAAATAAGGGGCTGTTTTTAAAACAGCCCCTCTTTTTAATGCCTGAATCAGCCTGCCATTGAAATGAGCGCGGTTATAACTCTAATAAAGCTTGCAGAAATGCTCTTGATTATAGAGATAAAGTCAATCTTGCCGATCCAATCGCTGAAATTGTCCCAGAAGCCTTTCCAGTCGAGCTCCTGAATCTTTTCCCAAAGATTCTTGTCCTTTTCATCTTCCTGAGGCTTATCCTTGGCTTTGATTGAAAGCTCATAAATGCCGCTGTTAACAACATTGCCGGCTTTAACCTTAATATAATATGTTCCTGCGGTAAGAGTTCCCGTGGAAACCTTAGCTTCTGTCTTTTCCGTTGCAACAACATTGTCAGCGATAACCTTGCCGTCCTTATCTGTTGCAAGACCGTCCTGATTTGCGATTGAAACTATCTGCCACTTGCCCTCGTTTGCAGTATCCTGTGACTTGAGGGTTATTTCATAGCCGTAGTTATTTGCGGGAACGGTGAATTTGAAGCAGTCGATATCGTCCTTATCAAAAACGGAAGCAAGGATGGTTCCGCCGATATTGACGAAGTTTGCACTGCCGTTGTCGTTATTGTACTCCATCTCAGACTTGTCGTTTGCAAAATAGAAAGCTCTTGTCTGATATGTGCCGGTGCTGCCGCCGTTGCCTGCAATCTTGATAAGATATGTGCCTGCGTTTACGCCGACGCCGGGGCTCATCTTGGAAGCTTCGTTTTCATTAACGGTGATAGTGCCGAGAGCCTTCTCAACAGCCTCACCCTTGTCAACATAAGAAAGGAGAGTTGCGCTGTAGTTGCCTCTTACGGCAGAGCCGTTGTAGATATAGAAGTAAACAATGCCGGGGCCGGGAACGGTGATTGAATAATAGTCAACATCGTTCTCTGAAATGTAGCCGGTGTAAACCTTGGGGCTGCCGCTGACTGAAAGCTGCATGGCGTTAGCCTTTGCCGCCGTGTTGTTATCCTCAGTCTCGCTGAGAGCCGTGGAATCAAGAGATGCGGTCAGCTCATAGTTATAACCGAGTGCATTGTCAAAAATATTGCCTGCCGTAATCTCTACATAATATGTTTCGGCGGATGCTCCGAAAGCATCGGAAGAAGACTTGGTGTCCGTTGCTTTTGAAGTGAACTGCGTTATCTTGTTGCCGTTGGCATCAAGAATTTTTACGGTCAGAACAGTTGATGTGGGATCTGCGCCCGCGATTGCGTTGTGAGCAACCGAAACGGTTACAAGACCTGCCTTTTCAACCTTAAACGAGTAATAATCTACATCGTCAATTTTTGAAAGAGCGCCTTTAACGGTATCTTTAATCTCAAATGCTACCGCGGTAGCTGCAGTGCCGTTATCTTCCTTTTCGGTAACTTCCGCGGCGGAAGCAGCGAACATACAGCTCATGACAACAAGCATTGCCATGACGATTGATAAAACTGACTTTGCTTTTTTCATTCTTTTGTCCTCCTGTTTTCATCAAAATATTATTGATACCAGCATTCTAACACACTTTTATACAATTGTCAAACCGAAAAAAGCAGTAAAATTATTAATATTTGGTAAACAAAATATTAATTACCCTATGAAAATATAATTGACTGCCGATTTGTAACATAGTTTTTCCAAACTTTCCAAAAAGAATAAGCCGCTCTGCACAAGGCAAAGCGGCTTGATATTCGGTTTAAAGGCGCGGATTAATACATTCCGCCGCCCTGTGCGGCAGCCATAGCTGCGGCGTTTGCCGCGTCGGCAGCCGGATCGGGCTTGTCGGTTACAAGGCTCTCGGTGGTCAGAACCATTGAAGCAACCGAAGCCGCGTTCTGCAATGCGGAACGGGTAACCTTTGTGGGATCAAGAATACCTGCCGAAGCCATATCGCAGTATTCATCCTTTGCAAAATCATAGCCGTAGCCAATCTTTCCGCTCTCAAGGATTGCGTTGATGATGATTGAGCCTTCAAGACCTGCGTTAGCAGCAATCTGGCGAACGGGCTCTTCAAGAGCTTTAAGAACAATCTTAATGCCTGTCTTTTCGTCAGCATCCTCAGCCGTGTCAAGCAGAGCCTTAACGCTGCTAAGCGAGTTAAGCAGAGCAACGCCGCCGCCTGCAACGCAGCCTTCCTCAACGGCAGCCTTTGTTGCGGCAAGAGCATCCTCGATGCGGAGCTTCTTCTCCTTCATCTCGGTTTCGGTAGCTGCGCCGACCTTGATAACGGCAACGCCGCCCGAAAGCTTTGCAAGTCTTTCCTGAAGCTTCTCTCTGTCAAAATCAGAGGTGGTGTTCTCTATCTGCATCTTGATCTGTGCAACTCTTGAAGAAATTTCTTCCTTTGAGCCTGCGCCGTCAACGATGATTGTGTTTTCCTTTGTTACCTTAACCTGACGGGCTCTGCCGAGCTGTGCAAGCTGGGTATCCTTAAGCTCAAGACCGAGCTCTGAGGTGATAACCTCGCCGCCCGTAAGGATAGCGATATCCTGAAGCATTTCTTTTCTTCTGTCGCCGAAGCCGGGAGCCTTAACGCAAACGCAGGTGAATACGCCGCGAAGCTTATTAACAAGAATTGTTGAAAGAGCCTCGCCCTCAACATCCTCGGCAATGATAATCAGCTTGCCGCCTGCGTGCATAACCTGCTCAAGCAGAGGCAGGATTTCCTGAATGTTGGAAATCTTCTTATCGGTGATAAGAATAAGAGCGTCATCGATAACAGCTTCCATCTTGTCGGTATCGGTTACCATATAAGGTGAAATGTATCCTCTGTCAAACTGCATACCTTCAACAACCTCGGACTCGGTAACGGCAATCTTTGACTCCTCAACGGTGATAACGCCGTCGGCAGTTACCTTTTCCATAGCGTCGGCGATGAATTTACCGACTTCCTCGTCACCCGAAGAAATTGTTGCTATTCTTGCAATATCATCCGAGCTTGAAACGGGCTTTGAATTCTTCTTAACCGCTGCAACCGCTGCGTCAACAGCCTTTGCCATGCCCTTCTTAACAACCATGGGATTTGCGCCTGCGGCAACATTCTTCATGCCCTCTCTGATAAGAGCCTGAGCAAGCAGAGTAGCCGTTGTTGTGCCGTCGCCCGCAACATCGTTTGTTTTTGTGGAAACTTCCTTAACAAGCTGAGCGCCCATATTCTCGAAAGCGTCCTCAAGCTCGATTTCCTTAGCGATTGTTACGCCGTCGTTTGTGATGAGGGGTGCGCCGTATTTCTTATCAAGAACAACATTTCTGCCCTTGGGGCCGAGTGTGATTTTAACCGTATTTGCAAGCTTATCAACGCCTGCCTGGAGAGCCTTGCGGGCTTCTTCACCGTAAATAATCTGCTTTGCCATGATAAATTTCCTCCCTTAATTATTCAACTATTGCAAGAATGTCGCTCTGGCGAACAATGGTGTATTCCTCTTTGTTAAGCTTAACCTCTGTGCCGGAATACTTGCCTGTGATTACTCTGTCGCCAACCTTAACATACATCTCAACCTCTTTGCCGTCAACAACGCCGCCGGGGCCGACTGCAACAACCTCTGCAATCTGGGGCTTTTCCTGAGCGGAAGCCGAAAGGATGATGCCGCTGCTTGTTGTTTCTTCAACCTCAACGGACTTAACAACAACTCTGTCAGCAAGTGGTTTAATAGTCATATCTATTACCTCCAAAAAATTATTAACATATTTTAGCACTCGTTAGCCCTGAGTGCTAATTCGTATTTTAGCCACTTTGAAATGAAAAATCAAGTGTTTTTTCCAAAGTTTACAATATTGTAATAATTGACAGTAGCAAGTGTTCATAATCGGTGCATTTAAGCCTGAAAATGATTAAAATACTGCGCCGAATATCTTACAATATTGTAACATTAATTGACAACGGGGCGTTTGATTGCTATATTATTATTGAATTATTCCGGCAATTACAAAAGTACCGAGGTAATATAATGGATAAAATAAGAAAATTTTTAATATCGGATTGGTATGCCGCCCTGCTTTTAGCGGGAGCCTGCGCCGTTATTTTTACGGGCAGCGAGGTTCTCGGTACAATGCTTTTCGCTCTCGTTATCGGCATAACAATGGCTTTAACCGATGATTTGATGCCTGCGCTTGAAGCAATAATGGTAACCGCCTGCTTTGCCATACGCTGCAAGCACTCGTTTGACGACTTTATCAAATTCTGGTGGCTTGCTCCTCCGATAGCCGCTTTTATTATTTTTCATTTTATTTATTACAGAAGTCCTCTGAAAAAAGGAGCCTGTTTTTACGGTATTTTGGCCACCTCCGCGGCTGTAACCCTCGGAGGGCTGGGCATAATTACCGCCCGTGAATATTTTAATCCAACCGCTCTCTTTTATGTTTTTCTGCTCGGCTTCGGAATGCTCATAATATATATGTATATGTCGGGCGCACTCAAAATGCGCGAAGATTATGTGTTTACGGATAAATTTGCAAGGCTGATGACCCTGATTATCATAACGCTCTGCATCTGCATTTTTGAGGAATATCTGAGCCGCCGTGCGGAGCTTCACGGACAGTTTGACATAATTCCGTTTCAATGGCGCAACAACGCTTCAACTCTGCTTATGCTTGCCATGCCGTTTCCGTTTTATCTCTCCGCAAAAAAATTCGGCTGGTTCTTCGTCGGTATGCTCTCCTATGCCGCAATCCTCTTTTCAGGCTCGCGCGGCGGCATGATTTTCGGCGCGGTTGAGCTTGGCATTTGCTTTGTTGCTATGTTTATTATCGATAAGCGCCACCGCCCCGCCATTGCAGTAATCACGGCATTGTGCCTTTCGGCGGCATTCCTTATGAGGCATTTCCTTTTCGATATGCTCAGCTACACTATAGAACGGCTGATGAATCCCGCCGAAAACGCTATCAGGCTGGAGCTTATTCCGCGGGGAATTGAAGATTTTAAAACCAACCCGATTTTCGGCAGAGGCCTCGGATATATGGGCAACAGCGATGTCCACCACAATGCGGAATTCACGCTCTGCTGGTATCATTGCTCGCCCGTTCAGATAATCGGAAGCTTCGGTATCGTCGGCGTTGCGGCATACGGCTTCCTGATTTATCAAAGAATAAGAGTTTTTCTTAAAAACTTTACATTTTTTAATGCTGTCGTTTTTATCTCTTACATAGGGCTTGAAATGATGTCGTTTGTAAACCCCGGCATCTTTGCTCCGTTCCCCTATCTGTTCCTTGCAACAATTTATTTTGTCATAATCGAGAGATGCAATAATGAGGACGATAAAAAAGCCCTTTCACAGCTTATAAAAGGTCAATACGGAGGCAAAAAATGAATGTTCTTTCAATAGGCAACAGCTTTTCTGCCAACGCCCATAAATTTTTGCCGCAAATGGCAAAGGCGGCGGACAAGGAACTGCTTCTCTGCAATTTGTTTATAGCGGGCTGTTCTCTTGAACAGCATTGGAAAAATTGGCGCGAAGAAAACACCGATTACGACTATGAGGTTTATCTACCTTTTGAAACCGAAATGAACCGCCCCGACGGCGTTGCTCTGCACGAGGCGGTTGAGGATGAGGATTGGGATGTTATCACTCTCCAGCAATGCAGTCCTCTGAGCGGAATCGCCGAAAGCTATTCGCCCTATCTTTCCGAGCTTGCCGAATATTGCAGAATGGTTCAGCCAAATGCAAAAATAATGCTTCATCAAACCTGGGCATACGAAAGCGGCTGTAATCTCCCCGCCTTTGCAAATTACGGCAGAGACCAGCAGGAAATGTACCGTGCGCTGACCGAGGCAAATGTCAACGCCGCTCTTGAGGCGGATATTGATTTGATTATTCCGAGCGGCAGAGCGTGGCAGACCGCAAGAGGAACGCTAATCGGCGACAGGCTGACGGCAGACGGATACCACGGTAATGACTTGGGCTGCTATCTTGCAGGCGCGTGTTTTTATGAAATGATTTTCGGTGAAAGCATTTACGATAACGGTTTTATATTGCCGGATACGGATAAAAGCATAACCGAGCTGCTGAAAATATGCGCCCACACCGCAGTTGAAGAAGGAATTATCAGAAAATGAATCTAAACGCAATATATGAGCGCCTCTCGGAAATAAATGAGATTAAAATAATCGGCAAAGATTTCAGGCTCGGCGGCACTGAATGTCACCTTGCGGGGCTTTACCGCAACGGAAATGTGCTTCACGGCGTACTTCTCACCTACAATGAAACGCTCAGAGAGCTGAAAGAACAGGCGGAAATTGAAGCTATGAACAGCTTTGACCTCGACCGCGAGCATGAGCAGACCGTCAGGGAATGTGAAAAGGCGGAAATTCGTTTCATTGAGCCTTCAATTCATATAAAAAAGCTTGTCTGCGGCGAAACCACACTGAAATCGGGCGAAGCACAATGCACTCTGCTAAGCAACGGCATCGAAAGTGAAATCATTCTGCTGTCGAAATTCATCTGTGCAGGGTGGAGAAGCGAGCGTTTTGAGTATATTTCTTTTGACGATTATTACATCAACGACATCACATTTGACGGCGAATATGAGCATATCCCTGAAATCACGGGCGATATAACGCTGTCATTCGCTCCCCAATCGATACGAAGTGTTGCGGAAATACCCGTTTTGCTGAAAATCGGAAATGAGGAAAGCAAGCTTGACCTGCCTGACGGCGATTTTATTTATATAAGGGAAACAAAGCTTATCGATATGTATGCTGAAATAGAAAAGCTTTTTGAAGACGAGCGGTTTCGTCAAATTTATTCGCCCAAAGAAATAGAGCGGGAACGCCGAAAATTCATAAAAGATTTTTCGCCGCTCTGCCCGAAAGGAAAATTTTATGCCTCGGTTGAATACGAAGCTGCCGACAGCGTCAGCGTTGACATAAAGCTCAAATCCGTGCTTGACGCTCCGCCCGTTCCGAGAAGCTCCTGCATGGCTTTCTTCCTCAAATCAGACCTTGCTCCTTTGCACGAGGGTATGAAGGTCAAAACGGCGGTTATTGATTTCCCGCTTGACGGCGACACAAGCACTCTTGACGCCGAGATTTTTTCGGTTTCGCGCGTTGAAAAAATTAAAGACACGGTTATATAAAAAACCGAGCCAATGCAAATGCTTTGGCTCGGTTTGCTTTTACGGTGCGGAGAATAAATTTGGAAATCTGCTTTTTAAAAACTTTGTATAGCTGCAATCGGGTTTGCTCTTTAAATCACAGCTTTCAATCTCAGATTTTATCATTTTTTCAATTCCGCTCTTTTGCTCGGCATTCAGATTTTCATAACGCTCTATTATCAGCTCCCCACGCTTTTCGCGTTCAAGAAGCTCCTCGAACACATCAGGGATTTCGATAACTCTCTCAACGGGAACAGGCTTTTCGCATACGCAGGCGCAGTTAATCCCCGTCGGATTTTCCGCTCCGTTTATGCTTTCAAATTCATATAAAAAGCCCGTTTTGCCCTTATAAACATCGGCAAGTGCATCGGGATAATATTCGTTATAAACGGGTGTTCCGTTCTTGAAACCGTAGGGAAACCAATTATACGGTCGCTCAACGGAGTGAACGGTATAAAACAAAGCAACCACTGGATTGCTTGCAAAATATATGTACGGTTTGCCGTGCTCGGAAAGAAAAGGCTTCAGCTCGGTTAAACCGCCTGCGGAGCTGCCGTGATAAAGCATAAAATCATCCTTTGCTTGTTAATATGCGGTTTCTGAGAACAGGCACACATTCCGGCATAAAAAAGGAGCAGCCTTGCGACTGCTCCCAAAAATTGATTTTTAATTATTCAGCGATATCGATAACAACGCCTGAACCAACGGTTCTGCCGCCTTCACGGATAGCGAAGCGAAGACCCTTTTCAATAGCGATGGGAGTGATAAGCTCAACATCCATATCAACGTTATCGCCGGGCATGCACATCTCAGTTCCCTCGGGAAGTGAGATAACGCCTGTAACGTCGGTAGTTCTGAAATAGAACTGAGGACGATAGTTGTTGAAGAACGGTGTGTGACGGCCGCCCTCTTCCTTGGTCAGAACATAAACCTGACCCTTGAACTTGGTGTGGGGATGAATTGACCCGGGCTTTGCAAGAACCTGGCCGCGCTCAATCTCTGTTCTCTGAACACCACGAAGAAGTGCACCGATGTTGTCGCCTGCCTCAGCGTAATCGAGGATCTTGCGGAACATCTCGATACCGGTAACAACTGTCTTTCTCTTCTCATCGGTAAGACCAACGATTTCAACTTCTTCGCCTGTCTTAAGCTGTCCACGCTCAACTCTGCCGGTAGCAACGGTGCCGCGGCCTGTGATGGTGAATACGTCCTCAACGGGCATAAGGAAGGGAAGGTCTGCCTTACGGTCAGGAGTGGGAATGTAGCTGTCAACAGCGTCCATGAGCTCCCAGATGGGTGCAAGCTCAGGAGCGTTTACATCGCCGCCGTCATACTCAAGTGCTTTAAGAGCGGAGCCCTTGATGATGGGAGCTTCCTCATCGAAGCCGTACTCAGCAAGAGTCTCACGGATTTCCATCTCAACAAGCTCAAGGAGCTCGGGATCGTCAACCTGGTCAACCTTGTTCATGAA